>JAUWCL010000055.1 GCA_030609325.1 Candidatus Krumholzibacteriota bacterium
ACTCGACCTGCACAGGTTCGACGAACACCGGTACTATACCGACGACGAGATCAGGAAGCTGAAGGATCGGCTGCGCGACGAGCGCATCGAGTGGCTCCGCTCGTTTGATGATCTCGATCCGGAGATAAGGGAGATATTCAGATAGGTCCGCTCAGAAGAGAGCGTGTATGCCGATCGTCCATCTCTCGCCCCATTCCTCGGTCTCGCCCGACAGCTCCGGATGGCTCAGCCACAGCGGCATCTCCGCCTTGATGACCCAGACCTTGATGCCGATGCCGAAGTCCTGCATCCACGAGTCGAAGAAATTACGTCCGAGACTCTCCGCGAGGTCGGCCGGCAGGGCCTCCAGTGGCCTTTTGTCGAGGACAAGCCCCGCGTCGTAGAAGAGGTAGAGCCGGCGGTCCCGCATCGAGCTTCTCAGGAAGCGCGGCACCCAGAAGGGCAGGCCCAGCTCGGTGTTGACCGCAGCGGTCCTTTTGAAGGCGTAGTCGCCGCCGAAGTAGCCCCTGAGGTTGGAGTTCCCCGGGAGGCACCAGTTGCTGTAGTGATCCTCGGGGAACGCGCCGGCGCTGCGGAGCCAGAAATACTTCTCTTTCTCGAGGACGCCGGCGCCGGCGAGGTTCCGTTTCTGCTGCTCAGGCGGATCGATCGCGCTGCTGCCGTACCAGAGGCGCAGCTTGGGTTTCAGCCAGAAGCCGAACCTGTGCGTGGGCCAGACGCGGGTCTCCAGCGAGAACTTCTCGTAGCTCTGGCTGCTCCCCCATAGTGACCTGTCGTAATCGAGCTTGAGTGATGTGGCGAGGATATCCGTCTTCGGCGCCAGCTTGAGACTGCCGCCGAGGCTGAGGTTGGTGCCTTCGTCGTACGTGCCGGGATAGACGTAGTCCTGGTCGAAGAGATCGTGATAGAGCAGCCTCAACTGCCAGTACTTCGGCTTCGGGTCGCTGAGGCTGCTTCTCTGGATCTTGTCGAGGACGAACGATGCTCCCTGCCTGCCCTCCCTGTAGAACCCTTCGAGGTTCAGCGTGGTCGCACGCCCGAGCCATCCGACCGGATGGCTGTACTTGAGGTAGAAGTCGAACGTCTTGCTCTCGATGCCGTATAGTCCCTGGAGGATCAGTTTGTTATAGGTGTCGTCGTAGCTGCTCTTGAGCCTGAGGCCCGCCTTGACGCCGTCGACCTCGTTGTACCACCCTATGGGAAAGAATTCGTGGAGTTTCGACGCGGCCGGCCACTCGGACCGCCAGGGGTTTTCGATGGCGCATTTCCTCTTGCCGGAGGAATTGTTGTTGAGCTGGTAGATGTCGAGGATCTCGTTTTCGGGATTGATAGAGATCGACCTCGGCCTGAACGCGAAGGGGAAAGATTTCTCGATCTCCCTCGGCATACCGTCGACTTGCTCCCTGATGACGTCGCCGTTCTCGAGGGTGAATTCGAGGGTGAGAGGCACGATTATCTCGCCCCTGCGCCTGATTCTCACGTCGGCCCGGTGGACCCCGTCCTCTTCCCTGTATTTGAACCTTTCGAGAGCGTAGTCGCAGTTCTTCACCGAGTGGATCCATTGCTTGAAGAAATCGTCGAGATCCGCCCCCGTCACGTCCTCGCATACGGCAAGGAAAGCCTCCTCGTCGACATGCTTGAATTTCCAGAACCTGAAATACTCCTTC
>JAUWCL010000029.1 GCA_030609325.1 Candidatus Krumholzibacteriota bacterium
TAGAATAGCGACAATTACCGATGGATCGCCTGTTGTGTAGTTATCCCACCCTTCTTGAGCCTCGATTTTTCGCAGTGGCCACTGCTCATCAAAATACTCATCAAGAGTATGAAATGTTCCTACATAATTTAAATTGGCGGCCTCTATAAGGGCATCATTTTTAAGTTCGCTCTGAATCTGCAACAGGTCAGCCGAGACTGGAAATCTCACAACCGAATGCCTGTTCTTTGTAAATGCGTCGCTGTTAAATATTTCTGCGCTATAGCCTGACAGAAGTGTCATAACATCATTGATGTTTACACCAGTTTTTGGTTGCACAAGCAACTCGCGAGCAATGTATTTGTATGAGCCGGTACTAAGTTCCAGTGTTTTAATGTCGGGAGGTGTAGTCGAATAAGTCGACATTTCTGGATTTGAGTAAGCAACTGAAATAGATATAATAACGATTCCGAGTATATATATCGACTTTCGGCGTATATTCACCATTCCCCCCTGTTAAACGATAACATACGACTTAAAAAGCTTCTACTGCAAGGCTCTTTGCAGATTCGCTTACAGGAAACTTTTCTTGCGATATATTTTTACTAATTCGGATATTTCCCAATAAGATGTTTATAATTCCATTATATTTATAGTTGGATAGTTGTCAATTGTATATAACCTAAAATCTTGAAATTTTACGCCAGTACTAATGGATGGCCCTGAATGCTTTCTATCTCCATTGGTTGCTCGGCGCTCGAAGAAACCGGTTCAATTGGATCTCTTCGAGCTGGTGGCCTGGAATTATTGTTACAAGGTGATAGTGACCAACAAGCGGATCTCCGCTAAAAACGTTATTGCTTTCCATCATGGGCGCGGATCGCAGGAGGGTCTCATCGGCGAGGTGAAGTCACTTTGTCAGATGGATTACATCCCGACGCGCAGTTGGGCAGGCAATCGGATGTACATGCATGCGGGGATCATGGCCCACAACCTGACCCGAGAGTTTCAGATGCAAACGAAACCACGTTGCCGCACAACTACTGCCACAAGACCGGCACTCTGGGTCTTCGAGAAGCTTTCAAGCATCAGAAACATTTTGATCCGCCGTGCAGGCCGTCTTACAAAACCTGGTGGACGGTTGGTCTTAACCATGAGCGGCAATGAGGCCGTCCAGCGAGACTTCAAAGTTATATTGCAAAGCCTGCTGAATGCAGCGTATTTTATAGTATTGACTGAGTTTTATGCATCATTGGGGTTTACTGTGAGACCGACCGAGACCTAATAGTCAATGTGAACCTCTCCGCTTCTCCCGGCTCGAGATCAAGTCTTCTCACCGCCACGACGGCTGAGCCCTGATAGACCCTCTCGAATCCCGAGTCGGAATTCGAGACGGTCTCGATAGGATATCTCCACAGGCCGGTGCCGGGCGACATCTCGAGGGTCACGGAGAGGTCCATCCACTCGTCTATGATTCTCAATGTCTCCACGTCCTCCTCGACACCTCTCGAGGCGAGGTTCCTCCCCCCACCGATCTTCCGGCCGGGGATCTCGAAATACCTGTCGGGCGCGTCTCCGGCGAGGAAGGAAAAAACGTTCTCGACGGCGAAAAGACATGAAAGCCCTTTCCCGCCGGCCGTAACCGTGTAGTCGACGTTCATCGACACACCGCCGCCGTCGAGCGTGATTCTCTTTTCGACCCTTACCGGCACGGGAGAGCCGTCCGGTGCGACCGAGCCGTCCCTCGCCATAATGACAACGTCATCGCCTTCGGTCTCGATATCATACAGGCCATCGACGAAGTCGCCCAGCTCCGCGTAGGCGCCCGACGCGAACTCGTCGAGCGTTGTATCGGCGGGCATGAATCTGTCCGAGAGGGAAGCCTTCGGCCAGCGGTCGTAAAGGAGCCTCTTCGCAAGCCCCTCCTCCTTAGCCGTGGCGAGATTGTGAATGCTGACCGCCTCTCCTCCCCCGGTCTCGTGTTTTTCGAGATCCCTGAGATTCCTGTGATATATCTCCTCGCGCCGCGTCAGAGTATCGGTAAGGTTGAACCTCGCGCGCATGTCATCGAGCTCTCGCAGGACGCCGCCCTTCGCCTTGAAGAAAGCCTGCATCTTCGGCGAGGAAAAGATCACCTCCTCCACCCCGTCACCGTCGATATCCGTTCGTTCCAGGGCGGGCCGTGCCATGACCGCCTCCATCTCGAGGACATGTCTGAATATCGCGCTGCGCAGATGCGGCAGATAGAGACCGCCGAAGAGACCGTGCCAGTAAGCACAGTTGCACTGCGCCTGGTAGAGATGGCTCCTCGCCTCCGCATCGACCTTCCCGGATTCATCCAGAAGCGCGCTGGCACGCAGCATCCTCTTGTGCATCCAGTTCGCCTCCTCGTACTTGACGAGGAAGTTACGCCAGAAGCCGCCCTTCACCACCTCGGCCGCGTCGGGGAAACGCCCGCTGCCTGCGAGGAGTCCCTTCGCGTCCTGGTAGGCCTCCTGCGCACGCAGCGGGAGGGCCCATTCCATCATCTCGCTGTACGAGGCGGTGGGAAGATACACGATGCCCCTGGGATGAGTCTCATCGATGACCCTCGAGAATGTCGACACCTCGAGCCAGTCGGAATTCTCCATCAGGGCGTCGCAGAACCTGCGCAGCCATTCGCGCCTGTAGACAAGGTCATACGTCCCTGTCCAGAGGCCGAACTTCTCGCCGTCGTCGGCCAGCACGGCGATCTTCCTCTCACCGCCCGGCTCCTCCGAGATCGCTCTGAGATGCACTATCGCCTCTTGCGGATCGTGGAAGGGGGTCAGGTACCGCAGCGTCTTGTCTATCGGGAATACGTTTATGTACACGCCGTTCTCCTCGGAAAGGAAAAATCCGCGCATCTGCTGCGAGGTGAAGCCGGTGCTCTTGAAGTGGGAATCGTCGACGATCACATATTCAAGGTCCGCCTTCGACAGTGTGTCGGGCAGGTGCGGGTCCCAGATCCTCTCGGTCAGCCAGCAGCCGCGCGGTTTCACGCCGAACGCGCCGTCGACGAAATCCTTCATCATCGCCAGCTGCCCCTGCCTGTCCCTCTCGGGGATGATCGTCAGGATCGGCTCGTAGTAACCGCCCGACATGATCTCGACCTGGCCGGCCGAGACCATCGAAGCGACCGCTCCGGTATATTCGGGATGCTTTTCTGCGAACCAGTCCCATAGTATCCCGCTGCAGTGCAGTGCGAACGGGACGCGCGGATAGTCCTTCATCACCTCTATGAACGGCAGGTAGGCCTTCTTGCAGGCCTCTTCGATGACATGATCGAAATTGCCGACCGGCTGATGATTGTGGATCCCCAGAATGAATGTCACCTTACCCGGCATATGCCCCGCCTTCCGATCAGACCACCTTCGAGTTGATCGTTACTCTCTCGTCGCCCGGAAGCGCCCTCGCCTCGAGCGTTATCCCCTTCTTCACTATATCGCGCAGGACTCCTCTCTCCCCTTCGTCGACCCAGACGTTCTCGGTGATCTTCTCCCGGCCCTCACGGAAGTGAAGCCCGCCGACGTTTATCTCTGTCGTCTCCAGCCCCATGTCGAGTATCTCAAGCGCCTCTGCCGGCCCCCTGACGAGCAGGAAGATCTTCTCGCTGTCGAAGACGCCGCCGACGATCTGCCCGGCCGCCTCGGCGAGGGAAAGGACCGTGGCCTTGAAATCGGGCCCGGCGGCGCTCGCGTAGAGTTCCTTCTCCCAGTCCTCGGCGTTCACCAGGTCGTCGGCAAGCACTATCCGGTCGGGCTTCAGCCTTCTCCCCCATCCCACCACGACCTGCGCGTGTATGAACCTGTCGTCTATACGGAACAGAATCACCATCGTTCTTCCCTCCGACCCTTGCTGTACTGTGGAATCTTCCGCCCGGCCGTTAACCGCCGCCGTCACCTTGTCAGAGCTCTATGACCCTGACGCTTTCCCGGCCGCGGTGGATCAGATGGTCCACGATCTCGTCGAGCCCCATGATCCCCTGCTTCGTGACGAAATCGAGCAGGATGGGCAGGTTCACCCCGCTGATGACCTTTACGCCCTCGATCCCGCGGGTCGCCCTTACGCACAACGCGCCGCAGGAACCCCCGAAATAATCGACGAAGACCACTGTGCCCTTCGCATTATTCCTGTCGAGTATCTCGTGAATCGACCTGACTACCTTCTCGTCTCCCAGGTCGGAGCTCGACAGCGCGTAACAGTCGTGGACCTCGCCGACGATCAGGCCGACCGTCCTGAGAAGTTCCTCGCCGAGTTGTCCGTGGGTAACTATTATCCCGGTAATGTCCTTGTCTGTCATGGCTCCTACTCGTGATCGTAGAGAAGATAGCGCCTCGTCTTCTTGTCGCTCTCCATCATGTCGAGAAGCTGCTGGTCGAGGCGCTTGGCGGCGTCGATGCCGTAGACCTTGAGCATGTGATTGAGCGCGATCGTCTCTGCGATCACAGTGATGTTCTTGCCGGGAAATATCGGGATGACGACCTGGCGCACTTCGATGCCGAGAATATCGGTGTAGTGCTCGTCGAGCCCGTGGCGGTCCCAGTCCTTCGACGGGTCCCAGTCCTCGAGCTGGACCACGACCTCTACTCTCTTCTGGATCCTTACCGCCCTGATCCCGAACACGTCCATCACGTTGATGATGCCGATGCCGCGGATCTCCATGTAGTGTTTGAGGTGCTCCCGTCCGCGCCCGAGTATGGCGTCCCCGTGCCTGACCGTCTCCACGACGTCGTCTGCGACGAGCCTGTGGCCCCTCTCGACGAGGTCGAGGGCGATCTCGCTCTTTCCGATGGCGCTGCGGCCGGAGAAAAGGAGCCCCACTCCGTAGACGTCGACCAGCGAGCCGTGTATCAGCGTCCGCGGCGCGAAAATCAACTCGAGATACCCGGTCAGTTCGTGGATGAACTCGGTCGTCTGCATCGTGGTTCGCAGCAGCGGCACACCGTGCTCGACGGTGAGATCGAGAAGCTTCTTCGGTACGTCGAGGCCCTTTGTGACAATGATGCAGGGAAGCGGCTGGGAGAAGAGCCGCGCAACAGCGTCTGCGACCTGTCCCTTGTCAAGCGACTCGAGATAGAGCAGCTCCGTCTCGCCTATGATCTGTATACGCTTGTGGAGGAAGTTCTCCATGAACCCCGTCAGCGCGAAAGCCGGCCGGTGTATGTCCTCGCTGGTGATCGGTATCGGACCCCCGAGGTTGTCCGTCAGGACCTCGAGATCGAACTCTTCGGAATTCTCCTCGAAGAATTCCTTTACCGTATATTCCTGTGGCACTGGTTTCCTCCGGATCGAGAACCTCGGCCCCTGTCAGTCGAGACTGTTGATGACCCCGTAATGGCCATCGGACCGTTTGTACACGAAGTTCAGTTTACCCGATTCCGCATTATTGAAAAGGAGAAAATCCCTCTCCTGGTCCACCATGGATATTATTGCCTCCTCAACGCTGAGGTGCGCTATCTCGTGGGGAATCTGGGCCATTACGTCGATCCCGCCTTCGCTTCCGATACTCTCCGCTTTGATGATCCTCTCGGCTGAAGTTACCTTGATGCCGTTCTTCCGGGGATGGTGCTGGTTACCAATCTTCTTTCCCTTGAATTTCTTGATCTGTCGTTCAAGACTCTTGGCCGAGAGGTCTATCGAACCGTACATGTCCTCCGACTCTTCCTTGGCTGTGAAATCGTGCCCGTTGACATGAACGTTCACCTCGGCAATATGACGGAATTTTTCGACGTCCATGATCACGTGGACGTTGAGAATATGGTCGAAGTATCGCTTGAGCCTGCCGATCCTTTCTTCGATGTGCTCTATGAGTTCGGGACTGGCTTCGAAATGTCTTGCTGTCGTCGTGATAATCATTACACATCCTCCTCGCATCAACCAACCGGCATCGTCCGGCCATCTTTGTGACGAACTCCCGTACGGTTCTCCTGGTACGAACTTCTTACCAGGGGCCCCGCTGTCACCTCGAGAAACCCCATTGCGCGTGCCCTGTTCCCGATTTTCGAGAACTCCTCCGGACTCAGGTACCGGCCGACCGGCGCCTGGTCCAGCCCGGGCCGCAGGTACTGGCCGAGAGCAGCGAAATCCACCCCGGCAGTTCTGAGGTCCCCGAGCGCTTCGAAGATTTCTTTGGGCGTCTCGCCCAGTCCGAGCATGAAAGATGACTTCGTGAGCACCTCCCTCTTTCGTTTCTTCGCTTCGGAGAGGAGAAGGAGCGACCTGTCGTAGTCGGCCCCCTTTCTTATCTCCGGATAAAGTCTTCTTACTGTTTCCATGTTGTGTGAGAAGATATCCGGGCCGGCGTCCAGCACTGTGTCGAGAGCATTCAGGTCGCCGCCAAAATCAGGCACAAGCACCTCTACGACCGGGGCGGGATCGAGGGCGTGAAGCTCCCCGATGACCCCGGCGAACCACGAGGCGCCTCCGTCGCGGAGGTCGTCGCGCGTGACGGACGTGACGATCACGTGGCTTAGACCCAACTCGCTCGACGCGTCGGCGATCCTCTCCGGCTCTGTGCGGTCGGGCGCTCCGGGCGATCCCTTCGTCACCGAGCAGAATCCGCACCCGCGGGTGCATACGTTGCCGAGCATCATGAAGGTGACCTTGCCCTTCGAGTAGCACTCCGCCCTGTTGGGACAAAGGCCTTCCCTGCATATTGTATGGAGATTCCTGCGCCTGACGGCTCCCTCTATCCTCGAAGATTCCGTGGCCAGTGGAATCTTTCTCCTCAGCCACGCGGGAAGCCTCTCACTGCGGCGTGTACTCGTGTTGAATGTCATCTATAGCCTGTCACCTTAAAGGCATTCAATATCTAGTACTCTTTCCGGTGCCTCGCCGGGAGGATCCCCAGCTGCTCCCTGTACTTCGCGACGGTGCGCCGCGCTATGATCAGCCCGTCCTTCCTGAGAAGGTTGGCGATCTTCTGGTCGCTCATCGGCTTTTTCGTATCTTCTTTCGAGATGATCTCCTTGATCCTGAGCTTCGCGCTTTTAGCCGAGACCTCCCCGCCCGATTCGGTGCTCAGCGCGCTGCTGAAGAAATACTTCAGCTCGAATACGCCGCGCGGAGTCTGTACGTACTTGTTCGTCGTCACCCTGCTGACGGTCGACTCGTGCATACCGATCTTCCCCGCCACCTGCTGAAGCGTCAGCGGCCTGAGGTAGCCTGCGCCCTTCTCGAAAAAATCCATCTGCGCCTCGACGATGTTCTCCATCACCTTTATCATCGTCCGCCGGCGCTGCTCGATTGTCTGGATCAGCCACTTGGCGTTCTTGAGGCGCCCCTGGATGAAGTTCCTCGTCTCATCGCTGATCTCGTGGTTGCTCTGGAGCTCGCTCCTGTACGACTGGCTTATCCGCAGCCTCGGGACGTTGCGGTCGTTGAGAAAGACAACGAACTTGTCGCCCACGCGCTCGACAATCAGGTCGGGGATGATGTACTTCGGATCCTCTGAGATGATGTCGAGGCCGGGCTTCGGGCTGAGACTCCCGATGACTCCCGCCTGCGCCTGAACCTCCTTGATCGATATCTTGAGCTTCTTGCTGATGTCGAGATACTTCTTCTGCTTGAACTCCTCAAAATGTTCGGCGACGATCTTCGCGGCCATGCTGTCCGAGAGGCCCTTCACCTCGAGCTGGATGAGAAGACCTTCCCGCAGGTCTCGCGCGCCGATCCCGGACGGCTCGAAAGTCTGGATGATCTTCAGCACATCCTCGACCTCCTCGATTGATGCGCTGCAGGTGCGCGAGATATCCTCGAGGGGACATACGAGGTATCCCGAGTCGTCGAGATTGCCGATGATGTACTCGCCGATCTCGAGGACCTTCTCGTCCTTGGTGGCGAGCCTGAGCTGGCTCATGAGGAACTCCGAGAAACTCGGCTTGGCGACGGGGACCCTCTCGAGGAAATCTTCCCTCTCCTCGATCTCCGCCTGCGTACCGCCCATCCCGAAGGCCGTCTCGAAGTAGTCGTCCCAGTTTTCCTGGTCGTCCTTGGCCGCCTGCTCGTCCTTCTCCACCCCCGCCGCTTCTTCTTCCTCTTCCACCGGCGCTTCGTCCTCGAGATTCTCCTCGATCTCGTCGACTTCCTCGAGAAGCGGGTTCTGCAGGATCTCCTGGCGGAGTACCTGCTGGAGCTCCTGGGTAGGCATCTGCAGCAGTTTCAGGGCCTGCTGCAGCCGCGGCGTCATCACCAGCCGCTGCTGCATACCCAGACGCATACCTAGTTTCATTTCCATCTATATCCGTCCTTACTTACAGACGAAACGCCTCGCCGAGGTAGATTTCCCTCACCTCGGGGTCGGAGGCCAGATCATCCGCGGTTCCGGAGCGCTTTATGCTTCCCTCATACATGATATACGCTCTGTCGGTTATTGACAACGTCTCCCGGACATTGTGATCGGTGATGAGGACGCCGAGTCCCCTCTCGCGGAGTTTCATGACGATCCCCTGCAGGTCTGCCACGGCGATCGGGTCGATTCCGGCAAACGGCTCGTCGAGAAGCATGAAGGAAGGCTCGGTAACGAGCGAACGGGTCACTTCGACCCTGCGCCTCTCTCCACCGGAGAGCTGGTAGCCGTAGCTCTTGCGCAGGTGCTCGACGTTGAGCTCCCTCAGGAGGCTCTCGAGGCGCTCCTCCCTCTCGGCCTTCGAGATCTTCAGCGTTTCGAGGATCGCCTTGAGATTATCCTCGACCGTGAGCTTGCGGAAAATCGACGCCTCCTGGGGGAGATAGCCTATCCCCTTACGGGCCCTGCGGTACATCGGCAGCCCCGTGATATCATGGCCGTCGAGGTAGACCGTCCCGCCGTCTGGCTTGACCATGCCGACGATCATGTAGAAGCACGTTGTCTTCCCGGCGCCGTTCGGGCCGAGAAGACCTACAACCTCGCCGCGGCTGACGTTTATCGAGACGTCGCCGACGACCCGTCTCTTGCCGTAGGCCTTGACCAGGCCGTCGCAGCCAAGTCCCCTGCCGTTGCTCCTGCTGGCGGAAGAATCACTCATCCCCACTTCCCTTTCCTTCCTTTTCCTTCCTGACTTCCTCATCTATCAGGCCCTCCTCGTCGCGCAGGGAGGCCCTCACGTCGCGTTTTATTTCTACATTCTTCAGTTCCGGATATCCCTGGAAACCGTATCCCGTCAGGACGTCGTTCCCCCTGGTGATCTTGACGAAATCTTCCGAGTGTATCTCTCCGAGCTCGCGGATCATTATGAGGCTCTCCGTCTCGAGGGTGTACCCCTCAGTCGTCGTGACGACGACGTTCCCCAGGGCGGTCAGGTCGTGGGAGACCTGGTTGTACTCGCCCTTGTCCGCGGTCAGTACTGAGGTGACCTCGCCGTTCTCGTCGTAGAAGGTAATCTTCGGATTGTCGGTCACAAGCAACTTTCTGAGGTTATATACCCTCGCCACCGGCGCTTCGAGGGTCCACTTCACCCGTCCCGAATCGCTCTCCATAGTGGTGAAGTCGGAGAACTCCTGGTCGGCCATCTCCGTCGTGCCGAGCGACCGCTGCGGCCTGTCGCCCTGGCCGCACGAGAGCGCCGCCGCGGCCAGCGCCGCGCAGGCAAGGAGTATCGCTGTTTTTTCTCTCGTCATCTTCATCACGGCCTCCACCAGGTCCGCGCTGTATTATACACCCGTGCGGACGGCGCGTTCACGCGGTACCATCCATCTCAAGATATCCCGAATTCTCGACTTTTTCCAGATGTTCCGTACGAATGTGCCACCTGTCATGAAACCAGACCCACTGCTGCGGATAGAGCCTCACGAGCTTCTCTATCGCCGCAGTCAGGTCTTTCGTGAGAACGGCCTGCCGTTTCTCCTCGGGCAGGTCCTCCTGTGGATGCTCTATCTCGGGCAGTATCGTGATGTGGTGCATCCCGCCGGGCTGCATGTGGATCGCCATCGGTACAACCGCCGCCCCGCTCCGCAGGGCGAAGACGGCCGGGCCTAACGGCGTCCAGGCGGGCCTGCCGAAGAAGGGAACCATGATCCCGTCGCTGTTGATGTTCTGGTCGACCAGCATCCCGAGAATCTCCCCTCTTCTCAGAGCGCGGTACCCGGCGACCGCCGTGTTCCCGCGGTGGAACGATTCCACTCCGTGCCTGTACCTCATCTCGATGAGCATCCTGTTGAGCGTCCCGTTGCTGAGCCTTCTCGTTATCACGCTGACCCTGTACCCCTTCCCGGAGAGGTAGGCGCCGAGCACCTCCCAGCATCCGATATGGCCGGTGATCGCCAGCACTCCCCTTCCGCGGGCCAGGGCACGCCCGAGGTTCTCCTCGCCCGAGACAAGACACGACTCGAGCACCTGCTGCTTCGTCTGGCGGGTCAGCCTGAGGGCATCGAGGGAATTCTTCCCGATTGACCTGAAAGCCCCCCTGGCTATCGCCTTCACGACAACCGCCGGCGTGCCGGGGAAAGCGCGTGCGATGTTCTCGTGGGCGCGCACCCTATTCTTCCGATAGCAACTGTACGAAACCATTCCGAAAAATGTAAACAGTGAGAGACCAGTGCGTCGCGGCAGGGTAACGGCCAGAAAGACGAGCGTTTTGACGAGAACTGTCTCGCCGAGCCGTCGGGCCGTTTTTTTTATTCTTTTCCGCAGGTCACTGGACAACCCTTTTCCTCCTGTGCCCTACCGCCACGAAACGCGTCATCTCACGTAACATGTTGAAAAACAAGGCAAATAACTTACCGCTTTTCAAGGTATAACACAGGTCTGGAGATGATTAAAGCAATTAATGTGCCATAATATTCAAGAGGTGTTGATTCAGAGGGTTAGAGAGGCCGCCCGGATGCACGCGTCAGTCTTTCTTTATCCACTTGACCGCGTCGGCAATAACGTAGAGCACCGGTGACTCGTCGGAGAGCTCGATGATCGCCTCTCCCGCCTCGAACCAGTACCTGCCGAGCATGTTCCACCCGTCCTCGCACCGGTCGGGAAGGAGCACGATCTCGCTCGAGCCGTCCGAGTAATAGACGGTGTAATGGTGCTCGATCCGGTCGAGGCCATGCTTTTTTCTGCTCTCCGGATTGGACCCTCGAAAACGATCATAGATATAGCAGTAAACATCGTACGAACCATCTTCTGGTATCCGGGCCCGCCAGACCGCCTTCGATCCGCCGACGCCGGCCCTGATACAGCTGGCGGACCTGACATATGTACCGAAAAATCCTTCATGGAGCGCCGTGCTCCACCTGGAAGGCGGCTCCTTCATGACCTCTAGGATGTCGATGAACTCTCGATCACCATCCGATCCGGGCAGCAGTCTTCGCAGGAACCCTCCTCCGTCCCCGTCAATCGTCCTAAATCTGGAATCCTGATCGTCTGCGACGATGCTTCCGTCTTCGAAATCGGACATATCGATTCCCCCGGGATCCCTGCGCCCTGCACCGCACGAGCCGCGAACCTCTATTCCGGGACCCCAGGTTATCCGAGACGGCACGTTCCTCGATATCATCGTATTTATCCATACCGTTATCGGCTCGTAATCAAGTGTAAACTCGACACGCCGCGATTCTCCGGGTTCAAGAGCCTCAATGGCAACAACCGGATTCTTGACCTTCCGTTTCAGGGTCTTCCTTACCACCTGCGTATATTTGAGGGCGGCTGTGATCACGAGCACCCCCCGGAGACTCTCGCGGTTCCACACATCGAAACTCAGCCTGAAGCGCTCCCTGTCACCGTCGACAAACGAACAACAATCGAAACCCGAATATACATACCCCGGAATATCGACGGGATTCTCCAGATCGATAACTACCGACTCGAGCCTGAACCCGAACCGTTCAGCGAAGGATTCGAGCAATACGTCTTCCTCGATATTCCTGAACCTGTTCGACTCGACGAGATCCCGCAGAAATATTTCAAGAGTTCCATTCGGCGACGCGGCGTCGATGAGATAATAATGATGGCTCGCCCAGTTCCCGATCATGTTGCCGGCCCACCCGTAGTCGTGAGGCTTCATGACCGCTTCGAGGAGTTCTCCGCGCATGATCGTCAGGCTTGCGCGCTCTCCGTCGGTGAAGCCGTCACTCGTCCAGCTTCTACGGCGCTCCCGGCAAAGGACGTTTTCTCCGGTCAGATGCTCGAAAAGCAGGCCGAGATGAGGATATTGCGACGTGGCGATACCGGTCGAATGTCTGAAATACATCGGGTAGATATTGTGTTTGAAAGAACACACGTTGGACAGGAACTCCCCCAGAGACCAGAAAACCAAAAAAAAGTTATTCTCTTTGATCGTTCCCCGTCTCCTGCCTTCATTTCTTTTATTATCACCGATCCATACCGGGAGAGAGGAGATTCCTTTCGTCATGCCTCTCTCGTGAACGAGGATTAACTCGGGCTGGATTAAACCGAATCCGGTGTCCCGCAGGGGTCGATTGAAGGGCCAGAACGAAGCCGGGACCTCCAGCAGGGTCAGTCTTCTGAAAGGATATGACAGGCCCAGGGAATATTCGAACTTGTCCCTGCGATAAGAGATCATGCCAGGCAGCGTATCCGAGACACATTCCATCAGGCCGATCAGATCCTCGCTGCATGGGGTGGAACAGAGGGAATACTCCAGTGAATCAATCTCTATCGTCCTCGTCCTGAAATCCCCGATAGCCAGTGTTATACCCGTCAGCGGATACTCCGGTTCGAACAGAAAGTCCCCGTCTTCGCCGAAGGTCGTCTTTCCCTGCGAAACGGCATCGAGGCCCTTGCGGGGCCTGACACGCATCCTGAATCTCGAGAAAACCCTGTGATCGTCTTCCGGATTTCGCGGATCGTAGGGAAGTCCGGGCACGGGGTACCACATGGCGGCGGGAACGAGAAGCATGTAATCGTAGCGCAGAGGCGCCAGATCCCTTGGCACCCTGAAAAGATCCATCCCCGAAAAACGTACTCGTATACCTGTAATAATATCATTGAACGAGAGGTTATCGGAGCGTATTCCTTCCGGGATATCGCTGAACATCGCCCTGCAGTCCACGATCCCCTCGTACCGGATTTCGATTGTGTCCCGTCCGCTGGGTTTCAATGGCTGCGGGGGCACCGCCTCGAGGATGTGAACGTCGCGCTTGAATTCGATGCTTCGAGTTCCCCTCATGATATTGGTCACCCGCAGACCGGGGTTGAGAGTCAGGACATACCTGTCAACAGGCGACCCCGTCCTGTTTTCGAGGACCATGCGGACGATGCAGTCGATCGCACGGCCTTCCTGATCGACCGAGATGTCGTAATCCAGAGGTACGATCCTGGGAACGGGGCGGAAGGGGGCGCTTGCCTCCCTTATATTTTTCCTGAGTTCTTCTCCTGTCAAAAAGTAATTGACATACTGGATCCCTGCATAGATGGAGATCGATAGAAGAACAGCAGTGACCACCGATACTGCCGCAGGCGTCAAACGTCTGCCAGGGGGTCGACGCGAGGTGATCGCGGTCACACCGGCCAGTGCCAGCCCCGCCGAGAGATAGAAAAGGCGCTGCCGGGCAATGAGCTCCGGGAACGAAAAGCCGGTTATCCTCGAAAAGAGGAGCGGCAGCCGGAACGCGGTGATGTCGAATAGATGAAAGTACCTGTCAGCCGTGGAGACCGAAAGCAGTACCGTCGCCGTGATAATCAGCAGGGAAAACATCTGATTTCGCACGATTCTTGAGATGAGCATCGATAAGCCCGCTATGAAAAAGAAGGCCGGTATACAGATTATCAGGGGGTACAGCAGATAACCCTCCTTGAAGATCATCATCCCGGGGCTGTACAGGTTGATTCCGAGAGTGAACAGGAGAACAAAAACGGTCATGATAATGAAGCAGATCATCTGCCCGGCCAGTTTCCCGATTGCGTACTCGACATTCGACCAGGGTCGGACCCTCGCCGCATCGAGGGTATCGAGTTTCCATTCCCTCCATCCGGAATTTGTCGCGACCGCCGCGAGAACGACGCCGGAATAGACTGAATACAGGATGGTCACTATCCACGGTGTCGATTCGGGGCTGATCTGCCAGCCGATTATCAATGCAACGGCAAATCTCGAATGAAAGATTCTCGTAAGCAGAAACACGCCGAGGAATACAAGGGGCAGCAGGAAGGCCGTGCGGAAGGTCCACCCGCGCATGATGACTTTCGCCTCATAGCGCGCCATGGACCAGATCCTGAAGATCGAATCAGACATGTGTCCCAATGTTCGGGGCGGGGTCTCTATGATCCCTTACTTGAGCCCGGCGCGCAGGATGTCGTGGATGTGGATCAGTCCCTCGAGCTTGCCTTCTCCGTCCACGACGAAGAACTGGGTGATCGGGCCTTTCGGATTCATCTCCATCTGCTCGAGCGCCTCTACTGCGAGAACCCCGGCGCCGGTGGTGAGCGGAGACTTCGTCATCAGGTCCGATACTGGAAACCCGAGCGCGTCGGCATTATTTATCATTATCCTCTTGAGATCACCATCTGTGATGATCCCCGCGAGCCTGCCGTCGCCGTCGGTGACCGCCGTGCAACCGAGCCGCTTTTCGACTATCTCGATCAGGGCGTCGCGCAGCGGGGTCTCGAGGCCGACGGAAGGCACCTGTTTGTCCCTGTGCATCAGCTCGCCGACGGTCAGAGTCAGTCGCCTGCCGAGCACGCCGCTCGGATGCAGGCGGGCAAAATCTTCCTTTCCGAAATCCCTCTTCCGGAACGCCGCTACGGCGAGTGCGTCACCGAGCACCATCGATACGGTCGTGCTCGTCGTCGGCACGATGTCCATCGGGCAGGCTTCCTTTCCGGCCGGTATCAGGATGACAACGTCGCTCTCCTTCGCAAGCCTCGATTCGGGATTGCCCGTTATGGCGATCATCTTCACGCCGATAGCCTGGAGGTAGGGCAGGAGCTTGGAGAACTCGTCGTCTCCCCCGCTCTTGCTCACCGCGAGGAAGATGTCGTTCTCGGAGACCATTCCCATATCGCCGTGGGCCGCCTCGACAGAGTGGAGAAAAACCGACGGGGTGCCGGTGCTGCTCAGCGTCGCTGCGATCTTGCGGGCGACGAGCCCCGACTTGCCGATGCCGCAGACTATCACCTTGCCGTCGCAGGAGAGGATCAGCTCGACAGCCTCGCCGAACTGCGGCCCAATCGATCGATGCAGCTCCTCGAGGCCTTCGATCTCGACGGCGATCACCTCGCGGCCGAGATCGAGGGCTTCCCCTTTGAGATCAGCGCCGGGAGAATCGGCCGTATCGAGACACTCATCGGCAGATTGTTTTATATCCTGATTTTTGTTCGATCCCGTTTTTTCAGTCATCTCTGTTCCCGTGGAATATCCTCGACGCATCGCGGAGCAGCCCCTCCAGGCCGGTCAGCGGCAGCATCACCTCGGCGTCGCAGCTGCACGACAGCGGATCGGGATGGGTCTCAATAAACAGGCCGTCCGCTCCGGCCGCCATGGCCGCACGTGCCAGCGCCGCCGCGAACTGCGGCCGCCCGCCCGAGCGGTCCCCGAGGCCGCCGGGGAGCTGCAGCGAGTGCGTCGCATCAAATATAACCGGAACGCCGAACAATTTCATCCTCGGAAAGGCCGTCATGTCGACGACGAGGTTATTGTATCCGAAAGAGGTCCCCCGTTCGGTGATCATGATCCCGGCCGCGCCCCCCGCCTTCGCCTTCTCCACGGCGTTGCCCATGTTCTCGGGGGAGAGGAACTGACCCTTCTTGATGTTCACTACCTTCCCCGTGCCGGCCGCAGCGAGTATCAACCGCGTCTGGCGCGAGAGGAACGCTGGGATCTGCAGGATGTCGCAGACCTCGGCGGCAGGGCCGACCTCCTCCCTGCAGTGCACATCGGTCAGGACCGGCACGCCCGTCTCGGTGCGTATCCGCTCGAGCATCCCGAGACCTTTCTCGAGCCCCGGCCCTGTGTATGAATCGACCGAGGACCTGTTGTCCTTCAGATAGCTTGACTTGAAAACGTAGAGAAAATCAAACTCGTCGGCCAGCTCGACGCAGGCCGAAGCGATCCTCATCGCCTCGTCCTCGTCTTCGAGAACGCACGGGCCGGCGATCAGGAGCGGCATGCGCTCCGGCTCCCAGATCAAGTCTCCTATGGAAAGAGAATCCATAGCTTCTCCCGCTAACCGTCGTGGCCCGCGGCGACCGTGCCCTCACCCTGCGCGCGGGTGCGGCTCAGCTCTTTCGAGGCGGCCACGAGCCCCCTGAAGAGGGGATGCGCCCTCATGGGGCGGGATTTCAGCTCGGGGTGGAACTGTCCTGCGATGAAGTAGGGATGTCCCGGTAACTCTATTATCTCGACAAGATCGCCATCGGGGGAGAGCCCGGAGAATACGAGGCCATTAGCGGCGAGTGTCTCGCGGTACGCGTTGTTGACTTCCCAGCGGTGTCGGTGGCGCTCGCTTATCTCGTCGACGCCGTAGAGCTCACGGGCGCGCGTCCCCTCCTGCAGAACGCAGGGGTAGGTGCCGAGACGCATCGTGCCGCCCATCTTCGACTTGCTGCGCTGGTCAAGCATCAGGTCGATGACGGGATGCGGGACGTCGGGATCAAACTCGCTCGATCCGGCGTCGAGGCCGCAGACGTTGCGGGCGAACTCAATTACGGCCATCTGGAGGCCGAGGCAGATCCCGAGGTACGGGACGCCGTTCTCGCGGGCATATTTGACCGCCTTTATCTTGCCCTCGGCCCCCCGTTCTCCGAAGCCGCCGGGAACGAGGACACCGTCTGCGCTCTCGAGCCACTTCTCCGGTCCATCCTCCTCTATCTTCTCCGCGTCGACCCACCTGAGGTTTACGTGGACATCGTTGGCGACGCCGGCGTGGGTGAACGACTCTATGATGCTCTTGTAGGCGTCGACGATCTGGATGTACTTGCCGACGATCGCGATGTCGATGCTCTCGGTCATCGAGAATATCTTGTGGACCATTTTCTCCCACTCGTCGAGATCCGGAGGTCCGACATCGAGGCGGAGCTTCTCGACCACAATGTCGTCGAGTCCCTCCTTCCACAGCTTCAGCGGGACGTAGTAGATCGACTCTGCATCTATCGCCTCTATCACCGAGCGTTCCTCGACGTTGCAGAAAAGCGCTATCTTCGCCTTGATCTCCTGCGACAGCGGCCTGTCGCACCGGCAGAGCAGGATATCGGGCTGGATACCGATTTCGCGCAGGCCCTTGACGCTGTGCTGGGACGGCTTGGTCTTTATCTCATGAGCCGTCTTGATGTACGGAACGAGCGTAAGATGAATGTACAGAACGTTATCGCGGCCCTGGTCGAGCCTCATCTGCCTGATCGCTTCGAGGAACGGAAGCCCCTCGATATCGCCGGTCGTTCCCCCGATCTCTGTGATTACCACGTCGGCGTTCTCGCCGTTCTCGGCGGCGAGCCTGATCCTTTTCTTAATCTCATCGGTGACGTGCGGGACGACCTGGACCGTCTTGCCGAGGTAGCCGCCGTTGCGCTCGCGGTTGATGACCGACTCGTAGACCTGGCCGGTCGTCACGTTGGAGCGCTGGCTGAGGTTGCGGTCGATGAACCTTTCATAATGGCCGAGGTCGAGATCGGTCTCGGCGCCGTCGTCGGTAACGAATACCTCGCCGTGCTGGAATGGGCTCATCGTCCCTGGATCGACGTTGAGATAGGGATCGAATTTCTGGAGTACGACGTGGAGCCCGCGCTGCTTGAGGAGGAGTCCGAGGGATGCGCTGGCGATACCCTTGCCGAGAGACGAAACCACCCCCCCCGTTACAAAAATATATTTCGTCTTCTCTCCCAAACTGCTCCCCGCCAGGGTATCGGCTGACAAATCGTGCAAATCGTGCGAATCGGTGGTTGATCGTCGATTACACTAATGGCTGCTCAGCCATTTTTCAACTCTTTTTATGTCTTCAGGCCTGTCGACGCCGACAGACCGCGCCCTGCAAGGCAGAACTCTCACCCTGAACCCGTTCTCCAGGGCCCTGAGCTGCTCGAGGCCCTCTGCCTTCTCGAACGGTCCCGTTGGCATAGCGTCGTATCCGAGCAGGAATTTCCGCCTGAATGCGTAGATGCCGATGTGCTGGAGAAACTTGTCGGTGCCGTGCGGAACGGGCGAGCGTGAAAAGTACAGCGCGTACCCCTCCCTGTTGACGGCGACCTTTACGACGTCGGGCCTCTTCATCTCGTCGGCGCCGCTTCCCGTGGTGGCGAGCGTCGCCATCAGCAGCCTCTGGTCGGAACGCATGACGGTCACGAGCCGCTCGACCGCGGCCGACGGCAGCAGCGGCTCGTCGCCCTGGACGTTGAGGACTATGCTGCAGCTGCGGCGGCCGGCCACCTCGGCGACACGGGCCGAGCCGGTCCTGTGACGCTTGGACGTCATCTCGGCGATGTGTCCGTCTGCCTTCACGACGTCCATGATGCGCTCGTCGTCGGTGGCGACGATTACTTTTTCGATGCCCCTAATCCCCGAAACACGTCTTGTGACGTGCAGGATCATCGGCAGCCCGGCGATCTTCGCCAGCGGCTTGCCGGGAAAGCGCGTCGACCCGTACCGGGCCGGGATAACAGCGAGGACCTTGATCGACAGGTTGTGACTCCCTTCGGGATTCGCGTACTGCCCTGCTTCGCGAATTGATTTACTTCGCGTACTTCTTCTGGCCTTCCTCGTAGACGTTGCGGCCGTGGCAGTCCTGCGCGACGATCACGGGGAAGTCCTTGACGGTCAGCTTCCTGATCGCTTCGGCGCCGAGATCCTCATAAGCGACTATCTCAGCGGAAGTTATGCTTCGCGATATGAGCGCCGCCGCGCCGCCGGTGGCGGCGAAATAGACGGCCGTGTTCTTCTTCATCGCATCGACGACAGCGTCGCTCCTGGCTCCCTTGCCGATCATGCCCTTGAGGCCCCTGTCCAGCAGAGCGGGGGCGTAGGGATCCATGCGGTAGCTCGTCGTCGGGCCGGCCGAGCCTATCGGCTTGCCCGGCGGCGTCGGCGAGGGACCAACGTAGTAGATGATCTGCCCCTCGAGAGGTATGGGAAGATCCTTCCCCTCGTCGATCAGATCGACGAGCCTCTTGTGCGCCGCATCGCGGGCCGTGTAGATCGTGCCGGTGAGCTTCACCGTATCTCCTGCCTTCAGCTGCCTGACGTCGTCGCCGCCGAGCGGGGTGGTAAGTGAATAATCAGCCATGTCCGGATCGCTCCTTCTCGTCAATATTACTTCGGCCTTGCCGACCGCTTAGAGCTCGATATATTTGTGCCTCGCTGCGTGGCAGTTGACGTTCATCGACACAGGGAACGAGGCGATGTGCCTCGGGGCCGTCTCAATGTGTACAGCCAGCGCCGTCGTTCTGCCGCCGAGCCCCATCGGGCCGACGCCGGTGTCGTTGACCATCTCGAGAAGCTCCTTCTCGAGAGCAGCGTAGAACTCGTCGGGATGCGTGGAGCCGATCTCTCTCAGCAGGGCCTTCTTGGCGAGCTGCGCGCACCTCTCGAACGTCCCCCCGATACCGACACCGACGATTATCGGCGGGCAGGGATTGCCCGAAGCGGCCTTCACGTTCTCCACGACGAACTTCTTGATCCCTTCGACTCCATCGGCAGGCTTCATCATCGCGATGTGGCTCATGTTCTCGCTGCCGCCGCCCTTCGGAACGACCCAGAGCTTCAGGGTCTCGCCCGGCACAATGGTCGTATGGATCACCGCGGGGGTGTTGTCGCCGGTGTTTCCGCCCCTGATCGGATCGGCGAGGGCCGACTTGCGCAGGTACCCTTCCGTGTAGCCCTTCGCGACGCCCTCGTTTATTGCCCCTTCGAAATCGCCCCCGGTGATATGGACGTCCTGTCCGATCTCGACGAATATGACCGCCAGGCCGGTGTCCTGGCACATCGGTATCCGCTCGTTCCTCGCGATATCCGAGTTCTCGATGATCTGCCTGAGGACTTCCCTGCCCGCGGGCGATTCCTCTGCATCGTGGGCCTTCTCAAGGGCCTTCTGCACGTCATCCTCGAGCTCGAAGTTCGCCTCCATGCACAGGCGCGCCACTTCTTCCGCGATCCTCGAGGCTTCGATCTCCCTCATCTGTGTTCCCCTCTTTCTTCCGGCTACAGGGCCGGATCAAGGACTATCACCTTTGACCCGGCGGGCAGCGATCCAGCCGTCAACTCCAGCTCGCTTCCCCCCGCGTCTTCGAATTCTCCCATCAGCATAGTGAAATCGTCGACGGGCGCTATCGGTAACCCGCACTTTCCCGTCTTGTAGTGCATCGGAACGACGATCCTTGGCGAAAACTCATCCACAATCGCCTTCGCCGCGGCGGCGTCGATAGTGAAATATCCGCCGACCGGCACGATCATGACATCGACGCCCTTGAGCGCCGGCGCGTCCGCCCTCGTGACGGGATGCCCCAGATCACCGAGATGGGCGATCCGCAGCCCCTCGGCCTCGATGATCGAGATGAGGTTCGTCCCACGCTCGCTCCCTTCCGACTCGTCGTGAAAAGTCGGGATGGTCGTGATCCTGACGCCTTCGATGTCGGTCTCGCCGGCCCCATCCACTACCGTACCGGCCTGCGAGGTGACTCCCTCGAACCTGTGGTCAGGGTGATCGTGGCTGACGACGGCGATGTCGTGGGGACCCTCGATAGGACCGTAACCGAGGGCTCCGTCGTAAGCCCCGGATTCGTACGGGTCGAAGACGATCCTGCGGCCGCCTTCGAGCTCAAGCTCGAAGGCGGAATGCCCGAGGTACCTGAGTTTCATCGCCCATACCACCTGTTTCGGACAAAAAAACGGAGAATCCGGCAGGTTTACCTACCCGGACTCTCCAGACCTTACACGATAACCGCGGGGCTGTCAATTATGCCTGTCGGCTTTCAGTTTGCCGCGTAGACGCTGACCTTCTTCTTCGACCTGCCGAGGCGCTCGAACTGCACCGTGCCGTCGATCAGCGCATACAGCGTATCGTCTCCACCCTTTGCCACGTTGAGGCCGGGGTGGATCTTCGTGCCCCTCTGGCGGATTATGATAGTCCCCGCCCTGACCAGACGGCCGGAGGGCGCCTTGACACCGAGGCGCCTGCCTTCGCTGTCACGACCGTTCCTGGAACTTCCTACGCCTTTTTTGTGAGCCATTATCAATCTCCCGTTATACGGATATATCCTTTATCTTCAGCAGGGTAAAACCCTGGCGATGGCCGTTCTTGCGGCGGTAGCCCTTCCTGCGCTTCATCTTGAAGACGATGATCTTCTTTTCCCTGCCGTGCTCGACGACCTCGGCGGTCACCTTGACGCCGTCTACCTTCGGCTGTCCGACACGGACATCGTCGCCGTCCGAATAGAGAAGCACGTCGTCGCACTGGATCACGCTTCCGACTTCGACGTCAAGGAGCGGAACCCGAATATTCTCGTCAGGCCTTACCGCAAACTGCTTTCCGGCCAGATTCACGACCGCGTACACTTCTCCGAACCTCCTGAAAATGCTAAAGAGGTATATTTATAACGAACTAGCCCATATAAGTCAAGGGAGAAATGCGCGGTGCTGTTTTCACTTTTCAACTTCCGGCTAATCTGATATAATGCATAAAAAGGCCATAAAATGAAGGGGGCGAAAGATATCGGCAATTTGATAAATTTTCCCTGAAAAAAACCAGATTATCCTGTAGAGAAATTGTTTTTCCTGCTTCTTGAGGGGATATGGGAAGCAAAAAGTGTTTCTATGTTGTCCTGCTGGTGGTATTAATAACGGCTCATCCGGGAACTCCTGCTCAAGCACAGGGAACCGGTGTAATATCCCTTTTCGTGGATTCTCTAAAGACCGATGTCATTACTAACCCCAACTTATATTCGCCATTCGATTTTTATGTAATCATCCAGCCGGGCTCCGACGGACTATACACTGCGGAATACCGCCTCGAACTCCCTTCGAGCATCTACGAATATTCATATACACCTAATCCGGCTATCCCACTTATAAGTGAGACGGGCAACATCTTTGAACCGGGGATCAGGTCAGAATATGGTGGTTGTCAGCGTGGCTGGTTCTGGGCACAGAAAATAACATGTCTTACCTTTAGTACGGAACCCGCTTTCATATGGGTGGTTCCACATGATGAATCTGGGATTCGCGGCGCCGAGAGCTGCAGCGAACCTGACCGGCTAATCGAGGATTATCTCTCTCCCTCTCCGCTTTGTGTAAACAATTGGGAATATTACCATGTACGCCCGACTCTGAATCTCGTTGAAGCAAGCAGCCCGACCAGCGTCTACGCCGAATTCAGCCAGAGAGTCGTTACCTGGAATTCAATGTTCTATAATGACCTTTTTTTCATCTATGACTCTTCGAATATCCAAGATACGATCAGGGTCTACAAAGCGTGGCAGGAGGGATACGAGGCCCCAAACTTCACACTCGCCCTCGTTTCTCCCATGGTTCCCGGCACGGACTACGTGCTGGTTGCAAACGATATCTGTTGCGTTGGGCATGGCTGCGCCAGTTCATCCATGTATTTTCACTATGACGGCAACTTCGAGGACAAGCCGGATCTATGGCCGATCGACATGACGTCTGAGACCTTTTCGCCGAGCGCCTGCGAATCCTTCCAGGCAGGATACAGTGTCAATAATATGGGATCGCTTCCGGCCGGACCTTTCAGCGTCAGGGGCATTGTATCCTATTACACTGACGGAGCAAGGATTCAGGAAACTATCTTTATGAAGGAGTACCCGGGACTCGATGCGGGCAGTACGCTGAAAGACAGTCTCGAGATCTCCGTGCCCGACAACTTCTCTCTCCATACGTACGTCGGTATTCACGTCGATTACTATGATGAAGTCGATGAATGGACCGATTACAATAATTACTGGACACTAGATTTCTTCAACTACAACCCTGTTATAGTTTCGGTAGAGGACCTTCCTGAAGATGCGGGCGGATGGCTGACGTTGTTTTTTAACAGCTCCAGATTTGAAAGTCTAAACGAAGATATAAGCGTGAGATACGACATCCTTCGACGGATAGACGATTCCGAGGTATGGGATGTCGTCGGCCAGGTTCCCGGCTCCGGAACCAATACATATCAGTGCAATGTTCCCACTGCTGCCGACTCCGGTGACGGGGAACAGACAAACTGGTCGGTCTACAGGGTCTCGCTCATAGTCCCGGACGGCGTACCGCCGGAAGAAACACAGATTTATACATCCTGCCCCGACTCGGGATACTCCCTGGATAACAGCATATCGACGTTGCTCCAGGCCCACTCCGCCATGCTGGATGATTCCAGGGTCCTTCTGACCTGGAAACTGTCAAACAAAGGATCCAGCGGGATATTCACGGTCGACAGATCTGAGAACGGATCCCGGTTCATCCGGATTGCGGATCCCGACATCGAAGGAAGAGGCGGCGAATATCGCTTCCTGGACGATACAGTGCTGCCGGGCAGGAGTTACAGATACAGGGTAGGCTATATCGATAAGGAATCGGGTATCGTTCTCTTCGAGACGCAAGCAATACAGATTCCGGGGGCGGACCTCGCCCTCTACCAGAACAGTCCGAACCCGTTCAATCCCTCCACGACGATCTCGTGGTTGCTTCCCGACGCGATGCGGGTCCGGCTGGAGATATTCGATGTCTCGGGACGGTCCGTGTATCTTCTTCTTGATAAAAAACTCGAATCGGGCCGCCATTCGACCCGGTGGGATGGAATTGGAAGCAAGGGTTCTCCTCTTTCCTCGGGTATTTATTTCCTGCGACTTTCGGCCGGCAAAGAATCCATTACGAGAAAGATGGTGCTCCTGAAATAAGATAGATTTATAGAAAGAATGACGGCTGGGGAGGCAGCACCTCTCCGGCCGTTTCCGTTACTCTTTCGTGATACGTGGATTGATTGGTCCTGCCGGAATCCCTCAGGGACCCTCTCATTTGTTAAATTCGAGAAAACCGATCCAGAGTCCATGGCAGCCAGCTATGCGGCCAGTTTATAGCGATTCGTAATATACACAAAGATTATTTCATTGTTGATGATTTTGACTCCCGGATTTCTACTTTTTTTAGTTCCGGGGTGAATTGTTTTTTCTTGGGGGCGACATGAGTATGACGGGTGGTGTGATCCGGGGATGATTTGGTTTGGGATCGGTTTTGATCCCGGCATTACCCCGAAGAAAACGTGTGTCCTCACTCCGGTTTCGGAGAAGTAATGCCGGGATTAATTGAATCGCTATACGAACTCGGCCTTCAGATCGCGCTTCCCGTCGAGCGAGAATATCTCGTAGTCCTCCCGATGCATCCTCGCATCGTCTATAATTACGATCTCGAGCCTGTACCGCGCGGAGAGCTCGCGGAGATTCTCCTCGCGGTTCTCGCGCAGGAAGATCCCGAGCATCGGGTTGACGCGGAACTGCAGGCCGGTGACCCTCTTGACAGAGCCGATGCGTCTGATCCAGTGCTCGATCTTCATCGCCATCGACTCGATCGACAGGATCTTGCCGCTTCCGGCGCAGTAGGGACACTCGTCGCTGTAATAGTGGAGGAGACTCGGGCGCACGCGCTTCCTGCTCAGCTCGATCAGGCCAAGGTCGCTGATCTGCGACACGCGTGCCCTCGAGCGGTCCTTGCGGATCGCGTTGCGGAACTCGTTGTATACCTTCCGCCTGTTCTCCTCGCGCTCCATATCGATGAAATCGATGACTATGATGCCGCCGATGTCCCTCAACCGCAACTGGCGGGCGATCTCGCGCGCAGCGATGAGGTTCGCCTCGAGGATCGTCTCCTCCTGGTTCTTGCGCCCGGTGAACCGGCCGGTGTTGACGTCGATCGATACGAGCGCCTCTGTATGCTCGATGACGATGTAGCCGCCCTTCCTCAGCCAGATCTTGCTCTCGAGGGTCTTCTCGATCTCCGACTCGATCTCGTAGTAGTCAAATATCGGCGCCTTTTCCTTGTAGAGCTGGACCTTCGAGGCGAGCTCCGGGGCGAAAGACTTGAGGTACTTGGCCAGCCTGTCGCGCTCGTCTTCGTTGTCGATCACAATCCTGTTGATGTCCTTCGAGAAGAGGTCCCTGATGGCGAAAATGGTGATATCGACGTCCTCATGTATCAGTGTCGGCGGTATGGCCCTGTCGATCTTCTTTTGGATCTCCTTCCAGCGCTTCTCGAGCGAGCGGATATCGTCGCGGAGCTGGTTGTCATCGACTCCCCTTCCGGCCGTGCGGACGATGACGGCGCATCCCTTGGGTCTGTTCTTCCTGACGATGTCCCTCAGCCTGTGGCGCTCTTTCCGCGACTCGATCCTCTTGCTTATCCCGATGTGATCGAGGTTGGGCATCAGGACCGCGTACCGTCCGGGCAACGAGAGCTGGGACGATATCCTCGGCCCTTTTGTACCTATAGCCTCCTTGCGGATCTGCACGAGGATGTTCTGCCCCTTCTTCAGAAGGTTCTCGATAGGGGGATATTCGCGCCTCCTGCGGCCGTTCTGGAAGTCGAAGTCCTCGTCGATGTCGATCAGGTCAGGATCGAGCGAGCCTGTGGCCACGTCGCTGACGTGGAGAAAGGCCGCTTTCTCCTGCCCGATTTCTACGAAGGCGGCCTGGATCCCGGGTATCACAGCGTTGATCTTTCCCAGATAGATGCCGCCGACGGTCCTCCTGCTCTCCTCGCGCTCGATGAGGAACTCGACGAGTTCCCCGTCCTCGAGGATCGCGATCCGGACCTCCCTGCTTGTGTAGCTGATTACGATTTCTTTTTTTACTCTGGCCATTTCAAATATTTCCTGTAATTAAATCCAGTGGTTCGAGCAGGGCATCGCCCTGCCTGTAATAAATCCCTGTCCTCCTGATCACCGCGAGCCGGGCTGCCGGCCCTGGTATCACCGCACGCAGCAGATCGGCCGGCCCCGGAGCATTCTCCGGGCCGGACTCGATGCGCAGCATTAGTTTTCCCGCGTCCCCGCACTTGCGGACAGAACACCCGCGCGTCGACCTCGTCCTCCCCTTTCTGTCTGTCAATTCCTCTCCCGACGAGAAAAGCGAGGACCACCTATCCTCCAGCCATCCGACCGCGTCTCCTGCAGGCCCTCCTCCGGGCCATTCCGACGGGTCGCCGGCGCCGAGTTCCTCGCGGAGACGATACCACACATCCTCTCCCGCAGACAAATCTTCTTCCGATAACGGTTTCCCTTTACCGGCCTGTCCGAGCATGCAGATCACCGGACCGAGGTCGATCTCGTACTCGAATACGGTCTTTTCGGGAAGCTTTCCCCCGGCCCGGTTGAACGGGCCGGCGCTCGACGTCACTTCCAGCCCCGGCGGCATGAGCCCGTCGAAGGCGCGGAATGTGATGTCGCCATCGCTGGTCAGCTCGACGTCGAAGAACTCCATCTCGCCCGCCGTGCCGACTGCCAGCGCGGGACTAAGCGACATCTTCACGTGGGGATGGAACCCTTTGCTGAACCTCAGGGGCAGCCGGCTCCTGCGGAGGGCCCTGGTGATGATGTTGGTCAGCTCCCTGTGCGAGAAGAACCTCGCCTTCCCCGTCTTCCTGTAGACAAAACGGTAACGTATCTGCTCGTGTTCGTTCCCGACCTCGTGCTCGTACCTGTTCCTTGTACCGGGGACGGTGTCATTGTCTGCGGGGGCGAATGCGGCGTTTCTCTCTTCCTCACTGCTGCAGGCTCCGCACCCCCCGCAAGCCCCGTCCCGGCAGTCCGGCGTCGGCTCGACGCCGAGGGCCCTTTCCCTCTCGCGGAGGAGGAACCTCTTCGAAACCTTGACGGTGAATGCTTCCCACGGCAGGGGCGCGGCCGGGTCGAGCCCTGCCAGGAGCCGGTCGATACTCGTGCCGTGTCTTTCGATGGCCCTTTCCCACAGATCGAACCTCAGCCTGTCGCGCCAGCTGTCGAACCGGCACCCGGATCTCCACGCATCCAGGACGATCGGCCAGACGTCGCGGCTCCCCCTTGCGAGGATGCCCTCGAGTGCGCTGACCCGGGGCTCGCGGAGGCTGAGATCGACCTTCCTGTTCCTGATTCGGGAGGCGAGGTACCTTTCCTTTTCCGCGATCTCTTCGATCGAGCACTGCTTCTCCCACTGAAAGGGAGTGTGGGACTTGGGCACGAACGGCGAGATGGTCACGCCGAGCCTGAATCGTCCCCTCGTGCCGCGCATGCTCATGATCCGCCCGATCAACGATATTATCCCGTCGAGATCCTCCCTTGTCTCCGTCGGCAGACCGATCATGAAGTAGAGCTTGAGGTTCTGCCAGCCGGCATCGAGGATCCTCTCACACCCGCCGAGGATGTCCGCGTCGCTCATGTCCTTGTTGATCACCGAGCGCAGACGCGCGGTACCCGCCTCCGGTGCGATCGTAAAGCCCGATTTACGGACCGCGGAGGTCGCCTCGATTATCCTGTCGGTCACCGTCTCGGGGCGGAGGCTCGGAAGGGCAAGGGAGATGTGGCGCTTCTCGAGTTCGGGGGCGAGCCGCTCGAGCAGTTCCTCGAGCCTCGAGTAGTCTGACGTCGACAGAGAGAGGAGCGAGACCTCCTCCCATCCCGTAGCGTCCAGCCCTTCGGAAACGGCGCGGACGATATCGCCCACCTTCCTCTCCCGTCTCGGCCTGTACGTCATCCCCGCGTGGCAGAACCTGCATCCGCGCGTGCATCCTCTCATCACCTCTACGGCCAGCCTGTCGTGCACGACCTGGGCCGAGGGGACGATCGGGGCGGCAGGAAGGTTCTCCGGGCCGAGCAGATATGTCCGCGCTGAAACCTTCTCGCTGATCCCTTCGACGTAGACGCCTTCGATTCCGGCGAGCGTCTCGAGTTTCTCACGCCGTCCGGCGCCGCCGGCTGCCATGAGGGCATTCACCGCCTCGACAAGAGACTCCTCACCGTCGCCGAGAAAGAATGCGTCGAACGCGCCGATAACGGGGAGGGGGTTGGAGACGCACGGCCCGCCGGCTACGACCAACGGGTGGCTGTCATCCCTCTCCGCCGCGACTACGGGCAGCCCCGCCAGGTCCATTATCGTGAGGGCGTTCGTGTAATGAAGCTCGTACGGAAGGGTTATGCCTATGAGGTCGAACCGCGACGCGGGTGTCCCCGTCTGCCACGACCTGAATCGCTCGCCGGACGCCCTTATGCCGTCCTCCATATCGGGCCACGGGGCGAAGGCGAATTCTACTCCGACGCCATCGACCCGGCTCAGGGCGTGGTAGAGGAACCTCAGGCCCTGGTGGGACATGCCGATCTCGTATACGTCGGGGAAAACGAGCAGGACGTTGAAATCTCCACCGGCGAATCCCTTCGAGGAGAGGTTGAGCTCGCGGTCGATATACCTCGAAGGCTTCTCCACCCCGGGAAGGATCCCGTCGTAGTACGCGTCGCAGACGTATGACTGTCTGCTGCTCATCAGCCGACTTCTCCTCCAACCGTTATCGAGGGTATCCTGATCGTCGGCTGCGCGTCGGAGACGGGGACATGCTGCCCGTCCTTTCCGCACGTGCCGATGTCGAACCCGGGATCGTTTCCGACCATGTCTATCCGTTCCAGCACGGCCGGGCCGTTGCCGATCAGCGTCGCGCCGCGGACCGGCCCCTTCACCCTGCCACCCTCGATCAGGTAGGCCTCGCTGACCTTGAACACGAAATCGCCGCTCGAGGTATCGACCTGTCCACCCCCCATGTGGACGACGAAAAGCCCGCTTTCGACGCTCGCGATTATCTCTTCCGGATCGTGCCCGCCGGGCGCGATCATCGTGTTGCTCATACGCACTATCGGCCTGAAACGGAAGTTCTCCCGGCGTCCGTTCCCCGTCGGCTTCATCCCGAGCTTCATCGCCGACCTGCGGTCGAGAAGATACCCGGTCAGCACTCCGTTCTCCACGGCGACGGTCTTCTGCGAGGGTGTTCCCTCGTCGTCGATACGGAATGATCCGCGTTTCCCTTCCAGTGTGGCGTCGTCTATGACGGTGACGAGATCCGATGCGACTTTCTCGCCGAGCTTTCCGCTGTAGATCGAGAGGCCCTTGAATACCGCGTCGCCCTCCAGTCCGTGACCGATCGCCTCGTGGATCATCGTTCCCCCGGCCTGCCCCGACAGCACGACCGTCATCCTGCCGGCGGGGGCCCCGGGGGCGTGAAGCGTCCGTATCGCGCTTTCGCCCGCCTCGTGCGCCAGCCGTTCCACTTTCGAAGCATCGAGCCGCTCGAGACCGTACTGGCCGCCCACCGATCTCATTCCGGTCTGCAGGATATTCCCGTCCGACGAGACCGCCCTGACGCTGATGACCACCTGGGGCCTGACATCCGCGGCCGCGACGCCTTCGCTGTTAAAGACGGATATCTTCCTGATGCTGTCTCCGTAGCGGACCCTGACCTGTGTGATCTCTCCGCCTGCCGATCTGGCCGCGCGGTCGGCCGCGCGGACCAGTCCCGTCTTCGCCTCGAGAGTCTCATCGGTGAAAATGTCTCCATCACCGGCATCCCATGCTTCGGCCGGCTCGCCCGTCGCGGCAAAAGAGCCCTTCCCGCGGGAGCCGAGGTCATCGAGCACGGCGGCCGCGACACGCATCATCTCATCGCTCGTGATGACGCTCGAGTAGCCGTAGGCGGTCCTGTCATCCGAGACCAGCCGGAGGCCGAAACCGGTGTCCGTGCCGCTCGAGATCCGTTCGATGCGCCCGTCGGCACACTCGATCGAGCGCACGCCGGTCGACTCTAAGAAGAGCTCGGCGAACCCGGCCCCATTCGAGACGGAGAACTCGAGCGCGTCGTTTATGTCGGAGGAGAACGGTCTTCTCAGCATTTGTTCTCTTTCGCCTCCGGCACCCTGTCCCGGCCCTTGCGCTCGACGGGATAGTCCCCGCAGAAGCAAGCGGTACAGTAGTTTTCCGGGTCGTCGACGCAGGAGAGAAGACCTTCCCGGGACAGGTAGTGCAGACTATCCACTCCGAGATACTGTCTTATTTCCTCGACGCTGTGGGAGGAGGCGATCAGCTCTCCACGCGTGGGCGTATCGATCCCGTAATAACACGAATGCGTTATCGAGGGAGAGCCGATCCTGAGATGGACCTGGGCGGCGCCGGCGTCTCTTATCATCGAGACGATCTTGCGCATCGTCGAGCCGCGAACGATAGAGTCGTCGACGACGACGATGCTGCGGTCCTCGAGGACACCACGCACCGGGTTGAATTTTATCCGCACGTCCCAGTCGCGTTCATCCTGCCTCGGCCGAATGAACGTGCGGCCTACGTAATGGTTCCTTATCAGTCCGAATTCGTACCTGAGCCCCGAGCCCTCGCTGAAGCCCAGCGCGATAGTGTTGCTCGAGTCCGGCACCGATATGACGATATCGGCCGGGGCGGGGGCTTCATCGGCGAGCTTGCAGCCGAGCTTGCGGCGGACCTTGTCGACGTTCTCCCCGAACACCCTGCTGTCGGGTCTCGAGAAGTAGATGAACTCGAAGATGCATCTCGAGAGGCGCTTCGCCGGTTCGGCGAACCTTATCGAGCGGGGCTCCCCGCCGTCGATCACCAGTATCTCGCCCGGCTCGACCTCCCTGACGTACTCCGCGCCGATTATGTCGAACGCGCAGCTTTCCGACGCGACGATCCACGTGTCGCCGTCGCGGCCGAGGGAAAGGGGCCTGAAGCCGTCAGGGTCACGGCCCGCGATGATCCTGTCCTTCAGCAGGAAGACGAGCGAATATGCGCCGCGTACCTGCAGGAGCGACTCGACCATCATCTCCTCGATCGTCCCGGCCTTGCTGCGGGCGATCAGGTGGAGCAGGACCTCGCTGTCCATCGTGCTGCGGAAGATCGATCCTTTCTCTTCCATCTCGTGGCGCAGCTCGACGGCGTTGACGAGGTTGCCGTTGTGCGCCACGGCGATCTTCCCGATCTTGCAGTTGACAAGGAAGGGCTGGGTGTTGACGGCATGGGACATACCGGTCGTCGAGTACCGGTTGTGGCCAATCGCCATATGACCCGTCAGGCCGTCGAGCGTCTCTTTCGAAAAAACCTTGGAGACGAGACCCATCGCCTTATGTTCGTACATGCGGCCGCCGTCGGACGAGATGATCCCCGAACTCTCCTGCCCCCTGTGCTGGAGGGAATAGAGACCGAGGTACGTCATCAGCGCCGCCTGATTGCTGCCGTGGATCCCGAATACGGCGCATTCCTCTTTCAAGGTGCACTCCTTACTGACCGTCGATCTCGGCCGTGCCTATGAACTCGAACGTCTGGTAATGAGGATTGAGAAGGAGTCCGTGCTGTCGCGATCTCGTCACCGCCATCTCCTCGACCTTGCGGGCGGCTTCCTCCGCACCTTCCGCCCTTACGAGGATGCGCCAGACCTCGCCTGACTTCATCCCGGTGACCTTCGCGCCTGCAAGCCTCGCGTTGAGCCTCGATGCGTACCCGCTATCCTTCCCGCCTCCCTGTTCCGACACGAACAGGTCGCAGGCGAATATCCTGCCCCCGCATTCTCCGCGGGGAAAATCCCTGTCGATCATGAGGTCGCCTGATGCGGCCTTGTCCCCGCCACCCGAGACGACGAGGCAGTAGAAATGCTTGTTTTGATTGGTAAACGCGCTGTCCATCCGGATCTCGCGGTCGATCGCCTCACAGACCGCCCCGGCATTCTCCCCCTCGGCTTCCATGGCCCAGTAGGAGTATCTCAGCACGCCGCAGAGGTCGTCGGCGAAACCCATCTTCTCTGTCAGCGTCATCCACGCCGTCTGGGCGACGAGGTCTGTTACCTTGAGCCTGACCCACAGCTTCGCTTCGGTCTTCATTCGCCGCCCTCCTTCCATCTTCTCAGTGATTCGAAAAATATCCTGCCCGGGCCGGCAGCCTCCATCTTTCCTGAATCGCCGCCGGCTTTACTTCTCTTCATCCCCCACCCGCCACCGAGGTCCTCGGGCACCTGACGCAGCCAGCTCGCCCTCTCGGGGTGCGGCATCATCGCCAGCACGTTTCCCTCGCGGTTGCATACGCCCGCCATGCTCTCGAGCGATCCGTTGGGATTTGTGGGAAACGACGGATCAATCTGTCCAGCCTGTGTGCAGTACCGCAGGACGATCTGCCCGTTTTTCTTCATCCCTTCGAGTACTTCCATGTCATCGGTGGTGAACCGGCCCTCGGCATGTGCGATCGGGACCGGGACGACCTCCTCGTTTCCGATGGCCGAGGTCCACACGCAGTCGGTTCCACCGTGCAGCAGATGTGTCCACGAGCAGTAGTAGCCATCCCTGTCCTCCATAACGTTGGGAGCGAGCGCCAGGTCTACACTCTCCCAGTGGATGCCGGGGATGAATCCCGACTCTACGAGCACCTGTGCGCCGTTGCAGATCCCGAGGATCGGGTGCCCGGCGGCGGCCAGCTCGCTGAGCTTGTCCATTATGTGGTCTTTCGCCGACACCACGCCGGCCCTGATCCTGTCCTGGTAGGAAAACCCGCCAGGGACGATCACGCCGAGGGCATTCTCGAGAAGAGCGGGGTCCTCGTTCCAGCGCAGCAGGTCCGCACCGAGCCCGACCGACCTCACCGCATCGACCGTCTCGTACTCGCAGTTCACGCCGGGAAACTGGATTATCGCAACCTTGTCCTTGAAGGATCTGGCCACCTACTCTCCTTTCTCGATGCCGAATATCGAGCGGCACCCGGTCATGTATATCCCGGCCAGCTCGCCGAGCTCCCATGAAGCGAGGGCCTTCCCGTTCGAGACGACCTCGAGCTTTGGCGACGCCTTCAACATGCCCAGCTTGTGCAGCTTGACCCTGTTGCGGGCGCATATGGCAAGAATCTCCCGCTCGTTCCCCGGCGGCAGTTCGACGATGAAGCATCCCGTCTCGGAGAAGAGGACCTTCTCCGGCGGCAGTCCGGTCGAGTCGAACTCGTCGAGATTTACGGCCAGGCCGAGCTTTCCGGTGCCGTTTCCACCGAGGGCCATCTCGGCGAGCGCCGTGAGCATCCCGCCCTGTCCCGTGTCGTGGCACGACCTGACCCAGCCGTGCGAGTGGATGTCGAGGACCGTTCTTATCTGTCCCCGCTCGCGGACGAAATCGGCCTCGGGAACGTTGGCGCCGAGGGTTCCGTAGATCGTCCTGTAGTATTCGCTTCCGCCGAGCTCGTCCAGCGGCTCCCCGATGAGGAAAACCTCGTTGCCCTCCTCCTTGAAGGTCATCGAACGGCTCTTCGAATAGTCCTCTATGACGCCGACGGTGCAGATGATCGGCGACGGCGGGATCGCCTTTCCGCTCTCGCCCTGGTTATAGAAGCTGACATTCCCCGACACGACGGGCAGCGGGTGGTTGCCGTCGTGGGAGAGCAGTCCGATCCCCCTGCAGGCGTCGCTGATACCCCGCACGCCCTCGAAAAACTCCCAGAAGACCTCCTCGATCTCGGGGTTGCCATAGTTGAGACAGTCTGTGATCGCTGACGGTACTCCGCCGACGGCGGCTACGTTGCGGGCCGATTCGCAGACGGCCAGCGCGCCCCCCTGGTACGGATCGATGATCCCGTACCACGGATTGCCGTCGACCGCCACGGCAAGCCCCACCGGGTTCCCCGCTACCGGCGCGAGCACGCCCGCGTCGGCCTCGCCCGGCCTGATCACGGCCCTTCCCTGTACCTCCGAGTCGTAATGCTTGAAGACATAATTCTTCGAGGCGATGTTCGGCGAGGCCATGATCTTCAGGAAATCATCATGAAGGGAACGGTCTTCCTGCCACTCGGGTTCCTCGAAGAGGACCTTCCTCGGACTCTTCGGCCTGTCGTAGGCGATGCCGGTCGTGATGACCTCGACCGGAGTCTCGCAGACCTTCTCGCCGCCGCTCTCGATCGTGTAAAGCTCATCGCGTGTGACGTCGGCGATGACCACCGCGCCGGCCCCGTGATAGAGATGGGGCAGCTCGAAATCCTCGTTGTATATCTTCATGACGTCGTCGACGAAATCTTCCGGTACCGCCAGTGCGTACCGCTCCTGGGTCTCGGAGCACGAAACGACCGGCGGCGGGTAGTGATGCCCGGCGGCGACGTTCACCGCGTCGAGATCTATCTTCACTCCGAAGCCGCCCGCATGTGCAAGCTCGGAGGTAACGCACGCGATACCGCCGGCGCCGAGGTCCTTGAACCCGACCTTTATGCCGCGATCCTCGGCCAGATCGAGAACCTTCCTGTTCGCCACGGCCAGCACCCGCTTTAGGAACGGGTCTGGTACCTGGACCGCTCCCCTGTTCGCTTCCTCGCCTTCGACAAGGTCTTCTGAGGCGAAAGCCGCCCCGCCGAATCCCGAGTCATCGGTCGGTTTACCTATGAGGATGATCTTGTATGGAGTATCGGCCGCCTCGGCCGGTACCCGGCTTCGCAGGACGCGCGACTCCCTGATCGTTCCGATCGCGACGACGTTCACCAGGCAGTTCTCGTCGAACCCCGCGTCGAACGCGATGTCGCCGCCGAGGTTCGGGACGCCGAGCGGATTGCCGTACTGGGCGATGCCGTCGACCACGCCGCGCGCGATCGAGATGACCTGGCGGGCGTTCGGCCCCTTCGGGTCGCCGAAACGAAGGGGATCGAGGACTCCGACTACGTCGGCGCCCATGCAGTATACGTCGCGCACGATCCCGCCGATCCCCGTCGCCGCGCCCTCTACGGGCAGGACCTGCGAGGGGTGGTTATGGCTCTCGTGCGCTATGACGAGGCAGTGCCAGTCGCCGTCGCCCGTCTCGGCGTACCTGAACACGCCCGCGTCCTCGCCCGGCCCCATCACGACGTTGGGGGCCTTTGTGGGCAGGAGCTCACCGAGGATCTTCCTGCTGCTCTTGTAGCTGCAATGCTCGCTCCACATCGTGTTGAAGATCGTCAGCTCCACGAGCGTCGGGTCGCGGCCGAGAAGCTCGATCACGCGCCTCGCCTCGCTCACGGCGAGGTTCAGACCGTTCTCCTTCAGCAGTTCCCCCACGCGGGAGTCGTCACTTTCCGTGATCGGGATGGTGCCTTTCAGCAATTGGCCTGTCCTTTCCTGGGCCTGCCCCTGTTCGACAGCACCCTGCTGAAGATGAAGTCGACGTTCTTCAGGTGAATCTTCAGGTCAAACGCTTCCTCGAGTTCGTCTTCGGAAACGACCTTCGTGAATCTCCCGTCTTCCGCGAGATGCTCGCGGAAGCTCTTCTTCCCGTCCATGCTCTTCATCGCGGCACTCTGGACGATCGAGTAGGCGCCCTCGCGCGACAGTCCCTTTTTCACGAGCATCAGCAGGATCGGGTGCGAGAAGATCAGTCCGCCCGTCAGCTCGAGGTTCTCGCGCATCTTCTTCCTGTCGATCCGCAATCCAGATACGACCCAGGTGAACTTCTCGAGCATGTAGGCAAGGATCATAGTCGAGTCGGGGATGATGATCCTTTCGACCGAAGAGTGGCTTATGTCCCGCTCGTGCCAGAGCGTGACGTTTTCCAGTGCGGCCTGCGCGTTTCCGCGGAGCAGCCGCGCCATGCCGGCGATCCTCTCGGTGAGTATCGGGTTACGTTTGTGCGGCATCGCGCTCGAGCCCTTCTGGCCCTTGGTGAACGGCTCTTCCGCCTCGGCGATGTCGGTGCGCTGCAGGGCCCGGATCTCGGTGGCCATGTTCTCGAGGGATGCGCCGATGACGGCAAGCGTCGTCATGTAATACGCGTGGCGGTCGCGCTGGATGATCTGAGTCGTTACGGGAGCGGCCTTGAGGCCGAGCCTCGTCATAACGTAACGCTCGACCCTGTGGTCGGTGTGCGACATCGTCCCCACCGTGCCTGTGATCTGGCCGACCGATATCTCCTCGATTATCCGATCGAGCCGGGCGATGTCACGCTCTATCTCCGAGTACCAGACGAGAAACTTCAGCCCCATCGTAATCGGTTCGGCGTGGATGCCGTGACTGCGGCCGACCATCGGTACGTGCCTGTACCGCAGCGCCTGCCGCTTGAGGACGGTGCGCAGTTTCTTGAGCTTGTTCTGCATGACCATCCCGGCTGCGCGCATCTGGCAGGCCAGGGTGGTGTCGAGAAGATCCGAACTCGTCATCCCCATATGGAGATACCTGCCGGACTCCCCGATGTATTCGGACATGTTCGTGAGGAATGCGATGACGTCGTGGCGTGTCTTCTTCTCTATCCTCAGAACCTTCTTGATGTCGTAGTCGGCCTTCTTCCTGATCTCCCTGGCGGCCTTTTTCGGGATCAGGCCGTACTCGGCGAGGCCCTCGCAGTAGAGTACCTCGATCTCCTTCCAGAGATCGTACTTGTTTTCATCTGTCCAGATACCTGAGATCTCGGGGAGTGAATATCGCGGAATCAAGAGATACCTCCCTTTCGGGACCCTCCATGCCTTTTAACATTATTGTGCTCGAGCCTCGTCCCCTGCTGTCCAGGACGTTCCAGCCTCGTCTCCCGCAGCCCGAGGCGGATGCTCCTATGCCTCTTCCTCGGCCTCGACGAGCTTCAGTCGTATCGACCTCGTGCTGCCGTTTCTCCATACGATAATATCGATCTCGTCTCCGACCTGCTTGCCGAATATCACCCGGCCGGCCTGAGCGGAATTTTGAATCGAGACACCGTCCATCTCGACTATTACGTCGCCGACCTCGATCCCGGCCCTTTCCGCCGGGCCACCCTCCTCGAGCGCGATGACGACGAGGCCCGTCCTGAACGGGATGCCGAACTGCTCTACGACCTCGGCGGTCAGCCCGGAGACCACAAGCCCGGTCCAGACATTACGGAAGTGTCCGTACTGGCGGATCTCGTCGATGACCATCTTCACCGTATTGCTCGGTATGGCGAATCCCATTCCGATGTTGCTGCTCCCGCTCGACGTCGAAAAGACGAATGTGCTGATGCCGACGACCTCACCCTTCATCGAGACCAGGGGCCCGCCGCTGTTGCCGGGATTGATCACGGCGTCGGTCTGGATCATGTTCTTGAATATCTGCACCCCGTCGCCCGTCTCCTTGACGTCCCTGTGGAAGGCGCTGACCACGCCGGCAGTGACCGTCGTCTGGTTGTCGTTAAAGAGGTAGGTGAACGGCGACCCTATCGCGATCACCGGCTCACCGATGTCGAGATCGTCCGAATCACCGAACGGAGCGTAGGGGAACTCGCTCCCCTCGATCCTGAGCAGCGCGATGTCGAACTCGGCCGCCATGCCGATCAGAGTAGCCGGCACCTCGGTCGAGTCGATCATCGTCACGTAGATCTCATCGGCCCCGCGGACGACATGCTCGTTTGTGACGATGTATCCGTCGGGATTGACGAGCAGACCCGATCCGTAGATCGGGTACTTCTTCTTCTGGTAGGCAGGGATCCTCCCGGCCACTATCTGCCACCACTCGTACGAGTTTCTCGCCCTCGTCGAGACGATCCTCGTCCTGAGCGTGGTAATCGAGACCACGGCGGGACCGATACGGCCGCGGGCGGCGACCATCGCGTCTCCGCTGAACAGCCCCGTCCCTCCGAGGACGATATTGCCCGACGACTGGGGGTAGAACGCCTGGCCGATCCGGGCTCGCCTCAGTATCACGATGTTGACAACCGTCAGCGCGATAGACAGACCGAACATGATCCCGATTATCCACGGGATCGCCCGGGTCCATTTGGACTGGAACTCTTTCAAATCAACTCACCTGCCTCGATCCACCTTCGGTCTCTCTCGTTACTTTTCAGGGCCGGCGGGGAGTTATTTCTTCACCTTTGCCCAGTCGGCGAGGAACTTCTCGATCCCGATGTCAGTGAGCGGATGCTTGATCAGCTGCTCTATCACCTTTAACGGTATCGTCGCCACGTCAGCGCCGATCATCGCTGCTTCGTACACGTGCTGCACGTTCCTGATGCTGGCCACGAGAACCTGCGCGGCGAACGCATAGTTCTCGAAGATCTCGACCATATCGGCTATCAAATCCATCCCTCTGTGCCCGATGTCGTCGAGCCTGCCGACAAAGGGGCTCACGTATGTCGCGCCGGCCTTGGCGAAGAGCAGGGCCTGGTTTGCCGAGAAACAGAGCGTCGCGTTGGTCTCGATGCCCTCGGCTTTGAACATCTGGATCGTCCTGATCCCTTCCTTGATGCAGGGGACCTTGATGATGATGTTGTCGGCGATCTTGCAGAGCTCCTTGCCCTCCTTGAACATGCCCTCTGCATCCAGAGCTACCACCTCGGCGCTGACAGGACCGGGCACTATGGAGCAGATCTCCTTCAGTGTCTCGGTGGCCGTCCCCCTGCCCGCTTCCCTTGCGAGGAGCGACGGGTTGGTCGTAACTCCGTCGAGAAGACCGAGCGCTGCAGCTTCCCTGATCTCGTCGACATTAGCTGTATCGATAAAAAATTTCATTTCGCCCCCCAGGCTGCATGTTTTCGATTTTTCAGGATTCCGGCGGCCGTTCTTCCGGTGTCTCCACCTGGACCGGCCCCCATATCCGGTAAAGAAACATGTATTATACAAACATCGGCTTGAACTGACAAATAGTTTCGGGCTCCGGCCGAATATCGGGAATCCCGGTCTCTGATCGTATCGATTTATACGTCCCGGCCACTGAAACGCTCCACAATCAGTATTTTATCTCCATCAGGTAAAGGGCTCCAGGCGAAAGGGTAGGCCCTGCGGCGGAGCGGTCCCCCGAGGCAAGTAGATCGGCGATAGATACGTTCCCCCCCGTGCCGGCCCTCAGAACGGTTCCGGCGATAGAGCGCATCATATTGTAGAGAAACCTGTCGGCGGTGATCGACAGTGTCACGAGAGGCCTGTTCTCGATGATCTCGGCCCGCAAGATGATACAGATCGTAGTCTTGACGCTCGAGCCGGACGCAGCGAATGCTGCGAAATCGTGCTCCCCGCGAAGGGTCCACAATTGCTCCCTCATCGCGTCTATTCCATCCGCGTCGAGGCCCTTCGGGACCTCGTGGTAATAATTCCTCCAGAGGGCGCTCGGGCGGTCGATGAAGATGTAATGATATCTCCTGCTGCGCGCGTCGTACCTCGCATTGAACGACAGCGGGACCTCCTCTACCGAGCGTACCACTACGTCGGGAGGAAGCTTGCTGCGCAGCGCCTTCATCATGACGCCGGTAGACATATCGGTCTCGAGCGCGGCGCTGGCCACCTGGCCCGCGGCATGAACGCCCGTATCGGTCCTGCCGGCGCCGACGATCTTCACGTCACCGGCGGCGATTTCGCCTAGCGCCCTGTAGAGCTTCCCCTGGACCGTCCGCCGACCGGGCTGGACCTGCCATCCGGAGAACCCGGAACCGTCGTATTCGATTGTAAGCTTGAAGTTTCTCATACAACGGCAATATAGCAGAATGAGCCGTCCCGTCCAATATCGCGGTATCCCGGCAGGGTCATAGTCTCTCCGGAGATCCCGACCTGTCCGGAATCGGCCCGGAAAATCGCACATCCGGAGAAACGCTGACACAGAAGAGGAAACGACGCGGGACATCAGGGCAACATGCTGCCACACAACAATTTGCAGTGGTACGCCCCTTGCTGTGTACCTCAATTAATACTGATGAGCCGTGATCGATACGTCAAGGATACGGCCGGCCCAATATCTAAAGCACTGAGCTCTTAATTACTGACAGAACATTCGATACTGCTGGATAGTGATTCGGCGATGCGGGCGCCGGAGCTCGTTTATCCAGAGGTTGACGCTCGCCTGCTTCACCGGCACGGCCGACCGC
>JAUWCL010000046.1 GCA_030609325.1 Candidatus Krumholzibacteriota bacterium
AAGAACTTGCCCGATCATCATGTCCTTGATAAGTCAGAGTTCCAGATCGAATTGACAAATGGTGCGGAAGAAAATGTGACGGTAAAAGTGGTGCCAAAGCTCAGATCGGTACGGATTATCGATAGCGCGTCGATGAAATAGGGTTATTGGATCGGTTTCAATGAAAGAAGAGGCTCTCGTTTCGAAGTCGGATCAGTATTAGGTGAAAAGGGATGGAAATGAATACGGTAGGATCAGATAAGAAAAGACAAAGCGATCAATTGGACGAGACTTCAGGAAGCCCTGGAAGATACAGCCTGGAACGTCACTCTTGGAGCAACTGGTTCCTGCTCGCATCTGTCGCGTTTATCACTACGATAGGCCTTGCAACTGCACTTCAGCCCTTGCTCGGCGAACACATGACGAATCCCTGGCCGTGGGCAAAGACCGACGTCGTTCTGCTGGCCGGTCTCTCCCTGATAGTTCTGGCTTTTATCAGTTACCTGACAAGACAACAGCAGTATATAACGTCAATACAAAGGCAGTTGCAACGCCTGGAAGAAGACAAAAAGGCGCAGATGCTCCGTAATACCTTAAGGCTCCAAGCCCTATTAGAAGTAAGCCGCAAGATGTGTTCCGAGGTCGATCCACAGGGAGTCTTTGAAAGCATAACAGAAATGTGTATTAAAACATTCAAGTGCCACCGGGCCTCCCTCATGTTGCTCGAGAAAGATTCTCGGGAACTGGTGGTTCGATCGGCAAGCGGCGATCTGGAGGATAATCTGATTGGAGCCCGGTTAAAGATCGGAGACGGAATTGCCGGCTGGGTAGCTGAAAAAAAGGAAGCAGTCCTCTTAACCCGTTATTGTGACCTTACGAAATATCCCGGACTCGTGGTAAATAATTTAAGTTCGATTTCAGCAATGGTAGTACCTGTCATTCTAAGAGATGAATTGGTCGGCGTGTTGAATGTCAGCACCATGTCTTCCGATGCAGATTATTATGAAGATGATTTCCAGGCTCTTCAGGTGTTCGCTGAAGATGCAGGGATCTTTATCCGGCATACTGAACATACGCAATGGATGAGGAATAGGATCGAAAGTCTCGAGAGAGCCTCGAAAAAGAAGGATCCTTATGAGATCTCCCCTACGGTCGTCACGCAGGAGCGGTAAGAGGAATTACAGCAAGGGAAACCCTTGCGAGATCGATGTGGCAGAAGGAAGGAAACGTTATAATCATTATGATATTTTAGCCGGGCACAAAATATGCGTTATTTAACTACGTTAGGCGTATCGTGACTCCTCAAATAGATACCAAGATGACCCTCGGTCAGGAATCCGCCAAGAGAGATCTCTGCAATCTCGAGAAGGTGCGCGCGATCTTTTCGTCCTTATCAAAATTTATCAACGCCAAAACGATCTACACGAGCAACAACCCCAATGTGACCAACTTCGCCAACGCATTTATCCAGGCATTTCGAACATTCTTCGAAGATGAAAAAGAACTGCTGCTCACCATCGAGCAATATCAGATAAAGTGGCGTGACGAAGTTGTCTATGACAACAATAATAAAACTCAAAGCATTGCCTTCTTGCTCTACAAAGACGGTGTCGGTGAGATCATATTTGATTCATCGGTGAAACCAACCGAGTTGGATCAATTTGTAGATCTCATAAAGAATGAAATCTACAACCCATCGATCCATCTGGATATCGTCAGCAGGTTATGGGAGTCACAATTCACGAATATATTCTATCGCGTATACGATGAATATGCCGATGGAACATCCGGAGAGGGCCAGGGATCAGGAAATGAATCTCGAGAACAACCACTGCTCGCCAATGACCACCCGGATTTACCGGATGCCGATGGAAATAACGCAAACAATAATGCCCAGGCCGATAATTCTATTGAATCACTTGGCACGTACTTCTACCGCAAGGTAGAACAAAAACATCCGCACACGGACGCATACCAGAAAGAGGAGCATGTTCAAAACATGCTGGAAGGCTTCTTTACAGTAAGCACCGAAAAGCTAAGATCATGGCAAGACGAGTATTTCGAGTTGAACGGCAGGAATAAACTGCTTTGGCTTTTAAAAACGATGCTCGACTTCACACAGACGAGCAGCATCCCTTCTGAAACACGGGACATCCTGGATATCATCGAGCACTTGGTGCAATACATCATAGATGAAGCAGACATCCCGACACTAATCGCACTTCTCGACATTGAGAGAAAGATGGCGCAAAGCCACACAATTGCATCTGAATTCCATTCTCTGCCTGATTGTATTGAACATGAACTCACCACCAACGAATTTCTGCTTTCTCTGGGAAAGATTAACAACAAGTCGCTCAACGATGCTCGTGAGATCTTGCAGTTCTTCCGGCTGATCGGCAGCGAAGCAGCACCTGGTGTGTGCGAGCTGCTTGCAAACTCGAAAGACCCGTCAATACACAAGGAAGCCTGCGATACCTTGCTAGCGATTGCTGGAGACGACATCATGAAGATCATCGATGATTTCAACTTAGACAATCCTTATGAAGCAAAAGACGCTGTTTATTTACTTTTGCAATCCATGACAAGCGGGGTTCCGCAGATCATCGAGAGGTTGATGGTTTCTCCGAATGTCCAGGTGCGGGATAATATGATCGAGTACTTGGTGCACGTCGGAACCGAGGAGGCAGCGCTGCTGCTGCGCAAGTATTTAGAAGATGACAACATGAGTGTTCGCATCAAAACATTTGCTGCCGTTGAGGAGTTCAGGCACCCGTTGATTATCGACAAAGTGGCTTCCTTGTGTTTCGCGGAGAACATCGAGACCAAGAGCATGGATGAACTTGAGCGTATGTTTCGGGCGGTTGGGAAGCTGGCTGGGGAAAAGGTGTTGGTTCCGATCGAGAAAATGATAAAGAATAAAAAGTGGTTACTGTTCAGAAAATCCCAAAACAAACAGAACAAACTGCTTGCCATTACAGCCTTGAGATATATTCCCGGTTTAGAATCCTTGAATATATTGAGAAAAATTGCTGGCGATGGCGATAGACTCGTCAAAACTAAGGCGCAGTACGTATTGAGGCAACTGGACGAAAGCGTCGAAGTGAGCGAGGAAAAGCAGGATTTGGTTGTAAGCGAGGAAGAAAAACGATGACAAATCGCCTAAAATATTCTTTCGGCACAACGAATAACACCGCGGACAGTTCCATCAACGATAACGATATCTGCGCGCCGGGGCCATCTAGCCATATCGATTGTTTGGGGCCTCACCTGGTTCGCCGCCTCTTTAGCGCCAGCAAAACAGTACAAATTTACAACTTGAACAATCGCGCCACTCAGACAGCGCTGTCAAAGCTTATGGAAACGCTGAGTGAGCTCGCCGAGATCGAGGGGCGAGTCACTCTGACAGTAGTAACGGATTTACTATTAATCAACGACGTGCGAGTCATCGTCGATTCCCAAAGCATGTCGCCAGTTTTGTACTTAATCGACGAGATGAGAAAAAGAAACGTGGAGGAGATTGACTTTGCTCCTGAGATCACAGCCATGGAGCTGGGATCATTCTTACAGCAATTCTTTTTAGATCCATCCGAAGAAGATGTCTTTGGCGAGCTCAACCAGCGACTCGCGGGTGCCCGTGTTAAAAATATAAGGCTCAGCGAATGGATAGAACGGACGAAGTACCTCAGAGACGCGAAAGTGGAAAGGCGAAAGATTCGAGAAGAAAGCAACAAGATTATGTCTCGAACAATCCTTTTCATGGGCGAGGTTATGAGAGCAATAGAGCAACGGCGCCCAATTCAGCTTCCCAAAGCACACAGGCTCACTCAGCAAATAGCCGATATCATTGAGATAGACGAAAGCATACTGCTTGGACTCGCAAGCATCAAAAACTATGACGAATACACCTTCACACATTCTGTAAATGTCAGCGTTTACTCGATGTTGATAGCGGATCGGATGGGATTGCCCAAAAACGAAATCGCGAAGATTGGCGTTGCCGCCCTGTTTCATGACCTCGGCAAGACACGTGTCCCCCAATCAATCTTGAACAAGCCTGGAACACTGACGGCTAGTGAGTGGAAGCACATGGAACGTCACCCCATGCTTGGCATCATAGAATTGTTTCGAGTGAGGTCACTGCGAGTGATCGTTGATCCACTCTTTGTCTCCCTTCAACACCATCTGCGATATAATGGTGAGGGGTATCCCAAAAAACCGGGAAGTTGGGAGATGCATCCGTACATTCACATGATAACCATCGCCGATATATTTGACGCCATGACTACTCCAAGAGTATATCGGAAATATACGCTGACACCCGACAGGGCATTATGTTTCATTCTTAATAAAGGTGGGGAGATGTTTAATCCACTTGTCGCAAAGGTATTCATCAAGGCGATGGGAATCTACCCTGTAGGAACGGTAGTGGAGCTGGACAACGGCGAAAATGCCGTTGTCGTGCGGCAATACGAACAAACAAGCCTAATGCATCGGCCTGTTGTTGAACTGTTACACGAAGATGGCTCACACGATGAACCTGTTGACCTGGCAGAGCAGGTAGACAACGGAACGGCCTATCGACGCAAAATCGTCAGGTCGATACATGGTGAGTTATTCGAAGCCCAGAAGGCAAGTTGTTTCATCATGAAGTAGTCCTCACCTGTCCCATCCATTAATGTCATCCGCCCTCTATACAAATTGTGTTACTTGCCTATTTACTTCAAAGAAATCAAAGAGATGGGGGATTATGACATCCGAGCCGGCGGCGTGATATGCGCCGGGGGCACCGGGAGGTCACCACTTTCTTGTGGGCTCAGGGAAGTGCAAGTATTGTAAGGAGGACGGAATAAATAAAAGCCACACCTGAATCCATCCGTTATCTGTTGACAAACGCCGGTAACAGCTTATATTTCGGCAAACTTGGATCGCCAGTCACTCCCCTCCCCGGGAAATGGATCGATATTTTCGCCAGGCATAGCTGGTCAGGGAGCCGGCAATGTTCGGAGCTGTTTTGTGAGCAGAATTATTGAGAATAAGGATATCAGGAATATCGCCATAATCGCCCACGTGGATCATGGCAAGACTACGCTCGTGGACGCCATGTTCAGACAGAGCGGCCTGCTGCGTACCGGGCAGGTTGTAGACGAACGGATAATGGACAACATGGACCTCGAGCGCGAGCGCGGCATCACGATCGCCGCCAAGAACTGTTCGGTGTCCTGGAAAGGCTTGAAGATAAATATCATCGACACGCCGGGGCATTCCGATTTCGGCGCCGAAGTGGAGAGGGCCCTTTCGATGGTCGATGGCGCCATTCTTCTTGTAGACGCGTCCGAAGGGCCTCTGCCGCAGACACGCTTTGTGCTGAAAAAGACTCTTGAGGCGGGGCTCAAGGTTATCGTCGTGATAAACAAGATCGATCGGAAGGACGCGCAAACCGGTCAGGTGCTCGACGCGATCTATGATCTCTTTATAGATCTCGGAGCCGAAGACGATCAGATCGATTTCCCGCTTCTCTACGCCATCGGCCGTGACGGGATCGCCAAAAGGACACTGGAAGAAGAGACAGACAATATTCACCAGTTGCTTGATACGATTATCGACGAGATCCCGCCCCCGGTCTACGATCCGGAAGAGCCGTTCCAGATGCTCGTCTCCGATCTCGGATATTCGGATTACCTCGGCAGGCTCGCGGTGGGAAAAATCATCAACGGCACAGTCAGTTCGAACAGGCTGCTCGTCTGTATAAACGAGAATGGCGAACATGTTCCGCTCAAGGTGACGAAACTTCAGAAGTACGAGGGTATGTCTTACAGGCCGGCCGAATCTGCCAGCGCTGGTGATATCGCAGTCCTCGCCGGGATCGATGACGTCAAGATCGGCGATACTATCTGTACCAGGGAGCATCCAAAAGCACTGGAACGCATTACTATCGACGAACCGACTATCTCGATGCGATTCACGATTAACGATTCCCCGTTCAGCGGTCAGGAAGGACGTTTCGTCCAGTCTACGAAGATACGCGAGCGCCTCTTCAAGGAGACTCTGATGAATGTCGCGATCCAGATGGAGGAAGACCGCGAGCGTGACAGTTTCATCGTGAAAGGACGCGGAGAGTTCCAGATGGCCATCCTGATCGAGACGATGAGAAGGGAAGGATTCGAGTTCTGCGTGGGACGCCCACATGTCATATATAAATATAAAATAGGAAAGCGGCTCGAGCCGATCGAACGCCTGTTCGTCGATTGTAAAGAAGAGTTCCTTGGTGCTGTCACCGAGAAGCTGGCGCTGCGCAAGGCCAGGATGACGGACCTGGTTCACGACGACAGCGGCCGGGTCAGAGTCGAATTTTCGGCCCCTTCAAGGGCACTGATAGGATATCGGGATGAGTTTCTCACCGACACGAAGGGGACCGGCGTGATGAACTCGTATTTCGCCGGATTCGAAGAGTACAGAGGCGATTTCAACACTCGTTTCACCGGTTCGATAGTCGCCGACAGGCCGGGTAATGCCGTAGCCTACGCGCTCTACAACCTCGAGGCGCGTGGGCGACTGTTCGTGAAGCCGGGCGATCCTGGATACGAGGGAATGATCGTCGGAGAGCACAACAGGGATAACGATATTAACGTCAATCAGGCGAAGGAGAAGAAACTGTCGAATATGAGGGCGGCCGGGAAAGACGACGCCGTGGTCCTGAAGCCTGTCAAGCCGATAACGATAGAAAAAGCCCTCAATTTCATCCGCGACGATGAGATGGTCGAGATCACGCCGAAATCGATTCGGCTGAAGAAGACGATTCTTTCCGCCAGAATCAGAAAAAATCTCAAGCCCGATTCGTTCGCAGGCAAAGGTGAAATCTGCCCTTCCTAAAAATACCATCGTACAGAATAATCCCATTGGATATTCAGTGGGAACAAGTTCAGCGCGCACCTTCGACGAGACCGTAATAGAGCACAGTGCCGAGTGAGCCCACGGCGAAGATATCGGTGTTCGAGGTTCCCCATACGGCCCGAAGATGCTCTCCCGTACCGCAGTCCTCGGACGACCATGAATATCCGTCGTACCTGATCACTGTGCCGTATTCACCGACGGCTATCACGTCGTCCGCCGCGAATCCCCAGATCCCGTAGAGCGTTCTCGTCGCGGGGGTGTCCATCCGTTCCCAGTCCACTCCATCGAAATGGAGGACCGTGCCGTTCATCCCCACGGCAAAGACGTTTTCCGCGGAGGATCCCCAGATATCGAGGAGCTGCATGTCGACGCCGCTTTCCATCGGGGTCCAGATATCGCCGACGAGGTGGAATATCCTTCCTCCGCCCCCGACGGTGAAGATGTCGCCCGGCGCCGGCCCCCAGACCCCCCACAACCTGTCGAGGTCGGGATTTCCGGCCATCGACCAGTCGTTTCCGTCGAAACGGTATATCCGCCCGTATTCGCCGACCCCCCAGACATCCGTCTCGTCGAATCCCCAGATATCGAGAAGCGTCGTGATTTTTTCCGTTCCAGCCTCGTTCCATTCCGTACCGTCGAATATCAGCGTGCTGCCGCCTTCACCCACGGCCATCATCCAGTTCCCGTACATTCCCCAGAGGGAGTGGAGGTCGGCGGACATCACCGATGGCTCTGCCTTCCAGGCTTCACGGTCGAAATGGAGGAGTGCGCCCGTCTGTCCGGCGGCGAACACGTGCTTGCCGGCGCCGAAGACCGAATAGAGGTGAGCATACGTGGTGCGGGATTCTATAAGCCATTGTTCGCCGTTATATCTGAGGATCGTGCCCGGAGCGCCGACGCAGTATACCTCGTCGCTGCTGCATGCCCAGACTCCCTTTAGAAAGAGGGTATGCTCGATGTACGTCGGATTCCACTGTTCCCCGTCGAATGTCAGGATCGTCCCGTTGTCTCCGACGGCGTAGATCGCATTCCGGGAGACGCCGAAGACATCCCGCAGTGGATGGAATGTCCCGCTGCGCATCTTCGTCCATTCGCTTCCGGAGTAACGGACGATGAATCCGGCGAGCCCGACGACATAGACGTTCCCGTCCGGATCGGCCCATACCCCGTTGAACCATGCAGTGTAGGGAGTCGGGATCTTTTTCCATTCATCGCCGTCGAAGCGGAGGACGGTACCGCTGTTGCCGACGGCGTAGACGTTGCCGGCGGAGGTGCCCCAGACGTCATTGAGATCGACTATCGTCCCGCTTTTCATCACATTCCACCGCGAACCGTCGTATCTGATGATCGTGCCCGACCTGCCGACAGCAAAGACGCTTGACGACGATGAGCCCCATACCGACAACAGTTCAGTCGATACCGGGGTCGAGCGCAGGGACCAGTCACCATCGTATTCGGCCACAGTTCCCGATTCGCCGACGGCGAACAGCCTGCCGCGGCCGTCTCCCCAGATGCCGTGGAAGTCAGCGTTCGTTCCCGTGTCCATCGGCACCCAGCCCTCACCGTTGGAATAGAAGGCTGTTCCCGCGTCGCCCACCGCATATACCGTGGAGCCGCATGAGCCCCAGACCGCCCTGAGCGACTTTCCCGAAAGGAGTGTCGTCCATCTTATGGTCGGGTCGAGAGGTGGGTCCCCGTTGTCGGGAATGTATGGAGCGTCCTCGCTTGCGCACGAGGCGGCAAAGGCGATGAGGGCGAGGCGGGTGAGACGGATCGAACGTGTGTTCATACCTAAAAATATATCCGGGGGATGGGAGAGTCAACCGGGAAGCCCGAAGTATTCCATCTCGCCGGCCCCGGCGAACTTCGCGACGAGGTTGTTGGGGAAGATGCTGATTGTCGTGTTGTGGATCATTACAGTGTCGTTGTAGAACTGCCGCGAGAAGCGGATGTTGTCCTCGAGCTTCGTGAGGTCGCCCTGGAGCTCGAGGAACAGGGTGTCGGCCCTGAGTGTGGGATAGGCCTCGGCGACGGCGAAAAGGGATTTCAGTGAGGCGTCGAGGCCGTCTTCCGCTGCGGCCTTCTCGCGGTTCGACCCGGCTCCCACGGCGGCGGCCCTGGCCGCCGTGACCTTCTCGAGCGTTTCCTGCTCGTGGGAGGCGTAGCTCCTGACGGTGTCGACGAGCTTCGGGATAAGCTCGTGACGTTTCTGTATCTGGATGTCTATCTGCGACAGGGCGTTCGCGCACCTGTTCCTGAAGGTGACGAACCTGTTGTACGTCAGTATGATCCAGATGCCCGCGCCCGCGGCGAGCGCGATGATGATTATCTTCGCCGGGCCCATGCGCGATCTCCCTTTTCATTATCAGCCGGCGCCGCTTCCGCCGCCACCGCCTCCGCCGCCGCCTCCTCCGCTGAATCCGCCTCCCGACGAGGTGGATGTGGACATGGCCGAGGCGAGGCTCTCGAGGTTGGCCAGTGAAGCGCTCATCGAGTCGAGGGACGCGAGCCCCTCTCCGGCACCGTCAGGGCCGAACGAAGCCGCGTGGACGGGGTGGAACCATACGGCCATCGGCACCGGGGTGTTGTATTCCTTCGCGACGAGCCCGAGGTTCTTGATCAGCTTGTCCGCCACTCCGAGCGCGACGGCGTAGACGAGGTAGTGTTCCCATAGAGGGATGAGGGACGGCCCCGCCTCCTTCATCGCCGAGAAATCGCTCATGAACCTTTTGAATGCCTTCCATCTCTCGTATTCGAGGGCGGCTTCGCGCGTTCTCCGAGCGAGGGGGATAGACAGCAGGATCCCCGTGATGATGAAGAGGGGAGCGAAGGCAAACAGGACCGGGCTTCTCAGACCGGCCAGGAAGAGGACGGCGAATATCAGGCCGAAACCGATCGATATCGCTATGAAGCCCTTCCTCGCCTTCTCGCTCACCGGATCGTCTATGCTGTAATGCTCCTTCTCGAAATACTTCCTCAGCTTCTTTGTCCTCTCGTCGATAAAGCGCTTGTAGTTTGTCTTCGATCCGGTCGTCTTCTTCGCCCACTTCTCGATTTCGTCGGTGGTGACCGTGTCTCCGCTTCCCGCCTCGCGGAAGACGGTGTAGAGGACGTCCTTCTCGAACTGGATCAAGTAGCGCTCGCCTTCAGACGGCATGTACCTGTCCATCAGGAGCTGCTTCCCCTTTTCGGTGAGTTCATACTCGAGTCCCTTGCTCTTGAAGAGGAGGACCTTCTTCTCTATCTCCCTTATCTCGATATACCCCAGCCTGGCGCTCTCGATCAGGGCCGATGAGAAGGTCTTGCCCATCTCGGTGGCCTGCACCCCGCTCTGCGTGAGGATAGCGGGGAGGATGCAGGGAGGGATATCCTGCGGAGGGTCCCTCTCGTAATCGTGGTCGTAACCGGTGTCCGGCTCCTTCCCGAACTTTATGAAGAACCATATGTAGAGGGCAATGAACATCGCGAAGAGGACGGCGCCGACGACGACGGAGATCTTTATCGCTCTCATGCTCTGGATGGTCCGTTCGATTCTTTTCTGCTCCTGCATCCGCCAAACTTCCGTTACGACCCTCTCGTCCTCGAGCAGCGAGCCGTGGGACTCTCCCGAAAGGAGGGGGGCATCGGGGAATATGTCCGGATCGAGGAGGACCCTGAGCTCGACGAAATCGTTCGCGCAGACTCCTGAGAGCTCCACCCGGGCGCTGCTGAAGTCCTTCGCGAAATCGAGGCTGCCAGGGGGCGTCTGCGTGTGTATGAACACCTTGAAAAGGCAGGGGCTCGGCGCAGGAGGGGTGAGGGCCGCGGTGACGTTCCTTATGTATGCGTGGCTTTCACCGACGATTTTCCAGTAGAACTGGGCGGCGTCCATGTATTTCTGAACCGCGCCGGCTATCCGGTATTTTATCAGAAAGCGCCTCGTCGTATTTTCCGCCGAGTAATGCCACCTCACCCCTTCATATCCGCCCTTCTCGTAAGTTTCGTGACGGAGCTGCTCGCCGGAGTCGGCGTCCCATACGCCGTGGAACTCGACGACGTATGTGCCGTACTTTCCCCGGGTGACCTTCTCGATGAAGGCCCAGGAGAAAGATCCGTCGAAGCTGAACGCTCTCGTCTCCTCTACCTCGGCGCTCCCGTCGGGGAGGAATGCTATCTTGAAATCGATGGACGGATGACTGTAGCTCTTGTTGGCCAGGGCCGGGTGCGGCGATGCGATCAGCATGAGCATTACCAGGGCGGCCGCGGCGGTAAACAGGAGCGCTCTCATTTAAACCTCCAGACAAGCCGTGTCTGCGGCGATCGTATGACAACTGCGTGAAACGGTCAATTCAAAGATAATGTCCATGATCCTTACATCGCTGCGGGCGAGTATATTCGAATCACGAATCGTTTTGACAGCCCGGCGCCGGTGCGGTTAGTCTCTCGGAAGAAGGAGAGAAAGGAAGATTTGAAACTGACCGACATGGAATTCGGCGACCTCGAGGCCATCGCCAGGGTGGATCTCGACCCGGAGGAGCGCGACAGGCTCAGGCTCCAGCTCGACAGGATCATAGGGTTCGTCAGAAAGCTGCAGGAAGTCGAGACAGGCGGAACCGGCGCGGATGGCGTGCGCGGCGGAGCGACCGGCGGGACTGTGACGCAGCCCGCGGCCGACGAGCCCGGAGATTGTCTCGACAGGGAAGAGGTGCTCGGCCAGGCCCCCGACCGCGAGGGAGGATTCTTCCGCGTGCCTCCCGTCATCGACCGGGAAGACGGGGGGATGGAGTCGTGAGCGGACTTGCCGGAAAGAGCGTTGGCGAGCTCCTCTTGTTGTACCGCGACGGCGCGGCAAGGCCGGCGGAGGTCGTCGGCGACTGCCTCGATGCGATCGATTCGCGCGACCGGGTCGCCGGAGCGTTCCTCGAGGTCTTCCGTGACGAGGCGATGGCGAGGGCGGAAGAACTCGGGAAGGAAGACCCCGGCCGGCTGCCGCTCTACGGCATCCCGGTGGCGGTAAAGGACAACATCTGTACGTGCGGCCTTCCGACCACGTGCGGCTCGAAGATACTCGGGAGGTACAGGCCACCTTACGATGCCACCGTCGTCGAAAGGCTGACGGCCGCCGGCGCGATTATCATTGGAAAAACGAACATGGACGAGTTCGCGATGGGCTCGTCGAACGAATACTCTGCATTTGGCCGCGTGAGAAATCCGTGGAACGAGGAATACACACCGGGAGGCTCGAGTGGCGGCTCGGCCGCTGCCGTCGCCGCCGGAATGGTGCCGGCGGCGCTCGGGTCGGATACCGGTGGTTCGATACGACAGCCCGCTTCGTTCTGCGGGGTCACGGGGCTGAAGGGGACGTACGGCAGGATATCGAGGTATGGTCTCGTGGCGTTCGCGAGCAGCTTCGACCAGATAGGACCGATAGCAAACGACGCCGAGGGATGTGCGCTGCTCATGCAGGCGCTCGCGGGCCCTGACGGGAGGGATTCCACGGCGATCGAAGAGGACTGCCCCGACCTGCTCTCCGGCCTGGACGCCGGGCTCGCCGACCTGTCGTTCGGGATCCCGGAGGAGCTTGGAAGCTGGGATCTCGATCCGGCGGTGGCCTCCGCCCTCGACGAGGCTTCGCGCGCTGTCGCCGCAGCGGGCGTGGCTCCGGAGACAGTTCCGCTGCCCGGGATGGAGATCTCTATAGCGTGCTACTACGTCATCGCGAACGCTGAGGCATCCTCGAACCTTGCCAGGTTCGACGGAGTCCGGTACGGGATGAGGGAGAACACCGGATCTCTCGGATCGCTCTATGCGTTGACTAGGACGGCCGGATTCGGCGAGGAGGTAAAGCGCAGGATCCTGCTCGGCACCTACGTTCTCTCGGCGGGATACTACGACGCCTACTACAGCAAGGCTCTCTCGGTAAGGGAGATGATCAGGAAAGCGTACGGCGCAGTCTTCTCGCGGATCGATCTCCTGATGCTGCCCGTCACGCCCGGGCAGGCCTTTCTGCTAGGCGAGAAGCTGGATGATCCCGTCTCGATGTACCTTTCCGATATTTTTACCACACCGGCGAACATCGCCGGGCTGCCCGCGATCTCGATACCGGCCGGGCTGTCTGCCGACGGGCTCCCGGTAGGTGTCCAGCTCGTAGCGGCCGCGGGCAGAGAGGATGTGTTGCTCAGGGGAGCGAGGGGACTGGAGAAGCTCTTTCGCTTCAGGGAGAGATCCGTTCCCGGCGGAGGTGATGCCTGATGGCGGGAGGCGCCGGATATGTCACGGTGATCGGGCTCGAGGTTCACGCCCAGTTGCTGACCCGTACGAAGATGTTCTGCCGCTGCCCCGCTGCTTTCGGCGAAGAACCGAACACTATGGTCTGTCCAGTCTGTCTCGGCCTGCCGGGGGCACTTCCTTCAGTCAACCGCGAGGCCGTCTCGATGGCCGTCAGGCTCGGGCTGGCCCTCGGGTGCGTGATAGAGAGGGAGAGCGCATTCGCGAGGAAGAACTACTTCTACCCCGACGCGCCGAGGAACTACCAGATCTCGATGTATGACAGGCCCCTATGTACCGGCGGCAGCCTCGTCTTCGAGGATGAGGGGACGGAGGTGAATGTCAGACTCGAACGGATCCATCTCGAGGACGACGCGGGGAAGCTCCTGCACGGGCGCGGGGGGCACAGCCTGATCGACTTCAACAGGTGCGGCGTGCCGCTTGCCGAGATCGTGACACGCCCCGAGATACACAGCCCGCGTCAGGCGTCACTCTTCCTTCGTCGGCTCAGGCAGATGCTTCGTTATCTCGAGATATGCGACGGCAACCTCGAGGAAGGATCGATGCGCGTCGATGTCAACGTCTCCTTGAGGAGGACAGGCGACGATGCGCTCGGGACGAGGACCGAGATCAAGAACCTCAACTCTTTCAAGGCGGTCGAGGCCGGCCTTGAGGTCGAGATAAAACGGCAGCGGGATGAGCTCGAGTCGGGAGGGACGATCGTCCAGGTAACGAGTCTCTGGGACGCGAGGGAGAAGAAACTCGTCACTATGCGCAGCAAGGAGCGGGCGCACGACTACAGGTATTTCCCCGAGCCCGATCTTCCCCTCCTCATCATCGGCGAGGGATGGATCGAGGAAGAGAGGGCGAAGATACCAGAACTGCCGCTTGACCGCGAACGCAGGTTCCGGCGTGAATACGGCCTGCCCGCCTATGACGCCGGCGTCCTGACGGCCGAGAGCGATATCGCCGATTATTACGAGGAAACTGCGAATCTGACGGGGGAGCCGAAGACGAGCGCCAACTGGGTGATGAGGGATGTCCTGCGCGAGCTCAAATCCACGGGCGGAGATATCGGGGGATTCCCCGCAGGCCCTGCAGCGCTGGCCGGGCTGATCGATCTCGTCAAGGGCGGGGTGGTCTCGAACTCGGCCGGTGCGGATGTATTCGCCGCGATGATCGAGTCGGGCGAAAGCGCGGCCGACGCGGTAAAGCGCCTCGGGCTCGAGTGCATATCGGAAGTAAACGAACTTGAAGAGATCGTCGACCGCGTCCTCGAATCGAAACCGGACGAGGTGGAGCGCTATCACAGGGGAAAGAAGCAGCTGATGAAGTTTTTCGTCGGGCAGGTGATGAAGGAGAGCGGGGGAAAGGCCGATCCCTTGATTGTCAGCGGGATTCTGCGAAGAAAGCTCGGCGAGTGACACTCCGGACCCCGTTATTGTATGCTGAAGGGAGGAGGGTTCCCTGATGCACCGGAAAATTGTACTCGCCGCGGCGCTGACGGCAGCGATTGTCCTGTCGGGATGTATCGTCAGGCGTCTCGAGAAGCCTGTAGAGATCGATCCTTCGATCGGCCCCGCCGCCTCTCCCTGCTGCGTCCTCGAAAGCCATGAGGGCAAGGTCATCCATGTCGAATTCGCACCGCGCAGCAACCGTCTCGTTTCCCTGAGCGAGGACGGGGT
>JAUWCL010000047.1 GCA_030609325.1 Candidatus Krumholzibacteriota bacterium
AAGAACTTGCCCGATCATCATGTCCTTGATAAGTCAGAGTTCCAGATCGAATTGACAAATGGTGCGGAAGAAAATGTGACGGTAAAAGTGGTGCCAAAGCTCAGATCGGTACGGATTATCGATAGCGCGTCGATGAAATAGCTCCTGTTGCGGAAAGTAAGATATAGAAAAAACATGCCCGCTCCTTTAGTATTGAGTTGTTGATGCTTAAACAAAAGGAGCAAGCATGCGAACAAAAAGTTCTACTCAAATGTACCTCGGCTTCAGCGGTAAGTCAACCCTCCCCCCCAAATTGTAAAAGAAGCGGGCAATTCTTGTCTGTTTCCACGCGACGGCGATCTGTGCTACAATCGCCGCCATTGTGTCCGGACTTCATCACTCTTGACGGGGGTACCTCTACATGATAAACCTGTTTATCGTGATCCTGCTGCTCGTTGCGACGATCGTCTCGACGGCCGTACCGGTCGGCGCCTGCACCAACTTCCTCGTGACGAAGGGCGCAACGACCGACGGCTCGACGATGATCACATACGCGGCCGACTCGCATGTGCTCTACGGCGAACTGTACCACTGGCCGGCGCGCGACCATCTGCCCGGCACGATGCTCGACATATACGAGTGGGACACGGGCAAGTATCTCGGGCAGATCCCGCAGGTCGCGCATACCTACTCCATCGTCGGCCTGATGAACGAGCACCAGTTGACGATCGGCGAGACGACCTGGGGAGGCCGCAGCGAGCTCCGCGACAGCACCGCATCCCTTGACTACGGCAGCCTGATGTTTATCGCCCTGCAGAGGGCCAGGACGGCGCGAGAGGCGATCGAGGTCATGACGAGCCTTGTCGCCGAGTACGGTTACGCCAGCTCGGGCGAGTCGTTCTCGATTGCCGATCCGAACGAGGTCTGGTTCATGGACATGATCGGCAAGGTCGCAGGGAACAGCGGCGCCGTCTGGGTGGCCCGCCGTATTCCCGACGGGTATATCTCGGCACACGCCAACCAGGCCCGCATCAGGCAGTTCCCGCTCAAGGATAAAAAGAATTGCCTCTATGCCTCCGACGTCATCGATTTTGCCCGCGAGATGGGCTACTACGAGGGGTCCGACAAGGATTTCAGCTTCGCCGACGCATACGCGCCCCTCGACTACGGCGCGCTGAGGTTCTGCGAGGCGCGCGTCTACGCGATGTTCAACCGCGCCGCTCCCTCGCTCGAGATGTCGATGAATTTCGTGAAGGGCGTCGAGGGTGCCGAGCCGATGCCGCTCTGGATAAAGCCGGACAGGAAGCTCTCCGTCCGCGATATCATGGAGTTCATGCGCGACCATTTCGAGGGGACTGAGTTCGACATGACGAAGGATATCGGCGCCGGCCCGTACGACTGTCCCTACCGCTGGAGGCCGCTGACCTGGAAGGTCGACGAAGTCAAATACATCAACGAACGAGCCACCTCGACCCAGCAGACCGGATTCTCTTTTGTCTCACAGTGCCGTTCGTGGCTTCCCGATCCAATCGGCGGAGTGTTCTGGTTCAGCGTCGACGACACGTACAGTACCGTCTACAACCCGATCTACTGCGGCATCAGGCGCGTGCCCGGGTCGTACGCAGCCGGTAACGGCGACTTTCACCACTTCACGTGGGACTCGGCATTCTGGGTATTTAACTGGGTGTCCAACTACGCATATTTACGTTACAGCGAGATGATAGTCGACATCAGGCTCGTCCAGCGCGAGCTCGAGGGTATGTTTCTCGCCGACCAGCCGAGGATAGACGAGGCGGCCGAGGCGCTGTACAAGCAGTCGCCGAACCTGGCCATCGACTACCTCACCGACTACTCGTGCCGCACCGCCGACGCGACGGTGGAGCGCTGGCGCAGGCTCGGAACCGATCTTCTCGTAAAGTACATGGACGGCAACCTGAAGGACGAGCTCGGAAACGTCAAGCACCCCGGCTATCCCGAGTCGTGGTACAGGAAGGTGGCCGGCGAGACGGGCGGCCATCTCAAGTACAAGCCGCTTGAGGGCGAGGAGGATCAGCACTAGGCCCGCCCGGCAGATCCCCGTATGAACAACAGGCGCCGCGGACATGATCCGCTGCACTTTTTCCGATTGACAGGACCTTGCTGCGGGCATTCCGGATATCTATGATCAGATTTATGGGAACCGGTTTTGCATAACATCTTCCTGGTGAACTTCCGGGCTTCGCGGCGGCGCGCGTCCGGCTCGCCCGAATGCGGGCCAAGTGTAGCCGATGCAGTATATTACACCTGGCAATGGCCCGGTGCTGAGTATGAAGAATCCCCGGGAATCACGGGGAACGGCAGGGAATTATGCAACGCGGACTTGTGCTTTGCCACATGGCCTTAAAAGGACGGGCACGATGAAAGAACTGACGATCAAATGTGTCGACGCCTTCACAAACCGGTCGTTCTCCGGCAATCCCGCCGGGATCATAGCGGGCGCCGACGGTCTCTCTGCCGAGATCATGCAGGACATCGCGAGCAATATGTATCTCAATATCATCGAGTGCGGCTTCGTGATGCAGTCGACCTCGAAGGAGGCCGCATGCCGCATCAGGTTTTTCACGCCGAAACGCGAGATGGGATGCAGCGGCCACGTGACGATCGCCGCCTGCTATTCGATGATAGAGGATTGGAGTATCCCTCTATCCGACGGGGTGACGAATGTGGTTTTCGAGACGGGTATGGGAAACGTGCAGATCGATATTCACGCAAGCTCGGGGTGCGACGGGGATACGGGGATAAAGGGTCTTGAGAAGATCATGATGCATCAGCCCGTTCAGCGGTATCGCGAGTCCGATATACCGATCGATGAGATCGCCGAAGTCCTGGGCATAGACAGCAGCGAGATCAGGATGACAGGCCTTCCCGTGGTGATTGCTTCGGCAGACGTTGACTGGCTGATCATCCCGGTCGAGCACAGGGAGACTATGGTGAATCTACATCCCGACCTCATCAAGCTCGGGATGTTCAACAAGAAATACGACACCTTCACGAATCACATTTTCACTCTCAACACCTTCGGCGAAGACTGCATCTCGTACGCGAGGCATTTCGGTCCCGCGATGGGTCTCTGGGAGGATCCCGCCACAGCCATGTCGTCAGGAGGCCTCGGAGAGTACCTGATGAGGTACGGGGTCACGAAATCGGGTTCTATGCTGATGGAGCAGGGCAGCGACCCGGACTGTCTCGCCAGGATATTTGTCGAGATCACCGAGGGTAATAACGGCGAAAACACGGTCAAGATAGGCGGCACGGCCGCTACATCGATCGTCAGAAAGCTGCGGATCGAGGGTAACACTGCCGAGATAGTCGACGAGACCGCACCGGTAGCGTGATATCGGTACCTTTCCCCGAAGGCGGGCCCGTTCCATCCTGCAGTCGATTGGTCCAGAATCGCTGCCCGCGGCTTCTCTTAACCCGTCGGATTCTATGATAATCATCTCCGGTCCGTCATTATTTCGTTATGACGCCCGTGGTTGATTCGCATCTTTCATGCAGAGATGCATATTCATTCCCGGCTGGTGAGTTGCCCGGACCTTACTGTTACACATGCTTCCGCGTCGCGCCCCGTACGCTATATCGGAATAATTCCTATAAAAAATAATCAACGTCCGGTCGTTTTCCCGTGATTATTTCTGCTCCTTTAACGGGTTGAGGGCATTAAAGTTACAAGGCTCGCGGGCGGGACTCGCTAGGCTCGGCGATTGGGGGGAAATCGATACCGGTCCACCCCGCTCCGGCAAGGCACGCTTTTTGCGTTATGGCGGGTGGAGGACAAAACTGGATGGAGCGATCATGAATAAGATTAGAAGAAATAACAGAGGATTCACTCTCACCGAGTTGATGATCGTGATCACGATCTTCGGACTCATCGCGGTAATGTCCGTTCCGAACTACAAACGGTTCATGATGGGGTGGCGGCTCAACGGAGAAACACAACACCTTGCCAGTGCCCTGAGGACGGCGCGGTCGTCCGCGGTGATGAAGAACGTCGACGTCGTTTTCACGTTCGATACCGACAACAACACGTATTCCTGGTACGAGGACATGAACAGGAACGGCAATCTCGACAATGGCGAGTATGAAAGCGCCGAATACGAACTCTGCGAGACGGTGGAGATATCCGCTCATACCCTCTCGAGCACGAGCCTGACCTTCGGGAGTAAGGGTAATACGAGAGAGAGCGGTTCGATAACGTTGCGAAACACATTAAACAGAGTAAAAAGTGTAAGGATCTTCGGCGGGACCGGTAACGTGACCGTCGACTGATAAGGGAAGTAAAATCATGCTGCAGTCGGAAAAAGGCATAGGGCTGATAGAGATCATCGTAGCGATGCTCATATTCGCCATCGGCATAACGGCCGCGATCAGGACACTGCCGGTCAGCAATACGGCGACGACCCGCTCCCGGAATCTGACGACGGCGACCAATCTCGCCCAGCAGAAGATCGAGGAACTGATGGGTGCCCCGTTCAACAACACCGAGCTCACGGCGGGAGCCCACAACGACCAGAATAACCCCATAGAACGTATTTACACGCGTACATGGATTGTCACTGACAACGACCCTGTTATCGACATGAAGACGGTCACCGTAACGGTGACCTACCTGTCGAGCAGCCACGACAACGCTGTGACGCTCTCCACGTACCTGACATCCAGACGGTAGGTTTGCCATGAGAATCTTCAGAAATAACAGAGATGCAGGGTTCACGCTTATCGAGATAGTGCTGAGCATGGTCGTCATGGGCTTCGTCCTGATTTCGGTGGCGGGCATATTCGTCCTCTACCAGAAGGGATCGGCCAAGACGCGAGATTACGCCGAGGCGCAGCAGAACTCCAGGGCGGCGCTCGACGATATCACCGACCATCTCAGGCAGGCCGGGTCGCAGACCGACTATTTCAGAGGGCAGAGACCGATAGTGCATGCCGGTCCCTACCAGGTCGCTCTCAACGCCGATATCGACAACGGCAGGACCATTGATGGATTGTCGTCTCTCGTAGCGATCAATCCGGCCGTGGCGCCCAACACGGTTCCCGTGAGCGGAACCACTATATACGCGCCGACCGCGATGTTCGACTCGGAGGCGGAGACGATCGTCTTCACTCTCGACTCGAACGCCGACGGTAATATCACTGCCAGCGACCGTGGAGACGATCCCGAAGAGAACGGCGAGAACAGGAACCTCTTCGTGATGAAAAGGTACACGTACGGGTTCGACGGCGGCAAGAATGAGGTGCGCGACGCCAACCTCGCGATAGTCCGCGGGCCGAACCTCTCGGCGACCTGGACGATACCACAGCCGCTGTTCCAGTACTGGTACGATCACGACGACAACCTCTCGACGGACAACGAGCTCTGGGGGGACACCAATGGCAGCGGGTACCTCGAGGACAGTGAGGCACTGGCCGTTACGGTGATGCCGGACAACCTCCTCGGCCGGATCCGCAGGATCAAGGTCACCACGATATCCGAGTCGGACCGATACGACAAGAGTTACGAGACGAACGGCGGGTACCTCGATGTCACGATGACCTCCGAGATCTACGTGAGAAACTCGCAGATAGCGAGTGCGATAATCCGCGGTAAGGTCTACCACGACGCCGACCAGGATGGTCAGATAGACTCCGGCGAGTCCGGTATCCCGAAGGTCAAGATCCGCCTTGCCGGACAGAACCGCGAAACCATGACGGACAATTTCGGAGTCTTCTACTTCCCGCTGCCGGCCGGGGCATATTCAGTCCAGGAGGTAGACCCGCCCGGATACGGATCGACCACGGCGAACCTTGTATCTGTCACTCTTGTTTCGGGACAGTCCCAGATCGTCAATTTCGGCGACGTCGCGACCGCTCCGTACGGGGTGATCAACGGGTACGTCTTCGAGGACGAGGACAAGGACGGCGTGAAAGGTCTGGGCGAAAAGGGCCTGCCCGCAGTGCTGATCTCTCTCGACGATGGATCGCAGACGCTGACGGATGACATGGGCTATTACGCCTTCACCGCCATGCAGGGCAACTACGTGGTCGTCGAGACCGACCCGGTCGGATTCTCGTCGACGACCACGAACTCGGGCTCGGCGGCTATCGTCGCACAGGACGATACTGTAACGGTACATTTCGGAGATTACGCCGGGCCGACCTCCGGCGTCCTCGAGGGATACGTCTATATCGACGAGAATGACGACGGTATGCGGAACTCGATGGAGGAAGGGATCCCCAACGTGACCATAGCCGTCTCGAACGGCGATTCCACTCTTACCAACGCCAGCGGATTCTACGTCTTCAACCTCGAGCCGAACACCTATTCGGTGACCGAGAGGGATCCTAACGGATATACTTCCACGACGGTCAACACATACGTGGGCATCGTGATCGCGGCCGACACGACAGTGGTCCGCAACTTCGGCGACGTGCTCGAGGACCGCCAGGAATTCGTCGAGATCCACATCTCGAACACGGAGAGGGTGCTGTCGGTGGCGACGGCCAACCTCGGCGAAGACGGGAACTACGATCAGGATATCGTGCTCGGAACTGCGCTCGGCGGCGGGATCGGCAACATGCTCGTCTTCCACAACGCGTGGGAGAACGCCACGACTCCGGTGCACGAGCTGTTCGACTCCGAGCCCTCGTACAGGCGCGACGCCGGGTACAATATCAACGCTATGGTACGAGACGACCTCTCAGGAGACGGAATCCCCGACATCGTGACCGGCCTCGATGTCAGCACGGAACGCAACGTCCAGGTCTGGATGACCGGGGCGGAAGGCGTCCTCAGCACGTCTCCCGATATTTCCTTCGTCTCCAGCGGCATGAATGAGGTGATGGACTTAAAGCTCGTCGATCTCGACGATGACGGCACGGCGGACCTCATCGTCGGCCTCAAGTCGCCATTCGGCCTGGTCGGCGGATTTCAGGTATTCAGGGGCATCGGCGGCGGAGACTTCATGTCGCTGCAGTACATAACCGAGGCGTGTGTGGAGAACAAGGTGCCTCTCGGCGAGATCTGGGCCGTCGAATCGGGAGACATTGACGGCGACGGCGACGAGGATATCATCGTCGGATCGCACAATACGGCGTACCACGGATACATAGACGTCTATGTGAATGTAGGTTATGCCTCCGGCAACTTCGAATGGAGTCAGCGATACATGCCCTGGGGCGCCGTGAACGACCTGAAGGTCCTCGACATGATGGAGGACGACGCGGGCGATGACGACATCGTGGCCGCCATCGCGACGGGGGTGAACCAGGGTTCCGTCAAGCTCTGGCTCAACGAGAGCGGAAGCCTGGGCGTCCAGGATACGACCGGGTACGCTTTCGAGCCGGATGAGATGCCGATGCTGCAGGACGACGAGGTATTCGCCGATGGCGAGGTCCTCTGTCTGGCCGTAATGAATTATAACAACGACGTCTTCCCCGACCTGGTGTACGGAACGAGGAATTCGTCGGTCTATACTGGAAATGCCTACCTGTTGCCCGCCTACGGCACTCTGCCGGCGTATGGGACGCGTGTCAATCGGCTCGAGTCGGGAGAGGTCGTCTCCATCGACACGGCTGACTTCAACAAGGACAACAGGCCGGACATCGTCGTGGGAACAAGGTCTTCGGCGACCCAGGGAAGGCTTGTAGCCTATTTCGGCAGGGACGACTAACGAACCCGCCCGGAGGGAACAGGAAAGGACTGAATCGAAATGAACGGCAAGATCAACGGAAGCATGAAGATGGAGGGCGGAAACGTTCTGGTGGTGACTCTCCTCGTCCTGTTTGCCATCTCGGTGATTGGCGCGACGCTGGCGATGGTTTCCTCGATGGACCTGAAGATCTCGGGCAACCAGAGGACGACCACGCAGTCGCTGTTCATTGCCGAGGCGGGGCTCAGCGAGGCGATCCACAGGATATCCCTGCCCGACCCTACCAATGTCGCCGTGGGCGGATGGACGGGTAACGCCGCGATAAGCGACAGCGAACCGTACGATCCCGACTGGAAAATGTATATATACCTCACGTCGCCCGGCGCGGCTCCCGCTGTCGGCGGGAGCGCCGTCTCGACCGGAACGCTCCAGGACCCGAACAACGGGTACCTCCGGTACAGCCAGACGACCGGAACGGACGACGTACTCACGATAGAGCATAAATGGGAGGATCGCGACGGCGACGGGGCGAGGGATGTGAACGAGATCGTACTCTACGATCCGCTCAAGATCCCGCCTGAGAACTTTGCCTCCGGATTCCCCATCGAGATCATCACCGTGTCGGGACATTCTGCCGACGGGGAGAGGGTCATCCAGGCCGAGGTCACCAAGAGGATGATGATAGCCCGTACGCTCGGCGCCCTCTACGTCGACAAGGCGGTGAAGCTCACCGGTAACTGCGCCTTCTGCGGGTATAATCACGACCTGAACACGCCGGTGGGGACGAAGCCGAACGGATGCACGGCATGGCATCTTTCCTCGGGGAACCTGCCGGGCGTGACGAGCACGGGCGATGTCGTCAAGACGCAGGGCTCGGCGGACGTTGTCGGCAACCCGATGCCGATCGACGACGATGCAGGCAATCCGTTCTATACCCTCGCCGAGGTGCTCGGGCTCTCCGACGCCGAGGTGGCTGGTATCCTCGCCAGGGCGGACAATACGTCGATTACCGATCCCCTCGATGGAATCACCTACATACAGGGCGATGCGAAAATAACGAGCAGCCTGACCGGCGAGGGACTCCTGTACGTCACGGGAGATCTGCAAGCGGCGGGAAGCTTCATCTTCACGGGGCTTATCTACGTCGAGGGGGACGTCCACTTCAGCGGTACGCCGTGGATTCTCGGCTCGATGATCGTACGGGGCACCTCCGACTTCAACTTCAGCGCCGGTAACGCGGCCGTGCTCTACAGCAAGGACGCTATCACGAGCGTCCTGAGCGGCATAATGCCGTGCATCGTGCTGTCGTGGAGGGAGATGTAGGCAAGCCTGCTGATAGCCTGAATCATGAAATCAACTGCCCGTCGCCGGTTCGCCGGCGGCGGGCTTTCTGCCGTAACTCCCTTTCTCACCTCGGCCACGTCTTCGCAGCCTCTTGAAGAGCTTGAGGATCTCGAAGGCGACGAGGTAGACGCCGGCAGCTCCGATAACGTATGTCCAGTCCTCCAGGCCCGGCGGATAGAACCTGAGGAAATCCCTCACCCACGGCAGGTAGATCGCCAGCAGTATCAGTCCGATCGATCCGAGGATCGAGAGGAGCAGGATCCTGTTCGAGAAGAAATTATGGCTGAATATCGATTCCTTCTCGTACCGGCGCGAGAGAATGTTGACGAACTGGCAGAACCCGATCGTGAGGTATGTTACCGTCGCGGCCTGTGCGTAGAGGATGGCGAGGGAGGGATCGATCCTTCCCGTCTCCTCGAGCACCGTGAATGTCACGCCGTGGCGCACCATGAACATCGCGTAGTTGGCGAACGAGAGGACGCCGATAACTATTCCGAGGAAGATGATCTCCAGGGAGCTCCCGCGATTGAGTATGTGATCGTTCGGATCGCGAGGAGGGATCTTCATCGCGTCGTCGGGCGGCGGGTCGTATGTGAGGAAGGTAAGCGGCATGATCTCGGCGAGCAGGTCGACCGCGAGTATCTGGATTGCGAGGATCGGAATCGCCCAGTCGCGCATAGCGACCCCTGTCAGGCCGAGAAGCACCACCACAAGCTCGGCGGCGTTCGTCGTCATCGACGCGATGACCGTCTTCTTCAGGTTGCGGTAGATCGTCCGCCCCTCACGGACCGCGTCGACAAGCGTGGGGAAGGAATCGTCGAGGAGGACGAGTTCCGAGGCCTCCTTCGCGACGTCGGTGCCTATCCTGCCCATCGCCACGCCGATGTCGGCCTTTCGAAGCGCCGGGGCGTCGTTGACGCCGTCGCCCGTGACGGCCACCACCTCCCCGCTGTTCTTGAGCAGGTCGACGATCCGCAGCTTGTCCTCGGGGTCGACCCTCGAGAATATGAGCGACTGTTCCTTCTCCATCACCGCTGTCAGCTTCCCGTCGTCCATCTTTTTCAGCTCGCTGCCGGGGAAGACCGGGGACGGATGGCCGCTCGCGTCGAGTCCGATCTCATTTCCTATCGCCTGGGCGGTGATCGCGTGATCGCCCGTCATAATGAATGTCCTGATGCCGGCGCCGTGGCACTGCTCCATCGCCTCGCGTACGCCCTCGCGCGGAGGGTCGATCATCCCGACGAGGCCGAGGAAGGTGACGTCCTTCTCCACCTCTTCCATCACGTAATCCCTGCCGTCGGCTTCGAGTGGCCGGCAGGCTATGGAGAGGACGCGAAGGGCCTGTCCGGAGAACTCGTCGGCGATCGAGTTGATCGCCTCGCGGTCGGCGTCGGTGATCGGTTCGGGTTTCCCGTCGCGGTAGATGTGCCTGCTGATCGCCATTATGCTGTCGGTAGCCCCCTTCATCGCGAGTTGTTCGCGGTCGCCGAATTGCCGCACCGAGCTCATCAGCTTGCGCTCCGAATCGAAGGGGAACTCCTTGAGCTCCGGGTTCTCCTCGTCCTCCGTCGGCGAACGGGTGCCGAGCTTGGTCGACATCGTAACCAGCGCCGCCTCTGTCGGGTCGCCGACCGGGTACCACCCGTGGTGGTCCTCGTCCGGTTCGTGAATCTCGGCGTTCGAAGCCATTGTCGCCGCGTCCATCATGATCTCTATCTCGTCGATGCCGGTTTGGTCGACGGCGTTGCCCGACTCGTCGAGGAGCTGTCCCTCGGGCTCGTAACCGGTGCCCGTCATCGAGTACCGCTTTCCGTTGAACCAGATCGCCGTGACGGTCATCTCGTTCTTCGTCAGCGTGCCGGTCTTGTCGGTGCTGATGACGCTCGTCGAACCGAGCGTCTCTACTGCCGGCAGGCTCTTCACCACGGCGTTTTTCTCGGCGAGCCTCTTGCTCGTCGTCGACATCGCCACAGTGACCTGTGCGGGAAGGGCCTGCGGGACGAGTGCCACTGCGATACCGAGTGCGAGGACCATACTTGTCATGAACGAGAATCCCTGCCAGAGCGCGATCCCGAACAGCACGCCGCTGATAACGACAACGGCGATCGTGAGCCACTTCGCCAGCGATCCGAGCTCGCGCTCGAGGGGGGAGGGGGTTTCCTCGGTCTCCTGCGTCATCCCGGCGATCTTTCCCATCTCGGTGTCCATGCCGGTCCGCACGACGACACCGGTGGCGCTGCCGGAGGTAACCGTCGTTCCCGTAAAGGCCATGTTGTCGCGGTCGCCTATGACGCTCGCTTCCTTTATCAAGTTGCTCGTCTTGCCCTGCGGCATCGACTCGCCGGTCAGGGCGAAGTCGTCGGTCCGGAGATCGAATGACTCGATCACCCTCAGGTCGGCGGGGATCTTGTCGCCCGCCTCGAGCTGCACGATGTCCCCCGGGACGAGCTTCGCCTGTGCGATCTCGGCCATCTCTCCGCCGCGCACCACCTTGGCGGGGGACTGTATGAGGTTCTTCAGGCTGTCGAGGATGCGGGTGACCTTGTATTCCTGAACGAAGCCGATTATCGCGTTGATCATCACGATGACGACCATGACGAAGCCGTCCCTGTACGAGCCGATCACGAATGAAAAAGCCGCGGCGACTATCAGGACGATCACGAGCAGGTCCTTGAACTGGGAGAGAAAAATGAGCCATCTGGGCATGCTGATCTCGGCGGCCAGCTCGTTGGGGCCCGACTCGCCGAGTCTCTTCTCTGCTTCCTCCGTCGAAAGTCCCTTCTCGCTCGTGCCGAGGTCGGCGAAGATCTCTTCGGCGGTCATCTGGTAGTATTTTTTATCGCTCATATTCTTCGGCTCTCTCCTGTGAAGGAACGTCCTGTTCTTTCCGGCCTCCCCGCCGGAATACGGGTTTGCCGAGAATAAAACCGCGGGTAGTGTTCTACAAGCGATTTGTCTGCTCGCCGCTGAAGGCACGCGAATACGCTCCTTGAACGTGAAGGGCACGTCCCCTGTGGCCATCCGGGAGTGGATCCTCGCGGCTATACCGACGGAAGGTACAGGGCCGACCAGAGACATACCCTCCAGGCCGAGTACCGGTCTCAGGCTGCGCTGGCGGATGATATCCGATCCGCCCGTAAACACCGGCATCGATTACGCCTGGGGCAGGGAGGATAGTGTGTTCTACTTCAGGATCGGCGAGGCTTTCTGAGCGCTCAGATCAAAAATGACCGCACATTAGGGAGACACGACCCCGTCAGTCCGTACCGTTCAATATCTTTAGTATTTTTGAGTATAACCTGCATCGTGGAGCCTGCAGCTTCCCTTGCCTTTCTGGATGCCGGGCCATCGGATCAGCGACGTACCGGTAAAGGTCAAACGGTCGATACAGTGATGACCGGAAGATCATACTGATCGAGGCAGGAATGCCTGTATATTTAACCTGTCGAGACTGTAGTGACATAAAAAAAGAGGGGGGGGGTGATTTTAAATGTCGCTTCCCCTCTTTCTCTCTCTGCTCCTGACTGCACGGATGATCCTGAAAATATCTTCCAGAAATAGCGATTTTTCGAAGATTTCCGAAGATTTCCCTTGACGCGATTTTCAACCCCTTTTCGCGAAAGTCCGTGACCCACGCTGATTTACGCGCTGTGCGAGCCTCAGGGCCCATTCCTGCGCGCCTATCGAAAATTCCGGCTTCAACCTTGCCTCGGCCCGAGTTCTCGCCATATGCGCGATCTGTGAGCCTGCCGAAAACCCGTGCTATAATACTCCCTGAGGGGGGCAGATAAGACTTCTAACTGGAGGTATTGACGATGACGACGATGAAGAAGCCCTGCGACCAGTCTTGTGTATCCGGCATCAGGACCCTTGCCGGCATCTCCGACAACGAGCTTATAGGCAGGATCAGAAGGCTCTCCTTGAGAGAAAGAGAAACTGTCCTCTCGATACTCTCCTGTCTGATCGAGATAGACAGGCGAAGGCTCTACCTGCCCCGCGGGTACAGCTCTCTCTTTGAGTTCTGCGTAAAACACCTGGGGTACTCAGAGTCCACGGCCGGCAGGAGGATCAGCATAGCCAGATGCATCAGGGACTTCCCTCAGGTCTATCGCCTGCTCTCTGTGGGCAGGATAAATCTGACCAATGTGGCGAAGATAACCGGGATCATCACTCCCGGAAACGCCGAGAGGCTTCTTGCCGGTATCGAGGGCAGATC
>JAUWCL010000043.1 GCA_030609325.1 Candidatus Krumholzibacteriota bacterium
TGGTCATGCCCGGCGATGATGTGGAGCTCTACATCGAGCTGATCACGCCGATAGCGATGCAGAAGGAACTTCGGTTTGCGATCCGTGAGGGCGGCAGGACCGTCGGCGCGGGCGTCGTGACCGAGATCATAGAATAGCGGGGACTGGTCAAGATGAGAGATCTGGTGATACTTGCATGCGGCAAGTGCAAAAACAGGAATTATACGACGACGAAGAACAAGCGTCTGCATCCGGACAGGCTCGAGCACAAAAAGTACTGTCCTTTCTGCCGCAAGCACACCAAGCACAAGGAAACGCGCTAGAAATCGCGTTTTGAGACGGCGGGCGCGGCCCGGTGGCGCTGCCCGGCGCCAGGGCGCCGGTACGCGGTCCGTCATGGAACCGTCCAGGAACGGAGAACCGTATGTTCGAGAAGATAAGGAAGTTTCTCGGCGAGATAATGGCCGAGATGAAAAAGGTCACATGGCCCACTCGCGAGGAACTGAAAGAGTCGACCAAGCTCGTAATCATAGCAACCTTCGTGGTTACTCTGTTCATCGGCCTGGTGGATCAGCTCCTCTCGCTGCTCATCAGACGACTCCTTGGATGGTGACTTGATCTGTTCATGCAGACGGGATAAACATGATGAACGAGGATAATACAAGAGAAAAGGGCCCTGAAGTGGCCCAAGAGGAAAGTATTTTACCTTCCGGGTCCGAAGAGGCTCAGGAGGAGGCGGGCGCCGCCGCGACGGAGGAATCTTCCGTAGAGGAAGAGGCAGCTGTCGAGGAGGGCGATACACCGCAGGAGGAATCGACGGAGGCTCCCGAAGCCGAGGAGACTGCTTCCATCTCCGAGGAAGAGGCGGAGCCCGTTGACGAGGGGGAGAAGACCGGCGCCGAGGCGGCGGACGAGGCCCCCGAACCCGGAGATACCGGGAACCCGCAGGCGGAGGCCGCGGTGGTGGAGGACGGCGCCGATGTGGAGGGCGCCGGTATCGGCTCGAAGAAGATGCGCTGGTACGTCCTTCACACCTACTCCGGCCGCGAGGCCAGGGTCCGGGACACAATCGAGCGCCTGATCATGGCTTCCGAGATGGAAGACCGGTTCGGCAAGGTTCTCGTGGCCATCGAAGAGGTGGCTGAGATGAAGAAGGGTAAGAAGACCGTTTCGAAACGGAAGCTCTTTCCCAGCTACATCCTCATAGAAATGGAGATGACGAATGAGACGTGGAGTCTCATCGAAAATGTTCCCGGCGTGACTCATTTCGTCGGCGGGGGCAAGAAGCCGTTTCCCATGCCGAAGAAGGAAGTCGACAGGATCCTGGGCCGGATGGAGAAGAAAGAGGGGATTATCCCCGAGGTACCGTTCACGATAGGCGAGCATGTCAGCGTGATCGACGGCCCCTTCTCGGAATTCACCGGCATCGTCGACGAGATCAATCCGGAAAGGGGAAAGCTGAAGGTCCTCGTAAGTATTTTCGGACGCGAGACTCCGGTCGAGCTCGATTTCCTTCAGGTCAAACCTCTCTAGGGCAGACCACCGGAACGAGGGCGCTCCGTTAATTAATACAGGAGCAGAAGATCCTATGGCTAAGAAGTCGAAGAAGAAAGTGCTCAAGGTCATCAAGCTGCAGATCACCGGCGGCCAGGCCACGCCTGCACCCCCCGTGGGTCCGGCGCTCGGCCAGTTGCAGGTCAGTTCGATGGACTTCTGCAAGCAGTTCAACGCCGCGACACAGAGCATGTCCGGAACAATCGTCCCCGTGGAGATAACGGTCTTTGCGGACAAGAGTTTCACCTTCGTCACCAAGTCCCCTCCCGCGTCCGAGCTGTTGCGCAAGGCGGCCGGGATCGCGAAGGGCTCCGGAGAGCCCAACAAGGACAAGGTTGCGAAGATAAGGCATGCCCAGGTCGAGGAGATCGCGAAGGCCAAGATGAAGGACCTCAACGCGTTCGATCTCGCTGCGGCGGTGAAGATGATCGAGGGTTCGGCCCGTTCAATGGGCATAATCGTCGAAGATTAAAGAGAGTGGTTGAAAGATGAAGCGCGGCAAGAAATACACTGAAAGCATGGCCAGGGTGGACCGTACGAGGGAATACCCCCTCGAAGAGGCGGTCGAGGTCATCAAGAACCTGCCCGCGGCGAAGTTCGACGAATCGTTCGAGTTCTCGGCGAGGCTCGGGGTCAACCCCAGGCATGCCGACCAGCAGGTCAGGGGCACCGTCCTGCTTCCTCACGGTACGGGCAGGGACGTTCGCGTCCTCGTTCTCACCAGGGGGGAGAAGGAGACCGAGGCCAGCGACGCCGGGGCCGACTATGTCGGATCGAAAGAGTTCATCGAGAAGATACAGAACGGATGGTTCGAGTTCGACGTCGCCATCGCGACGCCCGACATGATGGGCGAGGTAGGGAAGCTGGGACGTATCCTTGGTCCCAGGGGCCTGATGCCGAACCCGAAGGTCGGGACGGTCACGTTCGATGTCGGCAAGGCGGTCAAGGACGCCAAGGCCGGCAAGATCGAGTACCGTGTCGACAAAGGCTCGAACATACACGTGCCGGTAGGCAAGGTTTCATTCGACAAGCAGAAACTGGTCGAGAACATCCAGGCCCTGATGCTCGAACTGATCAGGGCGAAGCCCGCGGCGGCGAAGGGCAAGTACGTGCTCAGCGTGCACCTTTCCACGACGATGGGCCCGTCGGTCAAGCTCGATTACCAGGGTCTGCTGAGCGAGCTGCGGTAGAAAGGAGGTCGGATATGGTGCGGCCTGCGAAAAAGGTGACAGTCGAGGAGCTCAAGGAGATGATTCAGGATTCCAAGAGCATCATCCTCAACGACTTTACCGGACTCAACGTGGCGGACATTTCCGAGCTCCGCCGCCATTGCCGTGAGAACGGCATCCGGTTCAGGGTGATCAAGAATACCCTGGCGAAGAGAAGCTTCGGAGAGCTCGGTATCGAGGGCATGGACGCCCTTCTCGAGGGCCCGACCGCGTTAGCCGTCTCCACGGTGGACGAAGTCGCCCCCGCCCGGGTGCTCAGGAAGTTTGCTGACGAGTATGAACTCCCCCGTTTCAAGGGGGGGTACGTGGCCGGCCGGATCCTCGATGAGAAGGAGACGGTAAGGCTGGCGTCGCTCCCGTCGCGCGAGGTCATCCTCGCGCAGGTCGTCGGTACGTTCCAGGCCCCGCTGCGAGGATTCGTAGGAGTCCTCAGCGCTTCCCTGCGGGATCTGGCAGGCGTGCTCGACGCTATCAGGGACAAGAAGGGAGCGGCCTGATAGAGGCCGGGCGGCCGGCCCGAGCGCCTGCCGCCGTACGTAGCCGTTAACCGATTCGTTCGAAAGAGAGGATGGCAATGCCCGCCAAGAAGGATGACGAGAAGAAAAAAGCCGAGGTTGTAGAGCCGAAGGCAGAGAAGAAGAAAGCCGAGAAGAAGGCCGGGGAGAAGCCCGCAGAAAAGGCTCCGGCCGGGAAGAAAGCTGAAGAGCCGAAAGCCGAGGGAAAGAAAGTGGAGGCCAGCTCCAAGAATGTAGAGAAAATAGTCGGGGCAGTCGAGAAGATGACGGTACTCGAGCTTTCCGAGCTCGTAAAGGTCCTCGAGGACAGGTTCGGTGTTACAGCCGCCGCCCCGATGGCGATGATGCCCGGCATGATGGCCGGCGCCGGCGCGGTCGAAGAGGCCGAGGAACAGACCGAGTTCGACGTGGTCCTCACGGATTTCGGCAGCCAGAAGATCCAGGTCATCAAGGTCGTCAGGGCCATCACCGGCCTCGGGCTGATCGAGGCGAAGAAAGCGGTCGAGGAGTTGCCCAACAATATCAAAGAGGGCGCGAACAAGGACGAGGCCGAAGAGATCAAGAAGCAGCTCGAAGAGGTTGGCGCGACCGTAGAAGTAAAGTAATCGTTTTTTGAAATAGAGGTCGGCGAAGAAGCCGAGACAAGGAGGGATCGGTCTAGATGATCAAGATGCCTGACCGGATCGACTACGGAAAGATTCCGCAGGTGATGGAGATCCCTCATCTCCTGGAAGTACAGCTCGCATCCTACGAGAGGTTCCTCCAGCGGAAGGTCCCCATCGACAAGCGGGACGACATCGGGCTGCAGGCAGTCTTCAACTCGGTGTTCCCCGTAGCGTCGAACAAGGGGGGCTTTACCCTGGAGTACATCGGCTACAGTGTCGGAGAGCCGAAGTATACCGTCGAGGAATGCAAGGAACGTGACCTTACGCACGCGGTGCCCCTCAAGGCGGCGCTCAGGCTCGTCGTGCGCGAACGTAGCGAGGACGAGTGGGTGATCAAGGACATCATCCAGAGCGAGGTCTATCTCGGGGAGATCCCGCTGATCACGGACAGGGGAACGTTCATCATCAACGGCGCCGAGAGAGTCATCGTCAGCCAGCTGCACCGGTCGCCCGGCGTGGTCTTCAACGACGACTACCATCCCAACGGAAAGAGGCTGTTCAACGCGAGGATCATTCCGTACAGAGGCTCGTGGGTCGAGTTCGTCATCGATGTGAACGACATCATGTACGTTTACATCGACAGGCGGAGAAAGATCCCCGTGACGGTACTTCTGAAGGCGATGGGATTCGAACCGAACAGCGCGATCATCAAGCTCTTTCACAAGACGAAGGTCCACACGCTCGCGCAGCGTGTAAGCAAGAAGGATTCGGCGCTGATCGGCAGGGTCGTGGCCGAGGACGTCATCAGCAAGGAAACGGGCGAGGTCATCGCAGAGGCGGGCAAGCCTCTGGCCGGGACGGCGCTCGAGCTGATGAAGTCGCAGAAGATCCTCAAGGTCGTCCTCGTTGAGAAGGGCGGAAGCATCGAGGACGACGTCATCATCAAAACCCTCGAGAAGGATCCGACCTCCGGCCGTGAAGACGCCCTCAAACGCATATACAATCTGATGCGCCCGGGAGATCCGCCGAACATCGAGACGGCGAAGTCGCTGCTCGACAGGCTTTTTTTCAACCCGAAGAGATACAACCTCGCCAAGGTCGGCCGCCACAAGATGAACAGGCGTCTCGGCATCGACGAATCGCTCGATACGACGACGCTGACCGAGAAGGACTTCATCGCCGTTGTGGCCAACCTGATCATGATCAAGGAGACCGACGGGGCCGTCGACGACATCGACCACCTGGGCAACAGGAGGGTCCGTTCGGTGGGCGAGCTTCTCGCCAACCAGTTCTCTGTCGGGCTCGCGAGGATGGCGCGGATCATCAGGGAGAGAATGACGATCCAGGAGTCGGACAATCCCACTCCCTACGATCTGGTAAACGCCAGGACGATCAGCGCCGTGGTGCAGTCGTTCTTCGGCAGCAGCCAGCTCTCGCAGTTCATGGACCAGACCAATCCGCTGGCCGAGCTGACGCACAAGCGCCGGCTCAGCGCCCTCGGCCCGGGCGGGCTTACAAGGGAGCGCGCCGGCTTCGAGGTGCGCGACGTCCACTTCACCCACTACGGCCGCATGTGCCCGATCGAGACGCCGGAAGGCCCGAACATCGGACTGATCACCTCGCTGGCTACCTATGCCAGGGTCAACGAGTTCGGTTTTCTCGAGACGCCCTACCGCCGGGTGAAGAAGGGGGTCGTCACCAAAGAGGTCGACATGCTTTCGGCCGATCTCGAGGACAAGGCGATTATCGCGCACGCCAACGCGCTGATTGACGAGAAGGGCAGATTCTGCAATCCCACCGTCATGGCGAGGTCCGGCGGAGAGTTCGTCGTGGTCGACCCGAAAGATATCGACTACATGGACGTTTCCCCGACCCAGCTGGTGAGCGCGGCGGCTTCGCTTATCCCGTTCCTCGAGCATGACGACGCGAACAGGGCCCTGATGGGCTGCAACATGCAGCGCCAGGCGGTGCCCCTCCTGCAGGCCGAAGCGCCCTTGATCGGCACGGGGCTCGAGCGCAAGGTCGCTTACGACTCAGGAGTGCTCGAAATCGCGCGCAGGTCGGGCAGGGTCGAGAGCGTCGAAGCCGACCGCATACTGATCAGCTACGGATCGAAGAAGGAAGAAGAGAACCTCGACGATTTCACCGGGTTCGGCGGCGTCCACGAGTACAAGCTGGTCAAGTACCAGCGCTCCAATCAGGACACCTGCGTCAACCAGAAGCCTCTCGTGGAGGTCGGCCAGCGCGTGAAGAAGGGCGACGTCATCGCCGATTCTTCCGCGACGCAGGACGGCGAACTGGCCCTGGGCAGGAACATACTCGTCGCCTTCATGCCGTGGCGCGGATACAACTTCGAGGACGCCATCATACTCAGCGAGCGTCTCGTTACCGGCGACGTCTACACGTCGATTCACATCGAGGAGTTCGAGACCCAGATCCGCGACACCAAGGCGGGCATGGAGGAGATCACGCGCGAGATCCCGAACGTCAGCGAGGAGATGCTCGGCAACCTCGACGATGACGGCATCATCCGCGTCGGCGCCCGCGTCAAGGCGGGCGACATTCTCGTCGGGAAGGTGACCCCCAAGGGCGAGACCGAGCTCACTCCCGAGGAGCGTCTGCTCAAGGCGATCTTCGGCGAGAAGGCCGGCGATGTCCGCGACGCCTCGCTCAAGGCCCCGCCCGGAATGGACGGGATCATCGTCGACATCAAGCTCTTCTCGCGCAAGGAGCGCGATGACCGCGCCAAGACGCACGAGAAGAAGAAGGTCCAGGAGCTCATGCGCCGGCGCGATCAGGAGATCGAGCACGTCAAGGAGAAAAGGCGCGAGCGGCTGGTGATGCTGATGGTCGGACAGACGACCGAAAAACTCATTCATTCCGAGACGGGCGAGCTCCAGGCGAAAGCGGGCCGCAAGATCACCGAGAAACTCCTCTCGTCGATCGACGTCGACCACCTCCACTGGGGCCTTCCGATAGTGAAGAACCAGGACATTGACACGAAGATACAGTCACTGATGGAGGCGGCCGCGAGGGCGACAGAAGGGATCGAGAGCCGGTACGAGAAGGAAATAGAGCGCATGATGCGCGGCGACGAGCTGTCTCCCGGTGTGAGCAAGCTGGTGAAGGTGTACATCGCCCGCAAGCGCAAGGTGTCGGTCGGCGACAAGATGGCCGGACGCCACGGGAACAAGGGCGTCGTCTCCAAGATCGTGCCGATCGAGGACATGCCGCGCCTGGCGGACGGGACGCCCGTCGACATCATCCTCAACCCCCTCGGGGTCCCGAGCCGAATGAACGTCGGGCAGATACTCGAGACGCATCTCGGCTGGGCCGCGTGGGAAAAGGGCTACAGCGTGGCGACCCCCGTATTTCACGGCGCGACGATCGACGAGATCAAGGCGTCGCTGGCCGAGGCGGGCCTGCCCGAGTCGGGCAAGACGACCCTCTACGACGGGATCGCGGGAGAGCCGTTCGAGGACGAGATAACCGTGGGATACATCTATATGCTCAAGCTTTCCCACCTGGTCGACGACAAGATTCACGCAAGGTCGATCGGACCCTACTCGCTCGTTTCGCAGCAGCCGCTCGGCGGGAAGGCCCAGTTCGGCGGCCAGCGATTTGGCGAGATGGAGGTCTGGGCGCTGGAGGCGTACGGCGCCGCGTTCTGCCTCCAGGAGCTGCTCACAGTCAAGTCGGACGACGTGATGGGGCGCAGCAGGATATACGAAGCGATCGTCAAGGGTGAGAACGCCCCCGACCCGGGGCTCCCCGAGGCGTTCAACGTTCTTATAAAAGAGCTTCAGAGCCTTTGCCTCGACGTGCATCTCGATAAGGATCAATAGAGATACGGAGGTATCCGTTGTATACCACCTTTATGGACAAGGATCGCAAGAAGCCCACCGACATCAAGTCGATGCGCATCCAGCTCGCTTCCCCCGAGGTGGTGCGGTCATGGAGTTTCGGTGAGGTAGTCAAGCCGGAGACGATCAACTACCGGTCTTTCAAGCCTGAAAAGGACGGCCTCTTCTGCGAGAGGATCTTCGGGCCGGTCAAGGACTGGGAGTGCGCCTGCGGAAAGTACAAGCGGATCCGCTACCGCGGCGTTATCTGCGACAGGTGCGGAGTCGAGGTGACCCACTCGCGCGTGAGGCGCGAGAGGCTCGGCCACATCGAGCTTGCCGTGCCCGTAGCCCATATATGGTTCCTCAAGGGCGTGCCGAGCCGGATCGGGTACATGCTCGACATGTCGGTGCGCAACCTCGAAAGGATTCTCTACTACGAGTCGCACATCGTGATCGATCCGGGCAATACCGAATTGAAGTACAAGGAGCTCATCGACGACGAGACGTACAACGACCTTCTCGACCAGGGCTCCGAGTTCACAGCGATGATGGGGGGAACGGCCATCCGCGAGCTTCTCGCCCAGATTAATATAGAAGAGGAGTCGATCAACCTGCGCGCGCAGGCCAAGGTCGAGACCTCGGTCCAGCGCAAGAAGGACGTCCTCAAGAGGCTGAGGGTCGTCGAGGCGTTCAGGCAGAGCCAGAACAGATCGGAATGGATGGTCCTCGATGTCATCCCCGTACTTCCTCCCGATCTTCGTCCGCTCGTCCCGCTGGAAGGCGGACGTTTCGCCACCTCCGACCTCAACGACCTGTACAGGCGGGTAATCAACAGGAACAACAGGCTCAAGAAGCTGATCGAGATCCGCGCCCCGGAGGTCATCCTCCGCAACGAGAAGAGGATGCTCCAGGAGGCCGTCGACGCGCTGTTCGACAACAGCCGCCGCTCACGTGCGGTGCGCGGTCAGGGTAACCGGCCGCTCAAGTCGCTCAGCGACATGCTCAAGGGCAAGCAGGGCCGATTCCGCCAGAATCTCCTCGGCAAGAGGGTCGACTACTCGGGCCGTTCTGTGATCGTCGTCGGCCCCGAGCTCGAGATCGGCCAGTGCGGGCTTCCCAAGTCGATGGCGCTCGAGCTCTTCAAGCCGTTCATCATCAGGAAGCTCGAGGAGAAGGGTTACGTGCAGACCGTAAAGAGCGCCAAGAAACTCGTAGAGCGCGAGAGGCCCGAGGTCTGGGACATCCTCGAGGAGATCATCACCGATCACCCCGTGTTCCTCAACAGGGCGCCGACCCTTCACAGGCTCGGCATCCAGGCTTTCCAGCCGCTGCTGATCGAGGGCAAGGCGATACAGATACATCCGCTCGTATGCGCGGCGTTCAACGCCGACTTCGACGGCGACCAGATGGCCGTGCACGTGCCGCTCTCGTACGAGGCGCAGCTGGAGGCGCGGACGCTGATGCTGTCGTCGAACAATATCCTCTCGCCGGCCAACGGCGCGCCGCTCGCTTCACCGTCACAGGACATGGTCCTCGGACTCTACTATCTATCGATGGCCAGGGCCGGCGCGAATGGCGAGGGCAAGTCGTTCTTCAGCCCCGATGACGCAATCAGCGCGGTCAACGGCGGCGCCATCGACATGCACGCCAAGATCAGGGTCAGGATCGACGGCGAGCTCGTATTGACCACGGGCGGGCGCATACTGCTCAACCAGATCGTCCCCGATGAGATCGGGTACGTGAACGACATTCTCGACAAGAAAAACATCGGGCGCATCATATCCGCCTGCTACAAGAAACTCGGCAACTCGAGGACGGTGCAGTTTCTCGAGCAACTCAAGGATATCGGCTTCCGCTATGCCACGAGCGGCGGGATCACCTTCGGGATCGACGACATCGTGATCCCCGAGGAGAAGCCGAAGCTGATCGAAAAGGCGAACAGGGCGATCGCCAAGATCCAGAAGCAGTACAAGAACGGCATCATCACAGACGGCGAGCGATACAACAAGATCATCGATACCTGGACACATGCGTCGAACGACGTCGCCGACGCGATGGGCGAGGCGCTGAGCCGCGACCGCGCGGGGTTCAACCCGATCTACATGATGGCTAACTCCGGATCGCGCGGCAGCAGGGACCAGATCAGGCAGCTCGCCGGGATGCGCGGCCTTATGGCCAAGCCGCAGAAAAGGATTACCGGAGGTATCGGCGAGATCATCGAGATGCCCATCACGGCAAACTTCAAGGAGGGGCTCACCGTCCTCCAGTACTTCATATCGACTCACGGCGCGCGAAAGGGACTGGCCGATACGGCGCTCAAGACCGCCGACGCCGGCTACCTGACGAGGCGTCTCGTCGACGTGGCGCAGGACGTCATCGTCACCGAGCCCGACTGCGGGACGATTATGGGAGTCGACACCTCCGCCCTGAAAGAGGGCGAGGAGGTTATCGAGTCCCTCTCCGACCGTATTCTCGGACGTGTGGCGGTTGACGACGTCATGGATCCTCACTCAGGAGAGGTCATCGTGGAGGCCAACTCGCTCATAGACGAGGACCTCGCCCTCGAGATCGAGGAGCGCGGCGTCGAGCGGGTCAAGATCAGGTCGGTGCTCACCTGCGAGTCGAAGCGCGGAGTCTGCATCCTCTGTTACGGACGCAACCTCGCGATCGGCGGGATGGTCAACATCGGCGAGGCCGTGGGCGTCATCGCCGCCCAGTCGATCGGAGAGCCGGGCACTCAGCTGACCCTCCGCACCTTCCATGTCGGAGGAACGGCGAGCCGTATCGCGGAGCACACGCAGAAGACCTCGAGCTACCCCGGCTTGGTCGAGCTGAGCAACATCAAGCTCGTCAAGAAACATGATGGAGACGAGATCGCCATCAGCCGCAAGGGCGAGGTGATCATACGCGACGCCGAGACAGAGCGCGTAAGGGCGCGTTTCGGGGTGCCATACGGCGCGAGCCTCCGTGTGAAACAGGGCGACGAGATTGAGAAGGGGCAGATCGTCTACGAGTGGGACCCCTATTCAGATTTCATCATCACGGACAAGACGGGGAAGCTCCGGTACGTCGGCATCAAGGAGGGGGTTACCCTCAAGGAGAAGCTCGACGGCAAGACGGGCCTCCGCCAGATGGTCATCATCGACGACCGCGACAAGAAGCGCCACCCGCATATCGAGCTCCTCGACAAGAAGGGCAAGGTGATCGGTAACTTCATCATCCCGACCGGCTCGTTCCTTTCGCAGCACGACGGCGACGAGGTCAAGGCGGGCGACATCATCTGCCGTATCCCGAAGGAGATCACCAAGACCCGCGACATCACCGGCGGTCTGCCGAGGGTCGCGGAGCTCTTCGAGGTCCGCAAGCCGAAGGAAGCGGCCGTTGTCTCGGAGATCGACGGTATCGTCGAGTTCGGCGCGGTGACGAAGGGCATGCGCAAGATAAACGTCGTCAACGAGGGCGGCGACAAGAGCAGCTACCTCGTCCCGCAGGGCAAGCACCTCAGCGTCTACGAGGGCGACCGCATAGAGGCGGGGGACAATCTCACAGAGGGACCGGTCAACCCGTTCGACATCCTCAGCATCAAGGGCGTCAACGCGGCCCAGAACTACCTCGTGAACGAGATCCAGGAGGTCTACAGGCTGCAGGGCGTTGCGATAAACGACAAGCATATCGAGGTCATCGTCCGCCAGATGCTCCAGAAGGTCACCGTCGAGGACAGCGGGGACACAAAGTTCCTCGAGGGCGATATCGTGAGCAAGGGCGAGTTCCGCGAGGAGAACGAGGCGGCGATGGCCGACGGAGGCAACCCTGCCACCTTCAAGCCGCTGCTGCTCGGTATCACCAAGGCGAGCCTCAACACGGAGAGCTTTATCTCCGCGGCGAGCTTCCAGGAGACGACCCGTGTTCTCACCGCGGCGGCCGTCCAGGGCAAGACCGATTATCTCAGGGGCCTGAAGGAGAACGTCGTCATGGGGCACCTCGTTCCCGCCGGAACGGGCCTGCAAAGGTACAACGACATTGAGATCGAGGAGCAGGTCAGCGAAGAGGATCTTCTCGGGAGAGAATTCCCCGAGGAGGAGATCGCCGGGCTGATCGAAGAGATGAAGGGAGAGGCCTCCTGAAGGAGGGCCGGGGCGGACCCCGTGTCGGCTGAATTAATTTCTTGACAAGGACATAACTGGATGTTAGATTGCTCATCTGCGTCGCGATTTACCTGTCGGTGCTGAAAAATATCGGCAATTGAGCGGAAGTAGAAGAAAAGGTATGAAGTGCCTACTATTAATCAATTAGTGCGAAAGGGCAGAAAGGCCCAGACAAAAAGGACAAGTGCGCCGGCGCTGCAGAGTTGCCCCCAGAAGCGGGGAGTGTGCACGAGGGTATATACCTCGACGCCGAAAAAGCCCAACTCGGCCATCCGTAAGGTCGCCAGAGTCAGGCTCGTCAACGGTTTCGAGGTCACTGCCTATATTCCCGGGGAGGGACACAATCTCCAGGAGCACTCGATCGTGCTTGTCAGGGGAGGAAGGGTGAAGGATCTCCCTGGCGTCAGGTATCATATAGTCCGCGGCACTCTTGACACGAGCGGCGTCGAAGGCCGCACCAAGCGCCGTTCGAAGTACGGCGTAAAGAGGCCCAAGAAGGGCGCGTCCTAGAAGGAGCTATCGCAATGCCTCGCAGACGGGAAGTCGTAAAAAAAGAGATAACGCCCGATCCAAAGTACGGTGACGTCCTTCTGGCGCGTTTCATCAACTATCTGATGCGCAGGGGCAAGAAGAGCACCGCAGAGCGCATCGTGTACGATGCTATCGATATCATCGAGGAGAAGACCGGTCAGAACGGTCTTGATGTCCTCAAGAAGGCGATAGAGAATGTCAAGCCGGTCCTCGAGGTCAACTCGAGAAGGGTCGGCGGGGCAACGTATCAGGTCCCGATCGAGGTCCGTCCCAATCGCAGGCTCGCGCTGGCGATGCGATGGATCATAAGCTTCGCCAAGACCAGGCCCGAGAAGAAGATGGCGCAGAAGCTCTCCGCGGAGCTCCTTAACGCCTACAACAAAGAGGGCCCCGCGGTCAAGAAGCGCGAGGATACACATCGGATGGCCGAGGCCAACAAGGCATTCGCTCATTACAGGTGGTAGAACAGCATCCACGGCTGCTGCTGGTTCGGGATGCTTTTATATATGGGATGATGGGTGGAATCCATGCCGGGGCCTCCGAGTTGCAATTGGAGGCGCAGGCGGGAAACGAGGGAAAGTCTGAATGGTTAACAGGCAACTTTGCTTTAGCAGCATTAACTGCCGTATGACCCTCTGAACCCTGTCGGGCTATTGACCGGCCGACCGGGGGAAGCGGGCCCGGCGCCGGAGAAGTTCGATGTCAAGGGATTACCCTCTCGACAAGACGCGTAATATCGGTATTGCCGCGCATATCGACGCGGGCAAGACTACCGTGACGGAAAGGATCCTGTTCTATTCGGGCAAGGTCCACCGTATGGGCGAGGTGCACGAGGGTAGTACGGTGATGGACTGGATGGAGCTGGAGCGCGAGCGAGGTATCACGATAACCTCCGCCGCGACGACCTGCTACTGGAACGATCACCGGATCAACATAATGGATACCCCCGGGCACGTTGACTTCACCGTAGAGGTCGAGAGGAGTCTCAGGGTGCTCGACGGTGCCGTCGCGGTATTCTGTGCGGTGGGTGGGGTCGAGCCGCAGTCCGAGACGGTATGGCGCCAGGCGGATAAATATGACATTCCGCGTCTCGCCTTCGTCAACAAGATGGACAGGGTCGGCTCGGATTTTCTCAACGTCGTGCATATGATACGCGAGAAGCTCGGCGCCAACGCGATGCCGATCCAGCTCCCGATCGGGGCCGGAGAGAATTTCACCGGGCTCGTCGATCTGGTGCGGATGAAGGCCGTCACCTACGACAACGAGAGCCTCGGCGCCACGTACAGCGAGGGCGACATCCCGGAGGACCTTGTAGATTCCTGCGAGATGGTGAGAGAGGAGCTTCTCGGAGCTCTCGCCGATTATGACGAGGATATACTCCACCACGTCGTCGACGGAAGCGACGTGAGCGAGGAAAGCATAAAGAAGGCCCTGCGCAGGGCAGTGTTGGGCGCGGCCGTAGTCCCGGTCCTCTGCGGTGCGGCCTTCAGGAACAAGGGCGTGCAGCATCTTCTCGATGCGGTCGTCGACTTCCTCCCCAATCCGATGGACGTTCCGCCGGTAAAGGGTGTGAACCCCTTCTCGAAGAAGGAGGAGGAGAGGACGGCCGATCCGAGGGGGCCGTTCGCCGCCCTCGTATTCAAGGTGATCACGGACCCGTACGTGGGCCTGCTTCACTACATAAGGGTATACAGCGGAACGGCGAAGACGGGATCGCATGTCGTGAATGCGTCGAACAAGAAGAAGGAGCGCATCGGGCGCGTGCTTCTCATGCACGCCAACAAGCGCGAGGAGCTTTCCGAGATCTCGGCCGGCGACATAGTCGCGATCGTGGGCCTGAAGAGCTCCGCAACGGGCGACACGCTGTGCGACTTGAAGCACCCGCTCCAGCTGGAGATGATGGATTTCCCAGAGCCGGTCATCTCGGTGGCAATAGAGCCGAAGACGAAGGCCGACGAGGTCAAGCTCTCGGAAGCGCTCGGAAGACTTAGCGACGAGGATCCGACATTTGTCGTGAAGGTCGACGAGGATACGGGTCAGACGCTGATAGCGGGGATGGGCGAGCTCCATCTCGAGATCCTGGTCGACAGGATGCTCAGGGAGTTCAGCGTCGGCGCGAACGTCGGCCGGCCTCAGGTCGCCTTCAGGGAGACGATCACGAAGAAAGCGCGCTCCGAGGGACGGTTCATCCGACAGAGCGGCGGAAGGGGCCAGTACGGGCATGTGATCATCGAGATCGAGCCGAATCCCGGAGAGGGATTCGAATTCGAGAGCAGGATGCGTGGGGGCGCGGTCCCCAAGCAGTACGTGTCGTACGTCGAGGGCGGCATCCGCGAGTCGATGACGAGCGGTCCCGTGAACGGCTGCCCGATGGTAGATGTGAAGGTCACCCTGATCGACGGTTCGTATCACGAGGTCGACTCGAGCGATCTGGCCTTCCGCGCCGCCGGCAGCAGGGCTTTCCATAATGGAGTGAGGAAGGCGGGACCTGTTCTTCTCGAACCGGTTATGGACGTCGAAGTGGTCCTCCCGGTGGATTACGTCGGAGATGTCATGAACGATCTTAATATGCGTAGAGGAAAAGTCGAAGGGATGTCGCAGCGCGCCGATACACATGTAATATCGGCGAGGGCGCCCCTTTCGGACATGTTCGGCTACGCGACCACTCTGCGTTCGCTGACGCAGGGACGGGCGATTTACAGCATGCAGTTCTCACATTACGCCCAGGTGCCCGGAGAGATGGTCGCGCAGCTTCAGGGCAGGGTGAGAGGCCTGGCCTGAGAGAGTATCGAGGAAGCTTGCCCGGCCTGAAGCCGGAGCCGGCCAAGAAGGAGGAAGCCGGATGGCCAAGGAGAAGTTTGAGCGTACCAAGCCGCATGTGAACGTAGGGACGATAGGGCACGTCGATCACGGCAAGACGACGCTGACGGCGGCGATCACGAAGCATCTGGCCAGCAGGGGTATGGCCACCTTCGTACCGTTC
>JAUWCL010000026.1 GCA_030609325.1 Candidatus Krumholzibacteriota bacterium
GTTCTCGCCATATACGCGATCTGTGAGCCTGCCGAAAACCCGTGCTATAATACTCCCTGAGGGGGGCAGATAAGACTTCTAACTGGAGGTAGTGACGATGACGACGATGAAGAAGCCCTGCGACCAGTCTGGCATCCCCGGCAGCAGGACCCTTGCCGGCATCTCCGACAACGAGCTTATAGGCAGGATCAGAAAGCTCTCTCTGAGAGAGAGAGAAACTGTCCTCTCGATACTCTCCTGTCTGATCGAGATAGACAGGCGAAGGCTCTACCTGCCCCGCGGGTACAGCCTGTGTATGTTATGACCGAGATCCAGGTACCCGTCGATGACACAAGAGTCGGAACTTACGGAGAGGCCGGCAGTCAGGCCAAAAGTGGGGAAAATTCCACTCCCATTGATGGGAGTGGGAAATCCCCCAACTCTTGCGGCAGCGCTGCCGGCGGCGCGAGAGGCCCGGACAGCGTAGAAGGGCCCGGGACTGAGCGCCGTATGGTCCTCGAGCAGAGGTTCAGGGTAGAGTTCGGGGTAGATCCGCAGTTTCTCGAGAAGCTCGAGCGGATACGCTCTCTTCTCTCTACGAAGCATCACGCAAAACTCGAGTTTGAGAAGCTCTTCGATATCCTGATGGACGAGTACATCGAACGTCACAGCCCCGAGGGCAGGATCAGGAGGAAGGCCGAGCGCGAGAAGCGGAAAGCGGCCACCGTACAGAAAGACCCTAAACCCTCGCAGAAGCATCTGAGATCCTCTCAGAAGCAGACAAAGTCGTTACAGGCGGAAAAGCCGCAGCGGAAGCGCCCGCAGAAACAGGAAGACTCGCGCCATATTCCCCGGTCTGTACGGGACGAGGTCTACGCCAGGGACAGGGGGAGATGTACGTTTGTGGCGCCAGGAGGAAAACGGTGCGGCTCGACGTGGGACCTTCAGATAGACCACATAGTCCCGTTCGCCAGGGGCGGGGACAACTCGCCGGGCAACCTGAGGCTGTTATGCGCGAAGCATAACCGCCTGGAGGCCAAAAGAGCTTTCGGGGAAAAGCACATGGAACAGTACTTTGATCCATGAGGTCCTGCGACTCATGAAGTCCTGTGATCTATGAAATCGCATGATCCCTGATATCCTGCGATCCATGAAGCCGTTTGATCCGTGAAAAACCCGGCTGCGGGATCAAGGATCTCTCCAGGGCCGGGTTTCCTTTAAATCGATTTACTTAAGAGAGACACGTACTAGCGGATCACCACTATCCTGCCGTACACGTCTTCCCCGTTCGCCGCCTCCACCCTGAATATGTAAACACCCGAACCCACGTCCCGTCCGTTCTTGTTCCTCACATCCCAGCTCAAGATGCCGTCGCTTCCGTCGGCGTTGCTGTGCGCTCCCTGCCACACAAGGTCCCCCGAAACGGTGTAGATCTTGATCTGAGCCTCGCGCGGCATGTTGAAGAACCTGATTGTCCTGTCAGAATAGTTGTGATAGTAGGGCGTCGTTTCTTCCGAGGTTCCCGTCCGGTAAGGATTCGGAACGACGTATATCCTTTTGATATCCGATCCGGCATCGACCGTCATCTCGAACGATATGACCATGCTGTCGCAGTGCACATAATCTCCCCCCGACGTCCCGTAGCAGCTACTGTCCTCGTCGCAGACGAAATTGTCCAGCTTGTTGTGGATGTTGAAGCCCTTGAAATATCCCCTGTCGAACGTCGTCACATTGTAATGGTAGGTGATTCCGGGGTAGACGTTCCCGTCGACCCACTCGAAATACCAGCGGCCCTGATTGTCCTGCCGCGGCCAGGCGGGCTCGATGTTGTCGTTAAAGTACTCCCACAGCCACTTCCACTTCAAGGGAACGTCCTCGATCACGTCGATGGCCGAGACCTTGAAGTAATCCTCTTTCGAAATCTCGATAATCACCTGCTGATCGCTCGGATACGACGGCGACACTCCCGACCCCCGCCAGACGTGGAATCCCTCGAAATCCTGTACGTCGAAGAGGAATGAGGCGGGCCCCCCGTACTGGCTCGTATCGATAAGCCCCGTGCTGAAATGGATATTGAACCCGAATTCGAGCGAGTCGGGCTCCTCGCCTGGCGGAAGACCGATCTGGACCAGGGTCATCGGGACAGGGTCTCCCGGCGTGTAGCAGCTGTCGGTGCCGATGTTGATGATCTTCTCGTACGTCCTGTCGAACATGTCGCCCGAAGATATCCTCATCGGGATGCTGGACGATACACCGACCTCGTACGTATCCCGGTCGTATTTCTCGAGTAAGATCTGCCTGTCGACCAGGCCGTTGGAATAGTAGCCGGAGAAGGATATCTCGACACCATCGCCGGAAGTGTGCTCTCCGTACCAGTTCGTATAGTCCCTCGAGCCTATCACCTTACCAGTGCTGTCAGGCGGAGGATACCATCCGATGACGATATCCGACCCCCTCCTCTCCACGTAAAACGAGTCGGGCGCCTGTGGCACAAGTACCATCGTATCTATCTCGCTCTGCGCCCTCGCTGATCCGCTCAGACCGGCAGCCAGGACGACAAATAACAAGAGAATTCTGACCCAACGAATGGAAATCACTACTCCTCCTTCTCATTTCCGGGGAAGGGCAATCGGTCCTGTATTCTATTCATCCAGAATCTGCCACTTGGCAAATATCTCGTCCATGATCTGATAGACCTTGTCGTGTTCGAAGAACCACAACGGGAACCCAAAATGGAAGCTGTCCGCCGGAAGGATGGTGACCGGTTTGCCGGCCTCGATATCGGCCTCGAAGCTCTTCCTGTACCTAGTTATGATTATGGCGACCGTCTGGTAGTCAAGCGGCGATATCGTCGAGCGAGCCTTCATCCTGTACATCGGGTTGAAGCAGCTCAGCGACCAGGGAATACCCTTGAAGACCATCCAGTACTGCGGATCGTACACCTCTACGTAGGTGAATCCCCCCGGATTCGGCCTCTGCGGATTGAAGAAGCAGGTAGAACACGTCACCAGGTCGTCGAGCTGCAGCGTATCGGGGAAGCCGGGATAATCCACTATCCCGTCGTCTCCGCTGATGTCGGTCTCCTTGACCATGTACGTCAGGACGTCCCTGGCGACAGACCGGCTCACGTTCGGCGCCATATCCTCGCCGCTGTGGAACTGTCCCACCACCTTGTCGACCACGCTGACGCAGTAGTCCTTGTACGGCATCGAGTTGACGCCGCTCGTATCCTCGGAGGTGGTACCAGCCATATCGAACTTGAACGATGCGGGAAGCAGCGGCGGCTGGACGAACGCGTCTATCAATCCCCCTGACCTGTCGGCCCTGCCCGACGTGAGCAGGTGCCCGCCCTTCGCGAGGAAGAGCGACAGGTAGTTGACCGTAAGCTGGGTCCCCGTCCCGACCATTGACTCGGGAGTGAACGGGATCACCTTGCGCCACGCCGTGCTGATCGACGAACTGTAAGTCCAGATGATATTAGCATACTGCCCGATCTGCCACATCTCGGGCGGCTTGGCATTCTGCGACGACACGTCGTAGACGTCCCTGTCAACCCTGAAATCGGGCGTCCTCCTGCATATGTCCACCCAGAACATATCATGCGCTTCCTCGGAAGGATCGGTCATCAACGGGATGTAGCCTCCGAGCGGGTAGTCGTCGACCCACAAGAGATTTCTCTCCATGGAGAACGGTATGATCGTGATCTCTATCTTTCCGTAAGTGATCTTCTGGCCGTTGTCGACGACCTCTACGAGGAACCTGTGGACTCCCGAGTAGTACGTCTTCGGCTCGGCCGTCTTAATAAACGGGCTCGCAATGACGTCCCACTGGGAGGGATCATCGATCTGCTGGATATCCCAGCCGTACCTGTAGCTCTGGATCTCGCCGCCATAGTCCTCCGCCGTCGCGGTCCAGTTGAAGTTCAGGGGCACACCGGGAGGGAGATCGGTCTGAACGTAGTTCATGTCCGGTCCGAGGAACTTGTTGCTTCCGAGATACAACTCTGACACATTGAGTAGCGGACCGGATTTGAACGATACGAGGAACTGCCTCACGTTCCGGTCCTTCTGGAACACCGAGGTCACCGCCCCCGCGTCGTCCTTGGCCATCAGTGCAAATATATGGCTCCTGTTGAGCTCGAGGATCTCGTCATCGCCGAGCATGGTCTCCCTGCCGGAGTCCCCCTCGGCGCGGTAGAAGATCCACGGACTCCACATAGCCTCGTAATCCTCGGGATTCAGGTTGAGATCGGCGATGATGTTGAAGCTCGGGTCGTAAATACCCTCCTTATTGACGACCTGCGACCACAGGTAGCGGATCGAATCAGGATCCTGCTTGTTGTTCGGACCGTCGATCGGGTCTATGCCGGTCCACCCGAAGGTAATCACGGTACTGTACGTCCTCGAAGTCCCGATCGGCCTCTCGATCTTTATGGTCGGAGCCAGGGTCCATGCGGTAAACGACCTGTACGCCAGTTCCGATCTCTTCCCGTCCAGATCTACCGCCCTTATGAAGAACGTATGGGTCTTGTCGTACTTCGTGTATAAAGGGTTCTCCTCCCATGGCCTGGGATTTTCGTCGGCGGGGACGCTGAATACGCTGTCATGACCCCAGGTTTTAGGCCATTCCTCCATCAGGACGGCGGGATCGAATCCGATCGGATCGCCATCCACCACTTTAAACTCGAAGAAGTCGATCTCGCCGTCAGGATCCCAGCCGCTCCAGTAGAAATGGACCTGGTAACCGGTCGTGTCGCCCTCGACGGGGCCGCTCGAAAGCCAGAGCTCGGGCGCCTCGTTCTCATTCCGGTTTCCCGTATAGACACCGTCGGAACAGCCGGCAAGCATCACGGCCGCGGCCAGGAATGAGATAATCATTACAGAGATCAGTATTTTTCGCATTTGGCCTTCAACCTCCTGAGACCCGGGAATCGCATCCTCAGGCCCGGTCATCATGTATCATCCCTAGTACACCAGCTTTATGTAGAACCAGCCGTTGTACGTATCCGTCCTGGCATAGTTGGCGATGCCTCGGTCCTGGGCGACCCACCTGCCCGGAGTGATGAGCCCCAAGCAGGGATCGTCGTCGACATATTTCGGGCTGACACCCCTGATAGCCTCGTTGAAGAGCTCCGTGGCGCCGAGGTCTGATCCCACAACGGTCAGATCCTGGTTTCCCATCCAGAGAGGCAGATTGTTGATGAATTCCGGATCGGCGCGGGGATAATCCAGGAAATCCGGATCCCTCGGAATAACGAGCCTGAACGTTATCTCCTGCAGGATCGTATCCGGTTCGAAGCCGTGCAGCCACTCTTCCTCACTGCGGTAGTAATAGTCCTCTTCCGCCTCGATCGAGAACCACCAGCCCATTACCCCGGATTCCGGAGAATCCCTGTAATCGTCGTGCCCGAAGCCGTTTATGTACAGCTTGAAGAACTGGTTGAACACCTCGTTCACCGGGTCGTACTCGACCATGTAGGCGGAGACGGAGTCTTCCCCTCTGGGGGCCAGCGCCTGGCCGATCGCGATATAGACGGTGTCACCCTTGACATCCGCCAGCTCCAGAGCCGGAGACCACGGAATCGAATCGTACGCGATGGCTATCTTGTCGATACTCGGCGGGAAATTGCCCACAAACGAAACGGTATCGGGCGTGTGGTCGTACCTGTACTGCTCGTCGAACGACTTTGCGAGGAAGAGATAGTCGTATGAGCCGACTATCATCGTCGTAGAATCCTCTTCGGAGTTACAGTTCGTGTCCTCCGCCTTTTTTTCGGGCATCCAGGCGGGCTTGTGTCTCGAGATGCCGCCACTCAGACCGTATCCCCAGCGCTCGAATTTGAACTGGAATCTCATCGGGATCGGTGGATCTGTGTATTCGAGGCTGTCTGTCGGGTCGTCCCAGCCGAGATAGTGCATCCTCAGTCTCGAGTTGTACGGCATCGTATCGGGATAGGCGTCGTTAAAGTCGATCAGCACCTCGTGCGGATTTCCCGCCTTGTCGGTATAGAAACTCTCCCCGAACAGGATCCTCGTGTCGGGGTCATGGTTGACGACGACCTGGAAAACGCCCTCGCCGGTCACGATATCGGCTCTCGACCTGGCTCCCGCTTCGTCCCTCGCCGTCACCCTGAAGTAGAAATCGCCCTCGGAGATCCTTGATGCGCCCTGGTTTTCGATGCATACCTGCACCACCTCTGGCGGGTCGTATGTGGGAATGTACCAGTCCGGAACGCCATCACTGTTGAAGTCGGGATAGACGTTGCCGCAGTAGATCCACTGATATCCGCTGATCACGTTGTTGCAGGTGCTTCCGATAAATTCGACGCAGAAGGGCTCGAACATACTGATCGTGTCGAGACTTCCGGGAAGGTACGGTTTCCTCGATATGGTCTCGCTCTCGAACCAGAAATCGACCTCGGGGATGCAGTTGACCTTTGCGAAGAACTGGATCCTCGCCGGTGTCTGATCCATCCTCCCGCCGTCATCGACCGCGACTATGTGGAACGCCTGCCTGTTGAGCATCGCGCCCGTCGTAACGTCAAACCCCCTAAAGACGATCACCGTGTCGTTCGCCCTGGTGAACGTTCCAGCCTCATAGTCGCTCTTCCTGGCCTCGGGATTCCAGTCGAGCAGGTCGAGCTCGGGCTCGAGATCGGGCCTGAGCGTCCGCAGGGTATCCGAGCGGTACACCATGAAGCGGGTCACGATCCCGTCCCTGTCCTCGCCGTACCAGTATATGTGGACCCTGTATTCAGCGTTGGTAGTCTCCGGAGGAGCGATCGTGAGAAAGGTCTCCGGCTCCCTGTTCCTGTCGAGGGGATTCTGTTCCTTTCTGCAAGCGGGCAGCAGGGCAAGGAGGACCAGGGCCGAAAGCATGATTAATCCTATGATATTCCTGGCGTTGAAACGCTTCATTTCCACCCTTCTTTGGGACTATTTCATAAGAACATATATCTCTCCAAATCTACATGTAATATATGTATCTGGAAATCCGCATGTCAATATATTTCGGGAGGTTCAGCGCATCGGAGGATCTGTTTCCTGCGTCCGGCGCACCACCTGAAAATGGGCGAAAGGCTGGATAAAATGGAGGCCGGGGATCGATCCCCGGCCTCCGAAGCGAATCCTCAAAGGATTCCCGGTCTCCCGGTACTACCTGAGAAGAACCATCTTCTTCATGTTCTCATAGTTGTCGCCGGCATTGATCTTGTAAAAGTAAACACCGGAAGCAACGCTCGTCCCGAGATTGTTCGATCCATCCCAGGTAAGATCATGAGAACCAGCGTCCATGACGCCATCCTGCATCGTCTTCACCAGCTGTCCAGCCACGTTGTAGATCTTCAGGCTCACGTGACCCTTGACGGGCAGCGTGAACTTGATCGTTGTTGTCGGGTTGAACGGGTTGGGGAAGTTCTGCGCAAGGCTGTACACCTTCGGGATCTCGGTGCCAGTGTAGTCTATACTGGTACTGTTCTCGAAGAAGTCGTACGTCATCTTGAGGAACTCGTTCCTCGCGAGCGTACCGAGCCCCGTGTCGCGGATAGCCATGAAGCTGTGTCCGACCCAGACGGTCCTGAGCGGCATGCTGGCGCTGTTCAGCTGGTCCGTGTAGATACCAGCGTAGTACTGCAGGCTGTTGTAGTCAGGATACTGCAGTGCGTACAGGCCGGGGCCGGTCTTCTCGAGAACGTCGAAGGCGTTGATGATCGGACAGCCGCCGAAGGCGTAGTAGGACAGGCCGTTGTACGGACCGCTGATATCACCAGTGACAAGGGGAGTTACCGTACCGCCGGCCACGCGGCCGCCGGTCATGTTGTAGTAACTGTTGTCAACGAGCGTGACACCGCAGATCGTGCTGACGAGCTGGACAGCGACGGCAGCAGCGGAATGCGAGAGGTCGTAGGCGACCTGGTCGCCCATGACAAGGAGTCCGACCCTATGCTCGGAAATCAGCATCCAGTCTACGAGCAGCTGGGCATCGTTCGACTTGTCGGAGCTCTCGGTACCCTCGGTGATCGTCACCGAGTTGAGATCGCCGGAGTCGTGGATGACCTTCTCGTATGCGTAGCAGAAGATCGACGATGCGTCCCTGGCCGAAACGTATGCGCCTATGCCGTTGCCGACACCGGAGGACGGTCCGTTGGTGTCGTACCTGTCGGGCAGAGGCTCACCGGTTGCGGTGACGGCCTCGAACGTCGGATCAAAGTACTGCTGTACCTGTCCGATGAAGCTGCCACGGTTGTGGAAATCGTCGCAGTACAGAACGCCCGGGACAATCCTCAGGGTCGGCAGACAGGTGAACTCATGGCTTTCGCCTGGGTTCGTTTCCTCGGCCGAAGACGGGTAGGTCGAGGCGTCACCGAAGAGATCCCATGCCTTGAAGTAGTACTCGATCATGTACCCGCGCGTAAAGAGCGAGTCGTTGAGATCGATGCAGTACTTGTCGGGCGCGATGTTGCCGGCCGCAGTGGCGGCAGGCTCGCACAGCAGGATCGTCCAGTCACCGTCGTCGCTTACGTACGAACCGTAAGTACCCGCAAGCTGCGAACCGTAGAGGTCGGGCTTCTCGCCGACGGGGCCGATGAAGTGGACGTTGCAGTGGAAGTAGACCCTCGCTTCACCGGTGGCCAGGGTGTCCAGGCCGCCGGCGAGAGGAGCCGCACAGGTCACGACGGCGGAGTCGCCCGGATCGATACGGTCGAACTCATCGTTAGCGGCGATGTCGTTCGCCATATCGGCGCGGCAGTACTCTTCCATCGGGTTCGCGCTGGCCTCTACTTCCTGAGGGAACGTATCCTGGAAGAGATCCAGGTTACGTACGCTCCAGGACGGGCCGACCGTCTTGTAACGGTAGACACGGATGTTGTCCAGCCACGGCGAAGGCGTATGGGCCGCGCAGTCGCCGTAGACACCGTACCAGGCGTCGCACATGTCGGAGACACCGACATTGACCTGTATCGGCAGAGGGCCGACGAGGTCGGAGATGTCCTGGTTGATGCGGATGTAATCCTTGTCTCCACCGTAGTAGACGAAGTTACGATCCATCCACTGACCCGGGCAGCCGGCTTCAATGCTGCGGACTGACCAGGTGTAGAACACGAGGTTCGACAGCGGAAGGTCACGGTAAGCGATGATTTTCAGGACAGCGCCGCCGAGCTGCGCAGCGTCGGCGGGCGGAATCTGGGCGTCCTGGACCTCGTCACGTGCCGTGGAGTAATCCATCATGCTTATAACGGGAGAAAGGACCATCTCGTTCTGGCATGGAGCCTCAATTCCACCGGGGCCTGTGCAGAAAGGAGTATCGAACAGGCCGGGATAATCGGCGCTCGGGTAAGACGACCCGTTGAAAAAGACGATCTGGGTGCCGAAGTTGTCACCGCAGGGATCCTTGTCAACGAGGTTGTTCGCCAGACCGCCATAGGCGCCGAAGGCTGTTTCGATAGCCGTGTGCCAGATACCGAGGGTTCCCGTGGCTCCGTCAGCATAGCTCTCGAAATCCTCGAAATCGATCACGCCGCCGGCGTCGGTCACCGTGATATTGTCGACGATGAAGGCACCGTCGGTATCCCAGAGACCGTCCTGGTCGGACCAGGCGCCGTCAGAGATGAAGTGATAACGAAGCTTGGTGGCAGCCTGGGTAAGGAGAAGCTGCTCGACGACGTCCAGCGTATCGGTGCCGTCGTATTTAGCGATCTCCACCCAGTTGTCGTCACCGGCGTCGTACTCGATGTACGTGAAGTCCCAGTCGGGCTCCGAATCGACGACGCACTTGAAGGACCAGGTCAGGATGCCCGTAAAGGGGATGACATCCGAGTAACAGATCTGGTTCCAGCTGTTACCGTAACCAGGAGCGTTGAACCACGAGCAGAGGTAGAAATCGGTGCCCGGAGGGGTACCGCACCACAGTGACTTTGTTCCTTCGAGAGGATAGAGGCGGTCGAAACTACCGCCACCCAACCCGGCGAAATCGTCAACGTGGAAAAACACATCTACCTGAGCCGTGTTGTCGATGCTCGTCCAGCCCTGCCAGTCCATCTGCTCGAAATCGTACCAGACGAGACAGAAGGTATCAGCAGCAGCTGCAGCCATGAGGGTCTGGAGACCCGAATCGATGAGAGCAGGGTTCTCCTCAATGGCCATCATGACACGCTTGCCGCTTCTGTCGATATCGCGCGCCGACACGGAACCGACGAACAGGGCAAGGAGGCAAACGCCCAGTAATACTACTAAGGCTTTCCTCATTATTTATTCCCCCCAGCGTTAAGAGAATAAACCTACAATTATTATATCTCAGTAGTGTCGCTGTAAGAACCGTCTGGCCGGATCGTGTTCTCCTTTCGGCTTTATCCAGCCGGCCCGTGCAAGGTTCCTCTCCCGTTTGAGCATCAGAATTATGTCGAGTAAGTCTGGTTCTCCAACGGCGGTCGGCGTAGTGGAAACCATGCGTACCGCGAAGGTTCGCCCTCAAGGGCACGACCAGCGGCTACTCTGAGATCGTGAGGATTCTATCACAGGAGAGGTGATCTGTCAACCGGTAAATACACCTGGAATAAGGCGATTATACGGATTCGGAATATAGTCGGTGATGTTACCGTGCCAGAAAGAGACAGAAAGCAAAAAAATCTTACTGCCCCTGGTCTGAGACGATCTCGAGAAAATTACAAAAACGCCCTGAACACCTGTTGAGGACAAGCAGAAAGGCAATTCTGTTTTTTCTCACCGACTCGTCCTCACAGTTCACGAGGACCTCATCGAAATACGAGTTCACCGCCGGCACGAGGCCGGAGAGGATCTCGACGCTGCTGTCGAGTTCAAAGGTCTTAAGAGCCTGCAGCCTGCCGGCCGCACCCGAAGCCCCGTCGAAGAGTGCCTTCTCCGATTCTTCGGCGAAGAGGCCCGTGTCGAACGAACCGCCTGCTGCATCACGGCCGGAAAACTCTGCCAGTGCTGCGTCTCCTTCGTCCCGGGTCACCGGCCTCCTGTACTCCTTCGGAAGGATGTTGACGATTCGCTTCATCGCGAGGGCGAAATCCTGGAGTCGGCTCGCCTCTCTCATCTCCTGCAGGCGCCGAACTATACCCTCGACCGCCGACGGATACTGCCACGGAGCGGTCAGAACCGCAGCGACGAGGTCATAATCGTATCCCTCCCCGCGCAGGATCGTGTTGAGCCTCTGCGAGAAGAGGTCGATCATGCCTTTGAGAAGTTCGCGCGGGCTCCTGCTCGAAGAGGCGATCGCCTCTTCTCCGTACTGTCCGAGGCCGAACGCCAGCGCCTCCGGGATCTCGAGGGGTACCTTTTTCCCCGAGCAGATCCGGAGTATGCCCACCGCCTGGCGCCTCAAGGCGTAGGGGTCCTGCGAGCCGGTAGGTTCGAATCCCTGGATGAAGCAGCCCGCAATAGTATCGAGCCTGTCTGCGAGGGCCAGCGCCGTACCCGTGTCGGTCGAAGGCAGAGAATCCCCGGAGAACCTGGGGAGATAATGCTCGAATATGGCATCGGCGACCTCGTCCTCCTCGCCGGAGGCCATGGCGTATTCCCTCCCGATGTATCCCTGGAGCTTCGTGAATTCCTTACCGTCCTTGACCATTTCGCTCGCGAGATCGGCCTTGGCCAGACGGGCCGCGCGCTCCACCCTGCCGGCGAGCTCACTGTCTCCAGGTCTCCATGCCCTGCAGATCCACCCGGCCAGTGAGGCTGTGCGGCCGGCCTTGTCTGCCAGCGTGCCGAGGCCTTCGAGCCACACGATGCCGTCGAGATGTCCCGACATCTCCTCGAGAGATATGGACGTATCCTCACTGTAGTAGAATCCGGCGTCCTCGAGCCTCGCCTGCAGGACCCTTTCGTAACCCTTCAGTATCTCGGCCCTGTTCTTTCTTGCGCCGTCGGCGAAGGCGATGAAATTCGGCCTGAGTCTTCCGCTCTTTGCCTGTATGGAGAAATAACGCTGGTGGCTCTTCAGCGCGGTCACGATCACCTCGCGCGGCAGATCGAGGAACTTCCTGTCGAAAGAGCCGGCCATCGCCACCGGCGACTCGACGAGATTGGCGACCATCGCGCAGAGCTCGGCGTCTTCGACCAGCAGCCCGCCCGAATCCTCCGCCGCCTTTTTCGCATCCCTGCGGACTTTCTTCTCCCTCTCCTCGCGATCGAGAATTATTCGGGCCTTTTTCAGAACGTCGAAATAGTGCTTCTGCCCCTCGAGCGGCACGTTCTCCCCGGTGTAGGGGGAAAGCCTCGTCACAGGAGCCGACATGAGGCCTCCCAGCGTGAACTTCAGCGGTCTGTCGCCAAGGAACGACATCACCCATCTTACCGGCCTGGCGAACCTCAGGTCGCTCGAATCCCATTTCATGACCTTGGGGAAGCGGAGGGAGGATATCCAGCCGGGGACCATCTCCCTGAGGACGGCATCGACGGGGCGGCCCTTCTCCTCGACCTGAACGGCGAGGTACTCCCCCCTGTCCGTCTTCAGCCGGGTCAGCGCCTCGACGGTTACACCCTGTTTCCCGGCGAAGCCCTCAGCGGCCTTCGTCCAGCTCCCGTCGGCGGCGACAGCCACCGATACGGGGGGACCAGTCACGGTTGTGACCGAACCTTCCTGCCTGGCGGGCAACCCCTTCAGATGCACAACGAGACGGTTGGGCGTGCCGGTCACGTAGATGGAATCGTATTCGACCTTCAGGGAGCGCAGCTCCTGCGAGAAGATCTCCTCGAGCTGGCGTAGCGCGCCGTCGATATATCCGCTGGGCAGGTTCTCGCATCCGATCTCGAGCAGGAAGTCGTTCTTCATCGCGAAACCTTTCTTCCAGTCCTCTTCTTTTCCCTCAGGAGGGGAAACCCGAGCCTCTCCCTCTCCGCCACGTACGCCTCGGCAATCCTCCGCGCCAGGTCCCTTATCCTTCCGATGTAACTCGTCCTCTCGGAGACGCTGATCGCGCCCCTCGCGTCGAGGACATTGAATATGTGAGAGCATTTCAGGACATAGTCATAGGCGGGAAGTATCAGGTCTGCCTCGAGCATCCTCAGCGCCTCTCCCTGGTATTTCTCGAATATCCCGAAGTACATCGCCGTGTCGGCGTGCTCGAAATGGAACGCGCTGAACTCCCTCTCGGCCTGCCTGTTGAGCTCCCCCCACTTCACGCCGGCGTGCCACTCTATATCCATGATGTCGTCGACCTTCTGGAGATACATGCAGATCCTCTCGAGCCCGTAGGTGATCTCGGCCGAGATCGGGTCGAGCTCAAGTCCTCCCGCCTGCTGGAAATAGGTGAACTGCGTGATCTCCATGCCGTCGAGCCAGACCTCCCACCCCAGACCCGAAGCGCCGAGAGTCGGCGACTCCCAGTCATCCTCCAGCAGGCGGATATCGTGCATCGACGGATCTATGCCGATCGCCTTCATGCTGTCTATGTAGAGGGGCAGCACATTGTCGGGCGAGGGCTTGAGGATCACCTGGTACTGGTTGAACTGCTGCACCCTGTTCGGATTCTCGCCGTACCTGCCGTCCTTGGGCCTCTTGCTCGGCTCGATGTATGCCGCCTTCCACGGCTCGGGGCCGAGGACCCTCAGGAATGTGCCGGGATTCATCGTGCCGGCTCCCACCTCGGAGTTGTACGGGGTGATCACGAGGCACCCGTTCTCCGACCAGAACCCGTTGAGGGCGGCCACCAGTTCCTGAAACGTCATCCTCAGCCGACTCCTTTCAGCACCCCGAGTGAGCCGGGAAGCCTGTATCCGTCCATGTGGTGCGTCAACATACGGTGAAGAAGGGTGCCGATCTCCCTTCGGGCCTCCGCGTCCACTTCCACACCGCGCATCCCCGCGAAACCGCCCGCCGACATCCTCGCCAGGAGATCGCACGACCCGGGCGAGAGTGCCCCCTCGCCCCCCGAGCATCCGCCGCATTCGACGGCGCCACTCGAAGGATTTATGGAAAACACGCATCCCGCAAGTTCTTTTTTACACCGGTCGCACTGCTCGATCGCCGGCATCAGCCCGGACGCGGCGAGGAGCGATATCTCGAGAACGAAGAACGCCGCCCACGCATCGGCGCCCGAGGCGAGCTCGGAGATGAACGCCTCGACGAGATCGAACACGACTCCCTCCTGCTCGTCCCCGACCGATGCCCTGCCCGCGAGCTCGAGACCCGCCTGGAATATGCAGAGCCTCTCGAGCCCGGCTCTGGAGGAGTCGAGTACGGGGCCGGCCGAAAATTCCTTGATCAGCTTCAGCGCCCCGCCGGGTTTGTCGTAGTAGACCATATCCCCGACATTCCCCGTCCTGAACCTGCCGTGCATCGGGCTCTTCGTCTTCTTTGCCCCCTTGGCAAGGAAATTAACCCTGCCTCCCGACCTCGTGAGCGCCGAGACGACAAGGCTCGTCTCTCCGTACTCCCATGTCTTCAGAATAACGGCCCTGTCCTTGAGGATACCGCTCACCTCTCACCGTCCCGTCCGTCAGCCCTTTCCAAGCCATTCGAGAAAGAGTGAGGCAATCCCCAGATATATGGCTATGCCGAGTATATCATTGAATGTCGTGATGAAGGGACCGGTCGCGAGCGCCGGGTCTATGTTGGCCTTCTTCAGCATAAGGGGAATGAAAGCTCCCATGATCGTCGCCCATAATATGATAATGAACATGCACAGGCCGAGAAGCAATCCGATCCTGATATTGCTCTGCCAGATCGTCACCGTCACCAGGAGGACAGTGCCGATGACAAGGCCGTTGATTATCGAGATCTTCAGCTCGCGCAGCAGCTTCCCTCCCGTCTGGGAGATGCTCAACCCTCCGAGCGCGAGTTCCCTGACGACGATGGCCGACGACTGTATGCCCACGTTCCCTCCCATCGCCATGATGACGGGAACGAAGAAAGCGAGCGTGAGCAACGACTCGAGCGACCCCTTGAAGCAGTTCATTATCACGGCGGACGCTATCCCTCCGAAAAGCCCGATGAGGAGCCAGGGCAGCCTCGCCCTCGAGAGCTTGACCGGCGACCTCTCGTGGAACTCCTCGTCGCCGGTACCGGCCATCATCGTGATGTCCTCGGTCGCCTCCTCCTCGATCACGTCGATGATGTCGTCAACGGTGATCCTGCCTGCGAGCCTCCCGCTCTCGTCGACGACCGGCATCGAGTAGAGATCGTACTTGGCAAACATCGCCGCGACCTCCTCCTGATCTGTATCGGCGGTCACCGTCAGGACGTCGCGGTCCATCACTTCCTCGACCTTCCTGCCGGGATCTGTGATCAGGAGGTTGATGACGGGGATCGTCCCGAGAAGCACTCCCACACTGTCCACAACGTAGATGTACTGGATGTGCTCGATGCTCTCGAGCCCGCTGCGGAGCGTCGCGATCACATCGGCGATCGTCTTCCCCGCGCGGATTGTGACGAGCTCCCTGGCCATCAGGCCGCCGGCCGATTCCTCGTCGAACTTGAGAAGCTCGGAGACGTCCTCGTAATCCTCACGGCTGATCCTGCGCAGGACCGCGCCGGCCGTATCCGCGTTGAGGAGGTTGATGATATCGGTGGCGTCATCGCTCGCCATGTAATCGATCAGCGGCACGATCTCGTCAACGGTGAGATGTTCGAGGATCTCGCGGGAGACCACTTCGTCGACCAGCGTGAGGACCTCGCTGGCCATCTCCGGCTCCATCGACTTGAAGAGGGGAACGTGGATCTCCTCTGGAAGCGCAGTGAGCACCTCGGCCGCGTCGGGCGCGCGCATCCCCTCGGCAGCTCCGGCGAAACGGGACAGGTCTCCCGATTCGAAAATCTCCCTGATCGATTCGACCTTGTAATCGAGGTTCTCGTCCATATACACCCTCACCTATGCCTGCGCACCCGCCTGCCGGGCGCTATTCGCCGGACAACAGGATGAAACGGAAATGGTCTACAGTCAAGGTATTATTCCCGCGGAGAGCCGTCCACGGCAGTGCCGTCGGTCCCTTCGGCCGCTTGCCTGGCCGCATCGATGGCGGTGATCGATGAGATTATCGCACCGCCCGACATCACCATCTTCAATGCTTCCTCGACGGAGCAGTTCATGGGGATAATGTCTTCCTCGGGAAGCATCAGAAAGAGGCCCGAGGTGGGAATGGGGGTAGTGGGCAGAAAAACGTTGATGAAGACCCTGTCAGTCCCGCCGGAATCGCGGTAACTCCAGGTCGAGGTGACGAATCCCACCGAGTATATCCCCCTGCGGGGATATTCGATGATGATCGCTCTTCGGAAGGCTGTCCTCTTCTCCTGCAGGAATACCTCGCTCATCTGCTTGAATGCGGTGTACATCCTGCTCACCAGCGGGATCTGTCCGATCCCCTTCTCCACCCAATGGATGATCCGGCGGCCGATGAAGTTCCCGGCGAAGATCCCCGTGAGCAGCAGGATCACAATGACAGCAAAGAATCCCAGCCCGGGGATGTCGAAAAAGGGGTACCTGGCCACGATGGGCCGCAGGATGCTGTCGACCGACCTGAACAGGCGGAAGAGTATCCAGCCGGTCAGGACCGTGGGCAACAATATTATCAGACCCGTGAGAAATTTCCTTCGAAACCAGACAAACATTCCGCATTTCCTTCCGGCCGGCCCTGGTCAGGCGATCGAGCCTCCGTCTGCTCCGGCAAGGGTCAGGACGACCTCCGTTATGCGCTGGCCGTCGAGCCGCTCGATCCTGAATGTGATCCCCTCGTACTCGAACTCCTCACCCTCCTCGGGCACCCTGCCAAGCAGGTTGTAAAGAAACCCCCCGAGTGTATCGACGTCCTCCGAGGCCAGCTCCATGCCGAGCATCTCACCGAGGTCGTCGAGAGAGGTCCTTCCCTCGACCACGTATCTGCCCTCCCCCGCTTTCCTCACGAGAGGCGCCTCGTGGTCGAACTCGTCCCTTATCTCGCCGACGATCTCCTCGAGGATGTCCTCGAGAGTAACGATGCCCGAGGTCCCTCCATACTCGTCGACGACTATAGCCATATGAATCTTCTTGACCTGGAATTCCTTGAGGAGGTCGTCGATCTTCTTGCCCTCGGGAACGAAGTAAGGCTCCCGCCTCATGTGCTCGATACCCCTGTCCTCCTCGCCGCTCGCGACAGTCACGAGCTCCTTCACGTAGAGCATGCCGACGATGCGGTCGATATTTCCATCGTAGACCGGAACGCGCGAATGCCCGGCGCCGGAGACCACCTCGCGCACCTCGGTCATCGTTATCCCTTTCTCGATGGCAAAAACGTCGATCCGCGGCACCATTACCTCGCGGACCTTCTTTTTACCGAACTCGACGATGCTGTGCACGAGCCGGCTGCCGTTGTCCTCGATGAACCCCTCACCCGGCTCCTCGGGATGATGGATCAGCATGAACTGTGAAGCGAGCTCGCCGGGGAGCTCGGGGTACACGAGCGAGATTATCCTCAGCAGCACACCGGAGAACGGCCTCAGCAGAATGTATAGGGGACAGAACGGGTACGATACGAGCCTTGCCATGCCGGCCGGATGCCTGACCGAGGTCCCGATACCCGCCAGGGCGGCGATCACCATGAGAAGCACGCCCGCAGCATGAACGGCGGCTACCGCGAGGTAGTGCTTTCCGGCCGACCACTCGAGTATCGCAGCCGCCGTTTCGGGCATTATGCGCGAGACGGCAACGATAATGGCGACCTGGACTGCGACGAGTATCATCGCCGCGTGCAGGCGTCCCTTGTGGATCATCTTCGAGCAGCTGTTCGCTCCGGATTCCTTCGGGAATACCCTGTCCTCACTCATGCGGGATACCTTCGTGAATGCCGTGAGCCCCCCCGCAGCGAGAAACTGGGCCACCGCCAGGAACATAAGCGCGATCGTTTTCAATATGAGCGGTTGCATAGTCTTTCGTTCTTTATCCTCGAAACATCCTCGCGAGGTCCCTCTCCGGGACCATCCCCTCGAGGATCTCGCGTTCACGCTTTTCCATCCTCTCCCCCTCCTCTTCATCCCCGTGCGAAAATCCCTCGAGGTGGGAGAGCCCGTGAGCGACAAGCCTGAGCAGGTACGCCCGCCTCGAAACATTCAGCCTCGCGGCCGAAGCGGCGAGGCTCTTCCAGCAGATCAATATCTCCCCTGCGGGGCCCTCGCCCCGTGGAGCGGGATCGTCGTCGTACACGAATGTGAGGATCTCGGCCGCGCCCTTGCGTCCCTTGTATTCCCGGTTGAGGCTGGCCATACGACGCTCGCCGATGAGCGTGACGTCGACCTGCCGGTCGCCGGCGCCTTTCGAGCCCAGGGCCTCCACCAGGTCGGCAGCCCTGTCAAACTCGCTTTTTCCTGTCACCGACGGACTGCTTCTGCCTGCCGTTATCCTCAACGCCTCCGCCCCCCTCCATGTCCGGATCGTCCTGCGACGGATACTGCACGCGCGGATGAAAGATGCCGGTGAGGAACTTTATGAACTTCTCCCTTATCGCAGCGATGTCGTTCAAGGTCAGACCGCTGTTGTCCAGTTCCCCGTCGTTCATCCTCGCCGCGAAAATCTTCGTTACGAGCGACCTGATTCTCGGCGAGGTAGGTTCTTTGAGCGACCTGACGGCCGCCTCGCACGAGTCGGCGAGCATGATCAATGCGGTCTCCTTCGACTGGGGCCTCGGCCCCGGATATCTGAAATCATCGACATTCACGCTGTCATGCGAATCGTACTCGAGCGCCTTGTTGTAGAAGAACGCCATGACCGTTGTCCCGTGATGCTCGCGGATACCGTCCATGACAACCTTCGGCATCTTCTCCTTCTTCGCGAGGTCGACGCCCTCCTTGACGTGCGACGCGAGGATCAGCGCCGACATCGTCGGGGAGAGCTTCTCGTGCTTGTTGAAGTTCTCACCCTTGTTCTCGAAGAAGTACTCCGGCTTGGCGAGCTTGCCTATATCGTGATAGTAGGCCGACACCCTGGCGAGCAGCCCGTTGGCAGCCACGTCCGAGGCCACCGCCTCGACCATGTTGCCTACCATCAGGGAATGATGGTATGTCCCGGGCGCCTCCATGATCAGTCTCTTGAGGAGCGGCCTGTTCAGGTCACTCAGCTCCATCAGGGTGAAATTCGTCGTCACGCTGAACAGCGACTCGAAGATCGGCATGAGGAACATGACGAGGATCGTGCATGCAAAAGCGTTCACGATCCCCGACAGGGAGCCGAAAAGGAACTCGCTTACACCGAAAGCGCCTGAGATGCCGAAACTCGAGATCCCGATGATGTATGCGAGCGAGACGTAGAGGAATATCGCGTAGAAATTACGCCTTTCGCGCAGCTGGGCGATGCTGAAGATCGCGGCCGAGCCGGCCAGTATCGAGATAAACGCGAGGTTTCCCGGAAGGTCGGTGTGCGTGATCAGGAGAAGCGAGGCGAACAGCGTGAAGATCAGCGCGGTCAGCGTACCGAAGAATGCGGTCGCCACCAGCGACACGAAGGCGATGGGCACAAGATACTCGCTGAGGAACGGCAGCCTGACCACCAGGGCCGTCATCAGCAGATAGAACAGAACTATTATGAATGTCAGCGTCAGCTTCTCCGTCTCCCTGACGAGGGGCCTGTCGAACCTGTAGAGGGCCGCCGCGAACATCGCCGCGAGAAGGAGTATGCGCACGATCTTGCTGATGAATAGCAGAAAACTCTTTGTCGGCGACGTAGACAGCTCGAGCCGCGTTCGCGAACGCTCCAGGGACTCGAGCTCCCCGACCTGCTTCTTGGTCACCTTGTCGTGCTTGGCTATGATCCGCTGGTTCTCCGACACCTTGTACTCGCGGGTGACCTCGGCCATCGCAGCATCCCGTCTCCGTCTCGTCTCATCGGCGTCGTAGACCATATTGGGAACGATGTGCGACCGGACGATCGCGTAGAACAACTGCTGCGCGTCGTCGCTGTTGGGAAAAACGCGCTCGGCCCGCCCCAGTATGACGGCTTCGAGCTGACCCTGCTCGAGCAGGCCGTTCGCCGGCGTCAGTCTCTCGGAATCGCCGTCCATCAGCGATATGTGCGGATAGTCCCTCCGTCTCAGCGGCGAGGCGTCGTTTATTATCCCGCTCTCGAGGAGCCCTCTCTGTATGGCAAGTCCCTCGTCGAGAATCTTCCGGCGCGTCTCCCGCTTGAGGAGGAGCTCCACCGGCTCTCTCTCGAGGGCGGGAACCATCTCCCTCATGATCTGCGCCCTTTCCTCGGGCGGAATCGAATCGACCGTGGCGACCGCCTTTATCCTCTCCATCAGCCCGGTCAGGTCTCCGGGAAGGTGCTTGAACGCCTCGGATCTCATCTTGTATACCGGGGGAACGCTGACGGCGGCCCTCGCCCTGTTGATCTCGACTTCCTGGTTGCTCAGCGGAACAACGAAGGTGAACGGGGAGATCACGTCGACATCGGCGATGTCGCCCTCGTTGAAAGCCACCTCTCTCGTCTTTCTCGTCGGCGGGAAGAGGAGTATCGAGAGCGCGACAAACACCACGATGTAGATGGCAGGAAGCAGACGACTGTCGTCCCTCAGCGAAGCGGGACGCAGGGCCGTCAACCCCCTGCGCAATCCATCGAGGGAATTGCCGCTCTCGCCCCCTGACTGCTGATTATTCATCGGAAACCTCCGACTCGCCGCCGCCGTCCGGCCTTATACGGCTGAAAGCCTTTATGATCCTCTTGACGAGGCTGTGCCGCACAACGTCTTCCTCTCCGAACCATACGAACTTTATACCCTCGACATCGCCGAGTATCTCCGAGACAACCACGAGCCCCGATTTAGAGGGGTCGGCCAGGTCGATCTGGGTGATGTCGCCCGTAACAATCGCCTTCGAGCTGACTCCCAGTCTCGTCAGGAACATCTTCATCTGCATGATCGTGCTGTTCTGCGCCTCGTCGAGAACGGCGAACGCGCTGTTCAGCGTCCTCCCGCGCATGTACGCGAGAGGCGCTATCTCGAGAACACCCGTGTCGATCATCCTCTGGGTCTTTTCCCTTCCTATCATATCGTGCAGCGCGTCAAATATCGGTCTGATATACGGATCGATCTTCTCCTGCAGGTCCCCCGGCAGGAATCCGAGGTTCTCACCCGCTTCTACGACCGGCCTCGACAGAAAGATCTTCTCGATCTCCCCTCTCTTCAGCGCCGCCAGAGCCATCGCGATGGCGAGATATGTCTTGCCCGTTCCGGCCGGCCCGATCGCGAAAACTATGTCGTACTCCGCCACCCCGGTGACATATTCTTTCTGCCGAACGCTCCTCGGGACTATGCTCCTTCTCCTGACAGTCGAATAGTAGACAACCGTCTCGTCGAGGGAGCCTATCTTCTCCACCTTCCCCTCACCCCCGCGCAGAACGGTCAGCACATCGCCCTCGGTGACCACCCGGCCACCGGCCGCGATGCTTATCAGCGTCTGCATCACTGAAGTCAGCTCCTCTACCCGCCTGTTCGGGCCGGTTATAATGATCTCGTCGCCACGGACGACGATGTCCTGCTCGAAGTGTTCCTCGATCAGGTTCAGGTTCCTGTCGCCCACGCCGAGGAGTTTGAAAGCGTCGACGCCGGCCAGGGACAGCACTCTTTTTCTCGATTTCTGCTTCAAGAACCGTTCCCCTTTAATACAAAACCCCTGGCCCGCCCTCGCAGACCAAGAGTCTTGTATGGTAAGTCTGTATGACCGCCTCGCTTAATCCGAAGCAGGAAATTCTCGAGGAACGACCAATTCCTGCTCGGTGAAGATCAGGTCGGGATCGTCGATCCTGTCCCTGTTGGCCTCGTAAAGGACGGGCCACTGGCGGTAGTTGTCGTACACTTCCCAGTATCCTGCGATCTTGGCAAGCCACTCGTCCTGCATGACCTTGTGCTTGCGGGGCCATGTCCTCGGTACCTGGAGCATCCAGCCAGCCAGAACCCAGTCGGGATCCTCTATCATCTCGTAATTCCCTCTCCACAGCCTCGTCCACTTGAGGGGATCGCCGTAGATCTGCTCGTATCCCGCCACTATCCAGAGGCATTCACCGTACTCGAGCTTCCATTCCTTGGGCAGCGATGCAAGCTCCTGCAGCTGGAGCGTGAACTCATCGACCTGATTGCGCAGCCTCGAGTATTCCCTCTCCGAGTCGCGCAGCTCCCTTGTGAGCATCTGGATGTCTTCCTTGTTCTGATCGAGCTGCTTCTGGGCGGTATCTGAACGGGCCTGAAGCGATTCGAGCTCGGCCGAGAGATCGAAGCAGTACAGATCCCTGTCCTTCTTCGACAGCTTCTGATATTCTTCGTCCTCGTAGTACTCGCCAGCGGTGATATCGATCTCTCGGGTCTTGTGCCTGCTACAGCCCGCGGCCAGCACGACGATCAGAGGAATGAACACCAGCGCTATCAGTAATCTCTTGTTCATTATTCCCATCTCCGTTCTGTCAGCCGCCTATTCCCTGCCGCTGCCTTTTTTCATTTCGTGGACCCTCTTCTCGAGCTCGTCGGGCTTGTCACTGATCGCATCGATGTCGGCGCGCTTGTCGGCGAGCCTTGTCTTCAGATCCGCCACCCTTTCGCCCGTCTCAGTCGCTTCCTGCTCGTACGTCTCCGCGTCCAGGCAGGTCTCATCGAGGGTCACGAGACTCGTCTCACATGGAGGAGCGGGTCCGCAACCGGCAGAAAATCCTACAAACAGGCCGAATATGAGCGTCATTATCAGCCATCCGTGTGCTGATTTCATAACCTTTTGTCCTTCCTGCCTTTATATACAATAACAACTTACAGGAACATTAATGCCGCACCGGCTGCATGTCAAGCAAAAAGCCTTTTACAGCATTCGTGCAAGAGCTGTGCCTGATAATGCCCCGTTATTCCCTTTTGTTCCTTTCCGTTACCCTGATATGTAGTTCCTCCAGGATACTCTCCTCGACCTCCGAAGGCGCCCCTTCCATCAGTGACGCAGCGCTCTGCGTCTTGGGAAACGCTATGAAATCCCTTATGGAACTCTCTCCGGCCATTACCATGGCCAGCCGGTCGAGGCCTATGGCAACCCCTCCGTGGGGCGGGGCGCCGTATTCGAAGGCCTCGAGGAGAAATCCGAATTTACTCTCGGCTTCCTCCTCGCCGATGCCTATCACGCCGAACAGCTTCTCCTGAAGCTCCCGCCTGTGGATCCTGATCGATCCCGAGCCAAGCTCGGTACCGTTGCAGACGAGATCGTAGAGATGCCCGCGGACAGCTCCCGGATCCGAGTCGATTCCGGGGATGTCTTCCTCGAGCGGCATGGAGAAGATATGATGGGCCGGTTCCCAACCCCCATCACCCGACGGTATGAAGAGGGGAAACCTGTTGACCCAGAGGAACCGCATCTCATTGCTCCCCTCGACCAGTTCCGCCCCCAGGTGAGTCCTGAGCGTCCCGAGGGACTTCTCGACTACCGGAACATCGCCGGCCACAAGCAATATAAGTGAGGGGATCGAAGCCGATACGCCGAATCTCTCGAGAATGGCGTCCATCTCGCCGCCGCCGAGGAATTTCGCTATAGGCGACTCCACGCCGTTCCCGTCGACGCTGACCGTTGCCAGTCCTCCCGCCCCGGCGCCCCTGACGAGCTTCTCGAGCTTCTTGATCTGACTCTTCGACTGTCCCAGCCCGCCGGGCCAGGAGATCCCCCTGACCACACCGCCCCCCTCGACCGCCGAGGCGAAGGCGGAAAAACCGCTGCCGCGGAAGATGTCGGAACAGTCGGAGAGCTCGAGGCCGAACCTCAGATCGGGCTTGTCCGTGCCGTACCTGAGCATCGCCCCGTCGTAGTCCAGGACTGGAAAGGGCGTCTCCAACTCGATCCCGGCCACCTCGAGGAATATCTTTTTCATCAGGCCCTCGGTGAGGGAGAATACATCGCCCTCCGAGATGAAGCTCATCTCGATGTCTATCTGCGTATGCTCGGGCTGCCGGTCCGCGCGCAGGTCCTCGTCGCGAAGGCACCTGGCCAACTGGAAATACCTGTCGACTCCCGAGACCATCAGTATCTGCTTGTAGAGCTGCGGGCTCTGAGGCAGGGCGTAGAACCTGCCGGGCTGGAGCCTGCTCGGAACGATGTAGTCCCTCGCCCCCTCGGGGGTACCGCGGACGAGCATCGGCGTCTCGACCTCGATGAAATCCTCGCTGGAGAGGTAATTCCTCGTCTTAAGCGCGATCTCGTGCCGGAGCCTCAAGTTCGACTGCATCGAGTCGCGGCGCAGATCGAGATACCTGTACTTCAGCCTCATCTCATCGCTCGCCTGCGACTTGTCGGTCACATTGAAGGGAGGCACTTTGCTCCGGTTGAAGACCTCCGCGGCGGAGACCTTCACCTCGACCTCGCCCGTGCCCATGGCGGCATTGATCATGTCGCACGGCCGTTTCCTTACCGTGCCCCTGACCGCCAGTACATCCTCGTTCCTCAGCGATTTGAACAACGTGCAGAGCTCCTCGTCGCCCGCCTCGACGACGAGCTGCACGAGCCCGCTGCGGTCCCACATGTCGAGGAAGGTCAGGTCGCCGAACTCACGGACCTTCCTTACCCAGCCGGCGAGCGTCACCTCGCTCCCCTCGTCGCCCGCCCTGAGTTTCCCGCACATCGCGGTCCTCCTCCACTCCTCGCCGAAATGATATACCGTTATGTCAGTCAACTTCGTTCTTCCTCTCCTGCAGTATCCTCGCTGCCAGCCCTTCGAGCGGGACGTTCTCCTGACCGCCGCTCGCGAGGACCTTCACCGCCGCTTCCCTTTTCTCCAGTTCTTCCGACCCTATGATCACGGCAAGCGGCGCTCCCGATTCGGAGGCGGCCTTCATCTGCTTCTTCATCGAACGTCCGGACAGGTCGATCGAGATCCGCACCCCCTCGGAGCGCAGCCTTCCGGCTATAGACAGGACCGCGGCCGCGGCCGACTCGTCGGGCAGTATGAAGAACGCGTCGAGCCGGTCGAGCACTATCTTCCCGGCAAACTCCTCCGGCAGATTCTCCATCAGCCTCTCCATTCCTGCCGAGAAACCTACCGCAGGGATACTTCCGCCGCTGCATTCCTCGGCGAGGCCGTCGTACCTCCCGCCGCCGCACAGGGCGTTCTGCCCTCCGAGCCCCGGGTGCAGGACCTCGTAGGCCGTCTTCGTATAGTAATCGAGTCCCCTTACGAGAAGGGGATCGAGCATGAAATCCACTTTCATGTCGCGGAGAATCGACTGCAACCCCTCGAAATGCTCCGAGCACTCGCTGCAGAGGTGATCGGTTATCACCGGCAACTTAGTCTTGATGTCGCCGCATTCCTTGCAGTCGAAGATCCGCATCGGGTTGACGTCTGCCCTCTCGCCACAGTTATCGCACAGCTCGTCCCTGCGCTCCTCGAGCGCTCCTCTCAGCACGTCGCGGAAGCCGGGACGGCAGACGGGGCAGCCGACGCTGTTGAGCCGGACCTCGAGCCCCTCAAACCCGAACATCCGGTATACGGCGAGGCTGAGATCTATTATCTCGGCGTCGATCGCCGGACCGGGGTGCCCGATCGCCTCGGCGCCGAACTGGTGAAACTGGCGGTACCTGCCGGCCTGCGGCCTGTCGTACCTGAACATCGGGCCCTGATACCAGAACCTCGTTATGCCGCCGGCCCTGTGGAGACCGTTCTCTATAAAGGCACGCATGACAGGCGCGGTATTCTCCGGTCTGAGAGTGAGGCTGCGTCCCTTCTTGTCAGTGAATATGTACATCTCCTTCGAGACTATGTCGGTCGTCTTGCCGACGGCGCGGACGAACAGCTCGGAGACCTCGAACACCGGCGTGCGGATCTCGCTGTAGCCATACCCGTCGGCAAGGACGGCGAGCATCTCCTCGACCTTCGCCCATGAACGCATCCGGTCCCCGAAAAGGTCCTGTGTTCCCCTTGGTCTCCTGAATCTCATCCCTGTCCGGCCTTTCTCTTTCCGGCCTGCCTTATCTGGATCACGTGTCTCAGCACCACCGCCAGCGTCCCGGCGACGACCCCGGCCGAATCCATGACGAGATCGAAAAAGCTCGAGTCGCGGCGGGGTATGTAGCTCTGGTACATCTCATCAAGGGCCGCGACGGCGGTCCCCGATGTTATCACGATGATCACGATGCTCCATCTTATCCTCACCCCTCCGTAGCTGAGGCCCCGATAGTAAAGCATCGCGAACACGGCGTACTCGATGAAATGAACGATCTTGTCGAATCCCGTCGGAAGCCGCACGTCGTCGGACGACAATCCCGGAATCGACGACATGCCGAAGATCATCACTATCCATACTATCAGCGGCAGCCATCTTCTGATATTCCAGCTCAAACCTCAAGGTCCTCCGTTGGCAGGTGAAGCCCGGTCATCTTCCATCCCGGGGAATATAGCGGTTTCCCCCGCTCCCGTTCAAGGAAAGTGATAACCGGCAGCTTCCCACACCTGCCCGGGCACCCTGTCGGCCAGGTCGAGTTCTCCCCCGGCAGGCGGCCTGAACGCAGCCATCCCGAGACGGGCCATCTCCCGTCTCAGCGGATCGGAGAGCCTGTCGGCGATCCGGGGAAGCCTCCGTGCGAATCCTCTCGACTTCCATTTCTCGGTTGCGGGATCGGCGGCGAGTACTATCTCTGGAAGCTCCGGCCCGGTAAAGAGGACCCGGAGCGCTCCCGGCTCGATCATCCCGCTCTCCTCGATCCTCCTCAGCTCCTCGAGAGACATGCCGCCCGCGCCGTACCTGCCGAGCAGCACTCCGTACGCGACGGCTTCCCCACAGACGGGACATGCGTCGGACAGGGTCTCGTAAGATACAGTCGACGGCTGCACGCCGCTCGCCGCGATCGCGGCAAGCGGTGAGATGAATCCGGTCGCCGAGGAGGCCGAGGTGAACGCGGCGCGAGACCAGTCGGGCTCGCCGTCACGCGGAACTATCACGACCCCCATGGACAGGGAACCGTCTCTGCGCGGAGTGGAAAGCAGAAGACACTTCATCCCACTCTCCTCCCGGGCAGAAAGCATCTGCAGCAATGTCATGATGTAGAACTCGCATCCCGCCGGCTCGCCTCCGGGCCCGAGCCATACCCACGTGATGTCTCCGCCGTCCTGCTCCCTCACGCTCGAGGCGAAGGAACGCAGTACCGGACCGGCAGCGACCGAATCGAACGCGCAGACTCCGATGCGGAGCGGAACATGGGCGGGATAGTCAGGTTCGAGGAAAAGCGCGGCGGCGGCCAGCGCAACGAGGAGCAGGAGTATGACGAGCGAAATCCATCTTCCCAGGTAGGAAGAGAGCACGTTGTTCCCGCCGGTCTTCGAACCGTCAGCCATCCTCGCCGTCCCGCTGATCCGTCCCGCTGCCGCTTCCGGGGGACCGTATCGTTATCTCGAAATTGTCGGTGTCGAGAAAGTATCTCTCTATACCGTTGGGGACGATCACCTCCGGCTCGATCAAGTACGTCCCTGCCGCCTTCCCTGTGAGGTCCAGTATGACCGAGACGTCCTCGGTCGTTATCTCCCTGATGAGCCCCTCGGGCCCCTCTATCGTGAGAGAGACTACCCTCGGGGAATACTCGACCAAAAGACTCTCGTCGTCCCGGAGCATCGTCGGGGGTATGTTGGCAAGGGTACGGATGGCCCTCTTGTGGATCGACATCTCGATCAGCACCTTGTCCGGCACGGCGCGTATATCCATGCCGCTGAGCATGAAATCTACTTCCTCCGAGTACTCTCCCCTGCGGCCCCTTATGTCGATCTCGCGCGTGGAGATGACCTCGATCCCGCCCACAACGCTCAAGGCACCGGTTATCTTCACCCTGGCCGGGATGATCACCGGAGAGCCGTCTATTATTACGTCGTCCGGTATCTCGCCCCTGTACGCGATCCTGACGGGGACCGACTTCGTGACGACCTCCTCGAAATTCAGCACGAGCGTCTTGGGGTTGTCGACGGTTACTTCCCTCGGATCGATCTGCTCGGGCAGGTTTATCACCGCCGCGGAGAGGGGCACCGTGTTGCGGCCCTTGACCGCCTTGGAGAGATCGACGGTCGCCGCAAGCCTGCCGAATAACCTGAGCTTCATCAGGTTGCTCCTCGAGCCGCGGATCGTGACCTCGATGAACTCGGGCACGTCGTGGGTTATCGTCAGGCTGTCGGCGATCGCCGCCATCGAGAGAGGCACCCTGAACGACTGGTTCTCTCCCTGCTCAGCGGTGACATGCAGCCACAGAAAGAAGGCAAAGACGAGCGATACGATCTTCGCACCGAGGTTGCGCGTCAACGCATTGATGATCCTTTCGAGACTCAAGCAGCCTCCATCCCTACTCCGCCTTCGTGTAGACGGTAAGTTTCTGCCCCGGTCTTATCAGCGATGTATTGCCGATATTGTTGAGGGTCTTGATATCCTTTATCGAACAGCTGTATATCTTCGCGATGCCGGAGAGTGTCTCACCCCTGGAGACGGTATGGACGGCGAGCATTATCGGTCTTTTCTCCATCTTCTCCGGCGGATTCTCCCGCAGGTATGATACTACGCCGAACGCCACCGCCTTTGCAACCTCCCGCTGCACCGATTTCTTCTTTATCTGTGTCACGTCGCTCTTGTTCGACAGGTACGCCACCTCGACGAGGGCCGAAGGCATGGTCGTTCCCTGAAGAACGATGAAATTGGCCTGCCTGACGTCATGGAAGGGAATCGAACCGATCTGCTTGAACTCCGCGGCAAGATGCTCCGCAAGTCTGGAGCTCTGATTCAGCGCCTGGTTTCGCATCATTTCGAAAAGGATCTGCCCCGTATCCCCTTCGACCCTTTCACCACGGCTCTTCATATTCAGCTGCATGTTCTCACGTTCGGCCACAGCGGTCGCATGCATATCGGTCGCGCCCTCGGGGGAGAGGAAATAGATCTCCGAGCCCCTGATCCTGCGGTTAAGGTTGCTGTTTATGTGGATGCTGACGAAGCAGTGCCCCCCGTGCTCCGCCGCTATCTCGATCCTCCTGTGCCAATCGACGTCGTAATCTCCGTTCCTGGTCAGCACCGCCTTGAATCCCCTGTGTTTCTCTATCTCCTCGGCGATCATCTTCGAGAGTGGCAGCGTGTAATATTTCTCTGACGGGCCGTACCTCGAGGGCGCACCCGGCTGGCTCCCGCCGTGCCCGGGATCTATTATCACGACATAGTCGCCGCTCTGGGCAACCTTTCTCGCCTTTTCAGTCTTTCTGCGTTTCTCCGTATCGGTCATGATCCTGTTCACGTCGATGACGATCCGGTGGCGCGGATAGATATTGTTCGGTTTGAGTGCAAAATGCCTGTACTTCGACATCGCCGGCAGATCGATCACGACCTGGACCCCGTTCGATAGCCTGTTGACCCTTACCCTGTCCACGACCCCGTCCCCAACGTTCAGTTTCCGGAGTCCCGCCTCGAGCCTTCCCTTCGGGATGTCGATGACGATCCTGTCGGGGCCGCTGCGCTCGGAGACCTGGTAGACGCATTCGCTGCTCATGTCGAGGACGATCCTCGTGTGCTCTGGCGCCGTCCAGTACCTCAGGCTGACGACCTCTCTTCTCGGGGGAGCCGGCTCGGCGCCTGTGTTGAAAGAAGGCAGCAGCGCCGCAGCAGCGACAGCAATTATGGTGATGAGGATGATATTTCTCATGTCGCCTCTCCTCCGCGCGCCGCCTCATGCAAGGGACATCCGGCCACCGGACATCGATAGTCCGGCCGCGGGGGCGGAGCACGGTAAATGTTACCTGCAGGGGAGCGGGTCAGTCGAAGTAGACCCCTTCGGGGATTATATAATGCAGGGGATCCCTGTGCTGCTTCCTGAAGATCACCTCGTAATGGAGATGAGGCCCGGTCGATCTTCCGGTATTGCCGACGGCTCCTATGGTCTCCCCGCGCCTTATCCTCTGGCCGCGCCTGACGTGCATCCTGGTCAGATGGGCGTAGCGGGTCTTGAAACCGTTTCCGTGGTTGACCTCTATGGTAAGTCCCATGCTGCCGTTCTTCTTCGCCATCGTTATGACGCCGTCCGCCGTGGCCATGACAGGCGTCCCGGTCCTCGCGAAATAGTCGACACCCTTGTGGCGAGTAATCCTGCCGGTGAAGGGATCCATCCTCCTGCCGAACCGGCTGGAGAGGAATCCGCCCCTGAGTGGCCGGATCGACGGGGTGCAGTCGCGTATCTTCGTCTCTTCCTCGAGAATGCCGATGATCTCGTCGTAGCTCTGCCTCTGGAGCTCGGTCTGCCTGATGAGCATATCGAGATCGTTCTCCAGCCCGGTGAATACGCGGCCCGCTGCGCCGAGTTCCCTCTCGAGCAGCTCCGGTTCGGGACCACCTACACCGACCTGCCATACATCCTCCGACAACGGATCGAGGCTTGCCATCAACCTCGCCCGGTTCTGGAGCTGGAAATTACTGTCCATCCTGCCCTTCAGACCGTCGAGCTCGGTCTCGAAGGCGGCGAGCCGTCCACACATCTGCTCGTTCTCGCGCTCCAGACCGGCCATCCGGTCCGAATCGATGCTGAACCCGGCATAGCGCACGCCTACGATGACGGTCGCCGCCAGGAGCGCGATGAGGCAGAGGCCAGCCGCCAAGGCGGCGACCCTGCGGATTCGGATCGTCCGTACGCCCGCATTGCCCTTACGGACGTACAGGAAAGTAAAATATCTGTCCATTTTCCCGATCAAAGCGTTAAATGACTCCCGTTGATACCAGAACCTACTTTCGAGCCTACTCCCTGTCAAGGAGTATTTACCGTCCGTTTTGTTGCAAATTACATACCACGGGGGAGATATATAAAAAGGGCAGGGAGGGGTTTCAATACTCCTCCCCGCCTCGCAGGGTACATCTATCTTCTTGAAACGTCTAGCTTTCCACGTATCCCCTGAGATATTTACTCCTGGTGCTGTGTCTCAGCCTGAGAATCGCCTTTTCCTTGATCTGGCGGATCCTCTCCCTCGTCAGGTTCATTTTCTGCCCTATCTCCTCGAGGGTGAGGGGCTCTTCGCCCTCCAGCCCGAAATACAGGCCCAGAATAGTCTGTTCCCTGTCGGTCAGGGTGCTGAGCGCTCTCTGCATATCGTCGCTCAGGGCATTGGAATAGGTCATCTCGTCAGGCGGCTCCTGCGTATCGTCGGCAAGATAGTCGACAAGAGAGTTCTCTTCCTGGTCGTTGTTGAAGGAGGCGTCGAGGGACAGATGGCTGTTCGCTATCTGCATCGTATCCCTGACCTCTTCCCTGGACAGGTTGAGCTTTTCCGCAATCTCTTCGACCTCGGGCTTCCTGCCGAGTTCCTGGTCGAGCTGCCTGGAAACCTTGCCGATCCTGTAAAGGGTCCCGGCCCTGTTCAGCGGCAGCCTCACGATACGGGACTGTTCGGCCAGCGCCTGGAGCATGGCTTGTCTGATCCACCATACCGCGTAGGAGATGAATTTGAAGCCTCTCTTCTCGTCGAACCTGTGGGCCGCCTTGATAAGACCCATGTTGCCCTCATTTATGAGGTCAGCAAGGGACAGACCCTGGTTGACGTACTGCTTCGCTATCGATACGACGAATCTCAGGTTCGCCTTGACCAGGGCATGAAGCGCCCCCTCGTCCTCTTCCCTGATTCTTCCTGCAAGATCCCTTTCCTCTTCCCGTGTGAGAAGAGAAGTGTTGTTGATTTCTTTCAGGTAGAGATCGAGACTCCTCTCGCCCAGGTACTCGCTATCTCTTCCTTCCAGGTTCATCCTGTTTACTCCCCATACTAAATTTAATCAAATTTAGCGGTTATGTAAAGGTGGCTGCCTAAAAAACCTTGATGTCCAGCCGTCCCCTTCACCGTTTCTCTTGCCCCTTTTCCGTTTCGCCCCGAGTCAATCAAGAGCTGTTCTTAATTACTCCTTGTCCTGTATACACGCGAGTTGGCGAATTGTTCTAATTCTTTTTGGTGGGGCTGTACAAGTTTTGGATGCTCACCGGCCAGAACACGCCCGAATAAGCACAATATCACCTGACACCAATACGAAAAGGAGTCTACACGAATATTAAAAGTCTGTCAATAGCTGATTCCACCTATATTTGATATTTTACGTTATTCCGCTTAAACGGTGTTTCAGGGTGCTTGTTCCCCTTTTTTACTCTGTCTCCTGTCATCCTTTATCGACTCGATCTCCTCTTCCTTCTGGCGAAGCCGGCTCTCCAGCTCCTTGACATCGGCGACGAGCCGCTGAACGACATCATCGTCGGCGGTCCTGTTGCCGCGGTGGCCCTGCTCGACTATCAGGTCGTAGACCCTGCCGCCCATCTCGGAGAAGTGCTTCTCGATCGATCTGTTCAGGCCGGTTATCTCCACTTTTTTCTTGCCGATACGGGCCATCTCGTCTGTCTTGTCGTAGGCCGTCTCGTACCATTCTACGAGATTCTTCTTCACCTTGTTCCACAGGGTATCCATTATCTCGCCTCCTTCACCAGCCGGGCCGGTGGTAAAAAATCTTGAATTTTAACGCCCACTCTGACATATATCGCTCGAGACAGGTCGATTCTCGGGGAGAACAGCGCTTGAGCAATACAGTATACTTTCTTTCGGACACACATTTCAAGTATCATACAAAGGACCCGCGTGAAAAGAGAAAGCGGGCCCTCTTCCGCGATTTTCTCGGATCGATAGCGGGCGCGTCGCGCCTGTACCTCGTCGGAGACATATTCGATTTCTGGTTCGAGTACCGAAGCGTCATTCCCAGGTTTTACGGCGACGTCCTCGAGGCAATCGGCAGGCTTGCCGAAAGCGGGACAGAGATCTTCATCACCGGCGGCAACCACGACCACTGGTTCGGCTCCTTCCTCCCCGAAATGCTCGGGATCAAGGTTCTTCCCGGAACGGCGATCCATGATATCCAGGGACACAGGGTGATAATAACCCACGGTGACACCCTTCTGCCCGGCGATTACGGGTACAAGACACTGAAGGCGCTGATACTGAGCCGTCCCGTGGTGGCCTTCGCGAAGCTCCTTCATCCCGACCTGCTCTACGCCTTCGCCGCTGCCTTCTCGAGGACGAGCAAGGGGCTTACTCACGGCAAGACCGAGGCGTGCGCCGACAGGTTGACCGACATGGCCAGGAAGACTTTCTTCAACGAGGGTAATGACGCCTTCGTGATGGGTCACGTTCACCTGCCTCGCCTCCGGAACTTCGCCGGAAAAACGTTTATAATACTCGGCGACTGGGAGACGCATTTCTCCTACGCCCGCCTTGAAGATGGCCGGTTCACCCTGAAGAGTTATCAGAGCGAAGGTGATACGGTAAGCGAGAACCTGTGAGCATCGCCCAGGTCGTAGTCGATCGGCATGTGGGCATAATCAAACCTCAGGCTCTTCCATACGATGCCGACACCCATGGTGGCGCCCTGGACGTCATATCCGCTCTTGTAACCGAACCTCAGCATCAGCAGCCTCTGGTACGCGTACTCGAGGCCGAAGTGCGTCCTGGCATCGTTGTCGTTCGGGAAGACGACGTCAGCGGCGAGGATGAGCCCGCCGCGCAGGACCTCTCTTTTCATCTCGTAGGCGCCGCCGAGCCTGAGCTGGAAGGGAGGATAGAACTTTTCCTCGACGAAACTCGTCTGGGGGCCGAGGTTCAGCATCGCCGCAGCGAGAACAAGACCCTCGATCTTTGTTATGTGGGTCACGCCCAGATCGAACGCGTACCCGGTGGCCGACTCGAAATCAATCTTCGAATAGATGATCTTGAACGCCGCTCCGAGCGCGACATTGGGGATGATGTCCCTGGCGTAGCCAAGAGACAGCGCCAGGTCGTAGGGCGAGAAAGTCCCGTCCGGTGTAAGCGACGGGTACTCGCCGTACCTGTCGAGGCTGCCGTAGTAGAGGCCGGTGAAGCTGAGCCCCACCGCTCCTCCCCACATCTCGTTCACCACGGCGGCCTGCTCAAACCTGATGTCCATCAGCCACTCGTTATGCGTGAGATTGAGCTCGACTTCCTCGACAGCCGCCATTCCTGCCGGGTTCCAGTAGATGCTGGTCGCATCGTCCGCTACGGCGGTGAAGGCCTCACCCATCCCGCCGGCCCTCGCTCCGTTTCCCAGCCTGAGAAACGTGAAGCCCGATGAGCCCGGCTCGCCTGCCGAGGCGAAGACGGTCGTGACGATCAGCAGCGCCGCGGCCAGCGGGACTGTGTAGCGGGACATCTTTCCTCCATTCATTGTCATCTCCATATATTTTAGTATACAACACCGCCCGGGTCAACATCAACGCCTGCAGGCTCCCGGGCCTCATATATTCCTATTTCAGTATCGCGACCTTCCTCGAACCGTTCCAGTCATCGCCCCCGCCCCGTACGCGCACGTGGCAGAGATAGACCCCGCTGGCGAGCCCTCCGGTCGGCACGTTCGCCTCGAATGGCACGCCGCTGCCGGTCCACTCGTGCTTCGTGGTAGAGGAATAGACCTCCGTACCCTCGAGGTTAAAGAGCCTGACGGTCACATCAGCCCGCCCCGACAGGTTCAGCCGGAGATTGAAGGAGTTTCCAGTCGCGGGATTTGGATAGCATATCATCGAGCTCCCATCGACGAGAGGCCCGCCGGCGATGCCGCCCTCGGGCTTCACCTGCCTGCAGGTGCCGCGCGCGTCCATGCGGTATGCGGGCCAGGCTCCCGCGTCGTCCCACGGACTCCCCGGATCGATCCTCGTCACGGTCGAGACTCCCGGAAAGAAGTTCATTCCCACCTGGTCGGGACCGGCTATCCCGCCCGAGCCCCCGGCGGTGAATATGAACATCTTCGAGCCGGCGCCCCGGGAAAGGGCGGGCGTGATCGAATGATCACCCTCGCCGCGCAGCGGCCAGCCCTCCTCGAGCCGGGCGTCGTATCGATAAGCCCCCAGCTCGCCGGCGACATTGAAGACCACTTCGAGCTTTCCGTCCCCGTCGATGTCCGCAGCCGCCGGCTGGGCCGGCGTCGTATCTGGCTCGAGTATCACGAGACGTTCCTCGAGACGTACCGGCCATCCGGTTACCGGCGTGCCGAATCCCGTCAGCAGGAACAGTCCTTCTCGATCGCGTATCAGCGTCTCAAGTATCCCGTCTCCGTCGATGTCGGCCAGAGACGGCGGAGAGGGCCGTTCGAGCGTCACGGTAGAGACCTCGGCGCCCCTCATGATATCGATGTAGACGAGATCGCCTCCGGGGACCGCCAGGACCATGTCGTCCGTCCCGTTGCCGTCGATATCGCCGGAGGCGGGCAGAAGCATGTCTTCCGATTCGTAACTCCCCGTCATGCTCCAGGAAGTGATGTTCATGTCTGGAGCATCGTGCTTCATTTCGATATAAATAAATCTCAGTGCGCCTTCCGGCCCCGCGGCCGCGGTGCAGAAGCCGCCGGCAGCGGCGCTGCCTGCATCGACGCAGAGAACCGGGTGGGCGATCACCCTCCCGGGAGTGATAATCACTCCGAGCACTCCCTCGCCGACAATGAATCCACCCTGTATACCGTCAGCGTATGCGTAACCCACGAGATACATCCAGGTCGTATCTCTGTCCGAGACGAGAAACGCGACCTCGAGGCCGGCGTCTCCGTCAGCCTCGAAAGCCATCGGCATGCTCACGATCTCTCCCTTGACATCGAGTGAGCCCGGCGATGGGCCGGTGTCGATCGGATACGGCGAGCCGTCCGTCCGGTACGCATGAATCCTCCCGTCACGCGAGCCGGCCAGTATCACCAGATGTGGCATGCCGTCGAGATCCGCCGCTATCGGCGTCCCCGACCAGGCCGCTCCCGGAATATTGACTATCAGATCGAACGAGCCGTCCCACGCTTCCTCGCCGGCATCCCATGCTATGTATATCATACCCGTGTCGGCAGCCTGTATGAGCTCCTCTTCCGGGTCTCCGTCGAGCTGAGCGACGACCGGAGGCAGGTTCATCACCGTCCCGTCGATCTCGCCGGTCACGCGGGGAAGTTCCTCGCCGAACTCGATCGAGATCTCCATTACCGGTCCAGGGACCGATCCGGTCCCAATGACCAGTCCGGTCGGTGTTCCCGTGTTGGCAAAGCTCGCCGGTATCGTTTCAGGTCCGAACTGCGGATACCAGCCGTCGCGGTACGAATCTCCCCAGCTGCCGAAGGCATGGCTTCCGCCCGGCCGGTCGAGGTCCTGTACGCCGTCGGCCTCCTCGAGGTCGACGCCGCTGACGCCGGGATCGTCATTGGGATAACGGCCGATGCTCAGGCGGCTCCTTATTATCGTCTCGTCTATGTGCCAGATCATGATGCCGCTGCCGGTATCGACGATCTTGACCTGCTCGCCGCCGATATCTTCGTGATGGAACGGGTTGGTCGTCGCTGTGAGGAAGAAGTCGAACTCCGCTCCGAGCAGGGTGTCCTCGTTCTCGGGGATGTGGAGGCTGTCGACGTTGACGTCGCCGAAATCGAAACGGCCGTTCATGTTCCCGTCGTGCACCCTGTTGGAGACGAGAAAATACTCAGTGGGGCTTATCTCGATCTTCACGAGCGACGTATCCGCCGGCAAGGATGTGTTGATATCGGTGACGTTCACCTGCCCGTCAGCTTCGACCTCGACCGGCGCCGTCCATCCCATCAGGTACCTGTGGAAGGCGCAGGGAAAGGCCGGAATGAAGCCGGCGGCGTTGTAGAGGCCGTATCCCATCAGGCCGAACGCACCTATCCCCTGCGAATCGGGATAGCCGGAAGGCGTCGTGTCGTACATCGGGATCATCCCGAGCCTCATCCCTACCTGGTAGGCGTAGATCCCGAGGGATCCGAATACTTTGCCGTCCTGCGAGGCGTTCTCAGGCAGGACCATCACGTTGTCGACGTAGAAAATGTACGGGCCGATCATGTCGTTCGTCGGGATTCCGGGCGTTCCGAGGGTGTCGGCCAGAACGGCTTCCATCTCGGCCGGATCAATAAAGCCCGACCAGAGCTGCCACGACGAGTCACCGATAAAGTCGGTCTCCTGTCCCGGACCGGGATGTATCAGCGCGAATGCGTCGTACCGTGAGAAATCGATCACGTCGTCGTTCTTCGCCACCGCCTCCATGAGGATCTCCGACACCCTCTCCTCCCAGAGGTCATCCTCGCCGTAATATGCCGCGTCGAAACTGAGCATCGTGACACCTGCCGCGATCTCCCATCCGAGACCGAACGCCCCCAGGGAGGCTCCACTGAAATACTCCCAGGTGTGCCTCAGCTCATTGGCAAAATAGAGTGAATCGTGCGGCGGCGAGGTGAAATCCATGTCTGTGTACGATACTCTTATCACGAGGAGTTCGAGGGTATCGGGCGCGTCAAAGCTTCCGGCAAGCAGCCCGGAGAGCGCCATCTGCTGGTAGACGCCGGCCGGACGCCCCTTCGGCATGGCCGGTATACCGGCCACGTCCGGCTCCGCGGCGAACGCGCCGGATAAAGTTGCCGCCGCGAGTGCGGCGGCGAATATCCTTATGACCGATGCAGGCATACGCATGTCCGATGAATAATAAGTTTATGTCCGGGACTCATCAAGCCAAATGCGGGCTCAGAAAAAAGTCAGGGAGAGTGAAGATCTCTTGCCGCCCCTGTTCGACAATTGCTTTCTCCACTCTCCCCTTCGGTCGACCTTCCGGGTAACGGAAACCTTATTTAAGTGCCAGCTTAAGGTAAGGTGTTCTGCCGCTGCAGGATCCTATCATCGTCCTGTTTACCCGATCTGTTCGTCGGGGGGACTCGTCGACCTTTCGGAAAACCTTTCATTTTCTTTATTCCACCGGTCTCTTCGGAACCGGACGTCAGCGTGATATTCACATCATCCTCGTCGCCTGCCGGCCCGGGCATCAGGTCCCTGTTGCCGGGATCGGTCTGATACGCCCACCAGAAGTCCGCGTAACCGTCGGCGACCGTGTGCACCCAGAGCTTCACATAGTGGACACCCTCGGACTCGCCGAGCCGAAGTATGTAACAATGGCTCTCGATTACTTCGGCCGATCCGGCGGATGACCATCCCAGCTCGGGAGCAAGATTGATATCGTCGAAACTGTATGTATACCCGTAGTCCTGTATCATCACTCTCGGCATCTCGACCCGGAAGAAGTTCACAGCAATGGTCGTATCGAACTCGATGTCTGTCGACGGCAGCGAGCAGTCCTGCGCGATGTTGCTCTGCGATGAGAAATCGTACCCGCAGGCATCGGAATCGGCCGCCGCGTCGTAGAGTCTCAGGAATCCTTCCGGCCTGGGCGTCGCACTGACCTCCTCGTAGCTCAGCTCACTGAGGTTGTCGTCCTGGTCATAAGCGGATACCGCGTAATAGAACTGATCGCCGTAGGTAGGATCGCCGTATTCGAAACAGTACTCATAAGGGTCGGGATCCTCCGCGTAGACAGTTCCTATATAATCATAGGTCCCATAGAGCTCGTCGTTCTTCCATATGTCGTAACCCACGATGTCGTCCTCGGGGTTCGGATACCAGCATATCAGCACATAGCCATCGAGGTTGACCGCGTAGACGCCGCGAGGTGCCGAGGGAGAGCACGCTGGACACTCCCTCGGCAAATACACGATCTGTTCCTCCTGGTCACAGGAGGAAATGAACGCAAAACTCGCGATCAGGATTGCTGCTAATACCGTTGATGCTTTATGTGTCCCTCCTGCTCTCATCATGTCGACATATAAACGCAACTGGCGTGCCATGCCTGCCATACACCTGAAAAATGGATCGATTTAACAGTCACTGACAGCGGATTTTGTTAAACGGCAAGTTGTTAAAACTATGTGACGGATCCGGCACCGGACCGTAGGAAAGAACCGAAGAGGCCTGAGATTACAGAAAAATGTCGTCTCTATTCCACACATTTGTCCACGAAAGGGGACAGGGCATGAAGGATGCGGGGAACACGCGGCACGGCCTTCTCGGTCAGAGGTCCAGTCTGCAGGGAGTCATCGTGGCCTGTGCGGATAAGAATATCCAGAGACACAGGACTCGACCTCACAGTGGGGGAGCTCCATCCAGTCTATGGAGATTGCTTTTTACACAAAAACGCCAGGGGCACAAGACGCGAGCACCGGAGGGGATGTCCATACTCGCAATCCTATGGATCTCGCCATTCCTCTAGGTATCTCATACCCCTGACAATTAATTATAAATACACAGGGCTACTTGAAGTCAAGATTAAATTGCATGGGTATAAATTCAAGGGGGAAAAATTACCGGAGAGATGACCAAGATTTCATTCCCTAGAGACCCCACCTGTACCCTATTTCAAGCTTCAAGAGAGCTTATGGGATCGAAATCTCTGCATCTCTCCGGTTTTGCCACTTCCCATTCGCCAACCGATACCGGAAATATCAAAGGGCAAGCACCGTTCCAAAACCGGCGATAGGCCCGTTTATGCACACATGCCATAAAACATTTATATTCATTGCGTTACAAAACCGTACTTTCAAGGTAAATCTTATGTCCCGCGATGTTCACAAGCGCGGAATAAAGACCCTTTACACATCCCGCGGTCCTGCCGTAACGCGCTGCCCGACAACACCTTGAAATATCAATGTACTTGTTCCGGGATACCGTCCGGGCCGGCCGGCCCCTGAAATGACCGCGACGGGGAAGAAGCCGGCCATTGATTTTCTCTAAATAAATTGAAAATATATCAAAAAGGGCCGGACGCACCCTCGCTTCGGGAGTTTTTTCTGTCATGGCTGGATTGATCTGTGCGCAGGCAGCCCTACTGGACTATCCCGTAGTCGCGAATCTTCTTGAGAAGTGTCGGATAGCTGATGCCCAGGTCGGCCGCGGCCGCCTTCCTGTTCCAGTCGTTTCTTCCGAGGACCTCTTCGACTATCCTTTTCTCGAGGTCCCTGACCATGTCGGGCAGGGTCTCGGACGAATCGATCACCTCGTCCCGGTTTCCGGCGAGGTCGAAGACGAGCTGCTGCGGGGTGATCACGCCGTTGTCCTCGGCGAGGATGACCGCGCGCTTGATTATCTTGCCGAGTTCCCTGACGTTGCCGGGCCATTCGCATCCCTTAAGGAACTCTATCGCATCGTCGCTGAACCCGATGATCTCCTTGTCCATCGCGGAGCAGCAGGTTCGCAGGTAGTGGTTCGCCAGAGTAGGAATGTCCCCTCTACGCTCGCGCAGCGGCGGAATCGTCAGCGGAAAATCATTGATCCTGTAGTAGAAGTCCTCGAGCATCTTTCCCTCGCTGCAGAGCTGCAGCAGATCCACCTTGGATGCAAAGATCAGCCTGACATCGACCTCGATCATCTCGTTGCTGCCAACCGGTCGTACCTTCCTCGTGTCGAGGAACTGGAGAAGCTTGCCCTGTATCGGGAGCGGAGCCTTCCCGATCTCGTCGAGGAATATCGTTCCGCCGTCCGCTTCGGCGAGCAACCCCTTCTTGTCTGCGATGGCCCCTGTGAAGGATCCCTTCATGTGGCCGAAGAGCTCGCTCTCGAGGATCATCTCGGGAAGCGCAGCACAGTTCACATGAATGTATTTCTTTCCGCTCTTTCTGCTCATGTCGTGGATGGCCTGGGCCACGAGACCTTTGCCCGTTCCCGTCTCCCCCATGAGCAGGACGGTGGAATCGCTTACCGCGACCTTGCCTGCAAGCTTGAGGATCCTCAGCATCTTCTCGTCGTTAGTGATGATCCCGCTGAAGCCGCTGTCGGTAGACACCTTTCCACCCTGCACGAGCATTGCGCCCTTGACCGATCCCTTTATAAGGAAATCGATGAACCCTGCGTAGGTCGATACGATCTCGAAGATCGACCCGACGGCCGGTACTCCCTCACTCCCCTCGGACTGGAAAAACAGGAGCCCGAAGTTCCTGCCTCCCTTGCTGAGAGGATGGAAGTACGCGGGAGAAGCGCCACCCGGGAGCTGTTCGAATATCTCCCTGACGCGCCTGTCTTTCACCGTGTCCGTGACGAGGAATTTCTCTGCCGTGCCGGCGGCGTCGCGGGCGAGGAACCATTCGGTGATCCTTCTCGTCTTTTTGTCCCCGATCCCGCGGCGGGCAAGCACTACAGGATTGCTTCCGTTTCCGTCGGTCAGAGCGACGAATCCGTGGCCTGCGGAGAGTTTTCTCATCAGGTCGCTGAGGATGTAATCGAGATACGACTTCAGCTGCGGATCGTGCATGAACGTCCCGTCCAGGCCCCCGGACTGACCGAAGTCCTTTCCCGGCACTCCATGCGAACCGGCCGCTGCGTCCTCGATCTTCCTGCGCATCCGGCGCAGGCGCCTTATGAGATTGCGGTCGTGTAGCTCCTCAGCAAGCCGCTGCGCGTCGAAGAGGTGCAACAGACACTCGTCCCTGTTGCCGAGAATGTCCTCTATCCTCGTCAGAAGGAAATGGCTTCCCGCCAGGTCGGCGTACTCCTCGTTCCTCTCGAAGAACGACACAGTCTCACTGACAAGTTTCCTCGCCATCACGGCCGACCTCCTGTCGCCCCTGCGGAGCAGGTGCTCGCCGAGGATGACCCCCGACCTGTGCGCCTCGTAGGGATTGTTGACCGACAGGAAGGTCATGATGCTCATGTTTATCTGCTTCTCGGCCTCGGTCTCCTTCTTCTGGATAGCAAGGGCCTGGCCGATCATTCTCTCCACGTAGCCGATCTCGTGCATCTCTCCACTGCGGCGGCATGTCTCGATGGCACGGCGACCGATGGCGAGCGCCTCCCCGGCCTTTCTCTGAACGAGATATACGTTCATCATCCGGCGCTGTACCTCGGCGACTATATCGCCATGCGGGTTGATCCTCGAGGCGGACTTGAGCGCGACGACGTAGTTCTCGAGGGCGTCCTTTAAATCGCCCTTCTCGAACATCAGGTCGCCGATGAACTCGTCGGCGAGAGCGGTCTCTCGTTTGTAGTCCCTCCGTTCAGCAATGACCCTCGCCTCCAGCAGGTGCTTCTCTGCCGACAGCAGGTTCCCAGCCATCGTCTCCTTGATGCCGAGCATCAGTGTGGATTTGGTGTACTTCAGATCATCGCCGATACGCCTGGCCATATCCCTGGCCGTGGCGAATGCACTCTCCGCGCCGGCGAAGTCGCGCTTCTTCAGGTGCACAATACCCATGTTGAGCGTCACTCGGACCCTATGCTGGGTCAGACCGATCTCGTCGCATATCTCCAGGGCCCTGCCGAGGAACTGAAGCGCCCTGCCCCAGCGGCACGCGTTTTTGTGGAACAGCCCGAGGTTGTTGAGGACGTACGCCTCGCCGACCGTGTCCCCGATCCTCCTGTAGGAGGAAAGGGCGTCGAGGAAATACTGCTCGGCCTCGTCGCTGCGTCCCAGCCTGGCGTAGCAGTTTGCGATGAGGAGCTGCGTGTGGGCGACCTCGCGGTGCTCGTCGCTCGTGCGCAGTATCCTGTAAGCCGAACAGGCCTCCCTGAGACCGCGCTTGATGTCGCCCCTCTCGTACAGGATGATCCCGCGACGGCAGGCGATCGTGCCCTTGTCGATCAGGTTTTCGTCCTCGCAGTGGGTCGCCGCGCTGTCGAGGAAGGACATCGCCTCTCGCAGAAGCCCTTTCTTGCGGTAGCAGTCGCTTATCTTGCGGTAGACTCTTACAAGGTCGTTCGTACCGCCGCCGACGGTCTGGACCTTCTGGAGGGCCTTGTCGTAGTATTCGAGCGCAACCGAGTAGTTCTCGGTCGACAGATGCATGTCGCCGAGCTCCTCCTCGGTGCCGGTAGATTTGAACTTGTGCCCCGGCTGGTTTTTTTCGAATTCGAAATTATCTTTACCTTGCGGGCCGTCAGGCATCGGTTACTCCTTGAAGTGGCAAATGGCGAAATCACCGGTAAAGCCCGTAAGTAGACCGCTAGTATTTTGTTCTTACCCCGCCGGATCCGGTTATGTAACCGCCTGGCGAGGTCAATCCCGCGCTCCGCTTGTCGCCGACGCCTTCGGGATCGAGAACCTTTCCGTCGTCCCTGCCATTCGCATAATCGTCAGCGTCTCCACGCAGTATCACGTCGTTTCCGTCATCGCCGATCGTCCTCTCGTCATATCCGAGGTTATGGCGATGGGCTCTCAGAAAGTAGGCAAAATAGTAGGAGAGCCAGTTGGAAACGGTCACCGCCTTTTCGCCGGCTATCGGCGAGGCACAGACCTGCGATACTGAAGTGATGGAGAAAGCCACCAGAATGGCAAGAAGAAGAGCCGTTCTCTTCATGACCTTTTCTCCTCCTGGAACTACCCTGTTCCAAAAAGACCCGTCATACCCTGAACACCCACAGGTTAAAAATAAGTTCTGCAAGGGCGGCTGTCAAATTTTTCATGGAAAAAATCTTTGAAAAAATGAAGTTAACCGATTTGTCAGATTTTTTACAAGATAGATTGCGCTGCGTATAAGATATGTTTCAATAATTACGGATTCTCAGCTTTTCTCGTCCTTGTCGCCGCGCAAATCGATGCTGTACTTCTCGAGCTTCTTGTAGAGGTTGCTGCGCTGCATCTCCAACTGCCGCGCAGTCTTCGACACGTTGCCGTTGTTCTCGCGCAGCTTCTTGACAAGAAACTCCCTCTCGGTGAAGTCTCTGAACTCCTGGTAAGTCTGCAGCCCGAACGGGTCCTTCATCATATCCTCTTCCCTTGTCAACACGAGCGGGGGCATGTCCTCGCGCCTGATCGTGTCAGACAGCGTCAGGATGCAGAGCCTCTCGATGAGGTTTCTCAGCTCCCTGACGTTTCCCGGCCATGAGTACTCGACCATCATCTCGAGAGCCTTCCTGTCGACCTTTTTCGGTGCGGCCCCAAGCTCGGCCGCGACCTGCTCGAGGAAGTGGGAGACGAGCATCGGTATGTCCGACCTGCGGTCCCGCAGCGGCGGTATCTCGACCGGAACGACATTCAGCCTGTAGAAGAGGTCCTCCCTGAAGTTACCCCTTCCCGCCTCATCTAGCAGGTTCTTGTTCGAGGCCGCGATGATCCGCACGTCTACCTTCTTGGTCTCGGTCCCCCCAACCCTCTCGAACACGGATTCCTGCAGGACCCGCAGGACCTTCGCTTGGGCGGACAGGCTCATGTCCCCGACCTCGTCGAGAAAGAGCGACCCGCCGTCGGCAAGTTCGAACTTCCCGATCCTCTTCGATACGGCGCCGGTGAACGACCCCTTCTCATGGCCGAACAGCTCGCTCTCAATCAGCTCCTCCGGGATGGCAGCGCAGTTCACCTCGATGAACGGCTCGGAGTTCCTCGTGCTGAGCTCGTGCAGCTTCCTCGCGACGAGCTCCTTGCCCGTACCGTTCTCGCCCGTGACCAGGACCCTCGCGCTGGTTGGCGCCACGCGCCCGATCGTCTCGAGGATCTCCTTTATCGAAGGATGCTCTCCGATGATCTCGGTACCTCCCGGTATCCGCTCGCGGAGATCGACATTCTGCTGCCTCAGCTCTCCCTGCTTCAGTCCGTTCCTCACCGTCAGCAGGAGCCTGTCGAGATCTATCGGTTTTTCTATAAAGTCGAACGCGCCGAGCTTGGTCGCCTCGACGGCGGTGGAGATGTTGCCGTGTCCCGATATTATTATTACCGGCAGCTCTTCCCTCGTCTCCTTGAGCTTCTGCAGCACCTCGAGCCCGTCCATGCCGGGCATCTTGATGTCGAGCAGGACGATGTCGATACGTTCGTCGGCGACCATCTCGAGGGCAGAAGGGCCGTCGGGCGCCGAGAATGTCTTGTACTTCTCGTAGGAGAGGAGTTTCTCGAGCGAGCTCCTTATGCTCGCCTCGTCATCGACTATCAGAACCCTCTTGCTCATCGGCAAGGTACCCCCGTTCTGTTATTCCGTCACCCAGCACAACGCCCCATCTTAGGTCCCGGGGCGTTATCTTGAAATTTTCCGCCCGCAGGGCACGGGCTGTTCCCTGAACAATCGCCAGACCGGGCAGAAGCAACCGGATCCTCTCAGGCGAAAGTAGAAGCATCCTCTCCCTGCCCGAGCGGAAAAGGGCGGTCAGTCTTCTGCCGACCAGGTCCAACTCGCCGGCCGACATTTCCACAGGTCTCAGACTGTCGTAACATTCCACGCGCATGTGCTTCCACACAATGGCAAGGCTGACGGCCGTCCCGCCGGTAAACATGATTGTAGGACTTTCTGCCGTGCCGGGCAAGGGTGAATCCCCCGATGGGATCCCGGCGTTTTCCAGCATACGAGCTATCCGGGAAGATACGTGCCGGGCGTTTACGCCCGTGGAAGCCCGCACCGTATGTGTCCCGACCGGTATCGACAGGAAGAAGGCCGCCGCCGGCGCGGCGCCCCACGACAATTCGGTACTCGTCCCGCCCGCATCAGCGAGGATAGCCGGTTCGCCCGCGCGCAGGTCCAGGGTCGCTCCTGCGAATCCCAGGAAGGCCTCTCCTCTCTCCGACAGTACCTTGACATCCACGCCGGTCCGTTTTTCAAGGAGCGTCTTGACCTCGTCGCGGTTGGCCGCCCGGCGCAGCGCGTTGGTGGAAACTACCGTCAGGCGCACATCGCTCCGGCCCACCATCTCCTCTGAGAGTCTTTCAAGAACATCCGCAGCCCGGCCGGCGGTCAGACGCGAGATAGATCCAGAGGCTGTGATCTCCTCCCCCCACCCGACATAAATCCTCTCCTGAAAGGAATTCCTGACGCTTGTCCCGTCCCGGCCAAACTCAACGTCAACAGAGAGCATCCTGAAATAACTGCTACCGAGGTCGATGCAGCACCTCGTTTCCTTTTTCCCTTTTGTCTTCGCGGCCGTATTCATTATCATCACATCCGGAAGGAACCATGACTGACAGGATCAACATAAAGAACCTGTCGCCCTCGCAGATCGCAGCCGCGGTAGCGGAAATGGGCGAGCAGAGACACAGGACGCGGCAGATCATGCAGTGGATCTGGCAAAAGGGAGCTGCCTCGTTCAACGAGATGACCAGCCTCTCCCTCGACCTGCGCGCCAGACTCGGCGAGCGCTTCCGCATACCGGAAATGCAAGTGGCGGGAAGTGTATCTTCCGTTTCGGATGGAAGCCAGAAGTTTCTACTCGAGTGCGAGGACGGCGCCGTGGTGGAGGCGGTCCTGATGGAGGCGCGAGGGATCTACACTTTATGCGTCTCGAGCCAGGTCGGGTGCCCACTCGCCTGCACCTTCTGCAGGACGGGCGTCGGCGGGTTCGAGAGGGACCTCGCTACGGGAGAGATTCTTGACCAGATCCTCTATTTCAGGTTGAATCACATACCGCCTCGCCGCAGGTTCAACATAGTCTTCATGGGAATGGGCGATCCGCTTCTCAACACGGCAAACGTCTTCCCCGCCCTGGAAATCCTCAATCATCAGGACGGATTCGCCCTGCGCGAGAAGAGGATCACCGTAAGCACGATCGGATTCCCCGGTCACATAAGGGAGCTCGAATCGAGCGGTCTGCGTGCAGGGCTGGCAGTCTCCCTCAATGCCGTCGATGACGGCATGAGAAAGCGGCTGATGCCGACGGCCGCGGGCATAGACGAAACGCTGGCAGCCGCCGAAGACTACGCGATCAGCAGAAATATGAGGACGACGCTCGAATACGTCCTGATCGCAGGCGTAAACGACTCCCCCGAAGACGCACGCGGTCTCGCCACGCTTACCTCGAGCAGGCCTTTCAAGATTAATATCATCCCCTTCAACGAGTGGGACGGCTGCGGCCTGAAGAGGCCTGGCGAGGAGACGATCGACAGGTTCATAAAAATACTTCTGCCGTCGGCGCCTGCTGTCACCGTCCGGAGAAGTCAGGGCGGCGATATCTGTGCGGCGTGCGGTCAGCTAAGGGCCAACCGCGGTGAGTACGGACTCTAGTATTTTAAATATCTTTAAATGTCTTTTAAGTATAACCGGCATCGTGAAGCCTGCAGCGCCCGCCAGCCCGGATGATCCTGAAAATATCTTCCCGAAAGAGCGATTTTTCGAAGATTTCCCTTGACGCGATTTTCAACCCCTTTTCGCGAAACTCCGTGACCCGCCCTGATTTGCGCCCTGTGCGAACCTCAGGGCCTATTCCTGCGTGCTTGTCGAAAATTCCGACTTCATCCTTGCCTCGGCCTGAGTTCTCGCCGTATGCGCGATCTGAGAGCCTGCCGAAAACCCGTGCTATAATACTCCCTGAGGGGGGCAGATAAGACTTCTAACCAGAGGTAGTGACGATGACGACGATGAAGAAGCCCTGCAGCCAGTCTTGTGTATCCGGCAGCAGTACACTTGCCGGCATATCCGACAACGAGCTTATAGGCAGGATCAGAAAGCTCTCTCTGAGAGAGAGAAAGACGGTGCTCTCGATACTCTCCTGCCTGATCGAGATAGACAGGCGAAGGCTCTACCTGCCTCGCGGGTACAGCTCTCTCTTTGAGTTCTGCGTAAAACACCTGGGATACTCGGAGTCAACGGCCGGCAGGAGGATCGGCATAGCCAGATGCATCAGGGACTTCCCGAGAGTCTATCGCCTGCTCGCCTCAGGCAGAACGAACCTGACCAATGTGGCGAAGATAACCGGGATCATCACTCCCGGAAACGCCGAGAGGCTTCTTGCCGGTATCGAGGGCAGATCGGGCCGTGAGGTCGACCTGATA
>JAUWCL010000009.1 GCA_030609325.1 Candidatus Krumholzibacteriota bacterium
ATAGCACGGGATTTCGGCAGGCTCACAGATCGCGCATACGGCGAGAACTCAGGCCGAGACAAGGTTGAAGTCGGAATATTCGAGAAGCGCGCAGGAATGGGCCCTGAGGTTCGCACAGCACGCAAATCAGGGCGGGTCACGGACTTTCGCGGATAGGGGCTGAAAATCGCGTCAAGGGAAATCTTCGGAAATCTTCGAAAAATCTCTATTTCTTGAAGATATTTTCAGGATCATTCAGGCCGGCCGGAGCAGAGAGAGAAAGAGGGAAAGCGACCTCTGAAATCGCTCCCCCTCTCTTTCAGGTCACTACAGTCTCGACAGGTTAATTATAAATGCGCTTATTCGAAAAGACTACGGCGCCATCCCTACTTCGATCCACTCATCTTCCGGCAGGAAGAAGGGTTCGCCGGAAACGCCGGACACCCTCGCTACCCACCACAGGGCCGCTACCCCGTTGTAATTGTCCCTGGTGCTCCGGACGAAATACTCCTCCGTTTCCTGGTCGTATTTCATAACATAGACGCCGGCGTCCCGGAGCTCCCTGCGGAATTCGATCGTGTCTCCCTCGAGAGAGAGGACGTAGAACTTCGTGTTCCTTCCGCCGAGCCTTTCCTTTTCGAGGTTCTTCAACCTGATCAGGTAGAACTCGCCTATCTCCCAGGGAAGGATGGCGCCGAATGGGAGACCAATCTCGTAAAGCCCGCCGTCTAACAGCCCGGGCAGGCAGACGGGATGATACCTGTACCATATCGGGTAGATAATCTCGATGTTGTAGATATTCTTTATGTACGTGTCGTGGTAATGGATAGGGGGAATAATACGCGGCGGGCGATTGATGGTCGTGCCCCCATCTCTGTGCCCCCCATCCGGGTAATTTTCCTTCCTTCCGGATGGCGGCAGGTTCCTGTCGATTTTCCTCGGGGGTTTTCTCTTGAAGCTCGAACCGGACGACGGCTGTCTTCTGTCCCGGGTCTCCGCAGGCCTGTCCCTGGCGGCCGCTCCCTCCGGCAGGACTGCCGAGATAATGAAATATATCAATGTGAGTATTATAATACAGGGGAGAAAAAACCGGCGGAAAGATTCGGGCGTCTCATGTGCACCCCCTCAAGTCTGTTCCAACAGCGTAGTTACGGCTTACATATAATATGGCCGAAAACACCGCGGTATGCACGCCAAATCCATCCCCGCCGGGCGCAAGATGTTGACAGAGTGTATCATTTTTCTTTTCTTTACATGGAGCTCGCATTAAATTATTTCTACTTATTACCGATCTCGAACATATAATACTCTGTATCGATCGGAAGGGGTGTTTCCGACAGGAGCGGACGTGCTGACGGCTCGCCCGGAAACAGACAGGACGGTAATCACATGAACGAACGGAAAGAGATATATCTCGACCACGTCGCCGCATCTCCTGTGAGGAAAGAGGCGGTCGAGACGATGATCCCCCTTCTCGAGGACGGTTTCGGCAATCCCCAGAGCGTGCACACGCGCGGCCAGCGTGCAGCCGATGTACTCGCTCACGCGAGGGAGCAGATCGCCTCGCTCGTCGGCATGTCGCCGTACGACGTGATATTCACCGCGACCGGTTCGGAATCGAACAACATGGCCCTCAAGGGGATCGCCAGGGGCCGCGCGAACAAGTCGAAGCGCGTGATCATCTCCGCGGTCGAGCATCATTCCATAATGGCGCCGGCTAAGGCGCTGGAGAAGGAAGGGTTCGAGATCGTGACCCTTCCAGTCAACGTTCACGGCCTCATCGATCCGGCCGACCTGAAAAAAGCCCTCGAGAACGGCGCAGCCATCGTCTCTATAATCCACGCGAGCACCGAGGTCGGCACAATACAGCCGGTCGAGAAACTGGCCGCCGCCTGCAGGGAGGCCGGGGTGCCGTTTCACACCGACTCGTGGGGCGCCGCGGGAATAATCGAAATAGACATGGAGAAGATCGGCGCCGGCGCGATGACGATCGCGGCGCAGAATTTTGGCGGCCCTCCGGGAGCGGCCGCGCTGATCCTCGGCAAGGGCTTCCCGATGAGGCCGGTGATCCAGGGCGGCGCCCAGGAGAGGAACCTCCGGGCGGGCCAGGAGAACATCCCCGCTATAGCCGGTATGGGAACAGCCGCGGGGCTCGCCGCGGCCGAACTCGTCGACAGGTCGGTGCGCCTGATCCCGATCAGGGACGCATTCATAGAAAAACTGCCGGCGGCCATCCCCGACGTGATCGCGACCGGGCACCCGGAGAAGCGCCTTCCCGGACACGCGTCGTTCTGCGTGAAGTACATAGAGGGGGAAGGGCTCCTTCTCTTCCTCGACCACAACGGCATCATGGCCGCGAGCGGTTCCGCCTGCACATCAAAGGCGCTCAAGGGGAGCCACGTTCTCGAGGCAATGGGGTACGACGCCGCAACGGCGCAGGGATCGATAGTATTCACACTCGGCGACTCGAACACGGTCGGGGACGTCGACACCGTAATAGAGGAGATGAAGCCGGTCGTCTTTCGGCTGCGCGAGATGTCCCCTATCTATAACAAGGATAAGGACTGACGGGAGAAGAACAATGCCGATGTACAGCGACAAGGTGATGGACCATTTCATGAAACCGCGCAACGTAGGCGAGATAGAGAACCCCGACGGCGTGGGCGATATCGGCAACCCGACCTGCGGTGACATGATGACCTTCATGATCACCGTGAAGGACGACAGGCTCACGGACGTCAAGTTCAAGACCTTCGGCTGCGGGGCCGCAATCGCCGTCTCGAGCATGGTGAGCGAGATGGCGACGGGAAAGACCCTCGATGAGGCGATGGAGATCACCAACGAGATGGTCGCCGAGGAGCTCGGCGGGCTGCCCAAGAACAAGATGCACTGCTCCAATCTCGGAGCCGACGCGCTCCACGCGGCGATAGAGGACTACCGCAAGAGGAAGGAGACGGGCGAGCCCGCCCCGAAGCCTCACGCGCACAAGAGCGACATTCACGGACAGACCTGCCCGTTCTGCGACTCGGACGTCGAGGAGACGTATCCGTTCTGCGCCTCGTGCAAGACGGAGCTGCTCGACTGCCCGGAGTGCGGCAAGGTCGTCTCGAGCTCGCTTGTGGAGTGCCCGCACTGCGGCTGCTCCCTGGGCGGCGAAGAGAAGAAGGACTGAGCGGGGAGCTGATTGATCCATGCCGGCAATTGAACTCGTCGAGAAGATCGTCCGGTTGAAGAAGGAGAGGAGCGCGGTCATCCTCGCCCACAATTACCAGCCGCCGGAGATCCAGGACATCGCCGACTACCTGGGCGATTCGCTCGACCTGAGCCGCCTCGCAGCGCGGCTGGAAGAGAAGATCATCGTCTTCTGCGGCGTGCATTTCATGGCGGAGACGGCCGCGATACTTTCCCCCGACAAGAAGGTGATCCTTCCCGACCCGAACGCAGGCTGCCCGATGGCCGACATGATCGACGCCGATCAGCTGCGCGAACTCCAGGAAAAGCACCCCGGCGCCGTCACGGTGATGTACGTCAACTCGACCGCAGAGGTCAAGGCGCTGACCGACATATGCTGTACGTCGGCCAATTCCCTGGCGGTGATAGAATCGATACCTGAGGAAAAGAAGATAATTTTCGGGCCAGACCAGTATCTCGGCGGCTGGGTCTCGATGCAGACCGACAGGAGCATGATCCTGTGGAACGGCTTCTGCCCATCTCACCAGAAGATCATGCCGGAGGAGATCAGGGCGCTGAGGGAGAAATACCCCGACGCCGTCGTCATGGTACATCCCGAGGTCAACCCGGCGATAGAGGCGGAGGCGGACATCGCCCTCGGAACCGGCTCGATGATAAAATTCGCCGGCGAGATCGACGCGACGACGTTCATCGTGGGCACCGAGGTCGGGATGTGCTACCGCCTCGAGAAGCTCTACCCGGAAAAGACATTCATCCCCGCCTCGCCGAACGCAGTCTGCTCCAACATGAAGAAGATCTCGCTCGAGAAGATCCTCGCCTCGCTCGAGAACCTCGGGCCGGTGATTACTGTCGAGAAAGAGACGGCCGACGCTGCGAGATCGGCTATCGAGCTCATGATCGAGATCGGCTGACGGCGGCTTGTGCATGACTGAGTCAGACTCACAGAAAAGATGCTTTCTCGCCGCTTTCGCGGCGCTCGTCATCCTCCATTCCATCGCGGTCTCGAGCTCGAGGCTCCTCCCCTTCACCGATCTGCCCAACCATCTCGCCGCATCGACGATCGCCCGCCACTACGGCGAGCCGGGGAACGAATTCATCAGGTACTACAGCGTCGACCTCTTCCCCCGGCCGAACGTGCTCCACATCGCCTTCTGCTCGCTGAATATCTTTCCATCCGTCGAATCGGCGAACAGGGCGTGGTTTTTTCTCTACGCACTGCTGCTGCCTCTGTCGGCGCTCCTGCTGACCAGGCGGCTCGGCGGCGCCCTCTGGCCCGCCGCGCTCTCCCTGCTTCTCCTGTACAGCTATTCCGTGAGCTGGGGATTCGCCGGCTACATGATTGCCGTGCCGCTCGTCCTTATCTCGGCATGGGCCTCCGCCGGAATGGCGATGAAGAGAGGTGCGCGCCTCGCGGCCGCCAGCGTGTCTCTGATGCTTCTTGTCTTCTTCGCCCACGCGCTCGCTGCTCTCTTCGCTGTCGTGCTGCATCTCGCTTTCATGGCCGGCGCTAGGGACACCCGGCCCGCCCGCAAGGCGGCGAACTGCCTGACGGTCCTGCCGGTCCCGGCGATGCTGACCGCGTGGTGGTTGTACGGAAGATCGTTCTGGTTCGGGCGTAGCACGGCGGAGTATCTCTCCTGTTATTATACCGGGGATTTCTTCGCGACATTCATCAACCGCGTGAAAATTCTCTTTCTCGACAACTACAACCTCTTCGACGGGGCGGCGGGAATAATCATCGGCACGGCATTCTCCCTCGCCATCATCGCCGCGGCGCTGATCCCGCTTGTCTAGAAGCGGGGCTGGGGTACGGGCAGGGCAGAAGGGATTAGATACGCCCTGATCCTGCTTGCCGTTTCCCTCGCATGCTACCTCTTCCTGCCGTCAGGCATCCCCGGCCAGGAGATTCTCGCCCAGAGGTTCTCCGTCTTCGTCCTGCTCTCTCTCACTGTCGTCGCCGGCGTCGCCTGGAAGGACCGTGCGCCCGGCCTCGTTCCTGCTGCGGCCATTGCGGTCTGCGCCATCCACCTGTTTCTCTGGTGGAGCAATTTCCACCTCTACAACCGTGAGAACGAGGGCTTCACTCCCGCCTTCTTCCCCGACCGCGGGAAGGGGAAGATCCTCTCGGGCATGATCTATGACTACAGATGGCGCGGACGGCCTGCATACATCCATTACCCCGGATACTACATCACCTGGAAGAAGGGCATCGCCGCGACGAGCGTCGTCGGATACAGATTCGGCGCGGTGAGGAGAAAGGCCCCGCTGGCCGTCCTTCCCCATTACCTCGAGTGGATAGGAAGGGCGGGCAGGTACGACGGCCGCTACTCTAACCTCGACTACCTGCTCGTGCGCGGCAACGCGCCGGCCGGACGCAAAAGCGAGACCGAAGGATTCATACCGGTCCGTTCCGCGGGAAAATGGCTCATCCTCAAAAACGATTGACATCAGGCGGCGTTTTACCCGAATCTCTCTGGCGAAAATTATGTTCCGATGCGTTATGAAAAAGGGGGGAGTGTTACATGAATCGCGTTCTCACCGCAGTTCTCGCAGCCGCAGTTCTCACTTCAGCCACGCTGCCGCTGTCGGCCGGCGAACCGGCCCACGGATTCAAGTTCAGCGGCTTTGTCAAGACCGATGCCATGTGGGACAACGCCAGGATATACCCTGGCAACTACAGGCTATGGGTCACCGAATACGAGGAGAAGAACGACGCCTTCTACCTGACCGCCAGCGAGACGAGACTCGGCTTCGATTTCTGGTGGGATGAGGAGACTTACAAGACTGCCGCGAAGCTGGAGTTCGACTTCTACGGCGCCTCACCGGCGGAGAACAAGTCACAGCCGATGCTCCGTCACGCATACGTCAAGCTGGTAGGCGGGAACTGGGCGCTTCTCTTCGGACAGACGTGGGACATCATCTCTCCCCTTAACCCGAAGACGGTCAACTACTCGGTCAACTGGGCACAGGGCAACATTGGTTACCGCAGGCCGCAGATGCGCTTCACATACAAGATGAAGCCGGGCGAAAAGGCGACTCTGAAGCTCGATGCCGGTATCTCGAGGAACCTCGGGCACGATCTCGACGGTGACGGATTCAACGACGGAACCGACGCGGGCGTTCCCACCTTCCAGGGACGCCTGGGTCTCGGCACGCCGATGGGCAGCGAAGGCAAGTTCTCGATCGGCGTCTCGGGGCACTACGGCCAGGAGAAATACGACAACGGCGAGCACGGCACACCTTCCTGGTCGCTCAACGGCGATCTCGCTATCAAGATCAACAAGCGCGTCGCCCTGCTCGGCGAGTTCTTCATGGGCGAGAACCTCAACCAGTATCTCGGCGGCATCCTGCAGGGAGTCAATCCCCTGGGTGATCCTCTTCCCTCCATCGGCGGCTGGGGACTCATCCAGGTCAGGGCGTCGACTAAAACTCTGTTCAACTTCGGTTACGGCTGGGACAACCCGGACGGAAACGAATGGAAGGTCGACTCGGCCGACAGCTTGACACACACGCTCAGGGACTTCAACTCCGAGGCGTACGGCAACGTGATGTACAGTCTCACGAAGAATGTCGCCCTGATGTTCGAGGTCGCGTGGATGGAAACGAAGTACAGTGACAAGAAGTACGGAGAACAAATCACGGTTGAGAGCTACGATGCGCTGAGGTTCCAGTTCGCGGTCAAGGCCAACATCAAGTAAGCTCGGAGAAGGGCGGGCTTATCCTTTCGAAACCCAGGAGGAACTGCGGGTTTTTTCAGGGCAAGCCCGTCCTGATTCATCCCGATAATGCTCACACATCCCTGACAGCAGCCAATCGCAATACTGTGAATTTGCACCTCAAGCAGCCTTACACTTCTATCAGGGTGTAGTTGTAGCCCGCCTCGAAGCCGGCGCCGCTGTCGAGATATCTCTTTATATGCTGGCCGCAGTTCGAGCCAATGTGGTTCTCCTCGAGCTCACCTATCGAGACGAGGACCTCATATCCCGCTTCACGCAGGGGCGCGGTGATGTTCTCCGGCTCGATTCCCTCGATTATCGACGACCTGACACCGCTGCGGTCGGCCTCGCAGGTCGGATTGACAGGTGTCAGCTTGACGAGAAAATTGTCCGGGTCGAAATGGCGCGAGAGGACCTCCGCCTCCAGGGGCATCCCCTCGACGAGCGCGAAGTTCAGCGTGATCTTCCGGCCCCCATCGATGAAGAACCTCTCGCCGTAGCGGGCGATCTCCCCGAAATCCCACTTCTTCGGAGGCATGAGCCAGTCGCGTCTTTCGATGTCCGTAGTATGGATCGAGAACTGCAGCTGGAATCGTCCTTTATATATACCCCTGCCAATATCGAGCAGCTTCTCGAAGAACTCATCCCTGCCGGCCGGGGCTATGGTCGAGAGGGCGGGCATCAGGCCGGGGGCATCGTATCTCGAGGGCAGTATTTCGAGAACGTCGAGGACGGCATCGTTCAGGGCAGGCTCACCCATCCTCGCAAGCTGTACCTTGAACTTCGCCGCCGGCACGCGGCGGTCGGGGTAACGGCGATCGATCATGTAGTCGGTCTGAAAGAGGATCTCGTCCGCTGTCAGCTTCCCGCCGTATGAGCCGCCTGCGTCGCAGAAACGGCAGCCGCCGGGGCATCCGTATAGGGTCGAGACAATCAGTACCCACTTCTCCTCGCGCGGCAGCGGCGACTCGACAGACTCGACGAACTCGACGTGCCGGCCTCCTTTCGCCTCGGCGATGTATACCCTCGCGACCTCGTCGCTACCCGTCCAGGCCTTTACCTTCATACTATCTCCATGGCAGCGCGGACACCGTCACCGACGGCTATCGCCGTCTGCCTGTACATGCCGTTTATCACGTCCCCGGCGAACCGCAGTTTTCCCTCTTCTGCCAGATCGTCGACCCTCCCCGCCAGGCCGGACAACAGCGCGATCTCCCGGGGCACCCTGCCGATCGCAGATATGACATGATCGGCCGTCATCCTGTTGTGCGGTCCGCAGCCGCTGCCGCAGAGCGACAGGGCGAAGCGTCCTTCGTATTCTTTTGAGATCTTCTCGACCGAAGCGTTCTCCAACACCGTGATGCGCTCGCACCCCGCTACGCGCCTCATGAGCGCAGCGTTGCAGCGCGGTTTCTCTCCCCTCTGCATGATCACGATGTCGTTCTTTTTCGACAGGGTCAGGGCGTAGTCGAACGCCGCGTCGCCCGCACCGACGATCGCCACCGATTTGCCGGCGATATTCCTTATCTCGATGACGCCGTAGTCGATCCCTCCCTCCGTCTCCTGACTGTCGTACTCGACGCCGTCGAGCGGGACGGGCCTCGTTCCCGTCGCGATGATCAGCCTCGAGAAATCGGCCTCCGTTTCGGCCTGCACCCTGAAGACGCCTGCGACGTAATCAACGGTAAGAACCTCTTCGGGGCAGACGAGCGCTTCGCTCGCCTCGAGGCCGGCGGCAAAGAGGGCCGCCAGCTCGGGGCCCTCGACCCCCTTCGGGAATCCGGGATAGTTCTCGACTGTCCCGGCGTTGTAGAGAAGACCGCCCGGCGTGTCCGCCTCGTAGACGAACGGATAAACCTCGTACCGCGCCAGTTGCAGGGCGGCCGATATGCCGGCCGGGCCGGCGCCGATTATGGCAGTATCGCTCTTTTTCATATCCGTTTCGTCTCCATCGTCGCGATCAGACTCGAGCATGTGATAACTGCCGCCACGCCGTGCGAGAGGTTGAGCAGCGAAGCCGCGTGGTATTCCCTGTTGTACGTCGCCGTCCCGTCGGCCGGGACGAATACTGCGAATCCCCTGACGAACGCCGACCGCGCCGTCGTCTCGACGCAGAGGTGAGTCATCACTCCGGTCACGACGACCTGCTCCGTGCCGGCGGCGCGGAGGATATCTTCAAGCTCTGTCCTGTAGAACGCATCATACTGCGCCTTGTCTACAACAGCCGTCGAGAGCTCCTCGAGGGTGGGCTCAAGAGCCACATCGCTGCTCCCGGGCTCGAGGATATCGTTCCACCAGATCTTTATCATCCCGGCATTATCTGCCGTGTTCGAATGTCGCGTCGTGATGACCGGCCGGCCGGCGGCGCGGAAGCGCCCGGCGAGCCCGGCCAGCCCCTTGACGATAGCGTGTGCGTCGGGCACAACGGCATGCGACTTCTTATCGAGGAAGAAGGACTGCATGTCGAGGATCAGCAGCGCCGCACGGGATATATCGAACGCAGGGCCGCGGACCGCCGCCTCAGGGATCAGCCTGCGGGCGTTCTCCTCTATATCGCCTGGAGTCAGATACCTTTCCTTCAACTCGCTAGAACGCTCCATATCAGACGGGCAGCTTCTCGAGGCCGTACCGCTTCGCCTCGGCCTCCATCAGTCCGGTCATGTGAGTGACGACGGCCGGGTCGAGCGGTTCGGGCTCATGGCTCGAGAGAAGCTTCCCGACCCTCTCGCGCGCCCTCTCCGACGCGTCCTTCTTACCCTTGGACCGCCACTCTTCGAGCGTGCCTCTTTCGATGACCGGATCGGGGAAGTACGCCTCCTTGCGGAACCACTTCATCGTGTGGGGCAGGGAAAGGAAATTCTTCTTCTCGAGACCCTGTTCGATGAGCGGCATCGCTATCGGATCGTCGCGCAGCTCTATACCTTCCGTCAGCCTCAGCGCCATTCCGCAGATCTCGTGGTCGAGGACGAGCTTCTCGAGGCTCTGGCACGATTCGAAGTCGAGCATGCCCGGGCCGGAGATGTTGTTCACGCCCGAGACGGCGGCAATGATCGATCCCATCGCCGTCTCCATCCCAGCCTGGTAGTCGACCGGTTTCGAGTCGCTCAGCCCCATGTAAGCGTGGGTCGGTACACCGAGATGCTTGCCTATCTCGGCGTAGGCGCCGTCTATCATCATCGTCTCCACCGCACCCATCGGGGTCGTCCCCTTTCTCATGTCGAAGCAGGCCGGCGAGCCGCCGTAAATGACCGGCGAGCCTGCGCGGGCCAGCTGATGTATCGTAATCCCGCTGAGGCTCTCCGCGCAGTGCTGCGTGACCGCCCCGGCAAGGGTGACGGGCGAGGTCGCGCCGGTCAGCGGCATCGAGACAAGCTCGGCGGGAAGGCCGGTGCGGGCGCAGTCGATCAGCGCCTGGCACGTCAGGTCGCTCCACATCAGCGGGGGCGAGGGGCAGCAGTCGAATATGGCGATCGGTTTCTCCATAAGCGTATCGGCGTCGCCGGAGACGGCGGCGAGCATCTCGTGCATCACCCTGAACGCCTCGACCTTGAAGGTACCCGTAACGATCGGCTTGACCGAGTTCTGCAGACCGAGGAAAACCCTGTACCTGTCGGCTATTCCCTCCGGGACGTCGCCGGGAATGAGCCCGGTGCTCTGAGCAGCGTAGTTCGGGAGGGCGTCGGTGAGACGCGCATACTTTATCACATCGGCTGTGACCGGTATCCTTGCATCGTTTATCTCGGGGTCGAATATCCGCAGCGCCGCCGAGCCGGGATTGAAGTGGATCCTGTCCCCCCCGAGATCCATCGCGACCTCGCCGTTTCGGTCGTAGACGAGTATCCTCGGTGGTGCCGTCTCGAGCGCCTTCTCGACAACCTGCGAGGGTATCATCACCCGGCCGCCATCGACCCTGGCGCCCGCACCGGTCAGCAGCTCTATCGCCTCGTCGTTCTCGACAAATACACCGACCTTCTCGAGTATCTCCATCGCCTCGGCAACGATCTTCTTCCTGGTCTTTTTGTCGAACCAGGTAACGCGCGGGACCATGCCCATCTCGCATGCTCCTTCCGTTTCATCGCTTTTCTATTCTATAAGCCTGTACGGACAGGTCTCCATGTCACAGTTCCTGCAGGAGCTCTCGCTCCGGAGCCTTACCGGGTCTTCCGCTATGTGCACGGCGAACGATACCGATTTGCGCGGGACCATCATGCTGTTCGCCGTGAGCGTCACGCCTATCCTGCCCGCCGGGACGAGTGTAAAGAGTGCTTTCTGCTCCTTCACGTCCCAGTCACCGTATCCGGGGCTGGCCCTGCACGAGGTCTTCAGCCCCTCCGCCGCCGCGACCTCGTCGATACGATCGTTCGCATAGCGGGCGACCGCCTCGGCCGCCGCCGAACCAATCGCGTCGAGCACTACGGCGGCGAGAATGTCCCCATCCCTCGACAGCACCGTCACCCTTTCCTCGAGGGCCGGCCCTATCGTGCAGACGCAGAAGGCGACTTTCTCGAGGTCGGTGAACATTTCCGAGCCGTGCAGGTCGGCCCCTGCCGCGGTCACGCATATCGCCTTCGGAACTATCAGGTCCTTCGATTCCTCGAGCGCAGCATCGAGTGCTTTGGAGACCTTCCCCACCGCCGCGGCGGCGGGCGCCCCTATTCCCTCGCCGTTCTTCCTGCCGAGAAGCCTCGACAGCTCATCGCTGTCGGGCTCTATGTCGAATCCCTCGAGGATCACTGGTTCCATCTGACCTTCTCACATCCTGTCTAGGCGGGCCCTTGTGGCCCTTATGAAATCGGGCGTCGTGCCGCAGCATCCGCCGACGGCGTTCGCCCCCGCTTCGACCATCTTCATCAGATCGTCGGCAAACTCTTCCGGATCCTGCCTGTAAATCGCTTTTCCTCCGGCCATCTCGGGCTTGCCCGCGTTCGGCTGGAAGAGAAGGGGCGCGTCGGTCAGGGAGCGCATCTCACCGGCGAGGTCTATCATCTCGCCGCTTGTTAAACTGCAGTTCGCTCCGATTACGGCCGCTCCCTCGGCGACGAGGATCTCCGCCGCCTTTTCGGGCGAATCGCCCATTATAGTAAAATATCCCTTCTTCTTTCTCTCCATCGTCAGCTCGCAGACTATCGGCTTGTCGGAGACCTCGCGTACGGCGCGTATCGCCTCGACGGCCTCGCTGATATCATACATCGTCTCGATGAGAAAGAGATCGACGCCGCCCCGCTCGAGCGCCGCGGCCTGCTCCCTGAACGCATTCCTTGCCGCATCGACGGAAAGGGTTCCCATCGGCGGGAAAAACTCACCCGTCGGGCCTATGTCGCCGGCGAGAAACCTGCTCCCGGCGATGAACTCGCCGAGCGCCTGTCTCGCTATTTCCGCCGCCCTGACGTTCAGCGCCGCCGTGTCGGGAGCCCCGTCCCGGCATGACGCGGCGAGCTTGATAGAGGTCGCGCCGAATGTGTTCGTCTGGATGACATCGGCGCCCGCCTCAAGATACTTCGTATGTATATCCAGAAGCACATCGGGGCGCTTGATGCTCCACTCTTCGGGCGCCTCGCCGTCGGTGAGTCCGACCGCTATGAGCATGCTGCCCATGCCGCCGTCGAATAGCAGAACCTTTTCGCGCAGCGCGTCGAGAAATCCGTTCATATCCCCTCCAGGTCCTTTCCTGATCGCGGCCGTCAGCCGGTCTGCCCCTTCACCAGCGCCACCGCCGCGACCGCATCGCCGGCGTAACCGTCGGCCCCGATCTCCGAGGCCCACTCCTCGCTGCAGGGAGCCCCGCCGACCATCACCTTCACGTCGCCGCGAAGAGACTTCGCCTCGAGCCGCTCTATGACCCTCTTCTGCCCCGGCATCGTCGTAGTGAGCAGTGCCGATATGGCGATCCAGTCGGCGCCCTTCTCCGCAGCCGTTTCGACGAACTTAGCCACGGGGACGTCGGCTCCCAGGTCGGTGACCTCGAACCCGTTTGCGGCGAGCATCGTCGCCACGAGCGTTTTGCCTATGTCGTGGATGTCTCCCTCTATCGTCCCGATGACGACATGGCCGAGCCTGTCCTGTCCGCCCTCGACGCTCTCGAGGGCGGGCCGAAGGACGGCCATAGCCTTCTTCATCGCGTCGGCGCCGATAACAAGCTCCGGCAGGAAGAGCTCTCCCTCTTCCCAGAGCCTGCCGACCTCGCGGATCCCCTCTACAAAGCCCCTGTCGATCACCTCGAGGACGGGCATTCCCTTCTCGAGAGTCAGTTTCGCGAGCTCCTCGGACTTTTCGGCGTCGCCGTCGATGATCGCCTGCCTGCAGCTGCCCAGGTGTTCCTTCATCCGGAATCCTCCGTCTGTGTTTTCTTCATATCCGGCGCACAGGGCGGTTTTTCATTATCCGCGTCAGATATGTGCAGGGAGTGTGGAGTATATCAGATTAGGCGCCGTGGCCATCAAAAAAAATGCCGGCGGCAAAAAGGGAAAGCTCGGGGCATATACTCACTCCGGGCTCCCTTGCAATGAAGCTGCAGGGTGTGCGGCCGGGCACCCCGGTATCTCCTCAGATAACCTTACCCCCTAGAAGGCCGACCAGACTCTTCGGAGGCGGCGCCCGGCCAATAATCAGTTCGCCGCAAATTTCTTCTCTATCTCGAACTCGGGCACGATATCGACGGGCAGGCGTGCTTTCCTCAGCTTCAGCAGCGACGCCTCGACATCTGCGTCCATCTTCCCGTACTTTTCCAGAAGTCCCTTCGCCGCTTCGTAGTCGCCGAGGGCCTGGATCATCAGTATCTTCGCGGAGAGATCCTTCACAGCATCGCGCGTCCCGTCCATATCGACGGACCAGCGCCCGCTCTTCGGGTCGAAGGAGTAGACACCCTTTTCTCTCATGTAGTTGAAGATGACCATGTTCGCCCTTCCGTGGGCCGACTCGGCCCCGAAACGGACGGAGCGGAAGAAACCGGCGAGAAAGGTGACCGCCACGTCCTTTTCAAGCTCGCGGCCGAAGAACCCCTCATCAATAAGATAATAAATGTTATACTCGCCCACAATATCAGCTTTCGCTTCCTCGACGGATGAGTGGACCTCCTTCAGAGCCTTCTGCGCGGTAGTCTCGGTGCCGTCTTCGAGGGTGATCCTGCCCGGCCCGAGGCCGTGGGAGAACTCGTGCAGCAGGATGTGGTTGTAGCAGGCGTCGAAGGTCACGTGCTTCAGCTGGTCCTCGGCGATGAGAAGCTCGGCAATCGGCATGAGGATCTTGTCGAACTTCGCGTGGATGATGTTGCGGAGCATGACCTTCTTGCTCCCCTTTGCCTCATGCACCCTCTCGTCGTTGGGCAGGTTGAAGGCGAGGGTCTGCACGCCGGCCTTCGTGTCGCCGGCGGAGAAGACCTCGTCGACTACCGAGATCGGCGACTCGGTCCCGCGCTCGAGGTTCTTGTGCTCCTCGGGAATCGGCAGGTTCTTCTCCATCCTGACGAGATATTTCTTCAGCCCGTCGAGCCGCTTGCTCTCCTTCGGATCCCGGATGCATACGAACGCCTCGAAGGCGGCCTTGTAGTTGAAGAGTTTGTCCTCGTAGACCTCGTACGGACCGATGGTGACGTCGATCAGGTTGTCGGCAACGTCCATCCAGTCCATATCGCTCTGGAAGTAGTCGTTCGAACCGAAGGCGTCTGCGCGGGAGCGCAGGAATTTCGCCAGCGACTCGTTTGCCGTGAAGTCGGCCGCGCGGCGCAGGTATCGCGCGGCATCGTCGAGCAGCTCCTTGTACTCCTTCGAGTAGGGAATTGCTGTGAGCTCGCCCTTTTTCTCCCCCCGCCTTATCACGGTGAATGTTCCCTCGAACGCCTCGCGGTCAACGGCACGCTTCGCGATCCATTCCTCGAATTCTTTCTTCGTCATGTCTATCGGGTAGAACTCCGCGCCATCAGGCTTGAGGATCCTGCCGATGAAGGGCTCGTTTTCCTCAATGCGGTCCCAGGGACCGAAATTGATCTTGAAGAACTTGAGCTCTTTCATCTTGTCCTTGCCGATCAGCGCCTTGCGCAGCCCGACGTTCCCCTTCCAGACCTGCCTGAGAAAGATCTCGTCCATGACTACGGCCGCCCTGTAGATGTTCTCCAGCGCGGCGGTCTCGTTCTTGTCGAGAAGCTCCCAGGGCACCGAGATCTTCACCGGCGCGTAGACGGCGAGCCTCGCCTCGATCGGCTTGTCGCTCTGTGCGGACACGGTATCTCCTCCCCCGGCGATGGCGACCAGGCAGGCTGCCGCGACGAATACTGCCGCGGCAGCTGAAAATGCCCTCTTCATGTCTTTCCTCCTGCGTTAAAGATAATATTAGCCGGATGATTATCGCAAAATATGACACGTCAATCAAGCAGGAGTCTTCCCGGCCACTCTCTTTCCCGTTTCGCCTTGACGGTCTCCGCCGGCCGGTGATAGCGTGGACCGGTCCATATCACTACCCGAAATCGAAAGGAGCAGGGCATGCTCGAGGATATCTACGGAAAGATCGACGGCTACGGCAACGCGATGAAGGACCTGCAGTCGAAGCTCACCGCCATTCCCGCCCTCGGACCGGAGAACGACGGTGTCGGCGAGGCGGAGAAGGCGGAATTCCTCGAGAAGTGGATGGCCGACGAGATCGGCTTCGACACCGTCGAGCACTACGACGCGCCCGACGACAGGGTTCCGGCCGGGATGAGGCCCAACATCGTCGCCACGGTCAAGGGTGCCTCGAGCGAGAGGAGGATCTGGGTCATGGGCCATATCGACGTCGTCCCGCCGGGAGACCTCGAGAAGTGGAACACCAATCCCTGGGAGGTCGTCGAGAAGGACGGAAAGCTCTACGGCCGCGGCACGGAGGACAACCAGCATGGAATAGTGACCCCTCTTTTCGCGCTCAAGGCGATCAAGGAGTCGGGTGCGCCGCTTCCGTACGACACCGGTGTCGTCTTCGTCTCGGCCGAGGAGACGGGGAGCGAGCACGGGATCGGCTACCTGCTCGAGAACAGCGATCTGTTCGGAAAGAACGACTACATCATCGTCCCCGACGCCGGCGAGCCCGACGGAGGGATGATCGAGGTGGCGGAGAAGTCGATCTACTGGCTCAAGATCGAGACGGCCGGCAAGCAGTGCCACGCCTCGACCCCGGCGGCGGGCATCAACGCCCACTTCGCCGGCGCTCACCTCATAACGCGGCTCCACAAGCTCCACGAGATATTCCCGCAGGTCGACGATGTCTTCGATCCGCCGATCTGCACCTTCCAGTCGACGAAGAAGGAGGCGAACGTTCCCAACGTCAACACGATTCCGGGCGACGATGTCTTCTATCTCGACATGCGGGTCCTTCCCGGGATCAGCCTCGACGAGGTCGACACCGAGATCAGGAAGATCTGCAACGGGGTCGAGGAGGAGTTCGGCGTGAAGATCACCCTCTCCCCCACCCAGAAGGAAGAGGCAGCCCCCGCCACGCCCGCTGACGCTCCCGTCGTCAAGGCTCTCGCAGTTGCGATAAAGGACGTGTACGGGATAGAGGCGAAGCCGATGGGCATAGGCGGCGGGACGGTGGCCGCGTTCTTCAGGCGGGCCGGCTTCCCGGCTGTCGTCTGGTCGAAGATCGAGGACACGTGCCACCAGCCGAACGAATACACCACCGTGGAGAACATGATCGGCGACACGAAGGTGTTCGCCAATCTCTTCCTGCAGGAGGGATAAGCACAGGCGGGTATTATCTTCGAAGGGCCGGCATCCGTGCCGGCCCTTTTATCATGAAAGAACGAGCAGGCGCATCTCGCACATCTCGCGTATCGCCCAGCGCAGCCCCTCGCGGCCCGATCCCGATTCCTTCACGCCGCCGTAAGGCATACGGTCGACCCTGAACGCGGGGATGTCGCCGGCGATCACGCCACCGACCTCGAGTGTCTCGAACGCCCGCCTTATCAGGCCGACGTTCCTCGCATAGATCCCCGCCTGGAGCCCGAACTTCGAGTCGTTGACCTCGGCGAGGGCCTCATCGAAATCATCGTAGCCGAAGACGACGGTAACGGGGCCGAAGACCTCTTCGTCGACGACCTTCATGCCGCGGCGGGCGTTTTCGATGATCGTCGGCGGGTAGAAAGCGCCATCCCTCGGCCCCCCGGCGACGACGGAGGCTCCCTCGGAAACGGCCTCGTCCACCCACTCCTCGACGCGGCGCGCCGCCGCCTCGTTTATCATCGGCCCGATACCGGTATCCTCATCGAGCGGGTCGCCTCTCTTTACGGCCGAGGCCTCCCGCACGAACTCCTCCATGAACGGGGCATAGATGCTGTTGTGGACGTATATCCTCTGCACGGAGATGCAGACCTGCCCCGAGAAGGCGTATCCGCCGGCGGCTATCCTCGCCGCCGCCCCGGCGATGTCACCCCAGTCCTCGTGGACGACGACGGCTGCATTTCCCCCGAGCTCGAGAGTGACCTTCTTCATGTACGCCCTGCGTTTCAGCTCCCAGCCGACCTCGGCGCTTCCGGTAAATGTCACCTTTGCGATCTCCGGCCTCTCGGCCAGAAGTCCCGCCTCGGCCCCGCTCATCGGCAGGACGCTCAGCGCCCCGGCGGGCAAGCCCGCCTCGATCAGTATCTCGGCAAGGAGCAGGGCGGTCAAGGGGGTCTCACTCGACGGCTTGAGGATGACGGGGCATCCCGCGGCGATCGCCGGCGCCAGCTTGTGGGCGACGAGATTGAGCGGGAAATTGAAAGGCGTGATCGCCAGCACGGGCCCGACCGGGAACCAGCCCGTCAGCCCTATCCGGCCATCGCCGGGTATCGACGTATCGAGCGGGATCGTCTCGCCGTAGAGCCGGCTGCACTCCTCCGCCGCCTCGGAGAAGGTATGGACCGCGCGGGCCGCCTCTCCCGCCGCGTACCTCATCGGCTTTCCCGACTCGAGGGCTATGAGCCCGGCCAGTTCTTTCCCGCGCCCGCCTGTCAGCGCCGAGGCCCGCCTGAGAATTCCCGCGCGCGCGCGTGTCGTCATGCCCTTCATTCGGGGAAACGATGCGACGGCTCCCGCTACCGCCAGCTCGATCACATCGGAGGAGGGGCGGAGCGCCTCGCCCGCCACACTGCCGTCATGAGGGGACAGGACCTCGAATTTCTCGCCCTTTCCGGTCCACTCACCTGCCGCCAGGCAGAGTCTTTCCGTCATTTTTTCACTCCTGTCATTTATGGTATTCCCCCTCCCGGCGGTTACATGCTATAATATCGCCATATTCTTCTGGAGGGGTTTTTTGAAGTATCTCAAACACCTTCTCGTTCTTGTCATATTTCTCATCCTGAGCTTCCTGTTCTTCAGGCTCTGCCTGGACAACGGGTTCTGGAACGGCTACGACTACGTCGGCCTCGAGAACAGTATCATGATGCACTCCGACCGCGCCGCCGCGTTCGAGAGCAATCCGCCGTTCAAGTTCCAACCTCTTGTTTACAGCATTCATTATCTTCTGTTCAAACATTTCTTCTTCGATGCATCGGGGTATTTCCTCTTCAACATACTGCTGCACGGCCTCAACTCGTTCCTCGTCTACTTCCTCGTCAACACGCTGATCCGTGACAGGGCCGTCGCCGTCCTCGCCGGGCTGCTTTTCGTCTTCACCGTGGGAAGCTACGGCAAAACGGTGATGATTGCGTCGGGGCTGGAGGATCTCGTGATCACATTTCTCACGCTGTGCACGATGATCTGCTACTTCCACAACGAGCTCCACCGCGAGGGAAAGATCCTCTCTCCGTGGTACCTGCTCACCCTGATATTCTTCGTCGCCTCGATTTTCACGCGGAGCACGAGCTTCGCGATACTCGGCTCCTTTCTCGCCTTCAATTTCTTCTTCCGGACCGAGAGGAAAAGAAAGGTAGCCGACGCCGGGTTCGCGATCCTTCTCGTTCTGGCCATCGCCGCCCTCGTGGCCAAGGCTACGCTGTTCCACTACACGCCGCCGCTGTACAGGCAGCAACCCGGAGTCTTCATGTTCGTCTACTACGCGGCGAAGAACGTGATCAACTATCTCGTCAGGATGATCTTCCCCGTCCACACCTCCCATCTCGTGACCGGGGCGGTGCCGGCCGTGAGGTTCATCTACAAGTTCGCAACGCAGATCAGGATACTGATCGCGCTGACCGTTCTGTCCTATTCGTTCTTCGGCTTCGTCTTCGGGAACAGGACGATCAGGTTCTTCATAGCGTGGACCTATATCATGGTGCTGCCGTTCGCCTTCTTCCAGTTCCCCGGCGACTGGCTCAACATCCGGCATCTTTACCTAGTGTCCGTCGGGTTCGTCTCCGTCATCGCGTCAGGCGCGGTCTACTGCTCGCGCCTGATATCGGAGAACAGGTGGAGGAGGTTCGTACCGCTGGTCGTGCCCGTCGCGTTCATCCTGCTGTCGAGGTTCATCGTGGTGCAGCTCGACAGCAGCTACCGCGTCAAGGCAGCGAGCCCGATCATAGCGGAGTACAGGAAGAACCTGGCGGAAATGTTCGACGACGTATATGTCGACGGCGACAGCCTGAAGATGCGCCGTAACCCCTGACCGGTCAGGAGAGTCCGTTCTCTTCCGTAAGTATCGTCACCCGCGCCTTCCGCTCCAGCCTGCCGACATCCCTCATGCGAAGTCTCACGGTGAATATCACGGCCTCGTCCTCTAAGGTCCTTTCGATGACCTGACCGGTATCCTCGACCAGCGCAACCGTCTTTCCGTCTGCGGCGGGAACCATCACCCGCGCGAGCGTTGTGCCTCGCCTCATCTGCCGGTCGACTGCTTCTAGCAGCCCTCCGGTGCCCTCGCCATTCGCCGAGCTTATCAGGACGGCCTCGGGATATCTCTGCTCAAGCAGCGACGACTCTTCGGGCTCAAGAAGGTCGGCCTTGTTCAGGACGAGCAGGGTGGGGATAGATCCCTCGTTTCCCTTCGGTGCCCGGTCGTCGAGTACCCTGTGCAGGACGTCGTTTACAACGGATATCTTCTCCGCGCACCGCGGCGAAGAGGAGTCGACGAGGTGCATCAGCAGGTCAGCCTCTTCGACGTCGAGCAGCGTGGCGTGAAAGCTCGCGACGAGATGAGCGGGGAGCTTCCTGATGAATCCGATCGTGTCGGTCAGGAGGAAGTCCCCTCCGCCGGGCAGTTCGACCCGCCTGGTCGTCGAATCGAGCGTGGAGAAGAGGCGACCGCTCTCGAGGACATCGCTCCCCGAGAGCCTGTTGAGCAGAGTGGATTTACCGGCGTTCGTGTAGCCGACGATCGTGACGTTGAACAGTTTTCCCCTGTTCTTGCGCCTCTCCTTCGTACGGCTCTCTATCTTTGCCAGCTCGCGCTTGAGCGCAGCGATCCTCTCCCGGACCTTCCGCCGGTCGACCTCGAGCTGCGTCTCGCCGGGACCCTTGGTACCTATACCGCCAGCCTGTCTCGACAGGTGGTCCCACAGGCGCCGCAGCCTCGGCAGGGCGTATGTGAGCTGGGCGATCTCGACCTGGATCCGCGCCTGCCTCGTCATGGCCCCCTTCGAGAATATATCGAGGATCAGCTCTGTTCTGTCGATGACGTTGACGCCGACGCGCTTCTCTATGTTGCGCGCCTGAGCGGGCGTGAGGTCGTCGTCGAATATTACGAGGTCGATCCCCTTGTCCGCGACGGCGTCGACGAGCTCCACGAGCTTTCCCTTTCCGATGTATGTCGAACCGTCGAGCCTCGTGCGCTGCTGGATGATCGAACCCGAGACGGTTGCACCGGCGGTCGTTGCGAGGAGCTCGAGCTCGGCGACGTTTTCCTGCTCGTCCTCGAAGGTCGAGCCGGGGAGCTTCACGCCTACGAGGAAAGCGGTCTCGTCGGGACTTTTCGGAGGATGAGTGTAGAAAGCCATGTTATCTGAGGAGGATCACCCGCCTGGTAAGCGACCTCTCGCCGATCTGCAGCCTGCAGTAGTAAACGCCAGGCGAGACCTTCTTGCCGGTCTCGTCCTTCCCGTCCCAGCCGAGTGTGTGCTCGCCGGGATGCAGTACCTCGTCGGCGAGGACCGTGCGTACAAGCCGCCCCTTGACATCGAAGACCCTGATGGAACCTGTCCCCGGCTGCGCGGCAGAGGATCTGTCCTTCATGTGCCTCGACGGCTCGTGGACGAAAATACCGATCGTGAGGTCACCGGCGAAGGGGTTCGGGAAGAGCCTGATGCTGCCATCAGGCAGCCTGCCCGGCTGCAGGCCGTCCTCTCCGGCGAAGCGCTGCAGCTCCTCCTCTCCTATATATGACGTGAATATCGTTCCGTCCGTCAGTTGTCCCTCGATGGCGAACGGTCCTGAGGAGGCAGTCTTCTCGCCGAGAGCTATCACGATCCTTCCGCCGACCGTCTCGAAATCCTCTGTCCGTTCCCCCGCCACCCTGAGCCATTCGATCTCCTCGCCCTCGATCGCGGGCAGGTCGACCGATACTGCGGGTCGCTTCTCTCCCTGAACCCACACGGGCGCGAGCGCCGCGTCGACCGAAATGCGGACCGCCTTTCTGGCGGGAACGACCCATCTCATCGCACCGCCGCCCGGGAGGGCCGGTCCCTCCCAGGTCTCGCGTGCCCTCGAAATATTTCTCATCAGGGCCGCATGGTCTTTCCCGAAAACGATCGCCCATTCGAGCTCCACCCTGTCTCCGGGGTAGATATCCCCCGCCGGCCCGAACCTATGGACCAGTACGACGTCCCCCGCAGCGGCTTCGACCAGGACGATCTCCCCACTCCCGATCCCCGGCAGCAACTCGTCACCTTCCATATCGAGCGGAGCCGGCTCTCCGCCGAGCACGCGGCAGGCATCCTGCCCTCTGCTCCACAGCGAATCCACGTGTCTCTGCCCGTTACGGCCCTCGGCGCCGGCGGTCAGCGGCCCGTCCGGCATGGTTGCGCGGAAAATCACTACCGCGGCAAGTGGTCCGTCTCCGCCCTCGTCCGCCGCGGCCGCGACGGCCCGTGCCGTTCGCCCGCCCTCTTCAGGACGGTCCTGCAGAAAGAAGATCCTGTCGTCGCGCCCCCGGCCGGCATCGTCCCTGTCCCCGATCTCGAAATCTATGTAGTGGATCAGCTCGAATCGTCTCAGGACCACGTCCTCGCCCTTGGGAGGCAGATATTCTATCGTCGTCGAAACCCCGATGAAATCCCTGACGTGTCCGTAATTCCAGAAGTGGTGTCTTCGGGTGACCGTGATCCCGAACCTCGGCTCGCGCGCGCTGGTGACGTACATCCTGTCCCCCACGGCAGCATAATCCTCGTCGATCACACCGTCGCCGTCGTTATCGCGCCCGTCGAGGGGATCCTCATCGATCACACCGTCGCCGTCGTCGTCACACCCTTCGGCCGGGTATCTCGTCCCCCCCCGGCAGCCTTCCGCCGCTCCGGCTATCCCCTGACCCTGCAGCGCCGATTCGAAATCGCCCGGCCCCAGGAGCACCGCGGTCTCCTCATCGCCCGCGACGAATCTCAGCAGGAGACCGCCGCCGCCGAGGAACTCTGTTCCTCCCGTCCCCGGCCATCTCAGGCCGAGCTTGAGCCGGCCCGACTCGATCTCCCTGAAATATCCACTGCCGTCGAGACAGACGGCGATCCGGCCGGCGCCTGTGACCGAAAGCGCCTCGTCTCCCGGCTCCTCGGCACGGCCCGGCGTCAGCGCCGCAAGCACGGCGAGCGTCACCGCGGCCGTTTTGAACCTCTGCGAGTTCATCACTTCCCGCCCTTTTCCTTCGGTGCCGCCTCGGGTTCCTCCGCTATCTCTTCCGCTATTTTCTCGATGACCGGCTCGACGACGGAATCCTCTCCCGGCACCCCTTCATCCCCGTCAATGCCGTTCCCGTCCTTCTCTCCGGCGATCAGGGCCATGTCGACGAGAGAGTCGCCTTTTTTGAGGTTGATCACCTTCACGCCCTGGCCGGGTCTTCCGATACAACGGATACCGCGCACCGGACATCTTATGATCATCCCGTTGCGCGTTATCATCATGACCTCGTCGGTCTCTATGACCTCTCTCGCCGCCACCACAGGGCCGTTCCGGTCCTCGGTCGGGATGAGGACCACCCCCTGGCCGGCGCGGTGTTTGTTCCTGAATTCACTCAGCTTCGTGCGCTTTCCGAAGCCGTACTCTGTCGCGGCGAGGATCGCCGAGTCGCGCTTGACGACGACCATCTCGACAACACGGTCGTCGCCCTTGAGCTTCACGCCCTTGACCCCCTGCGTACCCCTTGCCGCCCCGCGCACTTCCTTCTCGTTGAAACGGATCGCCTTGCCGTTCCTCATGGCAAGCATTATATCGTCGCTGCCCGATGTCAGCTTGGCGGCGATCAGCCCGTCGTCGTCGCGCAGCTTGATGGCGATGATGCCGCCGCGGTGGATATTCGCATATTTCGAGAGGTGCGTCTTCTTGACCAGGCCGTTCTTCGTCGCCATCATCAGGTAACAGTCCTGGCCGAAGTCGGGAACGGGAATATAAGCGGCGATGTTCTCCTCCCTCGACATCTCGAGGAGGTTGACTATTGCCTTACCCTTTGCGAGCCTTCCCCCCTGCGGTATCTCGTGGACCTTGACCCTGTAGCACCTGCCCGCGTCGGTGAAGAAAAGGATATAGCTGTGCGTCGAGGCGATGAATATGCTCGCCACGAAATCCTCATCCTTCATCCCGAGCCCGGTTATCCCCATGCCGCCCCTTCTCTGCCTGCGGTAGGTGCCGGTCGGGATCCTCTTGATGTAGCCGGTGTGGGTGATCGTAATGATCATGTCCTCCTCGGCTATCAGGTCCTCGAGCTCGAACTCTCCCTCTGCGTCGACGATCTCTGTGCGCCTCTCGTCGCCGTACTTCTCGCGCACCTCGTTCAGTTCCTCTTTGATCACGCCGAGCAGCCTCGGCCTGTTCTCGAGTATCGAGCGGAAGTACTCGATTTTCTGGATCAGCGCGAGGTACTCGTCCTCGATCTTCTTGCGCTCGAGACCGGTGAGTCTCTGGAGCCTCAGGTCGAGTATCGCCTGCGCCTGGATCTCGGTGAGCCCGAACTTCTTCATCAGCCCGTTGCGCGCCTCTTCAGGTGAAGCGCTCTTTTTTATCAGCAGTATGATCGCGTCGATGTTGTCCAGCGCGATCTTGTATCCCTCGAGGACGTGCGCCCTCTCCTCGGCCCTCCTCAGGTCGTACTCGGTCCGCCGGCGCACGACCTCCTCGCGGTGCTCGAGGAAGAGCCGCATCGTCTTCTTGAGGTTCATCACCTCGGGGCGCAGTTTGTTGAGGGCGAGCATGATGACGCCGAACGTCCCCTGGAGCTGTGTATGCTTGAAGAGCAGGTTCATCACGACCTTCGGGTACGAATCCTTCTTCAGGTCTATAACGATGCGCATGCCGTCCTTGTCAGACTCGTCGCGGATGTCCGATATACCCGCGATCTTTCCGCCGCGGACCAGGTCGGCTATCTTCTCGATGATCGATGCCTTGTTCGTCTGGAAGGGGATCTCGGTGACCACGATGCTCGATTTCCCCGATTTCTGCGTCTCGATGTTGGCGCGAGCCCTGACGGTGATCTTTCCCCTGCCCGTCTCGTATGCTTCCCTGATGCCGGCCCGTCCGTAGATGATCCCGCCGGTCGGGAAGTCGGGGCCGGTCACTATCCCGCTGAGCTCCGCAGACGACATGTCCGGGTTCTCGAGCAGGGCCTTGAGCCCGTCTATGACCTCGCCGATGTTATGCGGCGGGATGTTCGTCGCCATCCCGACCGCGATCCCGGAGGCGCCGTTGACAAGAAGGTTGGGCACCTTCGACGGGAGGACGAGGGCCATCTGCCTCGTCTCGTCGTAGTTCGGACCGAACTTGACCGTCTCCTTGTCGAGGTCGGCGAGGATATCCTCGGAGAGCCGGGTCATGCGTACCTCGGTATATCTCTCCGCCGCGGCCGGGTCGCCGTCGATCGAGCCGAAGTTCCCCTGTCCGTCGACGAGCGGATATCTCATCGTGAAATCCTGGGCAAGACGAACGGTGGCGTCATAAACTGCCGTCGTCCCGTGCGGGTGATAGTTGCCCGTTACGTCTCCGGTGAGTTTCGCCGATTTCCTGTAGGGCCGGTTGTGCGCGAGGTTCAGGTCGTTCATCGCGAGGAGAATCCGCCTGTGAACGGGCTTGAGCCCGTCCCTCACGTCGGGAAGTGCTCGCGAGACGATTACGCTCATCGAGTAGTCGAGGTACGAGCTCTTCATCTCGTCTTCGATGTATACAGGTATGACCCGCTGCCTGCTGATATCCATCCGGTTGTTCCTCCTTCACCGCCCGGTATTCGCACTCCTCCCCGGGAGCGTTAGTGCATTATTACTCTTTATACATCAAGGTTCCGCACTTCCAGTGCGTTTTCCTCGATGAATTTCTTTCTCGGCTCGACCTTGTCGCCCATCAGTATCGTAAAAATGTGATCGGCCTCGACGGCGTCCTCGAGCGTAACCTTGAGAATCGTGCGCCTCTCCGGATCCATCGTCGTCATCCAGAGCTGATCGGGGTTCATCTCTCCGAGGCCCTTGTATCGCTGGAGATAGACTCCCCTGGAACCACCCATCTCTTTTATGATCTTGTCCTTTTCCTCGTCGTCGTACGCGTACTTCGCCACCTTCCCCTTCTTCACCCGGTAGAGAGGCGGCTGCGCGATGTAGATGCAGCCCTCGCTGATCAGCTTCGGCATGTAGCGGAAGAAGAGAGTGAGGATCAGGGTCCTGATATGCGCGCCGTCGACGTCTGCGTCTGTCATGATGATGATCTTCCTGTAGCGCGCCTTCGATATGTCGAATTCCTCCTCGCCTATGCCAGTCCCGAGTGCCGTGATCAGGGTCCTGACCTCCTCGTTCGCGAGGATCTTGTCGATGCGGGCCTTCTCGACGTTGAGGATCTTGCCCTTCAGCGGGAGGATCGCCTGGAAGCGCCTGTCCCTCCCCTGCTTCGCCGAACCGCCCGCCGAGTCACCCTCTACAAGATAGATCTCGCACTGCTCGGGATCGGTCATCGAGCAGTCGGCGAGCTTGCCCGGCAGAGCGCTCGACTCGAGGACCGACTTCCTGCGGACCAGTTCCCTTGCCTTTCGCGCCGCGTCACGCGCGCGGGCTGACTGCATCGCCTTCTCGATTATCTTTTTTGCAACGGACGGGTTCTCCTCGAGGAACTCGGCCAGCTTCTGTCCGACCGACGCCTGTACAAGACCGCTCATCTCTCTGTTGCCCAGCTTCCCCTTCGTCTGCCCCTCGAACTGCGGTTCGGGGAGCTTGACGCTGACGACGGCCGCGATCCCCTCGCGGACGTCGTCGCCGGAGAGGGTCGTGCTCGTCTTGCTCTTCTTGAAGAGGTTGTTCTTCTGCGCGTAGTTGTTGAACGTCCTCGTCAGCGCACCCTTGAATCCGGTGAGGTGCGTCCCACCATCGACCGTGTTGATGTTGTTGGCGAAGCAGAATATCTTCTCCCCGTACGACGTGTTGTACTGCATCGCTATCTCTATCTCGTACGGATCGGTCCTGTCCTCTATGTAAATCGGCTTCTTGTGGATAACATCCCTGTTCTCGTTGAGAAACTCCACAAACGAGACGATGCCGCCGGAGTAGTTGAAGTCGTGGCTCTTCCCCGTGCGCTCGTCGGCAAAGACAAGATTGACTCCCGCATTGAGGAAGGCCAGCTCGCGGATGCGCAGCGACAGCGTGTCGAAGCTGTAATCGAGGGTGCTGAAGATATTGCCGCTCGGCATGAACCTGACGGTCGTGCCGGTACGTTTCTTCCTCCCGGCCTGCGCCTTCGAGGTAAGCTTTGTCGCCGGCTCACCATTCTCGTAGCGCTGCGTGAAGACCTCCCCCTCGCGGAAAATCTCGACCTCGAGCCATTCGGAAAGTGCATTGACGACCGAGACGCCGACGCCGTGCAGTCCGCCGGAGACCTTGTAGCTGTCGTGGTCGAACTTGCCGCCCGCGTGCAGGGTCGTCATGACGACCTCGACGGCGGGCTTCTTCTGGGTAGGATGCATATCGACAGGAATGCCGCGGCCGTCGTCGGTCACTGTCACGTGCCCGTCTTTCGATATAAAGATCTCTATCTTCGAGCAGTGCCCGGCCATCGCCTCGTCGATCGAGTTGTCGATGACCTCGTATATCATGTGGTGCAGACCGTGGATGTCAGTGCTTCCGATATACATCGCCGGCCGCTTTCGCACCGCGTCGAGACCCTTGAGGACCTGGATGCCTTTTGCAGTGTACTCCTTGCTCATTCCCCGTCTCTCACCCTTTCCATCCTGAGCCGGATCGCGGTCACCCCAAGATCCGGGAATCTATCGTTGATCTTTTCGATTATCCGTTTCTGATGAAACCTGATCTCCTGCATCCACGAGTTGTCCCTCACCTCGACAATGAGGAGGCCGTCCCTTATCTCCAGGGGACCGCTCTTCGACGCGAGAAGATCGCCTACTATGAGGGACCAGTCCTTTACCAGCCGGCCCTCGTTCATCCGGTCCTCGAGGCCGAGGAGCCTGAGTGCCGCGGGGATGATGTCTCCGACGCTTCCCGGCCCTTTTTTTTCACGCATTTCCCGCGGCTCCAGACATTCTTTCGGTTCCCTGCATACTATGATGAAAGCGTGTGAAAATAAAGGGAAATCTGGCCTTTTCAGGACGCTTTCGAAGACCCCTCGGGGGTCCTGAAAACGCCGTTTTCGACCTTGTACCCGACCACCCCGGGAATGTCGCCGGGAAAGTCGTCACCGCGGGGCGAAGTAATGAAGCTCTGGTACCTGTCGGAGAGCATGTTTCTCACTCCCGAGACCACTCCTGCATCGAGCTCGGAGAAGATGTCGTCGAGCAGGACGACCGGCCTCTCCCCTCTCCGCGACATGATCACGTCGGCCTGGGCGAGCTTCAGCACGACGGCAAGCAGCCGCCTGCGGCCCTGCGAGGCGTACTTCCGGACCTCCTCCCCGTCAATCCTCATCGTCACTTCGTCGTAGTGCGGCCCCGCCAGCGTGTACCCTCTTCTTCTCTCGCTCTCCCGCGCGGCCAGCAGGGCCGCCCTCAGGGCATCCTCGCCGCATCCTTCCGGATCGTACGAGCACCGGTACTCGAGCTCGAGTCCGTCCTCGCGGCCGAGCACCTCGGTGAATATATCCCTCGCGCGCTCCGCGATGACGCCGAGCATCTCTATCCGCCCCGTCACCACGGAAGCTCCCTTCCTGGCGAGAGCTTCGTCCCACACCTCGAGCTGCGCCTCGTCCAGTGTTCCTCCCGCTGCGGCTGACCTGAGCAGCGAGTTTCTCTGCTTCAGCACCTGTCTGTATTCCTTCAGGTCGGCGAGAAATCCAGGTGAGACCTGCGCGGCGGTATAGTCGAGGTACGTCCTCCTCCCCGCCGGCTGCCCCGACGAGAGCTCGACGTCGCGCGAGGTGAATATGACGCTCGGCATGAATCCGATGATCTCCGAAACACCCTTCATCTTCTTCCCGTTGATAGAGAGCCTCGTCCTTCCGCTTCTCTCCTGGCCTATCTCGAGGCGGAATCCGACTCCCGAATCGCTTCTGCCGATGAGCCTGAGAAAAAAGTGTTCGCTCCCGAACCTGACCAGCTCGGTTGTGCGCCTCGTCCTGAACGAGCGTCCCAGCGAGAATATATGAATCGCCTCGAGGAGGTTCGTTTTCCCCTGGGCGTTCCTGCCCGTGATGAAGTTGAACCCCTCGGAAAACTCCAGGGAGACGTCCTTTATATTACGGTAGGAATTGAGATGGAGTCTTTCGATTATCAAGCCCGCTCACCGCTCCCTCCCGGCCGGTCAGTTTATCCTGAGGGGCATCACGATGCAGAGCTGCCTGATATCTCCCTTCTCGTCGGCCGGCGTCACCACCCCGGCATTGTCCGGCCTGTCGAGCCTGAAGGAGATCTCGTCTCCATCGATAGTTCTGAGTATGTCCTGTATATATGCCGCGTTGTAGCCTATGTCCATCGGCTCGTCTGCGTATGTCGCCTCGAGCTCCTCCCTCGCCTCGCCGAGATCCTGCGTCGTCACGTGCAGGGTGAGCTTGTCGTGATCCAGCGAGAAGATTACCTGGTGAGTCAGTGCGTCGGAAAGGATCGACACCCTCTTTGTGGCCGCGGAGAGATCGTCCCTCGGAACCACCAGCGCCTTCTCGTTGCCGGAGGGTATGACCTTCTGATAGCTGGGGAACGGCCCCTCGAGAAGCCTCGAGTATATAGACACTTCGTTCATCTCTATCGATACACTGTTGTCTCCCAACCCCACCTTTATCATCTCGTCTTTTTCCGAGTAGGACCGGAATGTAGACAGCGCCTTCGGAGGCACGATGACCTCGGTCTTCTCCACGTTCTTCAGTTCCACCTTCGCCTCGACCCTGGCTAGCCTGTGCCCGTCCGTCGAGACCATCGTCAGCCCGTTGCGGTCGACTTCCCACAAGACGCCGCACAGCGCCGGCCTGGTAAGGTCTGTCGATACGGCATAGATCGTCTTCTGTATCATCTTTACGAGAAGCGGCGACTGGATATCGAACTCGGTGCTGCTTTCCTGCCTGGGCATCTTCGGGAAATCTTCCGCGCTCCTCCCGTTCACCGAGAACCTGCTCTTTCCACACCTGATCGTGAGCTTTTCCCCCTCGGCCTCCATCTCCACCTCGTCGCCTGACAGCGACTTCACTATCTCCGCGATCTTTTTTGCGGGCACCGCAATGCATCCCTGCGTCTCAATATTCCCGGAAACCCTGGATGTAACGGATATATCGAGATCGGTTGCGGAGAAACTGATCGATGAATCATCCGCAGTTATGAGCACCATCGAAAGAATGGGCATCGTGGTCCTGGCCGGCACGACTGACGATATCGCGTTCATCTTCTTTGAGAGCTCTCCTAGAGGCACCTGGATCTTCACGCCAAAACCTCCTGATAATCACGGGAATATAAACCCGTCTAGATATATTTTATGTCATTCCATACGGAGAAGGAATCATAATTCAATCGGGGTGTGATGTTCAAGGAAAAAGCGGCACTTCCGGATTCCGGATTTCTTCTTCCATTCTTTAAAGGATTAATAAGAACAGTAGTAGTAATAGGAGGTGTTGAAATGTTCAAAACAGGGTTGGAGATACTGCAGGCACAGACACGGCAGGCCATGGACAGGTGTAGAAACATCGGTGGAAAGCGATGGATAAAAGGCGGGTTTTCAACGGGGCCGCAGTAATCCACAGATTATCACAATACTGTCAACAGGCTTATTGTGGAAGGTATGAAAAGAGCGGCGTCAGCAGGAGATCTTTTTCCTGATATTGTCTACGCGTTCGGAAAAGGCCATATCGTCAGCCATGAGTCCCTCGATCTTCCTGACTGAGTGAAGAACGGTGCTGTGATCCCGTCCACCGAACCATTTTCCGATCATCACGAGAGAAAGGTCGGTCATCTCGCGGCAGAGGAACATGGCGATCTGTCTCGCCCTGACCACCCGGCTTATCCTCGTCTTGGCCTTGAGGCTGTCGGCGGGAATGTCGTACTCCCGGGCGGCTGACTCCATGATTTTCCGGGGTGTGATCCTGGTCTTTTCGGGCGACATGACGATATCCCGGAGCGCCTCTCTCGCGATGCCGACCGTGATCTCCTGACAGGTAAGGCTGGCGAAGGCTAGGATCTTGATAAGCGAGCCCTCGAGCTCCCTGATGTTGCTGGTGACGTTCTCGGCGATGAACTCTATCACGCTGTCCGGTATCTGGATATGCTCGTCATCGATCTTGTTCCTCAGGATGGCGATGCGCGTCTCGATATCGGGAGGCTGCAGATCGGTGATCAGGCCCCACGCGAAGCGGGTGCGAAGGCGCTCCTCGAGAGTGTGTATATCCTTTGGAGGCCTGTCGCTGGTGCAGACGATCTGCTTGTCGGCGTCGTGCAGGGCGTTGAAGGTATGGAAGAACTCTTCCTGCATAGCCTCCTTGCCCGCAAGGAACTGGATGTCGTCGATAAGAAGAATGTCAACGTTTCTGTACTTCTTCTTGAATTCCAGGGTCTTGCTCTTCTGGATAGCGTGGATGAGTTCATTGACGAAGCTTTCCGTCGATACGTACACGATGACCATGTTGGCAAAATCCTTGCGGATCTGATGCCCGATTGCCTGAATAAGGTGTGTCTTTCCGAGGCCGGACCTTCCGTAGATAAAGAGGGGGTTGTAGGCATGGGCGGGTCTTTCGGCGACGGCTAGCGCACCGGCGTGGGCGAGCCTGTTGCAGTTGCCTACTATGAATTCATCGAACGTATATCGCTCATTCAGATGGATCTTGTTTGGAAGGACCACGGTCTCGCGGATGATCATCGACCTGTCCGGAGATTTATCCGGGGGGCCGACACGCGGAGGTCCCGGAGGCGATGTAAGCTCTACCCTCGTGTTCTTGTCCAGCATATCTCTGGCCACCTTCTCGATCTTGTCGATGTGGTGCTCATAGAGCCAGTCAACAAAGAAGGGGTTGGGGCCCTCGATTCGAAGAACGCCACCCCCATAACTTACCAGGCGCATAGGAGAGAACCAGGTCTGATAACACTGATCGTTGACCAGCTCCTTCAGACGCTCGAGCAGGCTCTCACGGAGCTCGAGTATCGATTCAAATCCGCCTGAGCGGTCGCTTTCCAACACCCTTCCCCCCTGCATCTCTTTTTGTGTACCGGCGATACCGGTACACCGGAAATAATGGCTATTCCCTTTTTCCCCCGAATTTCCCACAATTGTGGATAACTCGTTATTTTTATGTGTAACAATCGATTCGGCGGGCTACTTCGTTTGTCTAAAGAGCGTTTTCCACAATTCCAGGCAATTCGTTAGGAAGGTGTAGGACCAAGGATGTCGGCACATGGAAAATTGGAATACTCCCCTCATCCCGCAGGCGGAAAGTTAGCACAAGGCCGGAAGACATGGCAAGGCAAATTTTCCTGGAAGAGGAAAAATTTTGTAACCAAATGATAATTAAAAACATACGAAGAGGTCGGAAATCGAAGGTCTCAAAAAGGCATCGATCCGGCCGGCAAGGCCGGGCTTGGCCGAAAGCGGAACTGATGAAAGCTTAACGAATTAGGCGGACGAGGGATAAAATGCTTGACATCAAACCCACCCTTTTTTATTGTAAATTGTTTATATAATGTAAATGGCTTAGCCTGCAGATATTTAGAGTAAGATTGGGGACACCGTTATGAAGCGCACATATCAGCCGCATAACAAGAGCAGAAAACGTACGCATGGATTTCGGAAGAGGATGAGTTCGAAGAACGGCCGCATGGTGCTAAGGAGAAGGAGGGCAAGAGGAAGAAAGCGCCTGGCAGTTTAGCGTGCATGGGAATGGATATGCCCGATGACACAAAAAGGACTCAAGAAAAGCAGTCAATTCAAGCGTGTTTACAGAGAGGGCCGCAGGGAAGCCGGAAATAAGATCGTCATCTACTGCATCGAAGCCGGCGACGGGGGGATCCTCCCGGGATTTGTGGCCAGCAAAAAGAATGTAGGGAAAAGGGCCTGTCAGCGAAACAGGGCGAAGAGGTTGATGAGAGAGGCGTACAGGGGCATTGTCGACCGCATCACCGAAAAGAATCTCTGGATAGTATTCATCGCCTCGTTCGACCCGTCGGAGACAACGCTGGGGCAGATTAAGGAAGATGTAGAGAGCTCTCTCGGGAGAGCCGGACTGATATCAAACAACGGATGATAACAGGAATTCTGACAAAAGCGGCCGTTTCGGTCATAAGGATATACAGGATCGCCATTTCTCCGTATCATGGACCAGTCTGCAGGTATACACCTTCCTGCTCGCATTATGCCGAAGATGCGCTGAAGAAGTACGGGCCTTTCAGGGGCTCCGTAAAGGCGATCGCAAGGCTTTTGCGCTGCCATCCTTTCTCCGCCGGGGGCCACGACCCGGTCCGCTGACACAAGCCGCGGAACAACCTGTCGCATCGCCGAAGGGAAGTGAAGAATGGACAGACGTTCATTTGTCGCCGTCATAATAACATTCGGGATCCTGATAGCCTGGCAGATGATATACGTGAGGCCCAGGCAGCAGGAGAACGCCAGGGTAAAGTACGAGCAGTCCCTTGCAGACTCGATCGCCGCCGCAGAGGCTGCGGAGAAGGAAAACCTGGAGTGGACCGGGACGCAGCGGGAGGCGGAAGCCGAAGAAACCGCAAGGCCCGAGAGGGAATACACAGAGGCGGAGAGAGACCTGTTTGGCGGGGACGGGGAGACAGTCTCCATTGTGGTGGACACCGGTCCCATGACGGTGAGGCTGACGAACCGGGGCGGCGAGATCTCGAGCGTCGAGCTGGCAGGGTACGAGAAATTCGGCGGCGGCCCGGTGCAACTCGTGCCGGAAGGCGCGAGCGGCGGAGTCGCACTGGGTGTCGAGAAGGACGGGCGCTGGATCGGCCTGTCGGGAGTAAGGTTTGCGACCACCGTCAACGGCAGGGAGGCGATCGACGGGGAGCGGGTGATTCTCGGCGAGGGCACCGAGGAAGTCGAGATAGCCTTCGTCAGGGAGTCGGAAGATGGGGGGCTGATAGAGAAGAGATTCAGATTCATGAGGGGCAGCTACGAAACCTGGCTGTCCGTCGCGATAGGCCGGGAGGGGGAGCTGAGAGAGACCGGATCCTATGCGGTTTCCTGGAGCTGCGGCCTGGCGCTAAACGAGAAGGACGAGAAGTGGGAGAAGAGACAGCTCGCCTCGATGGGAAGAGTTGGGGAGGAGATATACACCGAGTCGGCGAGGAGCTTCGGGAAGACGGGGCTGAAGGAACGGGAAGGCGTCGTCGTATGGGCCGGCGTCAGGAGCAAGTATTTCCTCAGCGCCATGCTGACCGGTACGCAGAGGACGGGGAAACTGGGGATGATCGGGGACAAGGAGCTCTCACAGGTCGGGTGGTCGGTGACATACCCGTTCAGCGGAGACCCGAGGATGGTCCGGGACGAATACAGGCTCTATCTGGGCCCTCTGGACATCAAGGCCCTCAAGGAATACGGTGTGGGCCTCGAGAAGACGATTGACCTGGGGAGGCTGCGGTTCTTCAGCAAGTTCATCCTCGGGCTGATGATCTGGATGCAGGGATTCATCCCCAACTATGGCGCCGTGATCATCATCCTGTCGATTTTGACGAAGGTCCTGTTCTACAGGCTGACCCATAAGAGCTTCAAGTCGATGAAGGACATGCAGAGGCTACAGCCGAAGATGAAGGAGATGCAGGAAAAGTACAAGGACGACCGCACGAAGATGAACAAGGCGACAATGAAACTGTACAAGGAGGCCGGGGTCAACCCGCTCGGTGGCTGCCTGCCGCTTCTTTTCCAGATGCCGGTGTTCATAGCGCTGTTCAGCGTGCTGAGGAACACGATCGAGCTCAGGGGGGCTCCGTTCGTGCTCTGGATCAACGACCTTTCGTCTCCCGACGTGCTGTTCGACTTCGGGGTGAAGCTTCCGTTCCTGGGCAGCGAGTTCCACATGCTGCCGCTGCTGATGGGCGTCGCGATGTTCGTCCAGTCGAAGACCGGCGGCTCGCCGACTGGCGAGGCCGCTACCGGGTCGGCGTCCCAGCAGAAGATGATGCAGACGATGATGCCTATAGTGTTCACCTTCATGTTCTACAGCATGCCCTCGGGGCTGGTCCTGTACTGGCTGGTTAACAACATATTCTCGATAATCCAGCAGTATATAGTTCACGGACAGATAGAGTCCGAAGGCGCGGACGTCGCCGAAGGTTCCTGACGGGAAAGGCAGTGAGAACCCCTGAGGGGGCGATATCGAAAAGGATTCTGATATCAGGAAAGAGGAGATATCGATATGAGAGGTTACGGAAGAGAAGAGAGAAAGACAGTGATAGAGACCAACGGAAAGAGTGTGGAGAAAGCGCTCGACAAGGCGCTCAAGTCGCTCGACGCGAATATCGAGAACGTCGAGATAGAGATACTCGACGCGGGGCAGAAGGGCGTGCTGGGTATATTCGGCGCGAGGGAAGCGAGGATCAGGGTCACGAAAAAGAACGATTCCAAGGGGGTCGAGGAGATAGCGGACGAGGTCGCACGATATATAATGGAATGCCTCGATATAAACTACAGGATATTCACAGAGCAGGATGATGACGCCACGTACATCAATGTCGAAACGGCCGGCGTGGACGGCCTGCTGATAGGGCGCAAGGGGGATACGCTGAACTCACTCCAGCACCTTGTCGGAAGGATCGTCTCGCGGAAGATGGGAGGATACCAGCGCCTGACGCTGGACGTCGGCGGGTACCTCAAAAACAGGCAGGAGATACTTCGCCAGAAGGCGGTAAAGGCGGCCGAAAGGGCTAGAAGATCGAACCGCGAGGTCCAGATGGAACCGATGAGGGCTTCGGAGCGAAGGATCGTACACGTGGCGCTTACCGACGAAGAGGGGATCATGACCTATACTACCGGCAACGGCGATATGAGGAAGGTATGCATAGCGCCCGCGGGCAAGGGGCGGGAGAGAAGGGACGGAGGCCGGTACAGGGATAGAAGATAGAGCCATGCAAGGTGATACGATCGTTGCCCTGAGCACGCCGCCGGGAAGTTCGGGGATCGCGGTTATCAGGATCTCGGGGCCGGACGCGAGCGGGATCCTCGAATCCATGACCCCCGGGGCCATGGCCTGGAAACAGAGGACGCTTTACAACCGAGTGCTCCGCGACGGCGACGGCGAGATGCTGGACGATGTCGTAGCGGCCGTGTTCCACGGCCCCAATTCATACACAGGCGAGGATGCGGTCGAGATCTCGTGCCACGGGAGCATGCAGGTCGTATCGGCGATAATCGAGGAATCGATAAGGGCGGGGGCGCGCCTTGCCGAACCTGGAGAGTTCACCCGGAGGGCATATCTCTCTGGAAAAATGGACCTTGCGCAGGCGGAGGCGGTCGCCGATCTGATCGCCTCGGAGACCAGGCTTCAAACGCGGGTCGCCCTGGAGCATCTCGAGGGAGGGCTCTCGAAGAAGGTCAACGCTATCGAGGAGAGACTGCGCTCGAAACTCGCACTGGTGGAAGCATCGATAGATTTTCCGGAAGAGGACATAGAGACATACACGGTGGCTGATCTGGCCGCCGTTTCAGATGAGACGAGGCGGGAGATATCGGAGCTTCTCGAGTCGGAGGTGGCTGGAGGGAAGTTGCGGCGCGGCATACGGATAACGATAACCGGTCCGAGAAACGCCGGGAAGAGCAGCCTCTACAATGCCCTTCTCGGAGAGGAAAGGGCGATCGTATCGCCGATTCCCGGCACCACGCGCGACGTGCTTAGGGAGCGGATACACATCGGGGGGTTCACTTACCACCTCGAGGATACAGCGGGACTGGCCGAGACGGTGTGCGAGATCGAGAGCGAGGGCATGCGGAAGGGCAGAGAGGCAGCGTGCGCAGCCGATCTGGTCCTGTTCGTGGTCGACGCAGGCGAGGGATGGACCGGCGGGGCGCTGGAGGAGCTCGAGGCGCACGCAGGCCGAAACAGGATCGTGGTGGTGAACAAGACGGACCTTGTCCCAGGAGGCGGGGAAACGGCGGACTGTTCGCCCGCAGGAGAGGTGCGTACGGTTGACGTATCGGCCGTGACAGGCGAGGGCCTGGGCAGGCTGAGGGAGAAGATATTCGAATTTACGGCGAACGGAGAGGTATCAAGCGTAAGCAGGGAGCGGATCGCCCTCAACATAAGGCAGGGCATGGCGCTGCGCAGGGCGGAAGAGGCGCTGGAAAGGCTTGGGAGAGAGCTCGGGATGAATTCCCCGGCGGAGATCCTCAGCCTCGAGATAAGGGAAGCACTCGATGCCTGCGGCGAGGTGACGGGAAGGTCCGCCGCAGAGGACATCCTCGGCGAAATATTCTCTAACTTCTGTATAGGCAAATAATTATAATACTTTTCCACAGCTTTTGAAGGTTGAGCGATGAAGAATGACGTGATAGTCGTAGGCGGAGGGCACGCGGGGTGCGAGGCGGCACTGGCCTGTGCCAGGATGGGCGTGGAAACGCTCCTCGCCACGATCAGGAGGGGCGATATCGCGCGCATGCCCTGCAATCCGGCGATAGGAGGGCTGGCAAAGGGACAGCTCGTGCGGGAGATAGACGCGCTGGGTGGGGAGATGGGCCTCTGCATAGATCACGCAGGGATACAGTTCAGGATGCTCAACAGATCGAAAGGACCAGCAGTATGGTCGCCGAGAGCGCAGGCCGACAAGGTCGCCTATCACGAGAGGATGATGTCCGCTATAGAGGCGGAGGAGAATATCGAGCTCCTCGAAACGGAGATAATCGGCCTGGTCATGACCGGAGGGGTGGTGACCGCAGTGATGACCGCGGACCGTGGGGAGCTGCAGGCGAAAAAGGTAATACTGGCTCTCGGAACCTTCCCGAACGGTCTTATGCATATAGGGGAGAAACAGATACCGGGAGGAAGGGAGGGAGAGCCTCCCTCGCGCGGGCTCTCGGATTGGCTGTCCGGAGCGGGACTCGAGAGGGAGAGGCTGAAGACGGGCACGCCCCCCAGGCTGGTGAAAGTATCGATCGATTTTTCGAGATGCGAGGTCCAGCCGGGCGACGAGGAGCCGTCTCCCTTCTCGTTCAGGACCGGGCGGCTCGTGGTCGAGCAGGTCCCCTGCCACATAACATGGACGGGGGAGAAGACCCATGCGATCATCAACGCAAACATCTATCGCGCTCCGCTCTTCTCGGGGCAGATCCGGGGGGCGGGGCCGAGATACTGCCCATCGATAGAGGACAAGGTAGTAAGATTTTCCGAAAAGCCGAGACACCAGATATTCCTCGAGCCGGAGGGAAGGGATTCGGAAGAGATTTACGTGAACGGCCTCTCGACGAGCCTTCCCGCAGAGGTGCAGCTGGAGATGGTGAGGTCTGTACCGGGCCTCGAGGGTGCGGAGATCGCCAGGTACGGGTACGCAATAGAATACGACTTCTTCCCGCCGCACCAGATACATTCGACACTCGAGTCGAGAAAGATCGCCGGCCTCTACTTCGCCGGACAGGTCAACGGGACGTCGGGATACGAGGAGGCGGCGGCACAGGGCCTGGTCGCCGGGATCAACGCCGCCCTCGCACTGCACGGGCGTGGTACCTTCGTTCCGGGGCGGAGCGAGGCATATATCGGTGTACTGATCGACGACCTGGTCACGAAGGAGATCAGGGAACCATACAGGATGTTCACTTCGAGGGCGGAATACAGGCTCTCGCTCAGGCAGGACAACGCCGACGAAAGGCTTTTGAGATACGCAGTGAGATTCGGGCTTCTGCCGCGCGGGCAATGGGAACGGATGACAGAGGCGAGAAAATCGGTTCAGCGTGCCAGAAGAAGGCTGGAGGCCGAGAGTGTGACTGCGGGGGATGCCGGGACGATGCGTGCCGCACGGCTGCTGCAGAGGCCCGGTGTGAGCCTGGACGACGTCGAGTCGCTTCTGGCGGAGGGACCGCTGGCCCTCGGAAAGAGGGAGAGAGAGTCCCTCGAGATCGAACAGAAGTACAGGGGATATATACGCAGGCAGGGCAGGAGCGCCGAAAAGCTCAAGAGGATGGAGCGAAGACGCATCCCGGAAGACTTCCCGTATGGAGAAATCAAGGCTCTCAGCTCGGAGGCGAGGGAGAAGCTCGAGAAGTACCGCCCGGAGACCCTGGGGAAGGCAGCGAGACTCGCCGGAGTAAGGATCGCGGATGTCTCGATTCTGATGGTCTTTCTGGAGAAGGCCGGGGCCTGGAGGGATGGCGATGACGGGTAAGGCCGACGATGTCTGGGGACGGGTGCTGGAGGAGCTCGGAGAGACGAAGCCCCCAGGGAAGCTCAGGGCATATGTGGACGAGCTGGTGAAGTGGGGCGAACGGATACACCTGACGGGCAGGGAGAGGATGGCCGATGCGATCGCCTCACAGATATCTGATTCAATGATCATGCTCGGGCTGGCCGGGGAAGGAGCGGAGATTGCCGACATAGGAGCGGGCGCCGGATTTCCCGGGGTCGTATGGAAGCTCGCGAGACCGCACTGGGATGTGGTCCTCTTCGAGAGGAAGGAGCGCCTCGCGTCGTTCCTCTTGAGAACGACGACCCTTCTCGGTCTGGAAGGAGTATCGGTGAGGGCCGAGGACGCCGCAATTTATCCGGAGGCGGGCAGATTCGACGTCGTAACGTCAAAAGCGGCGGGTCGATTCGACGAAATGCTTCCGATCGCCGGCAGGATGCTCAGGAAGGGCGGGATATATGTGACCGCCAAGGGCGAGGGCTGGGAGGCTGAGTTCGAAGGGGTGTCAGAGGGCTTTTCGCCAGGGGGCAGGGCTCCGCTGAAAGGAAAAAGGGGAGAGGCGATCGCACTCGTTTTCAATCGATGAGCGGCGGCGTTTCACGTGAAACACCGGGCGGCCGTTTCACATGAAACGGAAGATTCCTCGAAAATACCCGATTTTTTCATTGATTTCGATCTTCCCGATTCATATAATCCCGCAAGTCCCACGAGGTTGCTCCGGGAGGTATCTATGCGAGCCACGGGCGTTTATATTATGGCGTTAGCGCTCTTTTCCACAATTCTTGCGGCCGTTTCGGGTTGCGATGATTCCATCCAATTCTTGAACAACCCGCCGGGCGGGCTGGTAATCATAAAAAACAAGTGTTATCTCGGTCCTGACGATCTGGTAACTCTCACCGGCAGTGCGACAGACGCCGATGGCGATTCGATATACTACAGCTGGACCGCTGAAGCGGGCACCCTGTCGCCGTCCGACGGCAAGGGGCAGACCGTCACCTGGCTGGCTCCGGACAGTCACGGGACATACAGGGTCACGCTAAAGGCTACCGACGGGCTCGACGTTGCGTCGAAGGGGATCGACCTCGATGTCGGGCGGAATCTCGACATCCTTCACGACGGCGGCATCCTCGATCAGACCGACTACGCCTACATCGTGCCGAACGCCACGCCTCTTAATATCAGCGAGCTGATCACCGTCCGGATAGAAGCCGGTGTGACTGTCGTGTTCAATGAAGGGACCGGCGGCTTCAACGTCGGAGGCACGCTCATCATCAACGGCACGCAGCAGGACAGGGTCCTCTTGATGCCGAACGTATGTCCCGGCGAGGAACGCGTATGGAAGGGGATCAGATTCAGCGGCTACACGGCGACAGGGACTTTGAATTATATCACGATGACGTCCGCGGCCGAGGGATTATCTGTTGAGAACGGCGCCCATGTAACGGCGGACAACATCATCGTCGATCTGACAACCGGTGACGGGGTGTCCGTGAAATGCAGCGGCAACCTTACCCTTTTGAATTCGAAGATCTGGGAGAACGGCGCCGGTATATGTATTGCGGGCGGAACGCTGCAGACACGAAACACATCAATTAGTTACAATGGTAATTACGGGTTCTCGATGACCTCCATCTCGGGGTTTTTCGACGTAGACATAATTGATTGCGTCGTTGCGAACAACGGACGGTACGGATTCGTGCTTGCGGACGTCGCCGGCCCGGTGGTAAACAACTGCTCGATTTTTCTGAACGGAACGAGCATGACTGATATACGCGCCGTGCTGTTTTTCCGGGATTATACTGGAACAGATCCTGTCGACATGACTGGAAACTACTGGGGGGCGACGACAGCTATTGAGATTGAAAGCCAGATAAAGAGGGATGGTGAAGCTTCGGGTACGATCGACTATTCGGGCTGGCTCACAGAGCCGCCGGTATAAGAATGACGAAAGCGGGAAGAACGGGAGAGGAATGGGAAAGGTAATAGCGATCGCCAACCAGAAGGGCGGAGTAGGAAAGACGACGACCGCGGTGAACCTGAGCGCCAGTCTCGGGGTGGCCGAGAAAAAGGTCCTGCTGGTCGATGCGGATCCTCAGGCCAACGCGAGCAGCGGGCTCGGGGTGAGGCTCTCCGGGGAAGAGGATACGATCTACGAGGTCCTGATCGGCGAGGCGCGGGCGAAGGATGTAATAAGAGACGCCGGCCTTGTGGATCTGCTCCCGTCTCATCCGAAGCTGAGCGGCGCGGAGATAGAGCTCGTCTCGCAGATAGCGAGGGAGCAGAAGCTCAAGACGGCGCTGTCAGGCGTGACAGGCGACTACGATTTCGTCATCATCGACTGCCCGCCCAGCCTGGGCCTGATCACACTCAACACACTGACGGCGGCGGACACGATACTGATACCGATACAGTGCGAGTACTACGCGCTAGAGGGGCTTAGCCAGCTTCTCGGGACGATCAGGATGGTGCAGAAGCACCTCAATCCCGATCTCAGGATAGAAGGGGTGCTGCTGACGATGTTCGACAAGAGGCTGCGGCTGGCCGGGCAGGTCGCCGACGAGGCGATCTCGTACTTCGGCGAAAAGGTATACGACAACATAATACCGAGGAACGTCAGGCTCAGCGAGTGCCCGAGCTTCGGCAAGCCGGTGATCCTCTACGACGTTCAGAGCAAGGGGGCGAAGAGCTACCTGAGGCTCGCCCTCGAGGTGATCGAGAAACAGGTCAGGCATCACGAGGAGAAGCGTTCCAGGAGAGGACGCCCGAGTAAGGAAGCGGTAGCAGGGAGAGGCGTCTGATATGAAGAAAGAAGTATTGGGCAGGGGGCTCGAGGCCCTTCTCTCCCCGGACCTGAAGGAAAGTGTCTCTGAGACCGAGAGGGTCAAGGAGCTCGCCCTCGACAGCATAGACGCCAATCCGCACCAGCCGCGCGAGCGTTTCGACGACGAACATCTCGGCGAGCTCGCAGAATCGATAAGAAAACACGGAGTACTGCAGCCGGTAGTCGTGCGCAGGGCCGGGGAGAGATATCAGCTCGTAATGGGCGAGAGAAGGCTGCGCGCGTCGAAGATTGCCGGCAGGACGACGATCCCCGCCATAGTCAGGGAGATAAGCGAAGACGATTCGCTCAAGTTCGCCCTGCTGGAGAACCTCCAGCGCGAGGACCTGACCCCGGTCGAGGAGGCCCGGGGGTACGCCGCTCTCAGGGACGAGTTCGGACTTTCCGTAAAGGATGTTGCCGGGATACTCGGCAAGGACAGGAGCACGGTGGCCAATACCCTCAGGCTGCTGAAGCTGCCGGCACGGGTGATAGAACTGCTCGAGCAGGGCAGACTGACGGCGGGGCATGCCAGGGCGATATTGTCCATCGAGGGCGAGGCCCGGCAGATCGAGTGGGCCGAGAGGGTGGTATCGCAGGGCTTTACCGTTCGCGATATCGAGGAGGCTGTCCCCGCGAAGAAGGACAGGAAGAAAAGGAGAAGGAAGACCGATCCCCAGCTCGCAGCCATAGAGGAACGAGCCGAGCTGAGATTCGGGGCGAGGGTGAGGATCGTGCCGCGACGGAAGGGCGGCGTGATATCGATAGATTATTATTCGACAGGGGAGCTGGAAGCGATTCTCGAGAAAATGGGGGTGGATACGGAGATGTAGCGGGCCGGGAAGGCAGCCGCCTTCGTGAACAGGGATGAAGAAGAGCACCTTTACCGTCATCGTAGTTCCGCACGATCCGCAGAGGACTCGGAACTACAAGATCCCGTACCGGCTCTTCTACGTCCTGGTCACCTTCTTATGCATCGGCCTGGCGGCGGCGATCGTCTTCATGGCCACGTACGGCAGGCTGCTGCTGAAGGCGAGAGAGTCGGCGGCCCTGGCCGGGCAGGTAGAGGAGCTGACCAGGAGAAATGAACAGATCGGCGAGATAGTACGAAACCTTTCGGAGCTGCACGCGATGGACCTGAAGGTGAGGCAGATGCTCGGCGTAGACGTGGCGGAAGAAGACAGTCTTGCCATGAGCAGGATGCAGGAGCCCGACGGGCTGACTGACAGGGAGGTGCAGGGCGGGAAGGAGCAGATGCTGAGATCGATTCCCAGCTTCTGGCCGGTGCGCGGGTACATCACGAAGTCGTTCAACATGGCCGGAGGGACCGGTGACGAGGATTACCATCCCGGTATAGACCTCGGCGTAGAAAGGGGGACGCCCGTAAGGGCGGCGGCTTCCGGATACATCACCGAGGCGGGCTGGGACGACACGTACGGATACTTTGTCCGGATCGATCACGGCTACGGGATAAAAACACTTTACGGGCACAACGACAGACTGGTAGTAATGAGGGGCGAAAGAGTCGGCAGGGGGCAGACGATCGCCTATTCCGGCAACACCGGGAGGAGTTCGGCGCCTCACCTGCACTTCGAGGTGATACAGGACAACGTTAATGTCGATCCGTTGAAATACCTCTTGAAATAAAGGCGGATTGTGATGAAAAAGACAGCGAAGAAGGGCCTTGCAATGTTCGGGAAAGAAGGTGAGAGCATGGCTGACGAAGGAAAGATGAATTCGATCATCGGCAAGGGATGCAAGGTAACGGGGACGATAGACGTCCAGGACGGCACCCTCAGGATCGACGGGGATATGGAAGGCAACGTCAACTGTCCCGGAGGTACAGTGGTGATCGGAAAGGGCGGAACGGTGAAGGCGGACATCAAGGTGTCGAACGCCGTGGTCGGCGGAACGGTTCACGGGAACATCGACGCGCGCGAAAAGATCGAGCTCCAGGCCGGATCGCGTCTCGAGGGCGACATAAAGACGAAAAGGCTCGTCATAGACGAAGGCGTCTTTTTCGAGGGTTCGTGCAGGATGAGCCCGGACGGGAAAATCGCGGCGAGCCAGCACGCTCAGCTCGAGGTGAAGAAGGAAGAGAAAGAAAAGACCGGCGCCTGGAGCAAGTAGCGTATCCGGCACCGGAAAAATGAACCGCTTCACGTGAAACAGACGGGATGCATCCCGCCCGGCGCGGTGGAAATATATATGAAAATATAAAGGGGGCGTTCCGCGCGCCCCCTTTATCGCTGATGACGGCGGCCAGCGTCTACTTCACGTCGATCTTGATCTCTTTCGGCTTCTCGGGCTCGGCCTTGGGAACGGCCAGTCTGAGAATACCGTCCGCGTACTCTGCCTCGATATCGTCGGTCGTTATGTTCTCGGGGAGCGTGAATGCTCTCTGGAAGGTGCCGCAGCTCCTCTCGCAGATGTGGTAGTTCGCATTCTTCTCTTCCTTCTCGGACTTTCTCTCGCCCTTGATCGTCAGGACGTTGTCCCGGACCTCGATATCGATGTCTTCCCTCTTCATACCGGGGACTTCCGCGGTGATCTCGAACTTGTCCTCCAGCTCCTCGACGTTGACACTCGGGGTCCAGTCGAAATTCTGGAGATCCATCTTCCTCCGGTTCGGTCCGAAGAAATCATCGAACATCCGGTCGAAATGATCGTAAAAAACGGGAAGTCCGGTCCTCGGTCTCCATTGTACGAGCCTCATCTAAATACCTCCTGTGTGTTTTCCGGTTTCTTTATCCGGGTTCCTTTCCTGATCATGCAATACGCATCTTGTGTGCCAGAACTGCCTGCCACGCCGTAACCGAATGAATAAATGGCGGTTACGAGGGGTGGCAGGCTCGATGGAGAGAGATTTCGGGGGGATGGCGAGACCCCGGCATGACAAAACCCTGCCAGACAGAGACTGGTGACAGCACAAATACTGCCATAATGGCGGGCCGCTTCGATCAAGCTGGACGGGTCCGCATTCACTCTGCCGACGGGACCGGACGCGGCAGGCGCGCGCAACGGCCGAAAAACAATGGAACATATATCGTTATTACCGTATAAAGTATTACTGGACGATGTATGCAGTATAATAACGGAATCCGGCAGAAGGGGGAGATATGAGACGCACCATCCTGGTTGTTCTTCTGCTGGTCGCGCTGCAGGCCCTGTCGGGGTGTTCGCAGGACGGCATCAGGAAGTACACCATAGAACAGTTCAAGAACACGCTTGCCGTGTCAGGAGGGTCTTTCTCTCACGACGATACGAAGCTGCTGATCACCACTGACGGGACCGGGATAAGGAACGCCTGGTCGCTCCCCGTCGCCGGCGGCGAGATGAGACAGCTGACATTCTCGGAAGACAACTCAGTGTTCGCGCTTTCGTACTTCCCCGAGGACGACAGGTTCCTCTGCCTTGCAGACCGCGAGGGCAACGAGCTCTATCACATCTTTCTCTACGACAGGGACGGGACGGTCACCGACCTGACTCCCTATCCCGGCGCGCGCGCGGTCTTCTACGAATGGACGCACGACATGGACGCGTTCCTCTTCGGCTCGAACAGGAGGGACGCGAAGTTCATGGACGTCTATGTGATGGACATCGAGTCCATGAAGCCGAAGATGATCTATCTCAACGACGCGGGCTACAATTTCGGATGGATGTCGAACGACATGAGGTACATGTCGTTGTCGAAGACGAACACCAACCACGATTCGGACATGTTCCTCTACGACCGGAAGACGGGAGAGGTCAGGCACATCACGCCTCACGACGGAGACGTCAACTACAAGCCGATGGATTTCAGCAGCGACTCGCGCCATCTCTACTACATCACAGACGACGGCGCGGAGTTCACCTACCTGTGCAGGTACGACATCGCGGGCGGCGGGAGCGAGATAGTCGAGAAGGCCGACTGGGACATCAGCTGCGCATGCTTCTCGTACAACTGCCGGTACAGGGTGACGGCGATCAACAACGACGCGAGGACGGAGATCAGGATATTCGACATGGAGAAGAACGGGCCGGTAGCCCTTCCCGAGCTTCCCGACGGAGTGATCACGTCGGTGGGCATATCGAAGAGCGAGAAGCTGATGAGGTTCTACGTCAACGGTTCGCGCTCTCCCAACAACCTCTACATCTACGATTTCGGGACGGGACAGTACAGCAGGCTCACCGATACGCTCAACCCGGAGATTGATCCGGCGCACCTCGTCGACGCCGAGGTGGTGAGGTACGAATCGTTCGACGGTCTCGAGATCCCTGCGATATACTACCGTCCGCACGGAATCGGGGCCGGCGAGAAGATAGCGGCGGTGGTCTGGGTGCACGGAGGGCCGGGCGGGCAGGCGCGCGTCGGCTACAGCTCGTTCGTCCAGTATCTCGTCAACCACGAATACGCCGTACTGGCCGTCAATAACAGGGGCAGCACGGGATACGGCAAGAGGTTCTACGGGCTCGACGACATGAGGCACGGCGAGGATGACCTGAGGGACTGCATCGAGGGGAAGAACTGGCTCGCTGCGACGGGGTACGTCGATGCGGAAAGGATCGCTGTCGCGGGCGGAAGCTACGGCGGGTATATCGCGCTGGCCGCCCTGACATTCGAGCCGGAGGAGTTCGCGGCGGGCGTAGACATATTCGGGATCTCGAACTGGATCCGCACGCTGGAGAGCATACCGCCCTGGTGGGAGAGTTACAGGAAGGCGCTATACAGGGAACTCGGCAATCCGAAGACCGACCGCGAGTACCTGAGGAAGATCTCGCCGCTGTTCCACGCGGACAATATCGTCAGGCCGCTGATGGTTCTCCAGGGCGCGAACGATCCGAGGATCCTGAAGGTCGAGTCGGACGAGATCGTCGAGGCGGCGAGAAAGAACGGCGTGGACGTCGAGTACCTCGTCTTCGAGGACGAAGGGCACGGATTCATGAAGAAAGAAAACCAGATCGAGGGGTACAGGGCTATCCGGCTCTTCCTCGACAAGCATCTGAAAGGCGGGGATTGAGTCAGCCATGAGCAACATCGACGACCAGCGGCTGCTCGGACGGTTCGGGGAGGCGTATTCGAGCCTTCGCTCCGAGACAGCGAAGGTGATCATCGGGCAGGATCGCGTGCTCGACGAGCTCCTGTCCGCGCTGTTCGCCGGGGGGCACTGCCTTCTCGTGGGCGTACCCGGGCTGGCGAAGACCCTGATGATATCGACGGTGGCCTCATGCCTCGGGCTGAAGTTCTCGAGGATACAGTTCACGCCCGACCTGATGCCGAGCGATATCATGGGCACCGAGGTGCTCGAGGAGGACAAGGCCTCGAGCCGCCGGGTCTTCCGCTTCCTCAAGGGGCCGGTTTTTGCGAATGTCGTGCTGGCCGACGAGATCAACAGGACCCCGCCGAAGACGCAGGCGGCCCTGCTCCAGGCGATGCAGGAGAAGAACGTAACCGTCGGCGGAGAGACCCATCCTCTCGAGGCGCCGTTCTTCGTGCTCGCGACCCAGAACCCGATCGAGCTCGAGGGGACGTACCCCCTCCCCGAGGCGCAGCTCGACAGGTTCATGTTCAACATCATGGTAGACTATCCCGAGGAGAGCGAGGAGATGAGGATCGTCGATACCACGACCTCCGTCGAAAGCCCCGCCGTGGAGAAGGTCCTGACCGGCGAGGAGATCGTCGAGATACAGGGGCTGGTCAGAAAGGTCCCTATCTCGGAGAACGTCCTCTCATACGCGGTGCGTCTCGCGAGGGCGAGCCGCGACGGCGCCTTCGAGGGAGTCGGCGAGTACCTTTCGTGGGGAGCCGGCCCCAGGGCGGGCCAGTATCTCGTTCTCGGCGCCAAGGCGAGAGCGGTGATGCGCCACAGGACGACGCCCGACATCGAGGACATTCGGGCCGTGGCATACCCTGTCCTCAGGCACAGGCTGGTGACGAATTTTCATGCCGAGGCGGACGGCGTCACCACAGACGAACTGGTGAAGAGACTGCTCGATACCGTCGCGCCGTGACCGGGCGCGGGGAAAGACACGTATGTCCCCGGAAAAACAAACCGCGGGGGATTTTCTGCGCCCCGAGACAGTCAGCCGTCTGGCGAACATGGAGCTTCGCGCGAGACTGATCGTCGAGGGATTCATAGCGGGGCTCCACCGGTCGCCCTACCACGGTTTCTCCGTCGAGTTTGCCGAGTACAGGCAGTACAACGCGGGCGAATCGACGAAGAACATCGACTGGAAGATCTACGCGAAGACCGACCGCTACTACCTCAAGGTCTTCGAGGACGAGACCAACCTGCGGGGCACGCTCCTTCTCGACCGCAGCGCTTCCATGGATTTCTCCGGCGGAGGGGTGACGAAGCTCCGTTACGGCGCCCTGCTCTGCGCCGCCCTCTCGTACCTGATGATAAAGCAGCGTGACGCCGCCGGGCTGGCCCTCTTCGACGACCGCATAAGCGAGATCGTCCCGCACAGGTCGGCGAGGAAGCACCTCTTCCGACTGCTGAGGGAGCTCGAGAACGTCACACCGGGAGGCCGGACGGGTATCAGCCGGGCGCTGCACGACATGGCCGAGCGGATACACAGGCGCGGGCTTGTAGTTCTTATAAGCGACCTGATCGACGAGCCGGAGGAAGTGATTAGCGGGATGAAGCATTTCAGGCACAGGGGCCACGAGCTCGTCGTCTTCCACCTGCTCGACCCCATCGAGCTCTCGCTCGACTATGGAGGCGAGGTGACCTTCGTCGACAGGGAGACGGGGAAAAAGCTGCGGTCGCAGCCGTGGTTCGTCCGGAAGGAATACCGGCGCAGCGTCGGCGACTGGACCTCGTATCTCGAGAAGCGGTGCCTGGAGAACGCGATCGACTACAACCTCGTCACGACCTCGACGCCGTTCGACGAGGCGCTGGTAAGATATCTCGGCAAGAGAGGCAGGATGCGCTGACCGGCATGAATTTTCTCAACCCCGCATTCCTCTTAGCGCTGGCCGCTTCGGCGGTCCCGCTCCTGATACATCTGCTGAGTCGCCGACGGGCGAGGGAGGTCCCGTTCAGCTCTCTGCGCTTTCTCGAGAGATCGGACAGAAAGAGCATGAGGAGGATCAATCTGCGGAGGCTCATCCTGCTCGCGCTGCGGACCGCCGCGATCGCCCTCGTTGCACTGGCCTTCGCCAGGCCGGTCATCACCGGCAGGACCGCCTCGCTCTTTCCCGGGAAGGAGCCGAAATCGGTCGTGGTGATGATCGACCGCAGCTACAGCATGGGGGTGTGGGGGAGCGAAGGGACCGCCTTCGATGCCGCGGCCGCCGCGGCCCTCGACATCGCGGAGGGGCTGGAGGAGGACGACGAGCTGACGCTCGTCCTGTTCGACGAGGGAGCGGAGGAGATATTCACCGCGGAGAGGCCCGGACGCGCTGCTGCGGCAGGAGCCCTCGCCGGCGCGGAGCCGTCCCTGAGGGGAACGGACCTGAGAGCGGCGGCCGGGCACGGGCTCGGCCTCCTCCGTCGCAGCAGGAGGACGGCGAGGGAGCTCTTCATCGTATCCGACTTCCAGAGGACAGGGATGGCGGGCTCGAGGGAGATCGAAGCGCCTGCGAGGACGAGGGTCTTCCTCGTGCCGGTAACGCCCGCGTCCGGTCCGAACGTCGCTGTAGAGAGGGTGATCCTCCCCGGCTCGGCGCTGCACAGGGACGAGGCTGCGGTGATGAGGGTCTTTGTGCGCAACACCTCTCCCGACCGCCCCGCGGGATTCCCGCTGCGTGTCGACATCGACGGGCGCCGGATCATCGAGAAGGAGATCGAGCTGCCGCCGGGAGGAGCGGCGCAGTGTACATTTGAATTCGATCTCGGACGCGCCGGGTGGGTCCGCGGCAGCGTCAGCTGCAGGGAGGACATGCTCCCCGCCGACGACACGAGGCTTTTCGCGGTCCTCGTCAGGGAAAAGACGCCTGTCCTGCTGATATCCGGAGGGGATGCGTTTTACCTCGGGCAGGCGCTCGCCCCGGAGGGAGCGGACGGAGATATCGATCTCGGCGAGGCCGGGTGGAGCGGGTACACGACCGCCGATCTCGCCGGGGCCGATGTCGTGGTCGCCGGTCCGGGAGGAAGGCCGCGCCCCGGAGACGCGGCCCTCCTGAAACGTTACGCCGAGGGTGGTGGAAGGGTCGTCGTATTCATATCGCCGGGGATGGAGAGGTTCGCCGCGGACCTCAGCTCGTACAGCCTCACGGTGACGGCACGCGGGACGGGCGGCGGCTTCGTCGAGCTCGAGCGCCCCGGCGGGGAGAACCCCCTTCTCTCCATATTCAGCGACGGCGATCTCGACGGGATAGCCGGGCTGAGGTTCGTCGGGACCGCCGGGGTCGGAGGCCTTCCGCCCGGAATGGCGGCGCTCTCATTCTCGGACGGCACGCCGTTCGCATGGGCCGAGCGAGCCGGTGAAGGGGAGATCGTCTTTGCCGCCGCCTCTCCGGTACCGGAAAGCGGCGACCTGGTCCTCTCGCCCTGGTTTCTCCCGCTCGTGCAGCAGATGGTCCTCGCGCCCCTCGACGTGTCGCCGGGAAGGGAAGGGGCGCTCATCGGCTCTTCCGTCCCCGTACCGCTGAAGGGGGAAGGGGGCTGCTCGATACTGCTGCCCGGAGGAGTGGAGTACATAGATCCCCTTCCGGCCGGACCTGGAAGGATCACCGTTCCGGCCGGGGACAGGCAGGGGTACCTCACGACCGCCTGCGGCGGAGAGGAATGGCAGACGGCCGTCAATCCGGACTGCAGGCTCGAGTCGTCTCTCGATTACATGACCGCAGACGAGGCTGCCGACTCGCTCGGATTCGAGAGCTATGCCGCCGCGCGGGCGGACGCAGGCATATCGGGGACGGTAAGGGAAGCGAGGGAAGGAAGAGAGATCGCCGACGTGCTGATCGTCGCAGCCGCGCTTCTTCTCGCGGCAGAGCTCGCCGTGGCGCAGCGCCGCGGAGGAGGAAGAGAAGGTGAGAAAGCCTGATGTGGGAAACCTTGAGAGAGAAGATCTCGGAACTGCCCCCCTTCCTCGAGCTCTCCCGCAGGCTCGCCGCGCAGGGAGAGACGGCGAGGGCGGGCGGGTTGACCGGCAGTTCGCGATCGCTCGTTCTCTCGACACTCGTGCCCTTTCTGGGGCGGGGAGTCGTGGCGATCGCCTCCGACCCGGTCCGGGCGAGGGATATCGCGGCCGACCTCGATCATTTCGGCGCAGGCCGCGTCGTCTTCTATCCGGAGGACGAGATGCTGCCCTATGACTATCACGATCCCGACAGGAACCTCACCGGCATGCAGATGGCCGCCCTGGCCGACCTGGCGGAGAAGAGATGCGACGTCTTCGTCTGCACGCCCAGGTCGCTCCTGAAGAAGGTATTCGCCCCCGGCGTCTTTCTCGATCTCATAACGGACCTTCGCGCGGGAGAGGAGAAGGATCCGTACGAACTGGTCGAGCGGCTCGTCCACCTCGGGTACGAGAGACACGGCATCGTAGAGGAGAAGGGACAGTTCGCCATGAGGGGAGGGATCTTCGACATCTTCGAGGTAGCATCGCTCGATCCCGTGAGGATGGAGTTCGACGGCGATGAGATTGTCTCGATCCGTATGTTCGACATCGAGACACAGCGGTCGATGGAGGCTGTCGATTCGATCCGGATCCACCCGCTGCACCACCTCGCACCCGACGAAGGGGGAATCGGGCGGCTCGAGGCGTTCCTCGAGACGGAGAGCGCGGGACTCGAGGAGCAGGAGAGAAAGAAGATAATGCTTTCCGCCGAGCGGTTTGCCGCAGGGATACATTTCTTCGGCATGGAGCACTATGCCGCCATCGTCCACGACGTCGTCCCGGTGACCGATTATTTCGACGAGCCGCCGCTGATGGCGCTCTACGGCAGCGAGGACATCGAGACGCTGACGGAGGAGTTCAGGGAGGAGATCGAGAGGCGGTACGAGCGGTCGAGGGAGGAGAGCGTCTACCCGCGGCCCGATCTCGTATACGCGGGCGGCCGGGAGTGGGACGGCGCGCTGGAGGCCTCCGGGAGGCTCGAGTTCACTGCGCTCCCCGGCGGGGACGACGTGCGCTTCTCCGCCTCGGCGGTCGGCGACTACCGCAGGAATATCAAGGGGCTCGTCTCCGACGTCCGCAGGGAACTCGACAGGGGCAGAAGGGTGTTCCTCTTCTGCGCGAGCGAGATCCAGCGGGAGAGGGCCGGGGAGATCCTCTCCGACGTGGCGCTCGAGATCGATTTCCCGATCGGCGAGATCTCGAGCGGATTCAGGTGGCCGGCCACCGGTATGGTCTTCCTCAGCGAGGAGGAGGTGTTCGGCAGGTTCCACAGGCCGTGGCATTCCCCCCGGGCGAGAAGCAGGTCGCTTGTCTACGACCCGTCGCACTTCAAGCCGGGCGACTTCATCGTCCACGTCAGCCACGGCACAGGCAGGTACATGGGGATGCGTGTCCTCGAGATCGAGGGGAGCAGGACCGAATGTCTCGACATCAGGTACGAGGGCAACGACAGGCTCTTTATCCCCGTCTCCCGGCTGAGGATGGTAGAGAAATATACGGCCGCCGAGGGGGCGCAGCCGGCGCTCGCCCGCCTCGGGAGCGGTACCTGGAAGAGGGCGAAGGAGCGGGCGCGCAAGAGCGCCGGCATGATCGCGCAGGACCTGATCGAGATATACGCCGCCCGGCAGATGGCCGACGGGTTCGTCTACGGCCCCGACAAGCCCTGGCAGAAGGAAATGGAGGCCTCTTTCCCGTGGGAGGAGACACCGCACCAGCTGCAGGCGACATCCGAGGTCAAGGCCGACATGGAGAGCACGAGGCCGATGGACAGGCTCCTCTGCGGCGACGTCGGCTTCGGCAAGACCGAGGTCGCCGCGCGCGCCGCGTTCAAGGCGGTGCTCGACGGCAAGCAGGTGGCAGTGCTCGTGCCGACGACCGTCCTCGCGCTGCAGCACCACAACACCTTCGGCGAGAGGTTTGCAGGATTTCCCGTCAACGTCGCGATGCTCAGCAGGTTCGTGTCGGCGGCAGGGCGGAAGAAGGTCGCAGAGGGAGTCGCCCTGGGGGAGATCGACATAGTAATAGGGACGCACCGGCTTCTCTCGAAGGACATCGAGTTTGCCGACCTCGGTCTCGTGATCGTGGACGAGGAGCACAGGTTCGGCGTCGCCCACAAGGAAAAGCTCAAGAAGATGAAGAAAGCGGTCGACGTGTTGAGCATGACCGCCACCCCCATCCCGAGGACCCTCTCGATGGCGATATCGGGGATCAGGGACATATCGACGATCGATACCCCGCCGCGCAACCGCCTGCCGATACATACGGAGATACTCCCCTTCGACGACGAGATGATCCGCGAGGCCGTCATGCGCGAGATCGGGCGCGGCGGGCAGGTCTTCTTCGTCCACAACCGGGTGCAGTCGATAGAGGTGATGGAAGGGTACCTCTCCAGGCTCCTCCCCGACCGGGTCAGGATAGCCCACGCCCACGGGCAGATGAAGGAGCGCGACCTCGAGCGGATAATGATCGATTTCGTCGAGAAGAGATTCGACGTGCTCCTCAGCACGATGATCATCGAGGCAGGCCTCGATTTCCCCAACGTCAACACGATTATCATCAACCGCTCCGACAGGTTCGGCCTCGCACAGCTCTACCAGCTGAGGGGCCGCGTCGGGCGCTCGGACAGGAAGGCTTACGCCTACCTGCTCATCCCGAAAGGCGGCGGCCTGAACTCGACGGCGATAAATCGCCTCCAGGCGATCACCGAGTTCGATTATCTCGGCGCCGGCTACCGCATAGCGATGAGGGATCTCGAGATCCGCGGGGCGGGCAACTTCCTCGGCCACCAGCAGTCGGGCCGGATCAACGCTGTCGGGCTTGACCTCTACTCGAGGATGATCAGGGAGGAGGTAGCCGGGAGGCGCGGCGAAGAGGTCGAGAAGGAGCAGGAGGTGAGGATATCGGTCTCCGCGCCCGCATACCTGCCCGACAGCTACGTCACCGACTCGGAGGAGCGGATGGATATATACCGCAGGCTCAGCCGGGTCCGCGGCGTCGAGGAGCTCGGCGAGTTGCGGAGCGAGCTTCTCGACAGGTTCGGCGAGCCGCCGCCGCCGGGCGGGAACATGCTGAAGCTGGTCGAGCTGAAGGCGAGGGCGGCCTCCGCGGGGCTCGACAGCGTAGAGATCGACACGAAAGGTGTTCTCAAGGCGGCATTTACCCCCCGGCACACCCCCTCGCGGAAACTCATAGCCGAGATAGCGAAGAAGTTCGAGGGAAGGCTCACATTTCACATGGAAAAGGGATTTTCGATGACCGTATCGGCGCGGCCCGGCGAAAAGTATCCGGCGGATGACCTCTGGAGCTCCCGGCCGGGTGCGGCAGACCTCGAAAGCCTGTTGAATCTATTGAAAAATTTTGATAAATAACATAAGTTAACTGTTACGTGTCGGGCATCCGGGTGCTCGAAAGCTCCCCCCCGGGGATGGCCCTGTAAATGAGCGGGTAAAGCGACGGTCCGAAAGGAGAGAACATTGAGAAGGACGATACTGGTATTTGCGATTGCGGCCCTGGCCATCGCGGCGGGTTGCGGAGAGAAGGACAACAGCGCTCTGGTGATAGCCAGGGTCGACACGAGGGAGATCACCGTGGCCGATTTCGAAAAGGTCTCGGAGACGATCGACCAGAAATTCCTGCCCGAGACGGACGACCTCGAAGGCAAGATGGTCCTTCTCAAACATATGATAAACAAGGAAATCATGGGCCTGAAGGCGCTGGCGATGGGCTACGATAAGGAGAAATGGTTCGTCGACCTCTGGGCGCAGTACAAGGGCCCGTTTCTCATAGCGCAGCTGATGGACCAGAAGGTGGCCAGAAAGGTGGAGGTCACCGACGAGGACATCGCCGAATACTACAGGCAGATGCACTTCGAGTATACCCTCAGCCAGATCATCGCCGCCAACGAGGACGAGATCATCGAGATCAGGGAGAAGGCTGTCGCCGGTGAGGATTTCGCCGAGCTGGCGAAGAAATACTCCCTCGGCGTCGGAGCCGAGAACGGCGGATACGTCGGGGCCAATACCGTCGGCAGGATCCACTGGTGGGTGGAGGAGGAGCTCTTCACGATGGAGGCCGGAGACATCTCCGGGCCGTTGCGTACTGCGACCGGATGGGCGATCATCAAGCTGCACAGGAAGCGCAAGGTCGATCCTGTGTACGACGAGCAGATGGCCGCCAGGCGCGTAAGGGCGATCAGGGAGAAGAAGGGGATGGATGCGCTGAAGGCCGAGATCGAGAAGGAGATAGGCCTTCAGTTCTTCACCGACGCGGTCAACATCGCATACGACGGTCTTCCCGACGACATCCCGATGAAGGACATAATGACGTACAAGGTCAACCGCCAGAACGCCCCGAAGCTGAATATACCCGAACAGTTCATGGACAAGCTGATCTGCCAGTATTCGGACGGCAGCTACACGCTGGCAGATTTCGAGGAGATCTATTACAGGCTGGCGCTGCCCGGAAGGCCGAGGAGGCAGTACGGGCGCGAGCAAATCGTCCAGACGATGCACAAGATCGTGTTCGACAAGATCCTCCCCGTTTACGCGGAGCAGAAGGCGAAGTTGCTCGAGATCCCCGAGGTGAAAAAGAACCTCGATTCGAAAAGGGAGATGTTTCTCGTCCAGAAGCTGTACGACGATCAGATCAAGGACGAGGTCACCGTGACGATCAGGGATAAGCAGGACTATTACGCCGAGAATCTCGACATACTCGTCAAGCTCGAGATGAGAGACTTCTCCGTCCTTCTCGTCGCCGACCAGAAGACCGCCGGCGATATGCACGAGAAGGTGGTCGAAGGGATGAACTTCAGCATGCTGATCGGGAAATTCTCGGTGGACGAAAACGTGAAGGAGAGCTCCGGCCGCACGGGGCTTCACGTCAAGGGGGACATGGCGGACTACGACGAGGTCGGCTTCGCGCTCGACGGTCCCGGATCGATCTCCGAGCCGTTTCAGACCCCGAGGGGCTGGGCGGTGATCAAGGTCGAGGAAGTCGAGGACGAGAGGCTGCCGACCTTCGAAGAGGCCGATGCCACGATCAGGAAGACCCTCCGCGAGATCAAGTACGAAGAGCATCTGAACAAGAAGCTCGAGAAGTGGCGTGAGGATTACATCATCGAGATAGACAAGTCGGCCCTCGCCAGGGCCGGGCTCAAGAGGACCAGGCTCTGATCGAAAGGCCCCGGGGAGCGATATGAACGGCTGCAAGGTTCTCTTCGCCGCGCTCATCCCGCTCCTGCTGGCTGCAGGTTGCGGGGGTGAGGATGCGCGCGACGACACGATCCTCCCCCCCGACACCATCGCAAGGGTCGATGGGGAGGTCCTCACCGAGGGCCGCCTCAAGATACTCCTTCCTGCCGGCGAGAAGACGCCTTTTTCAGTCCCGGAAAAAGCGGTCTGGGTAAAGCAGTGGGTCGAGATGGAGCTGCTCTACGGCGAAGCTGTCAGGAGGGGGCTCCACAACGATCCGAGGATCAGGGCGAGGCTGGAGAGTCTCGAGCGGGAGTTCCTCGCCGACCACCTGGCCTTCCTTGAGCTGCGCGAGAGGATCAAGGTCACCGAAGAGGAGATCGCGGCGTATTTCGAGGATAACAGGGACCAGTACATCCACGAATACAGGGTCAGCCACATAATGGTCGACACGCACGAGGAGGCTCTGCAGGTCCAGGAGCTGCTGAAGACAAAAAGCTTCACCCTTGTCGCCAACAGGTACTCGGTCGATCCGGTCGCGAGGCGCGGCGGTGACCTCGGCTACCTTACGAAGGGGAACATGATACCGGCTTTCGAGACGGTGATATTCGAAATGAAGCCGGGAGAGGTCAGCGAGATCGTCCAGTCAGATTTCGGGTTTCATGTAATAAAACTCGTTGGTATGCGCGAGGCGCAGGTCAGGGTGGAGCTCGCCGAAGTCCGGGAGAGGATATTGAACGGGCTGGTGATGCGCAGGAGGGCCGATGCGTACCGGGAGCTGATCGACAGGCTTCGCGAGCGGGCCGAGGTGGAATATATCAGCGGCGAATACGCGGAACACATCGCACCGGCGGACACGGCTCCGGCCGATGAACCCGCCGATACCGCCGCGGCCGATTCGACGATGGAAGGATGATCATGAGGACAAGGATATTACCGGTGGCCGCGGTCCTTGCGTTGCTTGTCCCGATCGCAGGAGCGGCGCAGCATAAGGGCGAGATCATCGACAGGGTCATCGCCGTGGTAGAGGACCGGGCGATCCTCCAGAGCGAGATCGAGATGGAGTACAGGCAGCATCTGTTCCAGAACCAGGTGACGTCCCTTCCGTCCGACCAGGAGGCGCAGCTCAGGTCGCAGATCCTAGAGCAGCTCGTCGCCGACCAGCTGCTTGCCGTTCACGCGGACAAGTCAGGCATCGAGATTCCCGGTGGGGCGGTCGAGGACGAGCTCGAGAAGTCGCTCGCGGAGAGCCGACGCGCCGCGGGCGGCGACGAGGCCTTCGAGAAGGAGCTCGAGAAGGCAGGGTTGACCCTCCAGCAGCTCCGCACCCAGTGGAAGGAAAAGATCAGGTCGGGATATCTCGTCGAACGGCTCCTGAGAAGCGAGGTGTTCAGGGACATCACCGTCACCGACACCGAGGCGAGGCAGTACTACAGGGAACACCGGAGCGAGTTGGATAAAAGGCCGGCGACGATGAAGCTCGCGCAGATCGTCGTGATGCCCGGCGTCGCCGATGCGGCGAGCAACACTTCGCTGGAGCGGGTCAGGGCGGTCGAGACCGAGATACGGGCAGGGAAGGATTTCGCCGAGGCGGCTGAGGAGCACTCTGAGGATCCAAGCGCGAAGTACGGGGGAAGCCTAGGATTTATAAAGCTCGGCGATCTGGGCAGCCCGCCGTTCGAGGAAGCGGCGAGAAAGCTCATCGTCGGGGACGTCAGCCCTCCGGTGCTGACGAGGTTCGGATGGCACCTGATAAAGCTCGAGGATGTCAGCGAAGACCAGGTGAAGCTGCGACATATACTTATCAAGGTCGAGAGCGGTGACGAGCAGGTCGAGGAAGCGGCCGAAAGGGTCAGGAACATCAGAAGGGAGATCCTCGGCGGCCTCGACTTCGGTGAGGCCGCGGCGAAATACTCCGCAGACGAGAAGACGAAGAACAACGGCGGTGTCATAGAGAACGAGCTTGTTCTGAAGCACCTCATCGGCAAGGCGGACTATCTCCTCGAGATACTGAAGGAAACCGACGTCGGGGGGATCTCGCCGGTAGTCAAAGAGGACGCCGGCTTCAAGATAATAAAGGTGCTGGAGAAGAATCCGGCGCGCCCTTACACTTACCAGGAAGTAAAAATGGAGCTGGAGAACCACCTCGCCCAGCAGAAGAGGATGGAGAAGTTCCAGGAATACGTCCACGAGCTCAAGGGCATATACTACGTGGACATAAAGCTCGGCGAGGAAGCCGGCGCCGACGACACCGGGACTGGCGGCTGAGGCGATGAGGATCGATTCGCTCCTCAAGGCGCTCTGTCTCGTGAAGACGAGGAGCCTCGCGAGAAAGGGGTGCGAGACGGGCAATGTGAGGATAAACGGCGCGGTGGTAAAGCCGTCGCGCGAGGCGGTGGAAGGCGACATCATCGAGATCAGGCGGTCGGGACATTCTCTGGTCGTCGAGTTGCTCGAGATGCCGAACAGGCAGACATCGAAGAAAGACGCGACCCGGTTCTACCGGGTGGTCAGGGAGACGAGGACGGGATGACGGAGAGAAGGGTACCGATAGCGCTCACTATAGGTGACCCGGCGGGCATCGGGCCCGAGATCGCGGCCGCCCTTCTCGCCGCGGGAGATGATTTCGGGGCGGACATCGCGCTGATCGGCTCGGCAGACGCCATGACGGCCGCCGCGCGGGCGGCGGGGGCGGACGTGCCCCGGGTGATCGGGGCGGGCGGGTCGGTGACGGGAGATGTCCTGCTCGATTCGCTGGCGGGAGGCTCCCCCGTGATAGTAGATACCGGCGAGGGTAGAGACGTTCCCGCCGGAGGACCGAGCGCTGCAGGCGGTGCGGTCGCAGGCGAGGCGGTCGAGGCGGCGGCGAGGCTAGCCGCCGGAGGCGCCGTGGAGGGCATCGTGACGGGGCCGATCTCGAAGGAGGCGCTGGGCCTTGCCGGTTACAGCTATATCGGGCACACCGACATGCTCTCGGCGCTGCTCGACGCGCCGGACTGCCAGATGGTAATGGTCTCCGGGACGATGCGGATAGTGATACTGACCCGCGACATCCCGCTCGCAGACGTGCCCGCCGCCGTAACGATGAAGAGACTCGTGACGGGGGTGAAGGTCACAAACGCCGCACTGAGGGAGTTCTGGGGTATGGAAAAACCCCGTATCGACATCGCCGCCCTCAATCCCCACGGGGGAGACGGCGGGGTGACGGGCGCCGAGGAGGGAGAGGTGATCGTTCCGGCGATTGCCGTTCTCGTCGAGGACGGAATAGATGCGCGGGGGCCCTTCCCCGCCGACACACTCTTCTACCATCACGAGAGACGGGGGTGCGACGCGTTCGTTGCCCTCTACCACGACCAGGGGATGATTCCGTTCAAGATGTCGGGATTCGACCGCGGCGTGAACATGACGATCGGCCTGCCCGTCGTCAGGACCTCGGTCTGCCACGGAACGGCATACGATATCGCCGGCAGGGGCGAGGCGGCGGGCGGGAGCCTCGCCGCCTCGCTCGAGCTGGCGGTGCGGTGCTGCCGCACCCGCACACCCGGGAGGAGGGTGGCCGGATGAGCCCCCCGGAACATAGGATCATAGCGGGCATCTACCATCTCTCGAAGGACCTCGGCAGGCATTTCTCGCTCACCGACATAAATCTGCAGGTGACAAACGGCGAATTCGTCTTCCTCGTCGGCCCGAGCGGCGCGGGAAAGAGCACGCTGCTGAGGATGATGTACATGGACGACAGGCCCGACTCGGGTCAGATCGTCGTCGGCTCCTTCGTTTCGACGCGCGTGACGCGCAGGACGATCCCCGGGCTCCGCAGGAAGATCGGCATCGTCTTCCAGGATTTCCGGCTGATAGAGGACAGGACCGTCTTCGAGAACATCGCCCTGGCGATGAAGGTCACCGGCACGCCGATGAGCAAGATAAAGCAGAGAGCTACCAAGATACTTACCCATGTCGGACTCTATCACAAGCGGCACGACTTTCCGAAGGCCCTCTCGGGCGGGGAGCAGCAGAGGGTCGCGATCGCGAGGGCGGTCGCCAACAGGCCGGCGATCCTCCTCGCCGACGAGCCGACGGGAAACCTCGACGCCGTATCGACGAGGAACGTTCTCGAGCTTCTGTTCAAGATCAACGCCGGCGGCACGGCGGTGCTGGTCGCGACGCACGACATAGAGATGGTGCAGAGCTTCGGCCAGAGGATCATCTATCTCGAGAACGGGCGGATCGCCCGCGATCACGAGAAGATCTTCGTCGGCGACGTCCGCGACAGGATGGATGAGTCGAGGGTCTCCCGCAGGGCCGAGCAGCTGTCCGAGTACGATATAAGGGACGAGGAGAACGAATGAATCTCCGCACGGCGAAATACATGATCGACGAGATGATGATCAACCTCGGCAGGAGGAAAGGTGCGAACGCCATAGCGGTGATCATCATGGGCCTTTCCCTGCTGATCCTCGTCGTCTTCCTGATGGTGACGCTGAACCTGGCCAATCTGATAGACAAGACGGGCGAAGAGATGAGGCTCTTCGTCTACCTCGAGGACGGCATGGAACAGGATGTCACGCGGGAGATGCAGCTGAAGCTTCTGGGACTGCGCGGCATAGAGGAGGTCTCGTTCATATCGAAGGGCGAGGCGCTGACCGAGTTCAAGGAGAGACTCGGCGAGGAGAGCGACCTTCTCGACGAGCTCGTGGAGAACCCGCTCCCCGACGCCTTCAGGGTAAAAACGAAGCGGGGATACATAACGAGCGAATTCCTCGCGTCGATCGCTTTTGAGACGGAGAAGTGGGAGGGGGTCGAGGAGGTCCGGTACGGCAAGAAATGGTTCGAGAGGGGCGAGCGTCTGGCGAAGGGCATCTACATTATCGATCTGGCCCTCGGCCTGATCATCTTTCTCTCGGTGATATTCGTCATATACAATACGGTGCGGCTGACCGTGCTCCACAGGCGTACGACGATCGACGTGATGAAGCTCGTCGGCGCGACCAACGCGTTCATCCGTATCCCGTTCATCCTGGAAGGCGCTCTTCAGGGGATCGCGGCGTCACTTCTCGCCATCGCGCTCCTGACGGCGATCTACGCCTTCTCTTCGAAATATCTTCCCGGGCTCGTTTTCATGAGGTACGACGCGCTCGCAGGCTTCGTCGTATTCTGCGCGATACTCGGCGCTGTCGGAAGCTTCTCCGCGATGCGCCGCTTTCTCAAGCTCTGACAGGCGGACTCCGTCATGACGGCCAGACTGCTCATATCGGTAATAGTGCTGGCCGCGCTGGCCGCCGGCCCCGCGATGCCGCAGGACAGGGATCTCGAAGAGAACATCAGCGTCAAGGAGGGCGAGCTGCAGAAACTGCGCCGCCAGATACGAGAGCAGAGAAATAAGATATCGGAGATCGAGGAGCAGGAGCAGGACGTCAGCGAATATATCGCCAAGCTCGAGAAGGAGGAGAAGCTGATGAAGCGTCTTCTCTCAGGGCTCGAGGACAAGGAGGCGATGCTCGAGGAGCAGGTCGGAGCGCTTCGTTCAGACCTCGAGACGAACGAGATCGTATACAGGCACAGGCTCGAGATCTTTTCCGGACGACTCAGGGAGATCTACAAGAACGGCCCCCGTCACGTATGGCAGGAGCTTCTCATCGCGGAGGATTTTCCCGACCTGCTGCAGAGATACAAGTTTCTCTCGCTCATAGCGGAGGGGGACGCCGCGATGATCGCCGACGTGAGGGAACGCAAGGCGGGGATCGAGATACAGGAGGCCGAGCTGACCGAGCTGCTGCAGGAAGTGTCCGCGTCGAGGACCGAGAAGGAGTCGGAGCTCCGGAAACTCGACGAGAACGAGGCGAAGCGCAGGAAGACGCTCGCCGATCTGAGGACGAGCAAGCAGCGGCACAGGAAGAGGGCCAAAGAGCTCGAGGGGCGAGAGAAAAAACTGCAAGATCTAATAGCCGAGCTCGAGAGGTCGCGTCTGGCCCGGTCGCAGAAGTGGGGCGACTACGGCGAGGGGGATTTCACCTCACTAAAGGGAAGGCTCTCGAGGCCGGTCGATGGAAACGTCACGAGAAAGTTCGGCAGGTTCAGGCACCCTGAGTACGGGACGGTCACCTTCAACACAGGCATCGACATCCGTACGAGGACCGGCGAGCCGGTGCGCGCCGTGGCGAGGGGCCGCGTCGAGTATGCCGGGGACCTGTCCGGATACGGCAACTGCATAATATTGAATCACGGCGGAGGATACTATACTCTGTACGCCCATGCGTCGGCGATCTTCGTCACGCAGTCCTCGCAGGTCGAGAAGGGGAGCGTGATAGCGGAGGCGGGGGATGCCGCGGCCGGCTCGGGCGGAACGATACATTTCGAGATAAGAAAATCAAAGAAGGCCCTCGACCCGGGCGACTGGCTCGCCAGGTAGCAGGGCATACCGGGAGAGAATGCCATAGACATCATAGCCGCAGCGAATCTCGCCGCGAAGGGGCAGCCGAGGGTCTTCTCCACGCTGGAGAGGATGATCTCTTCGGACACCCTCCCGGCGTCGCTCCTCTTTACCGGGCCGGAAGGGTCCGGGAAGGAGCTCGCCGCGATGCGCCTCGCCGCCCTGCTCGAATGCGAAGGCCGTGCCGCCTGCGGGGAATGCCCCCCGTGCGGGAGCATCTCCTCGCTCGAGCATCCCGACGTGCATCCGGTCTATCCCGTACCGTCGGCCGACAGGGACAAGAGCATACCGGTCATTATAGAGTCAAGACGCGGGGATTTCCTCGCGCGCGGAGAGTTCGGAGGTCGCGCGCGGTCTATCGGGATAGAACAGATCAGGGCGGTCATGGAGAAGATATCGAGGCTGCCCTTCTCCGGCCCCCGCTCGGTAGTGGTCGTCATGGAGGCTCATCTGGCCACGAAGGAGGCCCAGAACGCCTTCCTGAAGGTGCTCGAGGAACCTCCGGCCTCTTCCGTCATCGTCCTCGTGACCGGGAGGCCCGACCTCCTGCTCTCGACGATCGTCTCGAGGTGCAGCGAGATCAGGTTCGACCCGCTGCCCGACGCCGTCACGGCGCAGGTTCTCCGGACATTCCTGTCGGTCGAAAGCGGTGAGGCGGAAAGGATCGCCGCGATCGCGGGCGGCAACCTCCAGCGGGCGGTTCATCTGCTCGACGAGAGGTTTCTCGGGTTGAGGAAGGATGCCGTGACCCTGGTCGGCCTCGTGCTGGAGGGAAAGGCGAGGCGGCTCCCCGCCGAGGCGGAGGCCGCGGCTCATAATTACACGAGAGAGGAGACTGCCGACCTGCTCGGCGAGATGACAGCGATCATGAGAGGCCTCCTGAGGGGTGCGGATACCGGGATATCGCCCGAAGCGGCCTCAGCGGCATCCTCGAGAGACATCCCGGCCGATATCGGGAAGATCTCGGCCGCCTCGCGAAACCTCGGCAGGAACGTCGATATCGAGCTGACCCTCGTTCAACTCCTCCTTGATTTGGCGGGCAAGTGGTATTAGATTGAATTCGCCGCTTAAGCGACGAAAAACCCTGTAGTTAACGGCACAACGGGCCGTGCGGAGGCCCCGCCGTATGAGAAGAGGAATACAACGGTGGAACTGGTCGAAGTTCAGTTCAAGGGACAGCGCAAAGAGCTCTACGGCAACTCGAGGTCGCTCTATCTTCATACCGGGAATTACTGTATCGTGCAGGCCGACCGCGGCGAGGACATGGGGCTGATCGTCTCGATCTCCCGGGTCAGCCCGAAGGACACCGATTCGGATATGAAGGGGATCCTCCGCCACGCCACCGATCATGATATAGAGATTTTGGAGGGGAGGCGGGAGAAGGAGCTCGAAGCGCTGAAGGTATGCCAGCAGAAGGCCGCCGAGCACGACCTGCAGATCAAGCTCGTCGACGTCGAGTACCAGTTCGACGGCAACAAGGTCACCTTCTACTTCACGGCCGACGGCAGGATCGACTTCAGGGAGCTCGTCAAGGACCTCGCCGGGGTGTTCAGGACGAGGATCGACCTGAGGCAGATCGGCGTTCGCGACGAGGCGCGCAGGTTCGACGGCATGGGGATGTGCGGCCGCAGCCTGTGCTGCTCCTCATGGCTGAAGGATTTCGAGCCGGTCACACTGAAGATGGCCAAGGACCAGAACCTGCCGCTCACCCCCTCGAAGATCTCCGGGGCCTGCGGCAGGCTTATGTGCTGCCTCGCCTACGAGCTCTCCGACTACAAGGAGCTGGTGAGAGGCATCCCGAAGGTCGGCAGCAAGGTGAACTGCTTCGGGTGCAGGCACCGCCTCGATAAGGTCGATATATTCAGAGCCTCGGTGATCCTCAGCGACGAGGATGGGAACACGATCGAAGTCCTGGTCGAAGATCTCAAGGAGGAACTCGGAAAGAGCGTCGAGGAAGCGCACAGAAAGTCCGCCGCAAACGGCCCGGAAGACTCTCCCCGGAAGAAGAACGACGCTCCCCGCGACAGGGGACGGCGCGGGGACCGCGGGAGAAACAGGAAGAACTGATAACATGGGAAAGACCTTCTATATAACCACGGCCATCGATTACGTGAACCAGAAGCCCCATCTCGGCACGGCTTACGAGAAGATCGGCGCCGACTGCATGGCCCGCTACAAGAGGCTCTGCGGCTGCGAAACGTGGTTCCTGATGGGCAACGACGAGCACTCGACCAACGTCGAGCGCGAAGCGGCCCGCCGGGGGATGGATCCCCTCGACTATTGCAGTACGATGTCGGACGTCTTCACAGGAACCTGGAAGGCGCTGAACATATCGTACGACGATTTCATACACACGAATGAGGAGAGACACGTCAGGGCGGTCACCGAGCTCTTCACGCGGATCGAGAAAAACGGGTACATCTACAAGGGGAATTACGAGGGGCTCTACTGCGAGTCGTGCGAGGAATTCATCGTCGAGAAGGACCTCGTCGACGGCCTCTGTCCGAGGCACAGGCAGGAGCCGAAGAAGATCAGCGAGGAGAACTACTTCTTCGCCCTCTCGAAGTTCGAGGAGAGGCTGCTCGAGCACATAGAGAAGAATCCCGGGTTCATCAGGCCGAAGACGCGCGAGAACGAGATAGTCAACGTGATAAAGGGCGGTCTCCATGACGTCTCGATCTCGAGGGCGGGGGTCGAATGGGGCATCCCTCTGCCGATAGACAAAGAGCACGTCATCTACGTATGGTTCGACGCCCTGACGAATTACATCTCGGCCCTCGGGTTCGGCGGCGACGGATCGGAGCTCTTCGAGAAGTGCTGGCCGGCAGACGTCCACGTCATAGGCAAGGACATCACGAGGTTCCACTGCGTCATCTGGCCGGCGATGCTGATGGCGGCGGGCGTGGAGCCGGCGAAGAGCGTGTTCGCCCACGGATTCATCTCGCTCGCGGGCGAGAAGATGAGCAAGTCGCGCGGAAACATCCTCGATCCGGAGAAGATGGCGGGCGTCTTCGGGAGCGACGGCCTGAGGTATCTCCTGCTGCGCGAGGTCCCCTTCGACAAGGACGGCGACATATCGACGCAGATCCTCGTCGACAGGTACAACGCCGACCTGGCCAACGAGCTGGGCAATCTCTTCAGCCGGACGCTGGCGATGATCTCGAAATATCTCGGCGGCAGCGTGACGGCCGCACCGTTCGACGCCGGGTGCGGGCTCCACGGCGTCCTCTCCGACGCGGTCGCCGGTTACAGGGAGCACATGGAACGGATGGAGTTCTCCAGGGCGCTCGGAGCCTTCTGGCCCGCGATACAGGCGGCCAACCGTTTCATCGAGGAGAAGGCCCCCTGGGCCCTGGCGAAGGACGAGACGAAGCGCGATGAGCTCGAAGCGGTCTTCGGGGAGCTGCTCGCCGTACTGTGCACGGCCGGCTCCGTTCTTTTCCCCTTCATGCCGGAAAAAATGAGCGTGATGCTCGGTCGGCTCGGCGCCGGGGATCCCTCTCTCGACGAACTACCCCCTTCCGAATCCGGAGCCGAAGGGCTGTCCGCCCCGGAGCCGCTCTTCCCGCGGATCCAGGAGAAACCGGAAGAGATATTCAAGGACTGATCCCCGATGCTGATAGACTCCCACGCGCATCTCGACATGGAGCAGTTCGACGGCGACCGCCGGGAGACGATATCCCGCGCGCTTGAGGCGGGTGTCGGCGAGATCCTCAACGTAGGCTGCGACAAATCGACTATCGACACGACGCTGCGGCTTGCCGACGAGCACGGATCGATCTGGGCGGCGCTCGGGATACACCCGCACAACGCATCCGACTGGGACGGCGCGCTCGAGGAGAAGCTCAAGCAGCTCCTCCTGCGCCGCAAGGTCCTGGCCGTCGGCGAGATCGGGCTCGATTACTACAGGGACATCTCGCCGCGGGAGAAGCAGAGGGAGGTGTTCAGGAGGCAGATCGGGATCGCCCTCTATTTCGGCAAGCCGATCGTGGTCCACTGCCGCGACGCCTTCGACGACGTCATCAGGATCCTCCGCGAGGAGGGAGCGTCGGAGGTGGGAGGGATATTCCACGCCTTCTCCGGGGGTGAGCGCGAGGTGGAGGCCGTCCTCGGCCTCGGATTCCTCATCGGCATCGGCGGCCCCCTGACCTATAAAAAATCAAAACTGACCGAGGTGGCCGTCAGGCTTCCCTCTAGCGCTTTCGTCCTCGAGACCGACTGCCCCTACCTGCCGCCCGAGCCGTACCGCGGCAAGCGCAACGAGCCCGCCTACGTCCGTATCGTCGCCGGGAAGATGGCCGAGCTGCGCGGCGTAAGCGTGGAGGACATCGAGAGGGCCTCGGAGACGAACTACAGGCGCCTGCTCCACGGCGAGAAGGATTTCCCCATCTCGATCGCGTACGGACTCAAGAGGAGCGTCTACATAAACGTCACATCGAGCTGTACTAACGACTGCGTCTTCTGCCCGCGGCTCAGGACAGACAACTATCTCTACGGATACAACCTCAATCTGATCGCCGACCCGACCGTCGAGGAAATGGTCGCTGCCGCGAACGCGGTTCTCGCCGACGGGGATTACGGGGAGATCGTCTTCTGCGGGTTCGGGGAGCCGACGGCGCGCATGAAGGGCCTTGCCGCCGCAGCGCGGGGACTGAAATCACATGGTCTGCCGATGCGCCTCAACACGAACGGGCACGGTAACATGATAAACAGGCGGGACATAGTACCCGAGCTGGCCGAGCTCTTCGAGAGGATATCGATCAGCCTCAACGCCCACGACGCCGGGACATACATGATGGTATGCAGGCCAGACGCCGGGGAGAAGGCCTTCGCGGCGGTCGTCGATTTCATCGGAAGGGCCGCCTCCTCGGAGATGGAATGCACCGCGTCGGCCCTCGATTACCCCGAAGTCGATATAGAGGCGACCCGGGAGCTGGTAGAATCGATACCGGGGGCGCGTTTCAGAGCAAGGAAATATCATCTGGCCTCCCCTGCCGTGATATGAGAGGGAACAGGCCATGAAGAACGAAAGGCGGCCGGCAAAAAAGAGCCTCGGGCAGAACTTCCTCGTCTCCGACGGGGCGATAAAGGGGATAATCTCGGCCGTTATGGCCGATGACGGCCTCCCCGTATTCGAGATAGGGCCAGGGAGAGGGGCCCTGACCGTCCCGATGGCTGCCGGCGGCACGCAAATTGCGGCATTCGAGATCGACGAAGCGCTGGCGGAGGAGGCCGCCGGACGGCTCGAGGGGCTCGAAAACGCCGAGATCGTCCTCGCCGACATCCGCGATGTAGATCTTGACGCCGAAGCGGCAGGCAGGGGATGGGACGGATACGCCCTGGCGGGCAATATCCCGTATCTGCTCACGAGCACCATGCTGCTCGGCCTGCCGTCCCTCGAGAGATGCCGCAGGGCGGTGATAATGGTACAGAAGGAGGTCGGCGAGAGGGTGCTCGCCGCCCCCGGGAGCCGCAACAGCGGGATCCTGCCGGTCTACCTCCAGTCGTACCTCGCCATAAAAAAAGTGATGACGCTCAAGCCCGGCTCGTTTCGACCGAAGCCGAAAGTGGACAGTATTGTCCTTGTTTTTACTCCCGTGAGCCGTGAAAACGCCCCCGGAAACTGTGAGGGATTCCTCTCATTCCTGAAATCGGCGTTTTCGCAGAGGAGAAAGAAACTGGCGAACGCCCTAAGGGCCGTCCCCGGGATACCGGAACGGACGGAACTGGAGAAACTCTCCGGGGTAGACCTCGGCTGCAGACCCGAGGAGCTCGGCCTGGAGGAATGGTTCGCGCTTTACGCCGCCGTGGCGGGGTGCGAAGACGATAGATGAAGATAATTGCCTGCATATCGTTCCTGTTCCTGGCGGCCGCCCTCCTGGCGGCGGCGGGGGCGGCGCACGCCGGGGAGGATGATTCCACCCGCCCGGCCGCAGGGGATTCGTCAACCGTCGCGGCAGCCGACACGACGGCAAAGAGAGGCGGCGGGTCGTCCAGCCTGCTGGCCGGCATGGCATCGCAGGGGCAGGACGGCGAGCAGGCGGCAGAGACAGATTCGACGGAGACTTCCCGGGTCCTGCCGGTATGGAAGATCGAATACAAGGCGAACGAGAGCGAGTACCGCATCGGAACGCGCATGGCGCTGACATTCAATCCGGGCGGCGGATGGCGCGGCACGAGCAATATATATATGGCCAAGCGGGCCTACCGTGGCAGGGACATGTCGGACATCAATGAGAAATTCAACAATACCGCGATCAAGATCGTCCCGAATCTCTACAACATAAATCTCGCCATAGGGCAGGACTACCTCCGGCAGAAGGCGGTCGGCCTTGCGCGCTCGGGCGGCGATATGGTGATCCAGAACAAGTTCCTCAATGCGGGGTTCACGTGGGAGCGCCCCGAGCTGTGGGCGAAAATGTCACGTTTTGCCCTGACGGGAAGGGCCGGGGGAGGGCAGAACGATTTCAAGTACGACAACAACTTCCAGGCTAACGCGAGCGGGTATCTCTTGTACGGGATAGGCCCGGAACTCGATGTCTGCGGGGGATACGGCGTCTGGCGCAAGACCGAGGACAGCGACGTGAGCGGGCGGAAGTTCGAGAACATGCCCAGCGACATGGATACGATCACGGCTGGCGCGAGTTACGGCTCGGGGGAATACAAGCTCCTCCACATCGACTACAAGAGGACGGTAGGCGTCGTCAGGAAGGTAAACCCTCCACGCGGAAACTCGCTCGAGGTCATAGAGAATCCCGACCTCGCCCGGATGGAAAGTTCGAGCAGGAAAACGGAGAAGATCTTCGTCAAGTCGAGGATGCAGCCGGTCAGCTGCCTCACGCTCGACTTTGAGTTTTTCCGGGACTACTTCGACCAGCAGAACGTCGTGGACGAAAGGCTCTCGAAAGAGACCGAGCTGAAAAAGATCAAGGGCAAGGCGGGGTACAGGTACTCCGGCGCGGGCCGGGCCGATTTCGAGATCGAGAGGAAGGAGAACGACGTTGACTACGGCCCCGTCTCCCTCTCGAGCTATCTCGAAAAGGAGCGTGTCATAAAGGCCTCGCTGACACACGACATAAGCGATTCGCTGAGTGTCTTGCTGAGAGGATCCGGGTCGCTCAAGCAGAGGTACTATCGCAAGAAGGACGCGAACCCGCGCGATGCCGACTACCTCTACTATTCCTTCCTCGCCGACCTCGACGCCGGCCTGCCGCTCAACATAAGGGCCGGGGTGAAGTTCACCTACAAGCAGTACGAGACGATAAACATAGACAGGTCGCTATCGGGCGACAACAGGACCGATTTCACCTACTGGGTGGTGCCGAGATTCACGCTGAGGCCTACGGACTGGTTCGAGATAGGGCAGGAGTACGAGATCAAGATGGAATTCACAGACTTTACCTTCTACGAGAACGAGAACTATCTCGACCGCACGACGATCATGAACACCAACGCGAGGTTCAGGTTCTTCAGGTCGCATCTCGGCATCAAGCACAGATACCAGTTCATCGACACGGGCAGCTACCTCCGCCCGCCCGACGGCAGTGAGAGGCTCTACGGGAGGACAAGCGAGAGCTTCGAGCACAGGTTCAGCTTCAGGTACGAATATATGCCCGTAACGGATTTCACCCTCTTTACCTACTCGAACTACAGGTTCCAGGAGAGCAACCAGCTCGGAGATATGGACGGCACAAAAGGGGTCGTCAGCACGAGGTATTACGACTCCGGCGAGATGATGCTGGGATTCAGCAGGATTGCGAAAGTAACGGATTCGGGGAAGGTAGACCTCAATGTGGGATGGGTCAGGAGGTTCGGCCCCAACCTCACTAAAGAGAGAAGAGAATTCTGGGAGATAGACATGAACGTTGAGATCAAATTCTAGGAGATGACTATGAAGAGAGCAGCGATCATCGCACTGATTCTGGCGGCCGTTCTGGCCGGAGGGGGGTGCCTCTTCGAGCCGAGACAGGCGATGCCGCCGCACGACGAGGGCGAGGGGAACTGGGTCGTCCCGAAGACGCCCAAGGACGTCTTCCTCAATCTCGCAACGGGGATGTCGTCAGTCGGGAACTCGAACTACGAGAGAAGCCTCGCCGACGAGTACACCTTCGTCCCGAGGGAACAGGACAGGCTCCAGTTCCCCCCGGGCACCTTCGAAGACTGGACGAAGGTGGTCGAGATGGACGTCCTGACGAGGATCAAGGGCGACTACCAGGGGGAGAGGGTGGCGACGTTCGGCGACGAGGACGGCAACTTCCCCATGAAGGACATCCAGGTCGGATGGGCCGAGTTCGAGGGGCCGTACGGATGGACCATCGACCGCGGCGACGGCTCGGATCCGGAGGTATATTCCGGCACGGCGAGGTTCTACCTCCAGGAGGGGACCTCGGGCTGGGAGATCGTGAAATGGGAAGATATTGACGTCATAGAGAGTTACCCCACATCCGGTAACCTCAGGGGAACGTTCCGGGCGGCCGGCTGAGGGAAGGGGCGCTTGTGAGATATGTCTGAAGGCGGACGCCGGGCTTGCATGAGCGGACGGAATGTGCTAGTATTTACGAATGGAGGTATGCATATGCGTAGAAGTGTACTCAAAACAGCCTTACCCCTGCTGCTGATCACGGCGCTGCTCGCATCGCCGTCATGTATATTCGACCCCAAGCCAGATCCCGAGCCCGCGCCAATCGTTGAGATCGACTGGCCGGACATGACCGACAAGGACCACGCCATCAAGACTATCCTTCTCTGTTACGATAATCCGAAGGACTCCGAGTCGATGTCAAAGTATAACGCCCTTCTCCACTCTCAGTACTTTTTCGGACTTGACGATGGAGACGTCCCGGTGGGCGGCTCCCCGATAATGACGAGGGCGGAGGATATCAGGTCCACCGAGAAGATATTTGAATTCGAAACGATGCTCGAGCTCGCCATCGACCCGGAAATAGGGTCGTGGGAGGAATACCCGGTGCTCGATGAAGAGCCCTGCGAAAACTGCCGGGAGACGCAGCGGCAGTATTTTATCCGGGCGCAGTTCAATGACGAAACGACGATCTGCCAGAGCCCCGTCGGCAGGGCCTCCGTGTCGATCATAGTCTCACCCGACGAGAACGATTCCTCGAAGTGGGTGCTTCGCGCGATGTACGATCTCATAACAAGGTAATGATTATTTCAGAACATTCATGAGGAGGGGATCTTGTACAAAAAGGCTGTAATAATATTTGCGATGCTCGCTGTTCTGCCCGTGCTGCCGTCGTGCTTCGACGAGCCGGTAAAGCCGATCAAGGAAGCACCGACAGATACATGGCCCGACATGACGAACGAAGACGACGTCATCGAGGCGCTGGTGTGGTGCTATGACAATCCCTCTTCCGGCGATGCGATGACGAGATATGAAGGCCTCCTCCATTCGGAGTACTTCTTCAGGCTCGCTGCGAGTGATGTCGCCGAAGGGGAAAATCCGATCTTCACGAGGGTCGAGGACATAGCTGTGACGGGAGCGATTTTCGAGAAGCAGACGCAGCTCTTCCTCAACATCATGGAACTGGGTGACTGGTACGATTGCCCGGAGGTAGAAGAGACGCCCTGCACGGGCTGCCGGGAGACCACGCGCCAGTACTACATCAGGGTGCAGTTCGGCCGCGACGCGAAGGTCTACCAGAGCCTTCCAGACAGGGCTTCCGTTACGATCGTGGTGGCGCCCGACGAAAGCGACTCTTCAAAGTGGGTCATCAGGGCTATTTACGATCTGGACAACTGACAAAGCCCCGTTCCGCCACGCGGCAGATCCCCCGCCTTCTTGACAGCGAACCCCCCCCACGCATATAGTACTCCTGCCCTTTGACGGGGCAGGGCTGCGCGCGGCCGCGCTCATGCCCGTACACCTTCATCCCGGGGCGAAATGGCCGACAGGAAGACGAAAAAGAAGACGACACGGAAGAAAAAACGCGCCGGCGGAGGGCTGGGCCGGCTGGCGCTGGCGCTCGCCGGCGCGGCAATCGTCTTCTTCGCGCTGATCAAGTATGCCGAAACGCCCCGCGGACAGGTCCTCCTCCTCGATCTCGGATTCGACAGATACTACTCCGATATCCAGTCCGGCATCGGCGAGCAGATAGAGAAGGGAGCATCGGAGGCGGGCATGCCCGAAGGGGCGATCGCCCTCTCGTCCGAAGACGATCCGGGGCAGCCTGGCCCTGTGGCCCGGGTCAAGGGCGACCTGCCTGCAGGACGCACGCTCCTGCAGATCAACGTCGCGATCGACAGGGCCCTTAGCGGGAGCGGCGGACGCGTGCGGACGTGCGTCGAGAAAAAGGGCGGCCGCGTCATTGAGATGGAGATAGGGACGCGGCGCACTATCACCCACAGATGCGTATTCAGGATCAGCCGGAGGATTTCGAAGGAGACGACCAGGCCGACCGGCCCCTCCATCACCGTGATAGTCGACGACTTCGGATATTTCAACAACAGGCTCGTCAGGGAATTCCTCGCGCTGGAGGTGCCGTTCACCGTCTCGGTGATACCGGGCCTGAAGCATTCGGAGAAGATCTGCCGGCAGGCGAGAGAGGCGGGCAAGGAAGTGCTCTGTCACCTGCCGATGGAACCGGAGAAGAACGGCAGCGACCAGGGCGACATTCCCCTCGTGAGGACGGCGATGAGCGGCAGGGAGATAAAGAAGATAGTCGAGAAGGCGCTCGAGTCAACGCCCGGCGTGATAGGCATGAACAACCACATGGGATCGAAGGCGACGGCGGACATGCGTGTGATGGGGTCGGTGATGAAGGTCTGCCGCAAAAAGAGACTCTTCTTCGTCGACAGCTACACGACGTCGAAGTCGGTGGTCGCCGAGGCGGCGGAGAAGGCGGGCGTGAAGACCCTGCGAAACGACCTCTTCCTCGACAACAAGGGAGAGGACGTCAGGGAGAATATGCGCAAGATCATATCAATCGCCTCGCGCAGGGGAAGGGTGACGGCTATAATGCATATACGGAGGGGGAACGCCGATCATCTCCGGTGGCTCGCCGAAGAGGCGGAGAGAGAGGGAGTAAGGATAATCAGGCTTTCGGATATGATGGGGAGCTGACGCTTCCCCGGTAGAAAAGGGAGGTCAGGAGTGAACAGGCTGAGGCTGGGAGTCAACATCGACCATGTCGCCACCCTGAGGGAGGCGAGAAAGACGACCGAGCCCGATCCCGTTACCGCGGCGATGCTCGCCGAGGGGGGAGGGGCCGACCAGGTGACCTTTCACCTGAGAGAGGACAGGCGGCACATACAGAACCGCGACGCGAGGCTGATCTGCGAGATGGCGCAGACGAAGGTCAACCTCGAGATGGCCGCGACGCCGGAGATGCAGGAGATCGCGCTGGCGATGAGCCCCGACTCCGTCACGCTCGTGCCGGAGAATCGAGAGGAGGTCACGACCGAGGGAGGCCTCAATCTGCTGAGGGAGGGCGAGAGATATGCGTCGACGGTGAAGGCCCTGAAGGACGGCGGAATCAGGACCGCTGCGTTCATCGGGCCGGACAAGGCGCAGATAAAGGCTGCGGCGAAGCTCGGGTTCGACGCGATAGAGATACATACGGGCGAATACGCCAACGCGTCGCGGAGGGGTCCGGGCGACACCCTGCGGGCCGTCCAGGACGCGGCGACAGCGGGAACGAGGTACGGGCTCCACGTGCACGCCGGACACGGGCTCACCTATCACAACGTCCACCCGATCGTGCTGATCCCCGAGATCGAGGAGTTGAACATCGGGCACAGCATCATCTCGCGGGCGGTATTCGTCGGAATAGAGCAGGCCGTCTCCGAGATGGTCGCCCTGATGATAAGGTAGCGAAAAAACAATCATAAAAGTCTGCTTATTGTATAGTCCCCGGAATTTTTCCGGGGACGTTTTATTATGAAAAGACCCCCGGCCGGAAGGCCGGGGGCATATCATCCGCCGTCTCCTGAATTACAGCTTTATATAATGTCTTCGAGCGCCGTGTACTTCATCCTGAAGGCACGCGCCACGGCCGCGTCGGTTACCTGTCCGCGGAGCGTGTTGACGCCCGTCCAGATCGTCGGGTTGCCCTTGGCGGCCTTTTCCCAGCCCTTGTTCGCGATCTCGAGGGCGTAGGGGAAGGTGGCGTTGGTCAGAGCGTAGGTCGAGGTGCGCGAGACAGCGCCCGGCATGTTGGCTACCGCGTAGTGGATGACGCCGTCGACCTCGTATGTCGGATTCGAATGCGTCGTCGGCTTGATCGTCTCGATGCAGCCGCCCTGATCGACCGCTACGTCGACGATGACGGAGCCCTGCTTCATGAGCTTGAGCATCCTGCGGGTGACGAGCTTCGGAGCCTTCGCACCGGGGATCAGCACGGCGCCGATGACGAGGTCGGCCTTGGTGATCTCCTGGCGGATGTTCGAAGGGTTCGACATCAGCGTCGACACGTTCGCGGGAAGGACGTCTGCGAGATAGCGCAGACGCTCGAGATCGATATCGAGGATCGTCACGTTCGCGCCGAGGCCCGCGGCCATCTTCGCGGCGTGCGTACCGACGACGCCGCCGCCGATGATCGTCACGTGCGCAGGATCGACGCCCGGCACTCCGCCGAGAAGGATGCCGAGTCCGCCCATCGGACGCTCGAGATACTTGGCGCCCTCCTGGACGGCCATCCGTCCGGCCACCTCGCTCATCGGGGTGAGCAGGGGAAGGGTTCCGTCCTCGCCGACCATCGTCTCGTACGCGATGCAGATCGCGCCGGTCCTGAGCATGCCATCTGTGAGAGGCCTGCTCGCGGCGAAGTGGAAGTACGTGAACAGGATCTGTTCCTTCCTCGTTCTTCTGATCTCGACGGGCTGGGGCTCCTTGACCTTGATGATCATGTCGGCCTTCTTCCAGATCTGGTCGGCCGAGCGGACGATCTGTGCGCCGGCCGCACGGTAATCGGCATCGCTGATGCCGCTGCCGAGGCCTGCGCCCTTCTCTACAAGAACCCGGTGCTTGCGTCTGGCGAGTATCTCCGCGCCAACGGGAAGGAGGGCGACTCGATGCTCGTCCTTCTTTATTTCTTTCGGAACGCCAATAATCATCTGGTTCACCTCTGTTAAAGGTCCGGGCCCGCCGAAAATTGAACTAACTGCCTCTGAACGAGGAATAATATAATAAGCCCCGTCCCTAAATGAAACAACCCCCAATTTGGAGAAACGGGGATACATGAGAGACGATACATCCGCGGCCGGCGAGAGCGGCCGGTGGAAGACCGTGCTGACAGAGGGGCCGGTCGGCAGGACCCTGCTGAGACTCACCGTCCCGATGGTCGCCGGCATCGTCGGCATGGTCGCCTTCAACCTCACCGACACCTTCTTCGTCGGCCGGCTCGGCACGATGGAGCTGGCAGCGCTGAGCTTTGCATTTCCCTTAGTCCTCGTCCTCATGAGGTTCACGATGGGACTGGGAATAGGCGCCTCGGCGCTGATCTCCAGGGCCGTGGGAAGGGGCGACACCCGCGCTGTCCGGAGGCTCACCACCGACAGCCTCAGCCTGGCGCTGCTGGCCGTCGTCGTCTTCGGCGCCGCCGGTTTTCTCGCGATGGACCCTCTCTTCCGGGCGCTCGGCGCCGACGCGGAGATCCTGACGCTCGTAAAGACGTACATGTCGATCTGGCTCGCCGGTCTGCTCTTCATCTTCTTCCCGATGATCGGCAACAACGCCATCCGCGCCAACGGCGACACAAAGACACCCGCCCTCATCATGCTTGCGGCTGTCTGCGCGAACATCATCCTCGATCCCCTGCTGATATTCGGCATCGGGCCCTTCCCGCGCCTCGGCCTGGCCGGAGCCGCGTTGGCGACGGTGCTGGCGAGAGCGATCACCTTCACGCTGGCCTTCTATATAGTCCATTTCAGGCTGAGGATGCTCACGTTCGAGAGGGTGCCCTTCGTCGAGGTGCTCGCCTCGTGGAAGAGGATCCTCTACATCGGTCTGCCGGCGGCGGCGACGAGGGTCATCGTGCCGATCGGGATCGGGGTGCTGACGGGCATGATCGCCGCGAGCGGCCCGAAGGTCGTTGCTGCTTTCGGGGTCGCCATCAAGATCGAGTTCTTCGCCATGGCCGTCATATTCGCCCTCTCGACCGTGCTCGGCCCGTTCACCGGCCAGAACTGGGGGGCGGCCAGGACCGGCAGGGTGAAGAAGGGGATCTCACTGAGCAACAGGTTTGCCTTTCTGTGGGGCATAGGCATGTTCGCTCTCCTCGCTGTTTTCGCCGGGCCGATCGCGTCGATATTCAGCAGGGACCCGGAGGTCGTCTTCGCCATCGTCCTCTACACGAGGATCGTGGCTGCGGCGTACTGCATGTACGGGGTCTTCGTAATATCGTCTCTCGTGCTGAACGTGCTGCACAGGCCGATACACGCAGCCCTCCTTGCCGCGGGGCAGACCTTTGCGCTCACCATACCGATGGCCTGGGTGGGGATGAGGCTCGCCGGCATGAAGGGGATATTCACCGGGGTCGGCGTCTCGTACCTGCTCGCGGGATTCGCCGCGTGGCTTGTTCTGAAGAGGGTCCTGTCCCGGCTGGAGGAGAGGGGATGAGAGCTTTCGAAGCGGCTCTTATGAAGGAAGATGCGATCCTCGCCGAGGGAGCGGTGATCGAGCGGCTCCGCCGTCGCGGCGCCCTGCTCGATGAGCATGTCCTCGCCGCTTCCCTCGTCCTCGAGGAGGGGGGACGGGAGATCCTCGGGGAGATCTACGGTTCTTACATCGACGTCGCGGCGGAAACGGGCCTGTCGATCATTGTCCTCGCGCCGACGTGGAAGGCGGGCGCCGGGCCGTGCGGCAGGGCGGGGCTCGACATGGACATGGTCAATTCCGCATGCGTCGGGTTCATGAGAGAGATCGCCTCCGGGTATCCCCGGCTCGAGGGCAGTATATTCGTCGGCGGGCTCGTTGGCAGCAGGGGAGATGCCTACCGTCCGGGAGAGGCCCTTCCCGGGGGAGAGGCGAGGCGGTACCACGCTCCCCAGATCGAGGCCCTCCGTGACAGCGGTGTCGATTTCATCATGGCCTCGACACTTCCCTCTGTCGAGGAAGCCTCGGGGATCGCTCTGGCCGCCGGCGACGCCGGCGCTCCTCTCGTTGTGAGCTATGTCGCAAGGAGCGACGGGCGGGTCCTCGACGGCACCATGCTCGGCGAGGCGGTCGAGCGCATCGACGGGCTCGGCTGCGATCCGCCCCTTTTCCATATGGCCAACTGCATCCACCCGGCCAACTTCGCACGCGCGCTGGGGAGGGACGAGAACGCTCCCCTCGTGCCTTCTGGAAGGCTGATCGGTCTCCAGGCCAACGCCTCGTCGCTCGATCCCGAAGAGCTCGACGGCCGCGAGGAACTCGACGCCGACGACCCAGTCAGGTGGGCCGGCGCGATGGCGGCCCTGCGCGGGGAATTTGGCATAAAGATACTCGGTGGCTGCTGCGGCACCGATGAGAACTATATCCGGCGGCTCGCGCAATTCCTCGCGGATTATTGATAACCTTTCCGAACTCGAATCCCTCGATTAACATCTCGATGTTCATGTGGTGCGTCGAGCTCAATACCTGGACGGCAGAGCAGGTGGAGGAATACTTCGACTCGATCGAGGCACTCGAGGCGGAGTTCTCCCACGTGACATTCATCTACACTACGGGCAACACCCAGTACGCGAGCGGGTATGGCTACAACAGGCGGCAGCGCAACGAGCAGATAAGGGAGTACGGCAAAGCCAACGGCAAGGGCCTCTTCGATTTCGGTGACATGGACGTCTGGTGGTACAATCTCGCCATCCCCGGCTGGGAACAGAACACCGATGAATTCGACGGGCACACCGTCCACATCGAGCATCCCCGGTACTACGGGGGCGAGTTGGGGCACACGACCTTCGAGAGCTGCGAGGTGAAGGGAAGGGCGATGTGGCGGCTGGTGGCTGTGCCGTCCGGCCGGCCCTGTCAACGTTCTTGGTCAGAATTCCCCCAATCCGTTCAATTCGTCTACGAGAATAATCTTCAGCCTCGAGAATGCGGTCCATGCGCGACTCGATAGCGGCGAATGGATTCAGGGACATGAGAAAGATGATTCTTTTGAGATGAGCGTCTCTTTTGAGTAAATAGATTTAAAGGAAACCCGGCCCTGGAGATATCCGAGATCCAGCAGCCGGGTTTTTCATGGATCACACGATTCTATGAATCCAGGGCTTTATAATTCACGCGACTCCATGGATCACAGGACCTCATGGATCGCAGTACTGTTCCATGTGCTTTTCCCCGAAAGCCCTCTCCGCCTCCAGCC
>JAUWCL010000038.1 GCA_030609325.1 Candidatus Krumholzibacteriota bacterium
ATTCTCCGCCAATTACGCCTGCAGCCGTTCCGGACTGGTTCAGCGCGGGGCCGACGTTTCCGAGGCTGGTGATCAGGTAGTCGTAATTGGTAGCCGGAGCGCAGGCGTCACCGTTGCAGATGGAGAACGGAATGTAAGCGGACGTCTGGCCCTGCTCGACGAAGTACAGGGTGTCCTGAAGGATGTAGAGTGCCGGAGGCGACGCGACAATCTCGAAGTCCTGCGTGATCGTGCCGTAGCAGGGGATAGTGCCTTCCGAACGCCAGTTCGGATCCTCGCAGTCACCGCAGTCGGGAGCGCAGATCCCGTTGACGTCACAGTAAGCCATCTGGACCGTCAGCGTATTGATATCTCCGACGATCGCCTCGCACGGGACGGTGATGCAGACCTCGACCACGTAGTACCACTCTAACGCAACCACGTCATCCAGGATGTAGCAGACACCCTCGGCGTTGCCAGTTCCACCAGTGGCGAAGATGTTCGTGATCGGCCAGCCCTGGACATCCGAAGTGACTACGGCGAACGTGTCGATGGGACCCTGGCAAAGCGTCGAGGCCCAGTACATGTTGGCGGCGTACGCGTAATCACACCAGGTCTCGCCCCTGATAAGGGTGATTGTGCCGCCGGGGAAATCGAAGTAGAATCCAGGGTCTCCCTCTTTCGAGCACTCGCCGGCGACTATCTCCGGGCCGATCGTTGCGCGGAGACCGATGTCGCCGTAGTTGAAATTACCAGCGTCGAGTGCGGCGAACGATGATCCGGTGTTGCTGATGAAGCTCTTGTTCGTCTCCATCGGGCCGGAATCGTCGAACGGGATGGGATAGTCATATCCCGGGGTCGAGAGATCGGCGTAGATATAGACCGGATCCCCCACCGAGACCGCGACAGGAACGGGCAAGTCTATTGTGTAGTAGCCCGCCTCGTTGACCGTTCCGGTGAACGGGCCGGCGAGAAGCGTGGTGGGCATGCTCGAGCCGCTGAAATTGTCGTACAGCGAGATCGTGTATGTTGTGGGGCCGGAAGTGGCCCAGAAGTGAAACGAGTGTACGTACTCGTTGGCGTTCTGAGGCGTGATCTCCACGACGGCGTAATCGTGAGTGTCACTGTAACCGATGCCGGACCACCATCCCCAGTCGTCCCAGTAATATGTCGTCATGTTCGGATCATGATCCCTGTAGCCGGTGATCACGTTCGAGTTCGTTCCTATCTGTGCGCTTCCCCACTCGATGTAGAAGTACCCGTTGTCGCCCCAGGCGGTCCCCCACGAGTTCTTCACTATCCAGCCGCCGACCCCCGCGCCGCAGAGGTCGTCGTCCCAGCCGACGATCAGCACGGCGTGGTTCGAGGACTCGGCGCCGGCATAACTCAGGCAGCCGGTGCCGTCGTACGAGCTGAATCCGGGGAACGAGGCATACATCGATGTGTAGACGGGGCCATACGTCTGTACCGCCGCCTTAATCGCGTCGACGTCGTTCGGGATGACCTTCCACTCGGTGACCTGCATGAGATAGGTGCACGCCGGATTGATACAGGTCGGCAGCGGACATCCGCCCGGGTAGGGATCGCACGACTCGTCGACCGCGCCGAGCAGCGTGAGGTAGTTAGTTGAAATCCATGCGTTACCGCCGGCGTTGCAGTCGTTCGACGTTACGTTGCATGCCTGAATGTTGAGCTCGGAGTAGTCATAGACGACGCTCTCGCTGATCAGGACCTTCGATTCGAGGTCCCCGAGCGCGCCGAAGGTCCAGCACGTCCCGTAGGGATTCTGGTTCTTGACCGGTGTGACACCGCTCATCGTCCTCCAGTCCCACGAGGCCGCCGGCGCCATCTGGAATTCGCGCATCGGCTGGATATGGCTCAGGTCGTGGGGGGGTCCCACGTACCCGAACTCCACCGGGCCCGAGGGGAAAGCGATATATTTCTTCGGGGCGGCCGTCGGCTGCTGTGCGAACGCATCCGACGAAACGGCCGCCGCAAGTGCTACGGCGAGAAAAAGCAGCAATAATTTCGTTCTCATCCTTCGATCTCCCTGTCCTTATGGTCTCCCTGGTTGATTCAGCGGCATTCGCGGCAGCATTGACCGCTTTCGCGGCAACCTTAAAGGCGGTTTCAGCCGTCCCGTCTTACCTCCTTTGCGTATATGGCTGTCTCTGGTTTTGAGCCCGACCCCATCGATCATTCTGCTTACCGGCGCCCAGTGTATCAAATATCTCGCCATATATCAACGATTTATATCATCCCGTAATCTCTGCGCAACGTGCCCCGGACTTCTTTTCCGCTGGAACGGGCCCGCCGAATTGGGTATCTTTCTGTTCCTTAGCAAGAACCATAACAACAGGGAGGGATAAATGACATCCTCCGGGTACCGTTCCCCGGTCCGGATGCCGACGGGTCTCGCGATCCTTATATTCACCGCCGCTTCGGTCCTGCCGCCGGCCTGCGCGCGTGCCGAGTCGGTCTTCGGCAGTCGTCAGCCCTCTTCGAGGATCCACGCCCTCGGCAGCAGTCTCTCCGGAATCATCCCCGATCAGCTGACCGACCTCACACTCAATCCAGCACGTGCGTGGGACGCGGAATCGCTTACGATCAACTACGGCTTCAGGAATCCCTACAGCCAGTCTCTTCCGTTTCCAATCGTGAACAAGGATATGGAGCCGGATTTGAACATTCTTTACGTCATCGACACAAACAAGATCAGGCTGTTCGGCGTGAGCGTCTGGGGGTGGAAATGGGCTTTCGACACCGAGTGGGAACTCCACCACGAGGACGTATGCGACCAGTCGGGCACCAACCCGGTCAACCGTAATTCCCGCACGAACTTTAGCCTGACTGTCAGTGAAAAATGCAGGATCGAGGACGACAACTTCTTTCGCCTCGACATCGCCTCCGCGCGGAAGCTGGGAGATCGCACGGTGCTCGGATTCAGGGCCGGAGGATCCTTCAGGTACCTGAACTACAAATGGCGCCGCAGATATACCAGGGAATTCTACTATTTCGACACAGATACGGGAGAGTACGCGCCGGACCGGGGCAGGTCGAGCGACGAACTCGACGACACATCGAGGAAGATATTTGCCGGATACCTCCAGGCCGGCATGACGTGGAAAGATTCGGGAGAGCTGGTCATCCAGGGGGGATACGCCGAAGGCACCTATGTGAGGGACGACTACGGCCTGTCGATAGAGAACCGGTACGACAATTACTCATACGAGCTGAGCGAGTACAATTACAGGCTCTACGAGTTCCGTGAGAACCGCCGGGGCGACACGTGGCAGCTCTCGGGATTCGCAAAGAAGAAATACTCCGGTGGATTCGTCATCCTCGCCGGTGGAGGGTACGAGCGGGGCAGCTACGAATGCAACTGGCGCGACATGTACACGGAGTATTCATGGGGCGGCTACAACGACCTGCAGCTCGAGGACCTGGCGCGGTATCCGGGCGAGGGGATACGCACGAGGTCGGAAGCGGTGTTCAGGATGGGCAAGACGTACGCGCTGGAGCGCAGGATCGACCTGACGCCGGGTGCCCATGTCAGCTATACGAGGGAAAGGTTCGACGAAAGCGGCGACGCGGGGATCGATTCCTACGTGATCAAGGACGGCGTCTCGTCCTCGTTCGAGTCCCGGTTTCCCATCTCGTTCGAGCGGACAGGATCGATTACTGTGCTGACCCTGCCCCTCGCCATCGAGTTCAGACCCGCTTCTTTCTTCCATCTGTACTCCGGGTTCGGAGTGAAGTTCGCGTGGAACCGCAGCGTCCGGAGGAGCACCTTCCTCCTGCAGTACGAACAGTCGGAGGACCCGCTCATCCCGGACGAGACGGAGACAGAGAACAACCGGTACGACAGCGGCTACCTTGCCTCGCTCGGCTTCTCGTTGAGATACAGGGAAAAGCTCTTTCTCGATATGTATACTTACAGCGATATCATTCCAGAGAATATCACCCATTACATCATCGACCTGCGGTACATCTTCTAACGGTCCTGTTACCGCCCTTCGTCCCCCTGCTTCATCGCCACTATGCATGCGAGTCCTATCGAAGCGAGTTTCGAACGTGCTGAATCGCCGCGCGAGGTGAGAACGATCGGCACCCCCGCCCCCATGATGACGCCGGCGAGGTAGGCCCCTGAAGAAACGGTGAGCGACTTGTAGACGACGTTCCCCGCCTCGATGTCGGGCATCAGCAGTATGTCGGCGTTCCCCTTTATCTGCCCGGAATAATGCTTCTCCTTCGCAGAGCGAGGATCCATAGCGACATCGAGCGACAGCGGCCCCTCGACGATGCAGTCTTCGCGGTCCTTGTACGCCGATGCGAACTCGGCCGCCTCGGTCGAGGATTCAACGCCGGGCGTCACCGTCTCGACCGCCGATATGACGGCCGCCCTCGGTTTCTCGATGTTGAGATAGCCGCAGACCTTCAGCGCGTTTTCGAGGATCTTGTGCCTGAACTCGCTGCTCGGGTTGGGGATCAGGGCCGCGTCGGTAACGGCAAGGAGTTTCGGGTAGGTGGGTATCTGGAAGAGACCGACGTGGCTGTAGATCGAGCTCTTCTTCATCCTGCCGCTGCGCTTGAGATACTTCAGCGTTCCACCCATGATCTCGGCCGTTTTCACGCTCCCCTTCATCAGGAAATCGGCCTCTCCCGAATCGAGGAGCTCGACCGCCCTGGCAACAGGATCGCTCGCGTCGATTATTCTGTAGTTGTCGCCGTCGACCTTGATGTCGTACTCCCAGGCGATCCTGTTTACCTCGTAGTAGTCGCCGACGAGCAGAAACTTCGCTATCGGGAACCGGCCGTCCTCGTTGGCCTGTTTCGCCGCTGCGAGGGCATCCTCGTTGTCGGCGCCGACGACGGCGATGCGCGGGGGCGTCCCCTTCGCCACCATCGCGCGCGCCACGTACATCAGTTCGTCGAGGCTTGCGACCGGAACATTCTCGCGCCGGCGCAGGTGCGGATGGGCGAAGATCTCTGTCGAGAGCAGTTCTTTCTCCTCCAGCCTCGTCTTTCTCAGGCCGTCTCTCTCGGTCACGTAATCCTTCATCATCCCGGGTACGCGCATCGCCCGGTAATGCCCCGCGACCAGAGACTCGTGCTCGATCGAGCCCGGGATGATCACGACGGGGAAATAGGGGAAGAGCCTCCGCTTTATCCGGCCTGTGAATTCCCCGCTTTTCGACATCCCGCCGGTGAGTATCACGAGGTCGATAACGCCCTCTACGGCGGCGAGCTTCATCACCGATCCCGCGATCGATGTCGCCATGAAATCGAGCACGTGCTCTATCTTCTCGCGCTGGCGTCCGACAGCGCCCGAATCGCGGAAGCGCAGCAGCGCCCTGAAATCGTTCGTGCCGGTGAGATCGATAAGGCCACCCGTCCTGAAGAGATAGCTGCGCATCTCGGCGAGGCTGATCTTGTTGTCCTCAACCGCCTGGAACAGCATGTCGAGGGATATGCTCCCCGAACGGTTCGCGCTCGGAACGCCGGCGAACGCGTTGACGAGATCGACGACCTTCCCGCCGCTGTGTCTCACGATCGATACCCCGCCCCCGAGGTGTGCGCCGATCGTGACAAGCTCGTCACGTTTCTTTCCGAGCATGGCCGATGTGAGATCGTGCACGGCGTTCTGGTTGAGGTAGTGCGCCCCGGAGCCGTTCCTGAGCAGCTTCGATATACCGGTGAGCCTCGCCGTTGTTGCCATCTCGTCCGTGGCGACCGGGTCGCTCATCGTCACGAGGATCTCCCTGCCGCCGGAGAACTTCTCCCTCAGCGCCAGGCCGATAGTTATTGCCATGTTCGAGGCGTGCTCGATCCTCGGCTCGGAGATGTCGTCCACCATCTCCTTGACGACCTCGTATGTCCCCGAGGGAACGGGCTCGACGAAGCCTCCCCGGCAGGCTATGCCGGTCAGGCGCCCCTGCTCGAGTCCTAGCTTCTCGAGCCACTTTACGATCGCATCGGCCCTCGCGTCGATGCCGTCCCTGAAATCGGGCGGCAGGTGGACCTCGTCGGACGCCCGCAGGTTCAGCCCGCTGTAGAGGGCCACCTTCGTCGACGTCGAGCCGGGATTGATGCAGAGTATCATCTCGCCGGAGACGTCGGGCATCTTCTCTTCACCGTAGAGGAGCGATATCACCGCGCCGGGCCCGTCGTCAGAAGAAAGGACATACTCTACGAGGAGCGAGAAGAGGTTGCCCCATGCCTCCTCCCATGCCCTGGAGAGCACGGGGGGCTTGGCCAGGCGGATAACGTCGTAGAGGAACCTGCGCAGCTCTTCATCGCTCTCGATGCGGCCGTAGTGGACTGTCTCGGAAGCCTCGAAGACCTTCCTCGAGATCTCCTCCGGCCCCCCAGCCTCGCCTATCGCCTCGATGAGCGAGCCGAGCTCGGCCTCTACTATATTGAGATACCGTTCGTACATTTTCTCCGTCCCTGAAAGTCCCGAAACCGGCGCTGACCGCCGTTGCGGACGCCGGAAGCAGTAAAGTTATTAAACAGATGCCGTGCTTTCAATCACTTTCGGCCCCGAAGGGGATTATTACGTTTCATGCGAGGACGGGCCTGATCTCGCTGCGGTACCATTCTACGAGCGTTTCGGAACGTTCCCTGATCGTCTCGTGAGCCTTCCCCGTTGTGTATACGTGCATGTCCCTCAGGTCGGAGCCGACAATCGACGGATCGCCGAGAAGGACGCCGCCGAGAGCGCCGCCGTAGCTTTCGTCGATCTCCCTTCCCGCCAGCTCGGCGAAGAGAAGGGTCCAGCCGCGGACGGCGTTCTCGATGTTGTAGCCCCCGCCGCCGAGCGCCGCGATCCTGGGGAACCGCGAGCGGAGCATCGCGACGGCATCGACGTAGCCGTTGTTCGTCATCTTCAGGTGCGTCAGGGGGTCGGTGGCGAATGTGTCGGTCCCGAACGTCCCCACTATGACCTCGGGCGAGAAGAGACCGAGCGCGTCCATCACGATCTCGGAGAAGAGGAACATGAAGACGTTGTCGTCCGTCTCGGGCTCGAGCGGGACGTTGATGTTGTACCCTCCCGCGCTTCCCGCTCCCGTCTCCCTCTCGAACCCGCCCCACGGGAAGAGGGTCCTCCCCGACTCGTGGACGGATACGCACAGGATCTCCGGATCGTCGTAGAATGCCTCCTGGACCCCGTCGCCGTGATGAGCGTCTATGTCGACGTAGGCAACCCTCAATCCCTTCCTCCTCAACTCGAGGATAGCTATGACGGCGTCGTTGACGTAGCAGAAGCCCGAGGCCCTGTCGCGGTGCGCGTGATGAAACCCCCCGCAGGGGTTGAACCCCGACCCTCCGGCGGCCGCGGCCCTCGCCGCCCGTACGCTTGCCGTGGCGGCGAGCTTCGAGTAGGTATGGACCCCTTTGAAGACGGGATTCTCGTTCGTGCCGAGTCCGTGGCGGAGCATCTCGACATCGATTTCGCGCCCGCTCTCGGCCCTCTCGAGGAGCGCTATGTATTCGGGGGTGTGAAAGGTCTCGAGCAGTCCCTCCTCCGGCTCCCCGAACTCGTCGGTGCGTACCCCGTCACCGGCGAGCAGCCCCCTCTCCGCGCACATCTCGAGAGTCAGCCTCGCCCGCTCGGGCTTGAAGGGATGGTCGGGAGAGAGCTCGAAACCGGCGAGTGCCGGCGAAAATACGAAGACCGCCTCGGTATTCCTGTCAGCCACGTCGCTCAACCCTGGTCCTTATCCGTGAACCTGATCTCGAGATAGTACGATCCGTCCTCAAGCTTCGTCCTCATGGGGAACCTGCTCTTGTGGAAGATAGACATCATCTTCCTGTTCTGCGCGAGGACCTCGGCCTTGAACCCGCCGATACCGCGCTTCAGCGCGATGTCTGTCATCTTGACGAAGAGGAAGGTCCCTATCCCCCTCTGCTGCCAGTCGTCACGCACGAGGAAGGCTATCTCGGCGAGATTGTCGGCCGGGTCGATCTTGTACCGGCCGATGGCGACCATCTCCTCCTCTCCCGGTCCGCCGACGAAGCCGGCGATCGCCATCTCGTCGCGGTAGTCGATGTTCACCAGCGGCTGCAGCTTCTCGTGGGGCATCGCCTTCACGATATTGAAGAAACGATAATACACGGACTCGTCACTCAGGCTGTAAAAAAACTGCCTCTCGAGATCTTCGTCGGAGGGTTTTATCGGCCGGAAGAAGATGTCGACATCGCCGAAGCCGGCCATCTCCTCGAACTCTTCCGGATAGTACTTTCCCGAGGTCATCGGCATCTGGTCCATGTGGACGAGGTTTCTCTGCCTCGCGTAGTCGATCAGGTCGTTCCTGAAATCCGGATGGGCTATGTCGATCAGCGCCAGGGCCCTCTCGCGGAGGTTCCTTCCGTGGAGGTCGACGATGCCGTACTCTGTGACCACGTAATGGACGTCGCCCCGCGAGGTGACCACGCCCGCTCCCTGGTCGAGGAAGGGGACGATCCTCGAAACCGTTCCGCCCTTCGCCGTAGAAGGCAGGACGATCACCGGCTTGCCCCCTTTCGAGCGGGCCGCGCCCCGCACGAAATCGACCTGGCCGCCGATTCCCGAATAGAAGTACTCACCTATCGAGTCGGCGCATACCTGGCCCGTCAGGTCTACCTGTATCGCAGCGTTGATCGAGATCATCCCTTCGTTGCGCGCGATCACGAACGGATCGTTCGTGTAGTCGCACGGATGGAACTCGATCAGCGGGTTGTCGTTGACGAAATCGTAGAGCCTCTGAGTCCCCATGCAGAACGTAGCGACTATCTTGCCGTTGTGGAGGGTCTTCTTTCTGTTGGTGATGACGCCCGCTTCGACGAGATCGATGATCCCGTCGGAGAACATCTCCGTGTGCAAGCCCAGATCGTTCTTGTCTGTCAGGAGCGAGAGGATCGCATTGGGGATCATGCCGATCCCCGCCTGGATCGTCGCCCCGTCGCCGATCAGCTTCGTCACGTTCTGGCCTATCCTCATAGCCACCTCGTCGGGCTCGGGGGGCGACCACTCGATAAGCGGCAGATCGCTCTCTACGACAAAGTCGATATCCTTCAGATGCACGAAGCAGTCGCCGAGCGTGCGGGGCATCTGTTTGTTGACCTCGGCGATCACGAGCCCGGCCACCTCGGCCCCCGCCTTGACGACGTCGACCGAGACCCCGAGCGAGCAGTACCCGTAACGGTCGGGCGGGGCGACCTGGATGAAGGCGACGTCGATCTTAAGCCGGCCCGACCTGATATGGCCGGGGAGTTCGGAGAGGAATATCGGCGTGTACTCGGCCCGGCCCTCGTTGACGGCGTCCCTGACGTTCGGCCCGATAAAGAACGCGTTCTGTTTGAACGGCCGGCTCATGACCGCCTCGGTGTACGGAGTCGTGCCGAGCTCGATGACATTGATCGTCTCGTGATCGGCTATGAACCGCTCCTTCTCTATCAGCATCTCGATAAGGCGCTGCGGCTCGGCCGCCCCCGAGCCGATAAAGATCCTGCTTCCCGCCTTGATCAGCTTGACGATGTCATCGATCTCCCGGAGTTTCTTTCCGTACATCTTCTCGACATGGCCGCTCACCGCGAACCTCCGCCATTATCATTCTCGTAATAATGATTTTCGGTACGCTGACATAATGAGCTATGGAACACACGTGCGCAAGCAAGTCCGTATCGGCCGTCCCCTTTAATTTGAGATCGAGCGTTTGGGGGTAGCAAGATCACTGTTTTTTTAATAGACTCAGGGTGGATAGCATCTACGTGAAATCCGCCGCTCCGAAGGGAGGAGAATCTCATGAGCAGGATCTTCGGCCCCGTGCCGTCGAGAAGACTGGGAAGATCGCTCGGCGTCGACGTCGTGCCGTACAAGACATGCACCTTCGACTGCGTCTACTGCGAGTGCGGGGCAACGAGCGACCTCACCTGCGAGCGGAGGGAATTCTTCCCCCTCGAGGAGATTCTCGACGAGCTCCGCGACTCCTTCGCCGAGATCCCCACACCCCCCGATGTGATCACCCTCTCCGGCGCGGGCGAACCGACCCTCTACAGTCGGCTCGGAGAGCTGATCGACACGATCAGGAGGTCGACCGGTATCCCCGTGGCCGTCATCACAAACTCGTCCCTCCTCTTCATGCCCGAGGTGAGAGAGGAGCTCGGACGGGCCGATATCGTGCTTCCGTCCCTCGACGCCGCCCTCGCCGGGCCGTTCTCGAGGATGAACAGGCCGCACGGGTCAATCACCCTCGAAAAGATTATGGAGGGTCTCGGCACCTTCCTCGACGAATACCGCGGGAAGGTGCTGTTCGAGATCCTCCTCATCGAGGGTTACAACACCGACGATGAGGACCTCGAGGCACTCGCCTCGTTCCTGGGCAGGCACAGGGTCGACTCGATCCAGCTCAACACCGCCATACGTCCGGGCACCGAGGACGGGATCGTCCCGCTGTCGCGCAAACGTCTCGAAGGCATCTGCGGATCGTTCGGGCCGCGATGCGAGATAGTCGCCTCGGCCGGAGTGAGAGGCAGCCATGAGGAATTCGCGTCTGCAGACCGCATACTCTCGATGATCGAGAGGCGGCCCTGTACCGCCGAGGATATCCACCGGGCGCTGGGGGTCCCGATCCAGGGAGTCGTCAAGCTCCTCGGCATCATGATCGAGAAGGGCTCTGTCAGGTCGGACGTCCACGACGGCGAGACCTTCTACACCGCCAGCGAGAGAAACAGCGGATGAGCTGCACTCCTGAAAAACCAGGAGCACTCTCCGATAAGGAATACTGGGACTCTGTCCATGCCGGCAGGAAAGGGACCGGCGCCCCGGTATATGTGAGGGCGGCGAAGAAGATCCTCGGTCCTTCGACAATAGAGATGATGAGAAGCTACGAGGACTACCTGCTCTGGAAGGTGATCTACCCCACCTTCCTCCCGTCAGGAGAGGGAATCAGGGCGATCGAGATAGGAAGCGCTCCGGGCAGACATCTCGTCAGGATGCACGGGGAACTATGCTGCGAGGTCTGGGGGCTTGAGTACTCGCCGGAAGGAGCGGCGGCGAACAGGGAGCTCTTCGCCCGCAGCGGCATAGACCCCGGTCACGTGATAGAGGCGAACCTCTTCGACGACGGGCTCAGCAGCCGGTTCGGCGATCGATTCGATATCGTCCTGTCGAGGGGATTCATAGAGCATTTCTCCGATCCCGGCAAGGCGATAGAGAGACATCTCCAGCTTCTGCGTCCGGGCGGCACCCTCGTCGTGAGCATCCCCAACATGCGGGCGGCGAACTACCTCCAGGCCCTCCTCTTCAACCGCAGGCTGATCCCGCTGCACAACAGGGAGATCATGCGGATGAAGAATTTTGAATCCCTTTTCGACCACGGGCGGCTCGAGACCGTTTTCTGCAGCTACTACGGCACTTACAAGGCCGACCTTTTCATACACCGCAGGGGCCCGCTGACGAAGCTCGCGGGACGCGCCGCGGAAGCGGCCCAGGCCGGTCTGAATCTCTTTTTCCGGCTCGTCCTGCGCGACCGGGGCCTCGAGACCTCCGCTTTCAGCCCGAATCTGCTGTTTATCGGAAAAAAACATTAACTTATCAGGGCAAGCCCCGACAGGCCCCACCAAGCCCGTCACACGTCCCACTTCAGGCGCTTCGCCCCCGCAGCAAGAAAAACCAGGCCGAAGAGCGTGAGAACGGCGATGTGCGGAAGGACGGCGGCGGTTCCCATACCGAACGACATCAGCCTGTGGATCCCGTTTATCGTCCATCCGGTCGGCAGGCAGTAGGCGACCACCCTCATGGGCGCCGAGACCATCTCGAGCGGCCACCAGCATCCACCGAGTGCCGACATCGCCATCGCCGTGATCACCCCGATAGTCGTTACCTGGTCGGGATCCGACAGGAGCGACCCGAACAGTATCGACAGCGATCCCATGGCGAAGGCGAAGGCGAGCATCAGGAGGAAGAGCCCGTCGATATCGTTTCCCAGCGAGATACGAAAGAACAGTCTCCCGACGGCGAGGAGAAAGATTATCTGGACGGCGCCGATAAGGATGCGGCCGAGGAGCTTGCCCGCTACTACATCGCCTTTCCCGGCCGGCGACATCCCTATCCTCTTCAGCAGGCCGCTCTGCCTCTCGGCGGTGATCGCGGCGCCGCTGAACAACATCGTCATCAGGACGAACATCACGAGGCTGCCCGGCACCGAAGACTGAAACCCGCCCGGGGTCTCCATACTCCTGCCGGCACGCTCCGGCCTGACGGTGACGTTCGAAGGACGCACCAGCATCGTATCTATCCTCTGCTCCACGACCGCGGCCATACCAGGTCCGCCTTGCGAGACGAGCAGGAGGCTCCCGTAGAGGGTATCCCCCCGTATGGCGATCGATTCCGAGCCCTCCCTGATCAGCCCTTCCTCTATCTCGACCAGCCCCGAGACGAGCCGGGCAAGGCTCCTGAAGATTGCGGCCGACGCGGCCCGGCCTGCGTTCTCGTTCGAGCCCTTTTCCCGCAGGAGGGCCAGCTCGACCTTCCCGCGCCCGAGCACGCCATCGGTGAATCCCTCCGGGATGACGAGCGTCCTCACCGGGTCGGCGCCATCCGGCAGGGTGTCACTCATCTGCACGAAGTAGTTCTCCCCCTCGAGAAGGGATACGAGATCAGCGGAGAGAAATCCTCCATCGTTGTTCTCGACGGTCAGTGCGGCGAGAGGGGTCCTCCCCGACCCGCCGCCGAAGGAAAGCCCGAAGAATGTGATGAATGCGAGCGGCATCAAGAATATCCAGAGGACCGTGCTCTTCTCCCTCATCGTGAGTCTGAAGTCACACGCCGCTATCTTCCATATCGTCCATGCCCTGCCCCTTCTCATCCTCACCACCCCCCCTTTGCGATCCGGCTCCGTATCAGGAGCGTGCCCGGTATCAGCGAGCATACCCCCAGCGCGACGAGTATCGCCAGGTGGACGGAGATATCGGAAACTCCGGCGTCGAAGAGGAAAATCCGCTTCATCCCGTCCGCCGCCCAGAAGACGGGCGAGAACCTCCCCGCCGCCTGGAGGGCCGAAGGCATCTGCTCGTACGGCACCATGCTCCCGCCGAACAGGGCCATCACGATGATCACCACCGACATGACCGCGTCCGCCGCCCTCTCGCTGCTGATCGCCCCGTAGAGGAAGGTCATCACGCCGGTGCACATCAGTATCGTCGCGACGGTATGCAGAAACAACGCCGACGGGTCGCCGAGATCGACGGAGAAACCTATCCGGCTCACCGCCAGCAGTATCAGGCACGAGATCATCGTTATCGCGAACGCCGCCCCGACCTTTCCCGCGACGACCTGGCTCGTCGTGACCGGCGAGGCGAGCATCCTCGGAAGGGTCCCGCCCGTCCTCTCGCGCAGGATGTCGCGCAGGATGAGCTCGGCTATGAAGAGCAGGCCTATCATCATGCTCCCCGGCATGACATAGGCGAATATGTTGAATCCCCCGCTGTCTTCCTTTTCGCCGGCGGCCACGACCGCCGTGTCGGCGGCGGATGCGACCTCGTCCCTGAACGTGATCAGCGAGTCGGCCACGTATCCGTAGACGAGGATCACCCCGTTCCTCGCCCCGTTCATCACGTCCTCCATGTCGCCGGTGGACGGCCAGCTCTCCCCGTCGATTATCGAACGCATTCTCGTCATCGGCCCGCTGAATATCCTGCTGCCGCTGTCGAGGAGAACCGCCATCGTCTTCGTTATCTCCTCGACAACGAGCGGAAGGAAGTATTCGGAGGAATTTTTAACCAGCCTGATCTCGACGGGTACGCCGTCGAGGATGTTCGCCGTGAACCCCTGCGGGATCTCGATCAGCGCCGACGCCTTCCCCTCGCTCATCATCTTCTCCCCTTCCGCGGCGGAGACCCCCGTGATGTCGAGCATGTCGGCGAGCTCGCCCTGCTGCATCCCTTGCATGAGGAACCCGCTGAAGAAGCCACCGTCGTTGTCGACGAGCAGGACCTTTATCTTCGGGACGGTGACCTCGCCCGACGGTCCGAATACGATTCCTACGATCAGCGTCATCGTCACGGGGATGAGGATCATGAGGATTACCGAGACGGGGCTCTTCAGCCGCCGCCTGATATCGTTCGCGAGGATGCCGAGTATCTCATTCATCCTAGTCCCTCAACTCCCTTCCCGTGACCTGCAGGAAGACACTCTCGAGGCTCGGCTCCCTTATCGCCACCCCGTCGACGTGGAGGCCGGTGGAGAAGAGACCGCCGAGGAACCTGCCGGTCGAGTCGCGGTCGAGCAGCTTGACTCGAAGCTCTCCGTTCTCTATGTGATCTATTTCCGCGTCGCCGACGAGTTCCCTTACATCTCCCGCCCCGAACCCGCCCGATACGGTCACCATGATCTTTCCGCCGACCAGCTCGACGAGCTCGGCCAGCGTCCCGGAGGCATAGATAGTCCCCTCGTCGATGATCGCGATCCTGTCGCAGATATGCTCCGCCTCCTCTAGGTAGTGGGTCGTGTAGATTATCGTCTTGCCCCTGTCGGCGAGTCCCTTTACCACGTCGAGGATCCTTATCCGCGCCTGGGGATCGATCCCGAGGGTCGGTTCGTCGAGCAGGATGATCTTCGGGTCGTGGACGAGACCGGCGCAGAGGTTTATTCTTCTTTTCATCCCGCCCGAGTATGTCCGTACGGGGTCCTTCGCGCGGTCGATCAGCTCGACAAGCTCGAGCGCCCTGTCGACCGAGTCCCTCAGCTCCCCCCCGGCCAGGCCGTAGAGGCCGCCCCAGAAGAGGAGGTTGTCCCTTCCGGACAGCTCCTCATAGAGGGCGATCTCCTGCGGGATTATCCCCATGATCCGCCTGATATCTCTTCCGTGAGAGGCCATATCCATTCCGTCGATCGTGATAGAGCCCGAATCGGGCCGGAGCAGCCCGGACAGCATCGATATCGTCGTCGTCTTTCCCGCTCCGTTCGGCCCGAGAAAGCCGAATATCTCACCCCTCGCAACGGTAAAGCCTATCCCCCTCACGGCGCGGATCTCACCGAAACTCCTGCTCAACTCCTTTACCACTATCATTTCTGTCATCGTCTCCTCCACGGGATGGAAAACGGGCCGCCTGTATCGACACGCTCGAACTTTTCACAATCCACAATCCAATTCAATGAAAAAGCCTTCACCATGGAAATACGGCCGATCGAGATATAATGTTGCCTCGAACACGCCGCATCTTCTAGAATCGCCGGGAAATCCATTGATGAAAAACGCCCCGGCCGGGGCGGCCGAACCGAAAGGAGCCGGAATGAAACGCGCAATTGTCACCGTGATACTCACAGTGACCCTTCTCGCAGGCGCCGCGTCCGTGCGGGGAGAGAAGCACGCGATCACGTTCGACGACCTGATCGCCCTCGGGCGCATCGGCAGCTTCGAGATCTCGCCCGACGGAAAGAACATTGCGTTCACCGTCACGTGGTTCGACAAGGAAGCGAACTCCTCTAACACCGACATATACCTCGTGCCTGTCAGGGGCGGGGATCCGTACCGCTTCGTGCGCAGCGACGGAGCCGACTATGAGCCATGCTGGTCGCCCGACGGCAGAAAGCTCGCCTTCGTCTCGACCCGCGGCGGCACCCCGCAGATCTGGATTATACCGGTCGACGGCGGAGAGGCGAAGAAGATCACAGACATCCCGACAGGCGTTTCCGCACCGCTCTGGTCACCCGACGGGAAGAGATTCGCCTTCACATCGAGCGTCTATCCCGACTGCGGGGACATGGACTGCAACGAAAAAAAATTAAATGAGCACAATGACGGAAAAGTCAGGGCCCGCCTTATCGACCACCTGATCTTCAGGCACTGGAACTACTGGAGGGAGGGACGCTGGGACCACCTATTCCTTGTCGGCATGGACGGAGGAGAGCCTGTCGAGATCAACAAGGGCAGAACGGACGTTCCGCCGATCTCGCTCGGCGGCTCGAGGGACCACGACTTCTCCCCCGACGGGAAAGAGATCTGCTATACCCTCAATCCCGATCCGATGGTCGCCATCTCCACGAACAACGACATCTGGACCGTGCCCGTCGCGGGCGGAGAGCCGAAGAACCTCACCGCCGGCAACCCGGCCAACGACAACAACCCCCGCTACTCGCCCGACGGCAGGTATATCGTCTGGCGCTCGATGACGAGGGTGGGATTCGAGGCGGACAGGTACAGGCTGACCCTGTACGACCGCAGGTCGGGCAAGATCACGACCCTCACCGAAGAGCTCGACTGCAGCATCGGCAATTTCGACTGGGCGCCGAACAGCCGCGACATCTACTTCTGCGTCCAGGACAGAGGACGCTACTCGATCGGCAGGGTGTCGGTCAAGGGGAGCGACGCGAAGTTCGTCGTCACGGGTGGATACGACAGCAACGTCCGCGTCTCACCGGACGGCAAGAGCCTCGTATTCCCGCGCCAGCGCGTCAACGCGCCGACAGACCTCTACAGATCATCCACCTCGGGCAAAAATATAACAAGACTGACCGACATCAACTCCGCGGTCCTCGAGGACCTCGAGATGAACCCGCTCGAGGAGTTCTGGTTCGAGGGCGCCGAGGGCCGACAGGTCCACGGCATGATTGTCAAGCCTCCCTTCTTCGAGGAGGGCAGGAAGTATCCCGTCGTACTGCTCATACACGGCGGTCCGCAGGGAGCCTTCGGGGACAATTTCCATTACCGGTGGAACGTCCAGATGTTCGCCTCTCCGGGATACGTCGTCGCCACGATCAACTTCACCGGGAGCACAGGCTACGGGCAGGCGTTCACCGACGCGATCAGCGGCGACTGGGGCGGAGCGCCTTATGAGGACATCATGAAGGGCGTCGACCACCTCGAGGCGAACTTCGACTTCATCGACCCGGAGAGGATTGGCGCGGCGGGCGCCTCGTACGGAGGATACATGGTCGACTGGATCGAGGGTCATACAGACCGGTTCGAATGCCTCGTCTCGCATGCCGGCGTCTACAACCTCGAGAGCATGTACGGGGCGACCGAGGAGCTGTGGTTCCCCGAGTGGGAGTTCAAGGGCACACCCTGGACCAACCCCGAGATGTACGGAAAGTTCTCCCCGCACAGGTACGCGGCCGATTTCAGAACGCCCTGTCTCATCGTACACGGAGAGCACGACTACAGGGTACCGTACAACCAGGGGCTCGAGTTCTTCACGGCGCTGCAGCGGCAGGGGGTCGAGTCAAAATTCCTCTTCTTCCCCGACGAGGACCACTTCGTGCGCAAGCCGCTCAACGCCGAGCTGTGGTGGAACACGATCCACGAATGGTTCGAGGAATACCTGATGAAATAGACGCGGAGAAGGATCGTCAGATAATAAAAACCGGAAAAGAGATCCGTCGAAAGGGTCACGCGGGCCACCTCCTCAGAACCTTTTCCGGTTAAATTATTTCTTCGGGCAACACAATAAATGTAATACCCGGTGAATCATATCACAAGGTCCGGATTTTTCAAAACGATTTCCGGATCATACGGATCATACGACAACCGAACCTTCACCGACCGACACTACCCTCCCCGATACTTTTACGCTCTGGACGATGCCTCGGTCGCAGCGTACGAGTGTGTGCAGCAGGGACTTCCTTCCGATCTCCTTCCCCTGCTCGATGTTGAGCTTCAGTTCGGGGGGGAACTTCAGTATCCTCGCAAGGTATCCGCCGAGCGCGCCGGCCGCCGAGCCGGTGGCCGGGTCCTCGATCACCCCCACGGCCGGGGCGAAGAACCTCGCGTGCACGTTGATCTTCCTGCTCTCGACCCTGGCGAAGAGATAGATGCCGATCACCTTGTGCCTAGCCGTGACGTTGTAGGCCTCCTCCATGTTCAGCCTCGCGCTGCTGATGATCTCCGAATCCCTCGCCTCTACGATGAGAAACTCGAGACCGTTGGAGATGACGCCTCCTCCCATCACCTCGAACGGCCGGATGCCGACCGCCCTGGCCGCCTGCCCCCTGTTCTGCAGCGCTGTGCCGAACTCGGGCAGGGGCTGGTTCATAGTGAAGTTATAGCCCTTCTTCTGCGAACCGGACACCTCGATCTCGATGAGCCCGGCATTGAGCTCGAGCAGGAAATTCGACGGTTTCTTGCCCTTGCTGCGCTTGTGAAGGACGTAGGCGGTCCCCAGCGTGGGATGTCCGGCGAACGGGACTTCCTCGCCGGGCGTGAAGATCCGTATCTTCGCATCCGCCCCCGAAGCTTTCCCCGGAAATATGAATGTCGTCTCCGAGAAGTTCATCTCACGGGCTATCATCTGCATCTGCGGCTTGGTCAGTTTGCCCGGTGTGTGAAAGACGGCGAGCTGATTGCCGGTGTATGGCTTGTCCGTGAAAACGTCGACATGCTCGAAGGAGAGTTTTCGACTCATTATAAGGCCCCTCGAATACGGTTATAAGGCCACTTCAGCCGCTTCGAGTCGATGTTAACAGAAAAATCGCGAACCCTGAAAGAAAAAAGTCCCGAATTCTGTCTAATCCGATATATTACACGGCATTGTGTGCCGGAACCTCGCTGCCCGAAGGCCATTTTCATCTTTCTTTGACTGTACATGGTGTCCGGAATCACATATATTCCCCCGTAATCCGGATAAGGATCTCTCGAGCTATGGAGGTGACACCGAAATGATGAGACTTCTACCCGTCCTTATGACGGTGGCGATGATCCTCGCCGCCGCCATCCCGGCTTCCTCCGAAGAGAAGGCCCAGGAGTCCCGCCCCCACGTCTACATCAAGACGAACGTGGGCGGATTCACGATCGAGCTCTACCCCGACAAGGCCCCCGTCACGGTGGCGAACTTTCTCAACTACGTCGATAAAGGGTATTACAGCGGGACGATATTCCACAGGGTGATCAAGGGTTTCATGATCCAGGGCGGCGGATTCATGACCGACATGACACAGAAGGAGACCGCTCCCCCGATCAAGAACGAGGCGGATAACGGGCTGAAGAACAAGAAGTACACGCTCGCCATGGCAAGGACTAACGTCGTGGACAGCGCGACGAGCCAGTTCTTCATCAACACCAGCGATAACACGGCCCTCGACCACAAGAACAAGACCCAGTCGGCGTACGGCTACTGCGTGTTCGGCAAGGTCATCGAGGGCTCCGAGGTCATCGACAAGATCGAGATGGCCAAGACAACAACGAAGGGTTCCTACGGCGACGTGCCGGTAAAGCCGGTGATCATCAAGGCGATGACGCTGATGACGGATGAGGACGAATAGGGATCTCAGGCTGAGATAATTCAGATCGC
>JAUWCL010000044.1 GCA_030609325.1 Candidatus Krumholzibacteriota bacterium
CCTGTGCCGGTGGCCGCCAGCACCACCGCCGCCCCCGGGACAGCGTTGCCGTACTGGTCAAGAGCCGTCACCGTCACCGTCGCGACATCCGTGCCGTTGGCTATCACCGTGTCCGGCACTACCCCTATCGTAGAGACACCAAGGTCCACGGACCCCGCGTTGAATATCACGCCCACTATGTCTTCGAGATATGTCCCGTCGGCTGTGGCGCTGATATTCTTGGGTTCAGCCCTGGTCGACCTGACCGACCCGGTCGTCACGCCGCTCGCGTCTGTGGCTCCGGCAGGCTGCGTGATCGTATTGTCCGATCCCGTCACAGAAAGCACTACCGCAGCGCCGGGAACAGGGTTGCCGAACTGGTCCCTGACCGTGACAGTAATGTCGATCTCATCGGCGTCGTCTGCTGTGGCCGTCGCCTTGTCGATCTCTATCGAGGAGGCCGACGTATCCACCGCCGCGTTATCGATGTAGACGATCGTGTTGTCCGACTGGAGCAGGGGCGCCACACCATCATTGTCGAGAAATACGAGGAAATACCCGGCCGCTGTATTTTTGATGGTGTGCCTGTAATCGACCTCGGCCGCACTCGATCCCGACGGGATCACGAGCTCTGTCAACGTCGTGCCGTGATCGTCCTTGTCATAGAAGTTGCCGCCGCCCGCGAGCAGCGTTATCGTCTGGTCTGCCCCAGGTGCGATGGGGTTTCCGTGGATATCGACCGAACGCAGGATATAACGGCCGTATTCTCCGGCCGTAACGGTCGAATCCTCGGGCGATATCGTAAGCTTTGCCGGATCTCCCGAATCGACCGTGACCTGCTGCTGCGCGTCGCTCCAGACCTGACCTTCCGCAGACGCGGTTATGTCGTAGATGCCCGGCGATGTGTCTCTGTAGTAGAACGAGACCGTATCCTCTCCCACCTGTATCTCGACGGTTGTCGTCTCGCTCCAGCTTCCTTCGGGAAGATGGGAGAACGTTCCCGCCCCCGATGTGGATGAAAGAAATACATCCTGATCCAATTCGACCGCAGCGGGATTGTCGAACTCGTCCTGCGCCTGGACCCTCATGACCTGGCTCTCGCCGTCGGCCTTCACGGTCCTCTCGGCAGTGGTGAAGACGAGCTTCGTGACAGACGCCGCCACTACATTCACCGTCGGCGATGAAGCGATGGCCACAGGTGAGGCGGCGAGAGGATCGGACTGCACGATGAATACGACGCCCGACTCGATTATCGCCTGTGTGCCAGCGGCGCCCGAAGACGAACCGGACACGTCACCGTAGACAATATCGACCGTCTCGCCTACCGAGAGGGTGTCGACGTTTATCGTGATGTTTCTTCCCGTTATATCTATTGGAGTGGTGGCGTTCAGAACGCCGTCGCTCGTAGCAGTGACATAGCCTGCCGTGGAACTCGATAATATTTGTGGAGCCGACCATCCCGGGGGGATAACGAGCCTTACGACCCCGGTCGAGAAATCATCGGTGGCGGTATATCTGATAGTCCAGGTCCCCGAAGAGCCAGCCGTAACATCTGCGGAGGGGATGATCACGGCCGTGCCGCTGCCAGGCTGACCATATGCTGCTGTGGAAAAGAGAATGGACGGAACAAGGCATGCCGCGAGCAGGAGCCCTTTCAGGACCCTTACTCCCGGCAGATGTGCCGGTCTTCCAGTGGAAGCCTTATGAATCGGTCCGGACATGATTCACCGGTACAGGGGCAAGGTATATGCCACATTCGGAAACGTGTGAACCGGCCCTGAAGAAGCTTTTCAGTCCGTATGAGGACATACCTCCCCGATGCCCTTTTAAGGCCCAGGGAATGTTATTCAGGCTCGCTAACTGCTGTTCCTGCGGAACGTTATTTATCCAGCGGCCTTTCGGGCGGCCTTCTTCCGGCCGTATCTCCGCCTCGGGCGCGGAATCTTTTTCTCCATGCCCCGGCTCCGTGCCGCAAAACACAGCGTGATATTGAATTCAAATTAACACAATCGGGGGCAAATTGCAACATTCTGCCATAGGCTAACGTTCCGCTTTACATGATGTTAAGAATCCGGTCGGACGCGGGGCGGCAGTTATTCGACCGTTATCACCGAATTGTAGCCTCCGAATCCGTCGTCGGTCGTCGTCGGGTTGGCGGGGTCAGGTATCCATTCCTCACCGTTGATGATGAACTTGTACTCGTACTTGCCCGGCGGAAGGGGCAGCACGATCATCCACATCCCCGACCCTTCCCGGTCGTAGAGCGGATCGGCCGTCATCGACCAGTTGTTGAAGGTTCCCGCTATATTGACCTTCTTGACCTTCGTCGAGTAGAGGGAGAACCTCACTCCCTCCGCTGTGATCTGGGGCCCGGCAGTAGGCTCCACGCTTCCCGCGGGGCCTCCCGCAACGCCGCACCCGGCGGAACTCATCGCCGCCGCGGCAAGGATCAGGATCACGATCGTTCTGTACTTTCTCATGATTACGGCACTATCAGCAGACTTGCCTTCCCTCCCCATGGATCGTCCGCGACTCTGGGATTGGCGGGGTCGATGATCCTCTGAGTCTCGTTTAAAAGAAAGTAGTAACGGTACCTTCCCGGCGGCAGTTCCTGCGCCAGATTCCAGACACCACTTTTATCCCTTCCCATCAGGCCGACGAGCACCTCACCCTGTTCAGAGTCTCCCGCTCCCCAGTTGTTCCAGTCGCCGGCTACCTGGACCGTCCTCGCCGAAGGCGACGGATATCTGAACTCGACCATCCCTCCCTCGAGTACTGGAGATTCGACAGTCTTCTCGAGATAACGGCTACAGGATCCGGCTGCGAGAAGCAACACGGAAGCCGCAATGATAATTCTAAATACTTCAGATACCTTCATCGATCCTCCGCGTAACCGATTCTATCAGAAGGTGAATCCCGCTTCAAAGCTCAATCTCCACTTCTCGGCAAGGGATTTCTCCGCTCTGCCGAGCCAGTCTATAAGATCGTCTTCCCCGAGAATGTCGACAGCGTCAAAGAGTCCCTGGTCCAGAAGGAAAGCTTCCCTCCCGTCGCCTGTAAAGTCGTAATACCACCTGTCGAACCTGTGGGGCGGAACTCCCATCCCCCATGCCACCCAGCCCGAACCGCCCAGCGACGCTCGCATGCCGAGCCAGACGTCGAGGAATCCGTTGTCGCCGGTCCACCTGTCGTCCCTGTATGACGCATACCTCAGGTCGGCGTGGAAGGAGAGGTACGATCCTGCCCGGAGACCTTTCCCTCCTGTTATCTCGAACATACTTCTGTCAGTGTTTCCATCCCACCGGGCTGATGCGGAAAGATATCCTTCGAGCCGGTACGGTCCGGGTATCTGTTCGGCGCCTTTCTCCTCTACAAGAAGCTTCGCCCTCCAGACGCTCTCCGATTTGAGGAACTGCAGCATCTCTGTCCGAAGCTGGTCGCCGTCGAGCCAGAAGTTATAGTACTGGAGCCAGAATGTCCTCCCGATTCCTCCGTCTCCACTGAAGTCTTCGAGGTCGATCTCCAGGTCTATCTTCAGCGATCCTGTTTCATACACGACCCGGGCCTGAAAGACATCCATCCGAGCACTCTCCCAATCATTCCACCCAACCACAGAGGGATCGCGATCGATCGTCGTCCCGTGCCACCCCATCAGGCCGGAGAACGGCCCGCGCGAATACGAGATGTCGACCAGAGCCCTGTATCCCTCTTCCAGGTCGAGATCGGCATCGGATGCTGACTCATACGGTATTGACGGAGCTGGCAGACAATAGAATGAGCCGGCCTGGAGTCTTGTCTGTCCTGTAAGATATTCCGCCCTGAATACGGGATAGTCCTTCTTTTTCAATTCGAGCAGGATGCCGTGAGAATCCCGGATACCGTAGCCGTCCCAGATCCAGCAATATCTCTCACCGCGCCAGGACTCTCCGCCCGGACCGCAGTCGTGCCGGTACATATACTCGAGAAGAACTGAGCTGTAGGCACCTTTCAGAGACAGCCCTATCATGTCCTTGTCCTCAGGATCCCTGTCGTCTATCGGAAATCTCGAGATTCCGTCATAAAACCTCTCCAGTCCGGAGCAATACCCGTCTATCCGGTTGGCGAAAAAGACCCGTCCCTCGGCCCGGTCCTTCCACCCGGCCGATGCTTCGGCGCCCCTGCAGAACAGGCCGAGCGGATAGGCGTAAGGCCCGACGTCGGTGAAGAGGGAGAGAGGGTCTCCGAAACCGATCTCGCCCGACCTGTGGAAAGCCCCGAGCTGGAACTTCTCCGTTGTCCATTCGCCCTTCGCACTCACCAGGTATGCGCTTACCGGATCATCCGCGGTGGTCTCGTATTCGAATCCAACGAGCATGTCTCCACGCAGGCTCCCGTCTATCTCGCCTTTCACGCCGGCGGACGCTGTGAACAGCCCGTAGTCGCTCACAGCGACAGCGCTCAGCGCCCCGTACGGCGTGTATCTCTCGTCAACCTTCCTGTCCCCCACCACTGTGACCTCGTAGACTATCTCGTAAACGCCGTCATCCTCGATGAATATTAAGAAGGTATTGCCGTCCGCATCCCTGTTTGGATTGTCCGGATCGGGGATGCTCTCGCCGTCGACGATGAACATATACCTATACCTGCCGGGAACGAGATAGAGCCTGACCTCCCACACCCCACCCCGCTTTACCATACTGTCCATTGTCGGGTTCCAGTTGTTGAAATCGCCGGTGAGGAACACCTTCGCCGCACCTGGATCGTCGAGGCGGAAGACGACCTCTTCCTCATCGACCTCGATCGAGGTGTACCCCGTCATCGGTACGGCCGCCGCAAGCGCGCACGCGCAGATCAGGATCCGAAATGCCGATTCGAAACGGCTCACCCTCTATATCCCTCCGAGCCAGATCCTCGTATAGAACGATATCACCCTTTCGCCGTCCGTCACCGGCGGCGCGGGATCGTAATTTAAAATCGCATATTGAGAAGTGGAAAGGTAGGTTCCGGCCGAAACCCTGAATACGAACCTCTTCCCGCTCCTCAGCTCGATATCAGTGGTGTAGTACCCCCTGGCGGAACGCTCGAGGTACATCGTGCCCCCCAGCGTCCAGTGCCTGCCGAGATTGACGCCCGCCTCGGTGAGGAAGGAGAACTCGCTTCTTCCTCCCGTATCATCGATCCTCGCCGTGGCGATCAGCCGCGTGAGGCTGTTGTCGTCCACGGCAGAGAACAGAAGCGCGGGGCGCCGGCCCTCGGCGAACCAGGCCCTCACCGTCGTCTCGAGCCCTCCCCTGAACCTCGTCAGAAGAGAACCCTCAAGGACACCTCCCCCCTTTCCCGATGAATACTCGTACCTGTCGGCCGCTTTCAGCGAGACGAGCGATGCGAGTGTCGCATGTTTCCACCACATCTCTATGTAGCTCTCCACGCAGCCGGACCGCACCTCACCGAAGCTGTCAATAAACTCCCTTCCGGAGTAGCGGTACCCGGGCGTCAGGCCGAACCTTCCCTTCCCCCCCCCCTCCCACGCGAATCCGGTCCACTCGGCGGCCAGCGCTCCGTCTGCCGGGAACCCGGCGCTGAAGCCGCCCCACTTCATCGCGTCGACATCGAGACCGAAGAACCCGCCGCCGAGTTCGCTCCACCTTCCGTCGGCCGACCTGGCGAATTCCACCGTGATCCTTCCTCCAACGAGATCGAATCCCCCGTCGAACCCGTACATCACCGAATCGCCGAGCCGCTGCGACCTCATCCCGGCGAGCGTCATACCGAGATGCCATGTCCGGCGCCTCACCCCGGCGTCGAACACATTGAGGTAATCGCCATAGGCGGCCGCGGGGGGCAGCCCGCCGTTCTCCTTCTGCTCGGAGGAATCCCTGAAAACCGCCCCGGTATATGTCAGCAGGGCCGGGCCCGCCGTCCGAGCGGCGACGGCCAGGCCTTCACCGCCCCTGGATATGATTTCCGAGTCATTCGACACGAGCAGCATCAGCCTGCCGCGGTTCCGGAATGCCCTTTCCCTGAGAAACAGCCTACCTTTGAGGCGATCACGCCAGGCGCCTGACAGATGTCCCTGTTCTATGAAGAAACGGCTCGAGTAGATATCGTCCCTCTCGCCCCTGAGGCCGGTGGCCCCCTTGACGAAGAGACGGAAGTATCTCGCGAATCCCGCGTCGAACATCAGCGACACGCGGTCGGTCAGGTGCGACTCCGAAGATGAATCGTTCCACGGAAACTCCTCCGCCTCCTTCCTCAGGTCGATCAGCCCCAAGTAGACCCCTCCCCACCGGAAACTCCCGGAAGAATCGGGCTGCGATGCGCCGCCCTCATCGCATCGCGGCAACGCTGGTACACACAGCAGGGCCAGCAGCGTCAGGGACAATGTGGGGAAAAGGATTCTGCGGTTCATCCAACTCACTGATAGATCCTCGCCGGCCTGTTGAAGAATATCTCGATGGACGCGCCCGTTGTGATGACGTTCTCAGCCTCCTGGCCGAAGACGATCGAGGCTCTCCACTTGCCCTCGTCCCATCTCGCGCCGCCGTAAACCCGTTCCGAAATCATTCCCGCCATTATCTCGAGGGGAAGGGCCGTCCGGAGACCGAAACCGAAATGATCAGTTTCCCTTCCTCCGATTTGCCTTCGCTCCCAGGATATCGTGAACCTGTCCTCGTGCAGCCAGGCCGCTCCGTAACGCACGGTCCTGTCCCACGGGATGAAGTAGTCTCCCGATCCGAAGCCTGCTTCCGAGATGTTCTCTGATGATACCGAGAGAGATATAAAGGGTAGCGGCCTGATCATCAGGCCCAGATCGACGGTTAGCGCGTTGTACGAATACCTCCCCACCTCGACTCCGCAGGGAACGCATGAGTCCTCGAGGTCAAACGCAACGCGTCCCGCCCTCAGCGCCCCTCCGATCGATATGAACGATCCGGCAGAGCCCGACAGCACGTTCATCGCGAGTCCCGCCGACAACTGACCCTCTATGACCCCGTCTTTGAAGCTCTTTCTCGAGCCGGCGGCGCCGAATACGATCCCCCATCTTTCGAAGCCTCCGACGAGCTTGCCTTCCCACGGCCCCGATCCGCCACCGGTCTCCATGTAATCAGAGTAGAGGGCGACACCGCCAGTATTGACCAGACCGGCCGGATTGACGATCAGTGCAGTAATATCGTCCGCCAAAGGAGAGAAAGCCCCGCCCATGGCCGTAGATCTCGTCGATGATATCGTTCCGTAAAACCGTTCCGGTTTCCCGCCGGATGCTTCGCCGGTCAGAAATGACAGGACAGCGGCCGCCAGTGCCATCCGTGGGAGAATTTTCGGTTTCTGGCGGATGTTTCGGAACACTATTAATCCCTGGCTGCTTCGTCGATACGTTTCAGCCCCTCGAGTATGAGATGGTCCATCCTTATATCGAGTAATATGTCCTCGTGCTCAGGCTCCACATCCGAGAAGAATACGAACTGTCCCTTCTTCCACGGAAGCACCTCGTACACCACTTCCTTTATCTGTTCGTGTATCGCCTTCTCGAGAGTCTCGTAGTCGAGATATCCTCTGTCGATAAGGATGTTGCCTATCCTCTTCTTTCCGTACTTCCTCTGCATCTCCTCGAGTGCCTCGTCGAGCTGCTTCTCCGATATCATGTCGTTTTCTATGAGGAACTCGCCTATCTTCTTCTTTCCCGTATCGATCGTCGCAAATAGGAGTCCACCCGTCCTGAACCAGAAGCTCGCCACGTTGTCGATCGTTATGAGTTTCATCTTCCCCGTCAGGCCGCAGATGCCCGTCACCTGAAAGATCATCGAGGGTTCCAACACTGCAAGGTCGCCGCCCAGGTCCATCTTCTACCTCCTGTCAGGAAGCGTCGTTGTTCCTTACCGCCCTCAGGCCTATCGCCGTCTGCGAAGCAATTACGAAAAGGAACGCCGCTCCCAGAACCGGAAAAAGGATATTGTCGTACGACTCGAGTCGCGGGGGATCGCCGAGGGCGGCTCGCAGCAGCAGAAACATTATTATCGCGCCCTGCACCAAGCCAGTCGCTTTTCCGGCAAGTGTGGCACGGAGTTTCGGCAGCCTGCCCGTCAGGGATAGTATGGCGAGCCCGGCGAAAAACTGAACATACCTCGCGACAAGCAGGGCGAAAAGCCAGGATGGAACCCTTCCGCCGAGGAAAAGCCAGGTGAAAACGGCTATCGTAGCCATGATATCACCCACAGGATCGATCATCATGCCGAAGTCGGTATCCTGCCTGAATCTGCGCGCGACGAAGCCGTCGGCGACGTCCGTCAGCTCGGCGGTCAACCAGAGGATCGCGCCGTACATCATATATCCGTTATTGAGGAGGACTATGACAGGCGGCACCAGGAAAATCCTCACGGCGGTCAACGCGTTGGCCGCCTCGAACCGGCAGACCTCGCTCCCGTCCGGCCTGCAGAAGAGGTGTACGTTTCTCAGGGAGAAAATCGCGAACGCCCCGATTACCGGAACGGTCCACAGGACCAGGTCGGCGGCCAGGCTCCCCCTTCCGGTTGCGGCCAGGGTAGCGCCGCATGCGGCCAGCACGGCAGCGCTCGCCGCGAGGAAGACAAGGACCGATCTCCTCAGGCGGCCGCCGCATGTACGGGGTCCTGGTTGCCTGTCGCCGCTTGCGATAGGTCAGCTCCCTTCCCCATCGCCCTCGAGGGCCGCCTGCGCGGCGGCCAGGATCGCTACCGGGATCCTGAAAGGAGAGCAGCTCACGTAATCGAACCCCGTCCTCTGGCAGAAACCGATCGACGACGGTTCTCCTCCATGCTCCCCGCAGATCCCTATCTTGAGGCCTTCGCGCGCTCCCCGTCCCTTTTCCACTCCGATCTTTATGAGGGTTCCCACTCCGTCCTGGTCGAGCTTCTGGAACGGATCGACAGACCACACTCCCTTTTCGATATAATCGTCCATGAACTTACCGGCGTCGTCCCTGCTGATACCCAGGGTCGTCTGCGTCAGGTCGTTCGTTCCGAACGAGAAGAACTCGGCCCGCTCGGCGATCGCGTCGGCTGTCAGCGCGGCTCTTGGAATCTCTATCATCGTACCGACGAGGTATTCGATATCGACGCCCCTGTCCTCCATGACTTCCGATGCCACGCGCCTCACGACCTCCTCCTGCAGCTGATATTCCTTCGCACTGCCCACCAGCGGGATCATTATCTCGGGCCGCACTTTCTTTCCTCCAGCGGTGAGATCGCAGGCCGCCTCGAATATCGCCCTCGTCTGCATCTCTGTTATCTCCGGATAGACAATGCCGAGCCTGCATCCCCTGTGGCCGAGCATGGGATTGGCCTCCTTGAGGGATGTAACCTTGTCGGCAAGCCAGCCCGCGTCGACTCCCATCTTGCCGGCCAGCTCGGCGATTTCCTCCTCCTTGTGAGGAAGGAACTCGTGCAGCGGCGGGTCGAGTGTCCGGATGGTAACCGGTCTCTCTCCCATCGCCTCGAAGATAGCGTGGAAGTCCTCCCTCTGCATCGGGAGCAGCTTCGAAAGGGCCTCCTTCCTCCCCAATTCGTCCACGGCCAGGATCATGCGCCTCACCCAGTCGATCCTCTCACCCTCGAAGAACATGTGTTCGGTCCTGCAGAGGCCTATCCCCTCTGCCCCGAATGCGACGGCGGCGGAAGCCTGGTCGGGCCGGTCCGCATTCGCCCTCACGTTCATCGTCCGGATACCGTTTGCCCAACCGATGAGCTCCTCGTAGTCACGGAAGATGACCGAGTCCTTCGAGTCGAGCGTCCCGTCTATGAGGACCTGGATCACCTCTGACGGTTTTGTCTCGATCATCCCCGAGATCACCTCTCCCGTCGTCCCGTCGATCGAGATGTGATCCCCTTCGGCGAGGGTAATGCCACCCGATACGATCGTTCTCTGCCTGTAGTCTATCGATATCTCCTTTGCCCCGACGACGCAGACCTTGCCCATCTGCCTCGCCACCAGCGCCGCGTGAGAGGTCGCTCCGCCAGCCGAGGTCAGGATGCCGGAAGCGGCGTACATGCCGCGGATGTCCTCCGGGCTCGTTTCGATCCTTACGAGGATGACCCCCTCCCCTTCCACAGCCCGCTTCTCGGCGTCCTCGGCGTTGAATACGATCCTGCCCGTGGCCGCGCCCGGCCCGGCATTGATGCCGCGCGCCATCAGCCTGCCCTCGTCAATGGCCCTATGCTTCTGTCCGGGATCGAATACCGGTCTGAGGAACTGGTTGAGCTGTTCGGGATCTAAGCGGCGTATCGCCTCGTCCTTCGTAATGAGGCCCTCGCGAACCATGTCTATTGCTATCTTTATCGCGGCGAATCCAGTCCGCTTGCCAGCCCTCGTCTGAAGGATCCAGAGCTTTCTGTTCTGTATCGTGAACTCGAGGTCCTGCATGTCCCGATAATGCTCTTCGAGACTGAGACGGATCGTATCGAGCTCGCCGTAGATCTCCGGCATCTCGTCCTCGAGGCACGGGACGTCGGCGTCCCCTTTTTGCAGCCTGTTCATCGGCCTCGGGGTCCTGATCCCCGCGACGACGTCCTCCCCCTGGGCCTTCATGAGATATTCGCCGTAGAAGTGGTTCTCGCCCGTAGCGGGATTCCTCGTGAAGGCGACACCCGTTCCCGAATCGTCTCCGAGGTTCCCGTATACCATCGATTGTACGTTGACGGCCGTCCCCCAGTCGTCGGGGATGCCGTTCAGCCGCCTGTAGGTGTTCGCGCGATCGTTGTTCCACGAATTGAAGACCGCTCCAATCGCGTTCCACAGCTGTTCGATGGGATCCTCGGGAAACTCCACCCCGGACTTCTCTACGATTATCGCCCTGTACCGCTCGACGAGTTCCTTCAGGTCGTCCACACCCAGATCCATGTCCTGTTCGGCCCCGACCTCCTCCTTCTTCGCGTTCAGTATCTCCTCGAAGGGATCCCTCGCGTCCTTGTCGGTCGGCTTCATGTCGAGGACGACATCGCCGTACATCTGCATGAAGCGCCTGAAACAGTCCCACGCGAACCGTTCGTCGCCGGTCTTCCTCGCCAGCCCTTCGACCGTCTTGAGGTTGAGTCCGAGGTTGAGCACCGTATCCATCATACCGGGCATGCTCACCCGCGCGCCCGAACGTACCGAGAGGAGGAGCGGATCGGCTGGATCGCCGAATTTCGCGCCCATCGTCTTCTCGACCTTTTCGATCGCCGACACCACATCTGCCTTGAGATGGTCCGGATATCTTCCACCGTTTTTATAGAAATCCACACAGACATCCGTAGAGATCGTGAAACCGGCCGGCACGGGGATGCCCGAGTTGGCCATCTCTGCCAGGTTCGCGCCCTTTCCACCGAGGAGATCGCGCATCCCGGCATTGCCGTTGGTCTCCCCACCACCGAAGAAAAATACGTGTTTGTCGGGCAAGAAAAACCTCCCGTCACTCATGTTGCAGGACATTCATATCTATAGCATTATCAATGTATTACGATTTAATAACCGTTCAGTGCCGTTGTTTCGGAATCTATCCGATAAAACCCGGATTTTCAAGATTAAAAGGAGAGCCTTCTATCTTATCCTGACTATCTTCACAACCTGTCTCGCCTGCGGCGATTCGAACTCGACGAAGTAGACGCCGCTTGCCGCCTGTCTTCCGCCGTCGTTCGTTCCATCCCACTCCACCGTCACCCCGAAGAGAAGCGGCTCCTCGTCGAGAAGCATCCTGATGAGACGGCCCGAGCTGTCGTAGATCCGCGCCGAGACGTATGTCCACCTGCCGGAAAAGAAGTCGAACGCGACGGAGTCCCCGAAGGGATTGGGATACCCGTTCGAAAACGATACGCCCTCCGCGCCGTCGGGGGAGATCCCCGCCGTCGCCAGTCCCCTGGCGATACCCCAGCCGAAGTCGTTATCTGGAGAATCGCTGTTCGTCGCGTGGACGAGCAGGGAATCCCTGAGCTGCATGGGGGCCCAGTCGGGATGTATCTCGAGGATTTGCGCACACAGCCCCGCTACCAGGGGAGTCGCGAAGGAAGTGCCTCTGTACTTACCATACCCGTAATCCACGGGGTGACAGACGCTCTGAACGTAGACCGCCTGGGCCATCACGTCGGGCTTGATCCTCTCATCGGCGGTCGGCCCCCTCGAGCTCGACCCCCAAAGGCTCCCGTCGCCGTAGACCCCCCCTACCGTTATCACGCTGTCCGCGTCGGCCGGGGCTATCAATGTCTCCGGCCCGTTCAAGCCGTAGTTGCCTGCGGCGTTGCAGACGACGATGCCCCTTGAGGCAGCCCTGTTAGCCGCCCTGGTACACAGGGCCGTCTCACCGTCGAGGGAATCGGAATCGTACCATTTTATGTAACCGAGGGAGCTCGTCACGATGTCGGCGCCTATGCTGTCGCACCACTCAAGCCCGGCCACCCAATTGTCCTCTTCCACCTCTATCTCCTCGCCCACTATCTCGGTCTTTGCGAGGAGAAAGGCCGCCCCCCACGCCGGCCCGATCAGGTGGCCCTCGCCGTATCCCGCGATTGCACCCAACACCAGTGTCCCGTGCTTGTCCTGGTCGGGAGGGTCCCCCGGCTCATTCCCGGTCACCGAATCGTCGTTCACAAAATCCCATTGAGCGTGGATGTCGAGCCTGTCGAAGGCGTAATGGTCGAGAAGGAACCCAGTGTCGAGGATTCCTATCATGATCTGACCGGCTGAGCTTGAATCACCCGATCCGTTGTACCCCATCTCGAGGAGATCCACCGCTTCGATCATGTAGAGCTGATTGAAACTGTCCCCGTACTTTCCGATCAGAGGGAAGGATGGAGCGTACCGCGGTATACTCTCCTTATCCGGAAGAAGTGATTCCCGGGCCCTCCTGTAGGTCCTTACCGCATCGACCTTCGCAACGCCGGGCAGTTCGATGATCCGCGGTATCATGCCCGCCCTCACATCGGCGCTTACGGCGTTGAAATACGACGACCTGTGTCTTATTCGCACGACGAGGGGCCTGATGCCGTCTATTGAACTTTGCGCGGGAGGATGCAGCCGGACGGACCTTTCACGCGGCGTCCCTCGCCTCGAGGTTCTGACGAGGGCTTCAGGAGAAGATGCCGCGCTGTCGTCGGGCGGCGCGGCAAAGAATATCCATACGGGAACGACCTCACCCTCTTCGAGCCCGGGGATCATCCGGGCCAGTGCCCTCCCGCATTCGGCGCGGCCGCCGGCATATCCCTGGTTCCGGTCCGGGACCGGCAGCGCCACAGCGGCAGCGAAGATGATCAATCCCGCGGCGAGCCTGTTGTATATGCGCATCGCTCCCCTGTCAGATGGCGGAGAATTCCTTCCTGCTCTTGAACGATTCGAACATGATGAAATCGGCGTGATGCAGGATGATCGCTTCGGGACTCCGGTACGATCTTTCCCCCTCGCGCGAGTGAACGGCTATTATATGGCTGACCTCCTCGGGAAGATTCCACTTCACAGCCAGGCCCATCCCGGAAAGAGGGTGGCGCAGCATCCTTCCGCTTCTCGCCACGGCGATCTCTCCGCCTTTTTTACCGTACTCGAGCAGCTTTCCAACATCGTGCAGAAGGGCGCCTGCTATGAGATGGTCGTCGTTTATATCGAGACCCTGCATCTCCTTCAGCGGCCCTGCGATCTGCCTGCACAGATGGGTCACGATCCTCGTATGGTCTAAAAGGTTGATGTCGGCGTCATGGACGAGAAGGGTGAACGGGATCGCATCGAGATCATCCTCATCCCATCCTCCCAGCTGGAAGGCGTCCTCCCACACCTTCTCCACAAGATCCCTGAGATCGCCGTCGGCGATCCAGTCCAGTTCCGGTAGTATCTTACTCCACTGGGGCATCGACCGGCACCTCCTTATTCAGTGTCTTCTCCTGCTGCGCGGACGCCTGCTCTTTTTCTCACTGCCTATGCCGAGACAGACGGAGAGATTCGCGTCCTCTTCTATCTTGGGAACTATGAGCTTTCTCGTCGTGGTCATCAGAACGGTCACGCCGGGGCCGTGCCCGCTGGTGATACACGCTCCGTGAACGACTACGCCGATGCTTATCGCGCCCGACTTCATCGACCTTCCGAACCTGCAGTCGGCGTCGTTTATCGCAATAACGTCGCCGATCCTCAGGTTCTGCAGTCCGAACTTTCTTATCGATTCCCGCTCTCCGAGCTGAATATCGTAGTCCCCGCTGTAGCTGTGCTTCGATCCGAGCCCCGATCCCATGATCGATGCTGGTATGACGTGCGTGACGGGAACGACCATCTGCTTGTTCCGGATGGTGATGCCGAGCTTTCCGAGAAGCCCGGGATCGATGTTCATCATATGCACCTCAGGGAAATCCTTCAGTTCGAGCCCCTGGCCTAAAGCCCTGATCTGGATCATATCCCCTATCGCAAGTTTGTCGAGCGTTGCTCGCGAAAAATCCATGATAACGTGCTCCACGCCTCCGTGCTTGCCAGTTACCACTCCGCTGGCTCCGGCGGCCTGCCCCGACATGACCCTTGCCTCGTTCCCGATACACGTAAGTATGCTGAGGGCGCCGAGCACACTTCTCTCCGCCTCTGAGGTCTTCAGGGTCACACTGACCCCCGGCTCGATATGGTCCCCGACAAAATCCAGCGCCGAATCCCCGACTGACACGTTGTACGTGATTCCTCCCGTGCCGGGCATCACATGCGGCTCTCCGCCGGGATCGATAAGCCACGGATTCTTCAGCGATATCCTCGGGCTAGACACCTTTCCGGAAACTGCCTTCTCTACCAGATACTGCTTGTTAGTCCTGAGCATTTTCACCACCTGTCTGCCCAACTGCTTCGTCGAATCGTTCCGGACCGGATTCTGAACGAAAGACGTTGTCCTGTCAACCCCCTCGCCGCTTCCTCCCGCCTCCGTCCCATCCACCTTAAAAAAATGACCGCCCGATCATACTTATCGAGGCAGGAATGCCTGTATTTAACCTGTCGAGACTGTAGTGACATAAAAGAGAGGGGGGTGATTTTAAATGTCGCTTCCCCTCTTTCTCTCTCTGCTCCGGACTGCCCGGATGATCCTGAAAATATCTTCCAGAAATAGAGATTTTTCGAAGATTTTCGAAGATTTCCCTTGACGCGATTTTCAGCCCCTTTTTCGCGAAAGTCCGTGACCCGCCCTGATTTGCGCGCTGTTCGAACATCAAGGCCCATTCCTGCGCGCTTCTCGAATATTCCGACTTCAACCTTGCCTCGGCCTGAGTTCTCGCCGTATGCGCGATCTGAGAGCCTGCCGAAAACCCGTGCTATAATACTCCCTGAGGGGGCAGATAAGACTTCTAACCAGAGGTAGTGACGATGACGACGATGAAGAAGCCCTGCGACCAGTCTTGTGTATCCGGCAGCAGGACCCTTGCTGGCATCT
>JAUWCL010000021.1 GCA_030609325.1 Candidatus Krumholzibacteriota bacterium
ACGATAGGTCTCATAACCCTTGACGAGAAGTGTGCAGGAGCGCGTAGTGCGGGAAATCCGCATGCTGCGTGCGAAGTGGCGGGGGCTGGAAACGAGCTTACGGAATGGCTAGTGAGGCACTCCCAGAGGAAACGGGGAGAAAATAGATAGGCCAGTCCTAAGGAGTACCGCGCCAGTCCTCGACCCTACCAGCATCGTGAGAGCAGCATATTATTAAGATTAGGACATGCTTGACAGTGTGTCAGGGTTCCCCGAATATCGCTAAGTGAATGAATATTTAGCTGGTGCAAGCTAAATGGAATTCAGGGATTAATATGATTGAAAGTGAACCAGAATTCATATTCATGGAGAGGATGCAATATGAGAGTGATATCAACAACTGTTGTTGTTCTGGGGCTTATTTTAATTACAGGAAATAGTCTATTTGCGCAATCAATTTCAGGCGAGATACCTGTTTGTACTGCATATGGTTATCATCTTCGTCCTCAGATAGCCTCAAACGGTAGAGATGGTGCATTCATCGTTTGGCTTGAGGAAAGTGTGTCTATGTTCGATATAAAACTGCAGATGATCAATGGTGATGGTACTCGCAGTTGGGTTCAAGATGGCATAATTCTATGTGAGGAGAGGAGAGTGCGGGTCCATTTCCAGCAATTATTTCTGATGATAATTGTGGTGCCATTGTTGAGAGGTTCTCAAGCCGGCTATCTCCGCGTCCGCGGCGTTCATAATCCTGGTGCTTAACCACCCGACCGGAGATCCGACTTCGAGCAACGAGGACATCGACCTGACAACCAGGTTTGCCAAATGATGCGAGTTGATAGGCATTGATCTGCTTGATCATGTCATTATCGGAGAAGGCTGTCATTGCAGCATGAACGAACAGGGAAATATTTGAACATAAAAGACCCTCTAAGTTGAGGGTCTTTCTTATGAAAAACTACTATACTGTCAATGATGAATATGATACAATTCCGCCTTGCCCTTTTCATGGTATTATCGATGAAGTGAAAATATGGAATATGGCTCGTCATCCGTAGTCGATGTGACATGATGTAAAATTTACTTAACTTAGATATCGGCTGGAAAGGAGGTGTTGAAATATAGCCGATAAGAAAACGCCCCTGAGTTCCTAGCGGCAGTTCAGCGGTAGCCGAATCCTTAAATATGGTTAATCAATAAAGTTGAGGGGGATTTAGTAATGAATAGAATCTTTGGTTTTCTTATCTTCTTCGCTGTTTTACTCAATGTCGGCGGTTGCGGGCGCGATGATGGTAGAGTCGCTGACCCACCAAACATTAAAACGTCTAACGAAACTACACCTGCAGTATCTGTTGAACTAATCAACCAACAAATCCTTGTCGCATACTACCCATTTGAAGATAATGCGAATGATGCAAGTGGCAATGGCTACGACGGGACAGTTGTCGGGGCAAGCTATGTATCGGGTCATGATGGCAATGCACTTTCATTCGATGGCGACGATTACGTACGAATCCCTGGTGTCGGGTTACTGGATGCCCTACCCGGGGACGCGATGACTATCGAGGCGTGGATAAAGCTAGATCCCACCGCGCCAAATCGTAACATAATTTGCGAGCGCGAACTTGCCGGCGGTGATTGCTGGCCATGGCTCCTAATGACATTCAACAATCGAGAGCTGTACGGATTGGTGCGTGGTTGTACAGGAGCCGTCTCAGGCCCTGTTCTTGATCTTGACAGGTGGTACCATGTGTCTCTTGTTTATAAGGTTGTTGGTGGTCAAGCCATTGGCACGCTATATGTGGACGGGAACGTAGTAGGAACAAACCAGGACATGGAGACGAGGAATTCGATCGGTGGAGATATCTTCATTGGGGCTGCTATGCGTAGCGACTATGGATTTGAGGACTTTCAAGACTTCTTCCATGGTATTATTGATGAAGTGAAAATATGGATTGAAGCAGCATCGGTAGAAGTGTATATGGACATCCACCCGGAATCATGCCCGAATCCTATCAACTATAGCTCAAAGGGCGTGATGCCGGCAGCCATCTTAGGCGCCGCGGATTTTGACGTGAATGACGTTGATATCTCGACAATACTTCTCGAAGGCGTTGCACCAATAAGTTGGAGCATAGAGGATGTATCTACTCCCGTCCTAAACGGTGATGTGTGTGAATGCACGACAGAAGGACCCGATGGCTTCTATGATCTCACGCTCAAGTTCAAGACACAGGAAATTGTTCAAGTTATAGGACCAGCCCAGCCTGGCGACTTCGTTATGCTGACCATTACCGGTCTTCTGCTGGACGGGACTCCATTCGAAGCAAGTGACTGTGTACTGATCGTTGGAGGGAGCGACAAAGCTAATTTTATAACTGAATAAGAGATACTTACTCTTATTGAGTTGGCGAAGGACTGTAAATGAACATAATGGGAACCCTCTTCGGTTCCCATTATTTATTTATTCGACCTGTTCCTTCCATTAATTCCAACCAAACAGAACCCGACGCTCCACATATCCAATAATTGCAGATTCCGACGCATCCCCAGCCGACGCGATCCAACCCAATCGAGCGTCGGGGGGACCCCAGTGGATTGGGCGGGGCAGATGTCTGAGGTCGTGGTGTAGATCAAAAATCTGGGAAATATGATTGACTCCCGATGTGGAACCAGATTAGATCCGACACCGCGAGACACAGACAACCGATTCCGAAATACATGAAACGTTTCACGTGGGACCTCTTTAACGATACATTGGTTTTATTGCACCCTAAGATGATTTGTCAGTAAGAGCCGTCATGCATTCTTGGGAGTTAGAGTCATAACTCACGAATAGATTGCTCAACATTGTATCAGAAAAAAGTCCAACACTTTCGGCTTCGAACTGATACCTGAACTCCGGCAAATGGAAAATATCAGTCAACAACACTGCGACAAACCCGAAAACCAATTGATCGGTAGGGAAGCGGCATGCCCCAATAGCCCCCGCGATATGCTGAACGACAATAGCGTGCATCATCGAACATACATCCTCCGCGAAGAACGCGATAAATTCCGGCTGATTCACCAACAGGATCCGTTTCATCTCCACTGTAATCACGACCATGATAAAAGTCGTTACAAAACTCCCATACGTTTCCATGCATGTCGTACAATCCAAATGCGTTGGCAGGGTAACTGCCGACAGGTACCGTAGAACCCTCGTAGGATCCAGAGGGACATTGGTAATAAGGAGCATTGCCGGCGTAGTTCGCCTCGGATCCAGCATCCAGACAGTTGCCGGTATTAAACGGTGTTTGCGTATCAGCACGGCAGGCATATTCCCACTCAGCCTCTGTCGGAAGCCGGTACCCTTCGGCATTGTATGGATCGTGCCCATTACACTCCCATGTACTGTGGTCGTAAGCCTTCGATAGTCCTTCCTTAAGACTCAACCAATCACAATAAGCAATTGCTCCGAAAGAGAATACCTCTTTAACTGGGTGGTTTTCCTTTCCTGAATCGACTGTGAATGTGCCGGCGCTGAAAGATATCTCACAGTATGGAGAATCCAAATCCAGAAGTTCCTCCACAGAACCATCTATTGCATCCTGAAGGCTTGAAATTGTTGCTGTCACAAGAGGTGGATTCTGATCAAGTGCCCACTGGGCCATATACGCATACTGCTGATTTGTCACCTCTGCCTCAGACATAATGAAATCATTTGTCAGGTTCACCGTATGCTGTGTTTCATTACTAAATCTAGAGTATTCCTCTGAAGGGCTACCCATTAAAAAAGTGCCCGCAGGTATAAGCACAAAAGATATTTCTTCTGCGTAGAAGGCACTAAACGTTATTACTTCTTTCGAGTTAAGAGTTTTATTTTCACTGGGTGGCGACAAATAACCACTAACAGCCCCCCCAGTTATTGAGTATTCACCTAATTCCATATCGGCCATTGTCGAATCACCTGTGTTGCTAGCATTAATGCCATTAGGTCCGGATATTTCCCAAGGCGCATTGATCGTGTTTGGTTCTGGATCAATAATAATTGTTCCTCCCTTTTCACCTTCTGTCGATACTACACCTCCATCTTCCCCACAACCAGCGACTGCTATCAATAAAAGTACAAGAAGAGATATTCTGATACCCCTCATCACGTTTGCTCCGACAGGATTGAGTTTCGCCTCCAGTATAGCCTGCCAGTCCCCTTAAAGATGACAAAGTCTGTTGGTTGAAAAGCCTTACGGACAGGCGTATAATGTCTGCCGTGGGACCCATCTGTTCTACGTTTTATTCATTCAAAGGAGGGGTGCGATCATGAAGAGACTTGCCGGTCTTGTTTTTGTCATGACGGCTGCAGCGTTTATAGTCATCGGATGCAGCAATGTCAATGATCCCGCCGGGAACGATAATTCGGAATATAGTGCAATGTCGGCACTTGCGAATGGAAACGGGATCCCGGCCATCAGCGCATCGGTGGACCTCATCGCTGGGAGGACCGAGGATGTCGGCGAGGTGAGCTGCTGGATCAAGGGAGACAATCTCTTTGTCCTCTATTCGATGGATATGGGCTGGAAGCTTGCGGAGACGCAGCTGGTCGTGGCCGGATCGAAATTTGATATCGAACTCACCAATAATGGAAATCCGAAGGTAGGACACTTCCCGTGGAAGACGGAGCACGAATCACCTGTCGACGAGTATCTGTACTCGATCGCGCTGGATGAACTGGGATTTGACTATAACGGAGAACTGGTCATAGCCGCGCACGCAGCTGTTCTGCATTATTCTGAAGGTGGATCGATCGAGAGGGAAGAGGGCGCCTGGGCCTATGGAGAGCGATTCACTGGCGTAGAGACGGAGTATACTGACAAGCTCGAGAAGCCCGACTATTTGAAAGATGAAGGCGGATCAGATATGCCCGAGAAAGAGTCCGTCGACAGCGGCAACTGGTCGATGTATTTCACCGTCGTCGGTTGGCAGATCACGGTGAGAGAGCTGACGATAAACGAAATCTACTACTGCGGGTGCAACTCATCGAGATTTTATTACTACGACCAGTTCATCGAGCTGTACAACGCCTCGCCCGACACGCTCTGGCTCGACGGCTATCTCGTCTGCCGGAACAGCCAGATCTACAACATTATCAATCCAGGGGCCGAGGATTACGCACTTGCCTATTACGTCTACGCTTTCCCCGGGGAGAAGGGGGTTACGCGCGAGTGTCCGATCGCTCCCGAGCAGTTCCTCGTTCTTGCCAGCGACGCTCTCGATCATACCGCCTCTGGCGGGAGCTGGTGCGTCGACCTCTCCGGCGCCGACTGGGAGTTTTTCAATCCGGGGGGAAGCGATTACGACGTTCCTGAGGTTCCCAATCTCTCGCCGGTCTCGAACGTCGGAAGCGATTTCTCGATGAACCTCTCCCACAGCGCCGTCTACATCGCAACCGGAGAGGAATGGTCTTTCGGGATGCATTTCGACGGAACCAGCATGAAGGAGTACATTCACATACCGCTCTGGACGATAGTCGACGCTGTCGAGTACGCGAACAACGCCGACGTGACGAAATACATCACGTATCGTATAGACGCGGGACTGGCGGGAAACGGGATGAGCAAGTACAGCGCCCGGTCGGTGCAGCGCAGGCTCCCCGGCCTCGACTCGAACAACAGCACATTCGACTTCCATATAGTCTTTCCGCCGACGCCTGGGTATGAGTATTAGAGCCCGTGATGATGTGATCTGGTTAGTGGTTGACAGTTATTCGTAGTGCAACGCATCGATAGGATTCAGCTTTGCTGCCCGCATCGCTGGCCAGAACCCGAACGTCAGTCCCACCGCTGTGCAGAACGCCAGCCCCACGATCGTCCATTCCATTGGCACATGCGCGGAAAAGTCGGTCACGAGGCTGATGATGTTCCCCAGCCCGAACCCAACGGCGACGCCGATGATCCCCCCGATGTTGCAGAGGATGATCGCCTCCATGAGGAACTGCAGCATGATGTTGCGGCGCCTCGCGCCGAGCGCCTTTCGGATGCCGATTTCCTTGGTGCGCTCGGTGACCGAGACGAGCATGATGTTCATTATCCCGATGCCGGCGACGATCAGCGCGACGATGCCGATAGCGAACGAGCCGGCCTTTATCCCGGCGGTCGTCTGGTTGAACGTCCTGATGTTGCTGTCGTTGGTGAATATCGTGAAGTCGTCCTCTTCGTGGGGCTTGAGGCCCCGCTCCATCCGCATGACCGTCCTGGTCTCGTCGATCGCCTTCTGAAGCAGCTCGGGCGTTTTTGCCCGCACGGTGATGTTCACCGAGCGCTCCTCGCCGTTCGGTCTGCGCGTGCCGTATATCTTCTTGAAATGCGTTATCGGGATGATCAGGTACTGGTTGAACCGCCCGCCTATCGCCGAGCTCTTGTCCTCCAGCACGCCGATGACCTGGAACTTCCTGCCGTCTATCTTGATCGTCTTCTGCAGGGGGTCGGACCAGGGGAAGAGCTCCTGCGCGACGCCGTGTCCGAGGAGCACGACCCTGCGGCCGACGCTCACGTCCTCGTGGGAGAGGTTGCGGCCGAGCTGGACGTAGTGCGTGTTGTTGGTAGTGTACTCGGGGGTGCCCCCGCAGATCATCAGGTCGGGGTTGGTCTTTCTGTCGCGGAACGAGGCGACGTGGGTGTAGCCCCAGAGCTCGGGGCCGACCAGGTCGACGCTCTTTACCTTCTTGCGGATCGCGTCGGCGTGCTCGGTGGTGGTCGGGCGGCGCGCCTGGATCTTGCGGAATTCCTCTTCGCTCATAGCTCCGGCGGCGGCCTGCTTCTGCACCTGGAAGGTCTGCGTGCCGAGGACGCTGATCTCCTTCTCGATGGAGGTCTGGACGATCGAGATGCCCGTCATCACGGCGATGATCGAGGCCACACCGGCGATGATGCCGATCATCGTCAGAAACGACCTCATCTTGTGGGCCTTCAGTGCCGAGAGCGCCATTCTCAATGCTTCCAGTACGAACATGTCTGACTCCCGGGCGGACAATACGCCCGTGCCGCGGGGCGCCTACTCATAGGCGAGCGCGACGATCGGGTTTAGCTTCGCCGCCCGCATCGCGGGCATTATTCCCGAGACGATTCCTATCATGAACGATACGAGGATCGCCACTATCACTATCGGCAGCGACACCGCCGCCGGCATCATGAACTTGTTTATCAGCGCCGCGACAATGTAAGAGAACACCAGCCCGATCGTGCCGCCGACCGTGCAGAGGCAGCACGACTCGAAGAGGAACTCTGTCAGTATCATCCCGCGCCTCGCGCCGACCGCCTTGCGGATGCCGATCTCGCGCGTCCTCTCGGTGACCGAGACGAGCATGATGTTCATCACGCCTATCCCGCCGACGAAGAGCGAGAAGCTCGTGATGATGAACCCTATCAGGATCACGATGCCCATCACGTTGTTGTAGGCGCTCATAAGGCTGTCCATGCTGTTGATCGAGAAGTTGTCCTCCGCAGTCGGGCCGAGCTTGCGGATCTTCCTCATCTCGCTGACCAGCTCGTAGCGGAAGGTCTCCAGCTCCTCCTGGCTCGGCGCCTTGGCGGCGATGGTGAACTCGCGGTTCCTGCTCCCGTAGGCCTTCGTGAAGCTCGTTATCGGGACGAATATCCGCCTGTCGAAGTTGGGGCCGCCGAAGAATCCGCCGCTGCCCTGCGTCTCCATCACGCCTATGACGCGGAATGCGTAGCGGCCTATCTTGATGTCCTTCTGCAGGGGATCGGTGTTCCTGAAGAGCTGCTCGCGGATCTCGCTGCCGATGACGCAGACGAACTTGCGGTTGTGGACGTCGGAGGCGCTGAAGAAGCGGCCGTGCTCGGGGACGCCGCTTGCTACCATCATCTGCTTATCGGTGGTCCCGATGACGATGAGGTTCTCGAGGACCGTCGACCTGAACTTGACGTTTCTGCTGGCGTAGGTCGACGGGTTGATCGCTATCGTGCCCTGCATGCGGCGGGCGAGCTCCTCGGTCTCCTTGTACTTGATATGGGGGCGGTTGCGGTACTTGAAGTAATCCCCCGTGATGATCCACGGCATCCTCGAGACGTAGAGGACGTCGGAGCCGACCGCCGAGATGCTCTCCTTGAAATTGTTCCCGAGGCCGTTGGAGACGGTCATCGTGGTGGCGATGGCGAGGATGCCGATGACGATCCCGAGGGTCGTCAGCGTAGCCCGGCTCTTGCTCGCCCGGAGCGCCCTGAGGGCGATGGCGAACGATTCTCCGATATTGTACAGAAATGAATGCATCATTCGTAACAATGTTCGGCGCCCTGGTATTTGAACCCAGGCACTCCGTTATCCGCCGTTCTTCTCTTCCCTCTTCGCCAGTACCGGCGTATTGTTCCCGAGTTCCTGACTGATTGCGCGGTAGCTGCCCGATACGATCTCGTCGCCCACCGACAGCCCCTTGACGATCTCTATGTGGGTGTCGCTCTGGATGCCCGTCTCGACCTGCACGGCCTTCGCGAGACCGTTCTTGACGACGAATACTATCGAAACGAACCCGTCCCTGTCGGGGGTGTACCCCGGCTCGGAGGTGCTGTCGGCGAGCGCGTCGCCCAGGGCGGCGCTCTTGTCCTTTGCCGGGCCCTGCGGTTGGAGCTGGTCGGGGGTGCGTACGGTGACGCACTGAATCGGCACGCAGAGGGTGCTGTCGCGCGTTTCGATGACTATGTCGGCGCTGGCCGTCATGCCGGGGCGCAGCTGCTCGACGGGATCCAGGATGGCGAGCTTGACCTCGAACTCGGTCTTCTGGTCGGTCGAGCCCATGCCGGAGATGTTGGCGCTGCTGGCGATCTCGCGCACGATGCCGCTGAAGACCCTGTCGGGCATGGCGTCGATCTCGATCGATGCGCTGTCGCCGAGGCTCACGCTGACGATGTCGTTCTCGTCGACGTTGACGAGCGCCTCCATCTCGGAGAGGTTCGAGACGATCATGATGACGTCTTCCTGGAACTGCGATCCGAGCGCGATCTCGCCGACTTCCTTGTTCAGCATGCTGATCGTGCCGGTCATAGGCGCGTATATCGTCGTCTTGGAGTGATTGTCCCTCGCCTGCTTGACGGCGGCCTCGGCCTGGGCGACCTGCTCGAGGACCGACTGGTACCTCGCCTTCTCGATCTTTACGGTCGAGAATGCCTGGTCGTATATCGCCTCCGACTCGAGGTTGCGTTTTACGAGGGTCTCGGTGCGCGCGAGGTCCTTCTCGGCCTTGACGACCGTCTCTCTGGCCAGCTCGGCGTTGGCCTGGACCGAGCGCAGGCTGGCCTCGGACTGCTCGAGGGCGGCGACGTAGCGTTCCTGGTCGAGGCGGACGAGCAGGTCGCCCTTTTCGACCCAGTCGCCCTCCTTGACGCCGAGGAAGGTGATCTTGGCGGCCACGTCGGCGCTGATCTTCACCCTCGTGCGAGGCTCGATCTTGCCGGTGGCAGTTACAGTCTCAATGATCTCTTGTTTTCCGGTTAAAATGGTCTGAACACTTGTCTTACTCGTTCCGTTCTTGTTCGCCATAACCACAACAATGACGATTATGACGACTGCAACTGCCGCAAGAAATATGATCCGTTTCTTCCCTAACCTGGCCATTGCCTGCTACTCCCTGGTCTGAATACCCGGACTGTCTGACATAAGTATATACCGAATCCCTCAATAAAATATTCGACACCCTTTTATACGGGCGGGGGAGGGATAAGTTGCACGTGGACGGGAGCCATTTAATCTGCTATAGTTACGTGAGTCAAGTAAAGCTTCAGAGCTTTGAAGGGGGGGATCTTCATGAAGCATCTTTCATGTATCAGTATCCTTGTGGTTTGTATTGTCACTGGTCTTTCTCCCGGTGTTTCAGCCGAGGCCTGGTGGCATCTTGCACCACCCATGATTACGGCTCCCGCCCCGAACGCACAGTTTGCAGTTAACGAATTTATTATGTACAGCTGGATGCTGCCCTGGGGAACGCCGCCTGAGCTTATCTCTCACTATGAACTCCAGTTTGCGAATGCCTATCCCAATACGATCAACCTCTTTGAGCCGGAAGCTGGCGGAGGTGTCTGCGACTGGGATGCAATAAGGGAAGTCGAAGGAACTGCGTATGTTGCCAATCATCAGAGTAATCATGAGCCGATATACTTCAGGGTCCGTGCCGTGTTCCTGGGCGGTCAGAAGACCAACTGGGGCGTCAGTTATCACAGGGTGGGAGACTTTCCGGACCAGCCGGCGCCTCCGGCGATTATCGCTCCGTTGAAGCAGAAGTTCGATTGTAATCCCAGTGTCTATCACGAGTGGACCGAGGTTCCGGGCGCGGTCGAATACGAGTTTGCCTTTGCGCATGCCTTCTGCAACACACCGACTCTGCTGGAGAATTGCGACCTGGAGGTCAGGGCTCCTGTTACGTATACCTCGTTCTCCGGGAAGCATGACTGCCTCCATCTGCCGATTTATTTCCTGGTGCGTGCGATTATGGATGATGGATCGAAGACGAACTGGGCCATCACGTATTACTACATGACGAAGAACTGCATTCTCTGCGGTGTATGCGGAACGATCGCAACCGAGGAATCGACCTGGGGCAAGATCAAGAGCCTGCACAAGTAGGCGTTCCTGTGACCGGTCACCCTGGGTCTCGAGAAGCAGAGAAGACTGTCTCGGGAAGAGAAGAGGCTGACAGTTACTTGGCGGCCTGAATGCTCAGTCGCTCCAGGATTCACCCGACAAAAGTAACAAAAAGTGTTATATATCCAGCGTGAATCCCTGGAGGGGCCTGTGAAAGCATCGGATCACATAACGAAACTGGCCGCAAGCGGACGGTATCATTTCTTGACCGGGGAGCTTGCCCGGTCGATCGGTTCGTCGGTGAATGCCGCCCGGGCAGCGCTTCGGCGGCTCCGGAAGAAGGGTCCGATCGCCACTCCATACCGCGGGTTTCATGTGATCGTCCCGCCGGAATACCGGAGTATCGGGTGCCTGCCGGCCGACCAGTTCATCGGGCAACTCATGGAGCATCTCGGACTTTCGTACTACGCCGCGCTTCTCAGTGCCGCCAGATATCATGGTGCAGCTCACCAGCAGCCACAGGTCTTTCAGGTCATCGTGCGAAAGAACCGCCCCCCGATCGAGTGTGGCGGTGTGCGAGTGGCTTTCATGGCCCGCCGGAACATCGATGAAATTCCGGTCGTTCCGTTCAATACGCCGCGCGGTCCTGTCCTCGTGTCCAGTCCGGAGGCGACTGCGTTCGACCTGATCGGATATCCGGCCCACGCGGGCGGACTGGATAACACGTCTTCGGTGCTGGCCGAACTGTCAGAGTCGATAGATCTGAAAAAGCTGATCTCGGCCGCTGCGCTTTCGCCGACTCCCTGGGCCCAGCGGCTCGGTTATCTTTTCTCTGTTATCGGCGCGGAAGAGCATGCAGACGCACTCGCCGATTATATAGCACGATCGCCTCACGAGACCGTGCTACTCGACCCGGCCGGGCCGAGAGTGGGAGCTGTACGTGAGGCGCGCTGGAAACTGTTTGTCAACACTGTAGTGGAGCCTGATCTGTGATCCCATTCGATTTCATCACCGAGTGGCGCCAGTCCGCTCCCTGGGATGCCGAAGATGCTGCACGGTATGCACGGAAGGAATTGCTGGTTCGCCTGCCGGGTGACCCATGGAAAGGCGGGGATCGTGGCGCCAGGGCTTAGATATGCGTGATCGTGGCAGAACTGAAATCCTGGCAGAGCTGGCAGCGGAAGAGGCGCGTCTCTCCAAGCTCGAGGAAGAGCGAATCTGTCTCCAACAGCGGATTTCTGACCTTCAGGCCGATTTGTCAGCTGCCGGCGAGCCAGATTCATCCGAACAACAGGCCGATGCTCCAGGAGCGGCGATTCCGACAACGACTGGTGAGAAGATCGCTCTCTTCCGCAGCCTCTTCCGGGGCCGCACGGATGTCTTCCCCAAACGGTGGGTGAACACGAAAAAGGGAACGGCGGGATATTCACCGGCTTGCGCAAACGAGTGGACTCATGGCGTATGCGATAAACCCCGCGTCAAGTGCGGCGATTGCCCAAACCAGGCCTTCCTGCCAGTTACGGATCAAGTCATCCTCGAGCATTTTCAGGGCCGATACGTGGCTGGTGTCTATCCGCTCCTGAAGAACGAAACATGCTGGTTTCTCGCGGTCGACTTCGACAAAGGACCGTGGCAGGAGGATGTGGCTGCATTCGTGACGACATGCCGGCAAATCGGTGTGCCGGCGGCTGTCGAACGTTCGAGGTCCGGTGATGGCGCCCATGTCTGGTTTTTCTTCCAAACGCCAGTGAAAGCAAGAGCTGCGCGGGAAATGGGGTGCTTCCTGATCACCGAAACGATGGCGCGTCGACATGAACTGCCAATGAACTCATACGACCGCTTCTTTCCCAACCAGGATACGATGCCTCGGGGAGGCTTCGGCAACCTCATCGCTTTGCCGTTCCAGGATGGACCACGCCAGGAAGGAAACTCTGTGTTTGTTGACGAGCAGTGGTTTCCCTACGAAAACCAGTGGCGCTTTCTGGCTTCGATTCTTCACATAGATTCCGATAAAGTCGTATCCCTCGCGCAGGAAGCATCCGAGAAAGGTCTCGTAATCGGTGCGCAAATGGGCGAGCTTGATGACGATGTTGAACCCTCCGCCCCATGGCTTATATCACCGGCGGGCAACAATTCGAGACCAGTGATCTCGGAACACCTTCCTTCACGGGTCCGCGTTACTCTGGCACAGCAGTTGTTTGTCGAGAATGCTGATTTGCCATCATCGCTCCTGAACCAGATCAAGCGTATCGCTGTGTTCCAGAACCCCGAGTTCTACAAGAAACAGGCGATGCGGCTTTCCACGGCCTTAACGCCGCGATTGATTTCCTGCGCTGAAGATTACCCGCAACATATCGCATTGCCCCGGGGATGTATTGGTGACCTTGAAGAATTACTGTCCTTCTACGATGTCGCATTGGAGATCGAAGACGCCCGTTGTGCGGGCAAGGCTCTCGATGTGCGCTTCCATGGCGAACTGACACCGGCTCAGGATCAGGCTGTACGCTCATTGCTCGCATACGACATCGGCGTTTTCGTTGCGCCTCCAGGCTCGGGAAAGACCGTCGTTGGAACTTATCTCGTTGCATGCCGAGCGTGCAGCGCTCTGATCCTCGTTCATCGTACGCCTCTTCTGGAGCAGTGGATCGCCCAGCTGGCTGTTTTTCTGGATCTCGACCCGAAAGAGGTCGGCCAGATTGGCGGTGGTAAGCGCAGGCCCAACGGCACTCTGGATGTTGCCATGATCCAGAGCCTTGTGCGCCGGGATTCTGTCGACGAACTCGTCCGGGAATACGGGCATGTCATCGTGGACGAGTGCCATCATGTTCCGGCAGTCTCTTTCGAGCGGGTCATGCGCGAAGTGAGAGCGAAGTATATCACGGGCCTGACTGCAACGCCGCGCCGGCGTGATGGCCATCATCCGATCCTCAAATTTCAAATCGGACCTGTCCGATGCTCGATCGACCCGAAGAACCAGGCAGCCGAACGATCGTTTGAACACCGACTCGTCCTGCGAGAGACGGAATTCAAGCTGGCGCCCGATTCTGCAGGTTGCGGGATTCAGGAAATCTACCGGCAGCTGACGCTGGACGAAGACCGCAACAGCCTGATTCTCGATGACGTGATCAGTGCTCTCGAAGAAGGCCGCTCCCCGATTCTGCTGACGGAGCGACGCGATCATCTCGATCTCCTTGCAGAGCGCCTGCGCGGGTTTGCCAGGAACATTATTGTCATGCGCGGCGGGATGGGAAAGAAACAGCGGCGTGCTGTGGCCGAAAAACTGGCTGACATCACCGCTGACGAGGAGCGACTCATCCTGGCTACCGGACGTTTCATCGGAGAGGGATTCGACGATGCCCGACTGGATACGCTTTTCCTGGTGATGCCTGTGGCGTGGAAAGGTACGTTGGTGCAGTATGCCGGTCGCCTTCATCGCCGACATGGAACAAAAACGGAAGTTCGGATCGTGGATTACGTCGATCGGCGCGTGCCCATGCTCAATCGCATGTTTGACAAGCGGATGCGCGGCTATCGAGCCATGGGGTACACCCTTGGCAAATTGCCCAAATCGGGCACCTGTCCGGGCGATGAACGTGTGGTCATACTTGACGAAGAAGAGATCGGATTGGACGATGACCTTCTTTGATCGAACGACCGAAACTTGCATTCTCCGCAAGAAGAGGGCAGCGTCGGAGGACGTGTCAGAATAGATATATTTTTCTGAATGCTATGTTTTTATCCTTGAACTTTGCTTCTTCCGGGGGTACATTCTGAAGCTAAGCGAAACAAGGAACTGAAGAACAATGCCCCGCTCCCGCCAGGGACCGGGACATCAGGCGGTCGGAGGCCGCAGGTCGAAATGCTCATACATCTGGAATCCAATCAAATGTTATTAGGCGCTGCAGTAAGTAGTTAGGTCGGGCAGCGAGCCCGACAGGCAGCGTGTGACTCACACTCACTTTAATGTGAGAGGGAGTAGTGTGTCTGATGGGTTCCAGAAAGATGACCAGGAATCGTCGTGCCCGGTTCCGTGCGAGCGCAGAGCACAAGGACTCTCGTCGACAGGCCTACAGAAGGGTTGACAAAAACAACGAGAAAACGAAAAGCGCCTGGACGGAAGAGACCCGCAACAAGTACGACCACATAAGCAGAAGAATAATCGAAGGCCTGTTCGACGGATGGCAGAAATTCGAGAAAATAAACCTGCCCAATGGTCTCGAGCGCCTTCAGTCGACGATCTGGTATTCGCCCAACGCGAATTTCAGGGAGAAGTTCCGGAAACTGCTTATGACCATCGTGGACTGTTCGCCCGATCTGATTGACAGGCGGTATTTTCCCATTCTCGAAAACCTCACCAGGCATAACTGGATCAGACCCCTTGGTGACTGGAAGGTGAGAGGCAAATCGGAGAATGCCCGGTTAAGGTCCCTCATCGATCATCTGGTCGTCAGGTATCCTGTCCCCGAGTTCCTCTACAAGCTTCTCGGATTCGACCAGTGTAACTGGAGCAGTATGACGTTTTTCATCTCGGTGGCAAGTGGCGCAAGGGTGGTGAACAGCTTCAACGGCTATTGCCTCGAGATCCCGATGACCAGGCGGATGTGCCACAACTTCATGCAGATGCCTGCGGATACTCCCTTCTTTGCCGCCGTAAGGAACGCACAGGTGAAGGCCCTCGGGGGTGACAGGGAGCTCGCCAGGGCGATCAGCAGCACCTCCCTCGGACGGGGTGTCCGGGAGGACGAAGTTTTCTGGCTTGCGGTGATTCGCTGGTTCTGCGAGCAGCCCGATATCGAGCGCAGTCAGGTCGGCCCGCTCATCGACTATATCGAAAACAGCCGCACGGTGGATCCCGCATACTCGATGAAAGGGCGTACCGTGCGATCGCTGACCCGCGGGATGGAGGAGTGGCACAGGCAGCTTGCGCTGGAGAAGAAATTCCATGGACTCATATTTACCCCGAGCGGTATCAATGAGGGTATCTGGGAGCTTGAGGCCCGGCATGACAACAGCGGGAAAAAGATCATATGGACGATCGAGGAGGTGCTCACATCCAAAGTCCTTCATGCTGAGGGAAAGGCGATGAAGCATTGCGTATACATGTACGTATCGGATATTCAGAAGGGATATTGCTCGATCTGGTCTTTGAAATATGATGGGATCAGGGCATTGACCGTGGAAGTCCTGGCCGAATCGAGAACGATTGTTCAGGCTAGGGGCAAGTGCAACCGTCCCCCTAAAAGGTATGAGCTGAATATTCTCAAGAGGTGGGCTCAGGAGAATGGGTTGAGGGACGTAACATAAATAAGGTGACAATCTAATTGCGGTTCAAGGCTTGTAGTCGACAGTATTAAACATGCCATGTTACAGTCAGGACCGGGGTTGTCGACGTAGAACATTGCCCGGGAATAACTGATCGGGAAGGTATATGACCAGAGACTATGCATCTCTTGCCCTCAGGCACGCTCCTGTCCTGAAACAGAAGGTCAGCGAGTTCAATCCCCGGGGGGATCTCATCACGCAGGTCGACCTGAGCGGCGATCTCGAGGGGCTGGTCGGCAACTGGGCCTATGTCAGTGACGAGAGTAACGAACTCCCCGCGGCCGGATACTACTCGGTGGTCGAGACCAGAACTCATTATTTCATCCTCTACGCTTTCTATCACGGGCAGGACTGGTACGACGGCGACAGGCTGGCCGACAAGATCCGGAAGATGTTCGATGAGCACCTCCATGACATGGAGGGCTCGCTGGCTGTCGTCACGAAGAGGGAAGACGAAAAGGACGAGCGCGTCGACGCCTTAATAACGATCAGCCATTTTCATTTCTATTGCTACGCGGGATGGATGAGTAGCGATGATGAGTTCCTTTATCCAGGCGACCGGTGGGAGAACAGGATCCGGGGCCTGACGGCGAGCATCGACGGGAACATCTGGCCGACCGAGGACGGCGACAGGACCAGGTTTTCACTCTACGCGCAGGCGAAGGGGCACGGGATAAGGGGCGACCGGAAGAAATGGGGCTCCGAGCGGCACATCATCCATTACTACCCCTCGCTGACCGGGAGCGAGGTCCCCGGCAGCGACGAGAGTGCGTACAGGGAATACAGTGGTTACAGGTTCCAGGACGTCAGGTACAGGCTGATCGATTTTCACGAGCCGGGAGGACTATGGGAGCAGAGGAACAACACGAATGTCTTCCAGGCGAACGCGATGGGTCAGGCGGCCCTCGTCATACTCGACGAGTTCGGCAACAGAATTGCCGGCTCGGCCAACCCGCCCTGGGGCTGGGCCGATATCGACGACCGTCACAGTTGCGGTGAGCTGGCGATCAATCCCGCCCGGCTCGTTTACGACTATCTGGACGGGCTGGGAGAGTTCAGCCTCGAGTACATCTACAATCCCTACATCGGCATCGGACAGGGATCTATGATCTGACAAAAGTGGACTGGATCGAGCGAAAAACGAGAAGGAGGGAATCTCATGAAGAGAATGTTGCTTGTTGCCATGCTTCTTATCTTCCCATTCGTAAATCTGAATGCGGAGTCCATGATCTGGAAGGTGGAGAAGGGATCCGAGGTCGTGTACATCGGGGGGACGGTACACTTACTCAGAAAATCCGATTATCCGCTCCCAGAGGAATTCCTCACTGCGTTTACCAACGCCGACATCCTGGTCCTTGAAACCGATATAGGTGAGTTAAAAAGCCCTGAGGTGCAGCAGAAGATCATGGCAGGTGCGACCTATCCGTCCGGCGAGGGGCTCGACCAGATACTCTCGAAAGAGGCCTACGATGCTTTGGCGGAATACTGTCAGCAGAACGGCCTCCCTGTCGCGGCGATGAATCAGTTCAAGCCGTCGCTGGTTTCACTGACTATTCTGGGGCTCGAGCTGCAGAAACTCGGGTTATCTATGGAATTCGGAATGGATACCTATTTTTATCAGCGTGCTGTTGGTGAAGGAAAGGATCTGCTCTATATCGAGACGATCGATGAGCAGATCGCGTACATTCTGGCAATGGGCGAGGGGCAGGAGAGCGAATATATGCTTAAGAGTTTATCCGACCTGCACAAGATGCCGGAGGAACTCGAGGATATGATCCAGTACTGGAAGACCGGTGATGACGATAAGATGGGAAACCTCCTCCTTGCTGGAGTCAGGGAGGATCACCCTGAAATATATGAATCACTCTTCAAGGAACGTAACGAGCGATGGCTGCCTGAGATCGAAGCGCTATTCCTGACAGAGGAGGATGAGCTGGTACTCGTCGGCGCCGGGCATCTCGTCGGTGAAGACGGGATCATCGACATGCTGAAGGAGCGCGGGTACAGTGTAGAGAAATTCGAATGATCCTTTGGGAATGGTCTGTTATCCGCCACGCCGGGATTTATAAGGAGTAAGTACTATGGGAACAGAATTCACCGTAAAATGCAGGAAGTGTGGTCATAAATTCCAGGTGAGCTCTGGGGGTGGTTTCTTTTTTCATCTTCTCCACTGCGATTCTTGTGGAAAGGACAAGTCAATCACTTTTGATCAAATAGGAGAAGCTCATTTAAAATATTTAAAGGGCTTTAAGGGACCGTATTGTATCGCCTCAAGCGAGCATGATAAGAATGTCCGAGACAACTATCTTGGTAATCCTATCTCCGAGAAGGAGTATCATGAAACAATAGAAAAAATAGCAGGCAAGTGTAAATGTGGAGGTCATTTCCGATTGAATGCGACTGCGAGATGTCCAAAATGCAAATCGGATGACTTTGAAGAAACAGATGGACCTTTCTGTTGCTATGATTAGCAGAAGTGTTTAGGGGCGGCGCGGCGTATCAAATTGTTCGCGGCTGCGCTTGTCACCCGGCCTGCGGGAGCATGCCGGGCGCCAAGGCTTCGCATACACCGCCCCATAGATAGTCAAGAAAAAATACAGCAGGGGGGTTGACATCTGATGGTGTTGTAGATATATTACAACAGTGTTGTATTTGTGGTACAACATTCCGGCAGGGGCCAGACAGGTGTAAGGAGTTCATTATGAATGGAAGGACAAAATTTGGAGAATTCTTCAAGGAGAAGCGGATAGCGCTGGGGCTTACGCTGAGGGAATTCTGCCGGAAGAACGGATTCGATCCTGGAAACATCAGCAGGCTCGAACGGGGAATATTGCCGCCTCCTCACGGTGAAGAGCAGAGGATCAGGTATGCGGAAGCCCTGGAGATAAGGAAAGGCAGCGATGACTGGCTGCAATTCTTCGATTATGCGGCCACCGGGCTGGGCCAGGTCCCGTACGACATCATGAGCGACGAGCTGCTGCTGGCAAAGCTGCCTCTGCTGTTCAGGACCGTCAGGGGGGCGGATCTGAGCAGGGAAGAGCTGGAGAATATGATCGATGTATTGAAGGAGGAATAAGGCTGTAGATACTTATCTGCTAAACAGGGCTGAATTCATCAGGCACTATGGGAAAGGGCGGAAGGAGATCGGAAGTGATTGTGCCTCATTTTATCGGGTATGGAGAAATCGGAAAGAGAGCCGGGGAGTTCTTGAGGGAGTATCACCCATCGCTTGAATTACCGATACCGATTGAAAGAATAGTTGAGTTCGGCCTGGGCCTTGACATTGTACCGATGCCCAATCTGTACACCAACTTTAGAATAAATGGATTTCTGACCGCTGATCGAACCGCTGTCTATGTGGATGAGAGACAGTACTTGTTTTATCCAGAGAAATACAGGTTTACGCTGGCGCATGAGGTCGGCCACCTCGTTCTGCACGGTGGCTTCTATGCTGATATAAACGGGAAGAACCTGGATGAATACATTGAATATATTGGATGCATGGGCGAGGAGACGCTTGACAGATTCGAGGTTCAAAGCAATCTGTTCGCGGAACAGGTGCTCGTTCCAGAGAGAGAATTGCTGCGGGTGACAAGTGAAGTCATCGAGCAGCATGCGGAGGAGCTCGAGAAGATTGGTGCCAGTAACCAGGTTATATTGCCGTACATCTCCAATTTCATAGCGAAGGTCTTTGAGGTAAGTCCGGCCGTTATCGAGTGCAGCATCAATCACCTGGAAGATGGATTAACATTGACAGAAACCCGGCCGCTGTGACAGCGTTTGCGGTGAAGGTGGTAAACGGGACCAGTTACATTCACACAAACGAGGAGGGAAGATGGAGAAGGGATCGTTTTCCTGGATCATGTTCTCCTTTGATGGGAGAGTGAACAGGACCGTCTACTGGATCTACAACGTCATCGTCCTGAACGTTGTCTACTGGGGGATATTCCTGCTCGCTTCGCTGATCGGTGGGGAGGAAGGCTCGGTCATCGGTTATTCGGTCGGATCGATAGTCATCCTGTGGTCATGGCTGGCTATAAGCATCAAGAGGTGCCACGACCGGGGCAGAATGGGAGCATTCGTTCTCCTGGCCTTTGTCCCGCTGGTAAACATCTGGTATCTGATCGAGGTGGCATTCCTGCCGGGAACCGAAGGCCCCAACAAGTACGGTCCCAAGCCCTGATCGAGCCTGATCAGAAACAGATTTACTAGAAAAACGGGGTGGATCCGCAGGATCCACCCCTCTCTGCGCCTCGTCCTTAGGACTTCTATTCCGGGCCGGCGGCTAACGTGTCGGGCTTTACCAGTCCGGCAATCCCGATCGCCAGCGAATCCGGCAGGGCTGTGGGTTCTGACGATTCCTTGCCGGTCCCGGCGAGCTTCCAGTCCTCCATCTCATCGATGAAACGCTGCGCATAGTCTTTCATGTCGATCGCTTTCAGACCCGGCTCCTCGTCGACGTTCTGGACGCGGACCAGGTTGGCGCAGGCCTTGTCATGGCCGTCATCGGCTTCGAGGGCGGCGCCGTAGGCCGCCGCAGCGGAGCGGAAGCGGCCGGTACGCTCGAGGGCCATCCCGAGGTTGTTCCAGAATATCGCCCTGGTGCTGTCGATCTGCGTGGCGCGGGCGAGCGGGAGCAGGGCATCCGCAAAACGCTCCTGCCCGATCATGATCAGAGCCATGTTATTCATCGACCAGGCGTCCCTGTCGTTGATGCCGATGGCGGCGCGGTACGACTCGATCGCCTCGCCGGTGCGTCCCAGCTGGTCGAGGGCCCGGCCCTTGAGGCATAAGGCGACATTCGAACCGGGGTCGACCCCAAGCGCCCCGTCTATCCTGACGAGCGCCTCTTCCGGCCGGCCGGTGTCGAGGAGCACGCGGCTGAGGTTGAGCATGCTCTTAACGTGGCCGGGAGCGAGGGCAAGCGCCTTCTCGAACGACTCCTCGGCGTATTCGTAATCGCCTGCCTTCCAGGCGGAAAGACCGAGCATGTAGAACCCCCATGGATTCTCGTCCCTGTTGCCCGTGTAGATCGTGAACAGCTCGACTGCCTTTTTGTACTGCCTGTCGTTATAGGCGGCTTCGGCATCCTCGTAGGCGACGAACTTCGGCAACTCGGTTTTCTCCGGCTTCGCGACGGTGTGGTCCTCCACCGGAACGGCCTTGGGCGCGCTCGATACCGGCGGCTGATTGGTCAGTGCGGGTCTGGTCGTCCTGTCGACCCTGCGGCGGGCCGTGCGGTTGGTGTTGTCCTCACCGCAGCCGGTGACGAACGCGGCGATTATCAGTACCGCGGCGATCGCGATGCCCGTGACCCTTATTCTGAGTGTGCTCAGCATGTCGGGCCTCCTTTCGGGTTTACGCCCTTGCGGGCTCGGGTTGGTGAACTGCTTTCGTAATGGATAGAGGGCAAGCGGAGGACCGGATATTTCATGGAAAATGCTACTTGATTCAAGATGTTGATATGTAATGTGTTGTAGAAGTAATGACCGGCCGGCTCGTGGCTCGTTTTGGTGGATTGTGTCCAACGGGACACGCTGTGGCAATGCCCGATGTGTCCGTGCGGACACGTCGGGGGAGGCTATTTTTTCCTGATGTTATGCCGGCGCATGATTTTCAGGAGAGAAGCGTGGTCGGCGAGCCCGAGGCCGGACGCAGTCTTTGTGATCTGCCAGTCGTTCCGCTCGAGGGCGGCGATGATGATCCGCCGCTCGGCATCCGACTTGAGCTCCTGGAACGTTCCCGCTTCGGATACGGAGGCCGCTCCCCGGCCCTCGCGTACCTCCGCCGGCACGTCGCCGGGGCTGATCGTATCGCCTGCGGCCGAGATGACCATCCGCTCGATTATGTTACGCAGCTCGCGTACGTTGTTGCGACGCCACTCGAACTCCATCAGGAGAGAGAGGGCATCGGATGAGAGCTGCTTTACCCGCACGCCGAACCGCGTGCAGATGGTCTCCAGGAAATTCGCGGCGAGTTCGGCGATGTCGGAGCGACGGTCGCGCAGCGGCGGAACATGGATCATGTGGACGTTTATCCTGAACATCAGGTCCTGGCGGAACCTGCCCGCTGCGACCTCGGCCTCGAGGTCGAGGTTCGTGGCGGCGACGACGCGTGTGTCGACGTCGATCATGCGGTCTCCTCCGACGCGCATCACCTTTCGTTCCTCGAGTACGCGCAGCAGCTTGGCCTGCGCGGCGGCGGGCAGCTCGCCGATCTCGTCGAGTAAGAGGGTCCCGCCCGTGGCGAGCTCGAAGGCTCCCTTGCGTGTGCGGTCCGCGCCGGTGAACGCGCCCCGCTCGTGCCCGAAGAGCTCACTCTCGACGAGGTTCTCGGGCAGCGCAGCGCTGTTTATCGCGATGAAGGGCAGATTTGGCCCGGGGCCGAGGCGGTGGAGCTCGCGCGCGACCAGCTCCTTGCCCGTGCCGCTTTCCCCTGTAACCAGAACGGGGCTCGGGATGCCGGCAACGCGGGCGATCTGTTCGCGGAGCTGTCTTATCGCGCCGCTCGAACCGATGATCGGCGAGTCGGCGCCGAGATCGCGCCTCAGCGCGGCGACCTCGGTCTCGAGCCTGACCCGTTCGAGGGCGTTCTCGACCTCGCGGGAGACGCGCTCCATCGATTCGGCCTTGTCGATGAAGCTGTAAGCGCCGAGATGGATCGCCTTCATGCAGCGGTCGAAGTCGCCCGTGCCGGTATAGACGATCACCGGCGTCGGATCCTTCCGCTCACCGAGCCGGCGGAGGACCTCGAACCCGTCGACGCCGGGCATCTCGAGATCGAGTATGACGCAGTCGACCGCCTCGCTGGCGATCATGTCGAGCGCCTGCTCGCCGCCGGTGGCGACGATCGTCTCGTAGCCGCCGACGCGCTTGAGGTCGTAGGCGTACTGCTGAGCGAGGGGGAGGACGTCGTCCACTATCAGTACAAGCGCCATCTCGTCATTCTCCAGCTTCCGCGGGCAGATGTATGATCATCCGGGTCCCCGCGCCTGCAGTGCTTTTTACGTCTATTCTGCCGTCCAGGTCCATCACGAGCCTCCGTACGATCGATAACCCCAGGCCAGTCCCGTCCGTCTTCGTAGTATAGAAATCATCGAATATCCGCGCCTTCTGCTTGTCGCTCATCCCCGCGCCGGTGTCGGCCACCGTGACCCGGATCCATGTCCGGCCGTCGTCACCCGGGACGTGCTCCGTCGTGACGGTTACGGTCCCGTGATCCGTCTCGATACTGTCGATCGCGTTGCGCACGAGGTTTTCGAGTATCCGCCGCAGCGCCACGGGATCGGCCTGGACCATTGCTCTTTCGCAGAGGTCGGCTCTCAGCCGGGCCGGCCCCGTGCACTGGAGGTCCGTTACGATGCTGGAAGCTGCAGCGCTCACGTCGCACGGCCGGCGATCGAGGCGAGGATACAGGCGCGCGTAGCTCGATGCAAGGTCATCGAGGTATCCGATGCTCGAGTCGAGCGTCTCCTCCCGTTCCGCGAAGACCTCGGGCATCTTCTTCGGGTCCTCGCGCGAGAGCTGCGACAGGTGGCGGATCACGTTTCGGATCGGGGTCAGGCCGTTCTTTATGTCGTGGTTTACCTGTCTTGCCATCTCGCCCAGCGTCGCGCGGCGCTCGGCGTCCCTGATCCGCAGGGCGCCGGCCCGCAGCCTGTCGGTCATGGCGGCGAGAAGGCTCGAGAGGGCACCGATCTCGTCTTTGCGATCGGTCTCGAACTCGACATCGAGGCGATCGAGATCGATGCGGGAGGTCTTCCCAGCGAGCTCGGTGAGCGGCCGGCTTATCCGAGAGGAGAGCCAGCCCACCAGGATGATGGCGGCAAGGCCGGCGACGGCCAGCACGATGAGGAACCAGCGGTCGATGCTCCGGCGAAGATCGTCGAGCCCGGCAAGGTCATGCGTCACGCTGAAGCTCGCTTCATCGAGCTTCATGCGATCGGCGCCGATGTACGGTACCCTGAGCTCGCGGACGATCGCCCGCGCGGGAACCGGCGGCTTTGATCCGCCCGGCGGAACCAGGGTCACCGCGAGGTCGGTCTCTCCGGCCAGACGGGAGAGGAAGCGCTCTTCCACCGCCACTCCGCCCGTAACCGTAAACAGGCGGCCGCCGATTTGCAGCGAGTCGATGCGGGCCAGTACGATCAGCAGTTTATCGGGAGTGCGCACCTCGAGGAGCGCAGTTCCACCCGGCGCCGCGGCGAGCAGTCGCGGGAGCTCCGGCTCGAGACGGTCGTATTCGTTGCGGAAATGCCCGGAGCTGATGATGCGTCCCGCCTGATCCTGAATCTGGAGCATCGAGAGGCCGGCTATCCGCATCGCGCCGCCGGCGTAATCGAGCAGGTAACGGCGTTCGCCCTGGTCGCGTACGACCGCGGCGCTGCGAAACCGGTTGTCGTCGAGGATGGCCTCACGCAGGGCGGCGAGGGAGGCGGCGATCGCGGCGCTGTCCTGCTCGATGTCGTCCTCGATGACCGAGACCAGCGCCGTGACGCGCTGCTCGTACTGCGCGATGAGGCGCCTCGTCATCTCGAACCTGATAAGGAGTGAGAGGGCGATCATCGGCACGAGCACGGCCGAGAGGAAGATGACGAGAAGGCGATTACGGAACGACAAGCAGCTTACCTCCCCGGCGGCACCGCAGCTTCCTGCGGCAACGCGCCGGTGACGAACGGATTACCATACCAGTCTATCGAGAGGCCGGCGGCTCCCCTGCGCATGATCACGTGCCGCCGCGTATCGACGAGCGGCAGCAGGGCGCGGGCGAAATCCCCGCCGAGTCCCGTCAGCCAGCGCGCGTTCTCGACCAGCAGCTTCGCCTCGTTGCACGGGTCGGGCGGATTCAGGGGCAGCGCGATGATATATGCGAAGTCGTCGCCCTCCAGCAGGCTCTCGCGGATCTCCGCCCCGGTGGCTCCGGCAGCCGCTATACCCTGCGCCTGACCGGCGAGCTCTGGTATGGCCGAGGAGATCTGCGTCGCCTCGGGCGAAGCGCCGGGACCGGCCACGGCGAGCGCGACTATACGCTCGGCAAGATCCCGGGCGACGGGATCGGATCTGTCATAGAGGATACGCCGCGGGGCGGACGGTGCATACGCACTGTGCGTCAGGGATGGCCGCCACTCTGCGCCTTCGAACAGGACGGCGCATCTGTTCAGCCCGTCCCACCAGCAGGAGGCCTGATGTCCGCGGGCGACGCCGCGAACCGCGTCCTGCGCCAGGCCGTCGGAGAACTCCCGGGAGATCCCGGCGGGGATGCGCCCCGAGCGGATATCCCGCACGCGCGATGTCGAGAGAAGCACGTAAGTCATGTTCCAGGGGAGGGGGGCTATCTCGAGGTGCGGCCGCGCGGCGGCGTATTCGATGACGTCCGGATCGGCGGTGATCATGATGTCGACAGTTCCCTCGAGCAGGTCGCGCGCGTCACGGGCCTCGGGCTCGATGAACCGGATGACCGGTCCGTCGGCGTTAAACGCCGGGGATGCCGTGAAGGAGCGCCTGTGCATCAGGCTCGCCCACATCGGCTCCGATTCGATCCGGTAAGGGCCTGAGCCGATGGGCCAGCGGTGCGGCGGCGCATGCTTCGCCACCGCGAACAGACGGGTGGACACGGCGCCGGGGATGTCTTTGTGGGGCCGTGAGAGGTAGACATGCACGCTGCGTTCGCCGACGACGGCGGCCGAGTCGACGCCGGCGGCCCAGATCAGCGCTTCGGCATTCGGGCGCTGCCAGCACAGGACGACGTCGCGGGGGGTAACAGGACTTTTATCCCAGTACCGTGCGTCCGGCCGCAGATCGAATGTCCAGCGCCGCCCGCCCTCTCCGCTGTACCACGATGCGGCAAGACCCGGCCGTACCTTTCCCCGGCAGTCGATCGTGACCAGGGTCTCGTAGAGGTGACCGAACAGGATCCGCTCGCTCTCGCTGCGCGCCGCCGGCGCATGAAGCGGATCGACCTTTCCGGGAAGGGCGATCCGGATCGTGTCGGCCCATTCGGCAGGCGCCGGCAGGACGAAGCACTCCGGGGTGAGCGCGGGCCCTGTCTCCATCGCACGCCGTCCTCCGCAGGCGGAGAGCGTCAGCATGCCGCACAGGGCGGTCATCAATACTGTGAACGATTTACGCATCCTGTTGAATATACCATCTATCATATCGAGGAGGAACAGATTCGATGAAGGCCCGATTCCCGGCTGCCGGACATGAGTATCAGGAACTCTGCCGTCATACATGTTCGCTGGAGGGCTTTATCATGGAAGCTTGTTAAAGAACAGGTGAGCCGCTTTCATTTTTTTACGGAAAAAAGACAGCACAGGGGGATAGTAACACTTGACATGCACAGTAACCACTTGTATGTTAGCGTGCAAATGCAATGAATTGGAGATGATATGAGTGGCAAGCTTTCTCAGCTTAAGCGATATCTACACGAGACGTTGGGGGTTGAAGTCTGCCCCACTCGGTGGGATGAGGAAACGCGGCTGCCGGTTTTCCTCCGGAATCTTTACACCTTCTTCGGAGTACAGCTGCTGGAAGCGTCTTGTCTGCTGATGCTGGACAAAAAAGAGCAGGAGCAATCACCGGCAACCATCCGCAAGCACATGGATCAGGTAAAAGCCAGATGGGATGGAGAGGTCGTGTATGTGCGGGCAAGAGTCACCGCCTACAATCGCAAACGGTTGATTGAGCACAAATTGCCTTTTGTGGTTCCCGGTAACCAGATGTACCTGCCCATGCTGGGTATCGATTTGCGTGAGCACTTCAAAAAGCTGCGTACAGAAACTCACAAATTCAGCCCCTCTACGCAGGCACTGGTCATCCATGTATTGCTCCACGGAACCACAAAGAGGATATTTACGCCGACCGAAATGGCCGGGTTTCTTGGGTATTCTACGATGACGATGACTCGGGCCTTCGATGAACTGGAGTCCTCCAACCTGGGTGATATCTTCCTCGAAGGCCGGGAACGATGTGTTCGATTTGCCAAACCAGAAAAAGAGATCTGGGCAAAGGCCCAGCCATTTTTGCGCAGCCCGGTTAAAAAACGATTCCACATTGAACCGCTGAACGCTGATTTACCGGGCCCCTGCGCCGGTTTAACCGCACTGGCTGATTACACCATGCTGGCTGAACCGGCCAATTCCGTTATTGCTTTGAGTGGAGAAGACTGGAGATCATTGAAACAACGTCACCAAGTCAATGAGTTCCCCTCCCGGGAGCCCGGGGCACTGGAGATCGAAGTCTGGAGCTATGCCCCAAGCCTGTTTGCCAAAGGCAAGGTGGTGGACCGCTTGTCGCTGTATCTGTCGCTCAAAGAAAGTCAGGAGGAGCGGGTTGAAGCAGCGCTTGAAAAAATGATGAAGGGGCTGCAATGGTAAAAGGGCTGGATCTCTTTAGAGAACACTTTCGTGGATACGCTGATCGCTATGTGCTGATCGGTGGAACTGCCTGTGATCTGGCGATGGGTGAAGCCGGGCTCGATTTTCGTGCTACCAGAGACCTTGATATTATCCTGATGGAAAAAGAAGAAATCGACTTCAAGTCTTTGGGGTTGGGCGCAACAGACCGTAAATCCGTTCTGGCGGGTATCCGGAGGATTTATAGCCTTGATTGATTAAAGATCAATGCCAGGCAATTGGGTGAAAATTTTCCCATAATTCCAATGAGGGAGACAGGATGACGACGGGGAAAGATTTCGAGATCACAGATCTGGGCCCGTGCGAGATCGATTCGCCGCTTCACAGGTTCTGTCACCCGGACGGCCGCACCTTCTCATTCACCGATGACAGCGAACGTATACTCGTCGATCATCGCGTTGCCTCGCTTTCCGGGGATGCCGGCAAAGCGGACGGTTTCGCGTCGCTCGAACGCGCCGGGGCGCGCAGGAAGATCTTCTTCGATCCCGCCGGGACCACCGTCGGCATCGTTACATGCGGAGGGCTCTGTCCGGGGCTGAACAATGTGATCCGTGACATCGTCATGACCGCCAGTCTCCGCTACGGCGTGCGCCGCGCAATCGGATTTCTCTACGGCTACCGGGGGCTGACCGGGAAGGATTCGCATATCGAGCTGACCCCCGAGGGAGTGAGTGAGATTCACGAACTGGGCGGGACGATACTCGGCTCGTCACGAGGGTCACAGGATGTGGGCGGGATGGTCGACAGGCTGGAAGAGCTCGAGGTCAATATCCTGTTTGTCCTTGGCGGCGACGGGACGATGAGGGGCGCGCTCGCGCTGATCGGAGAGATAAAGAGACGGAACCTCGAGATCGCCGTCGTCGGGATCCCCAAGACGATAGACAATGATTTCAGGTTCATGGACCGGAGTTTCGGATTCCTAACCGCGTATTCCAAGGCGATCGAGGCGATCGACTCGGCGCACAGGGAAGCTCAGGCCGCTCCGAACGGCATCGGCCTGGTGAAGCTGATGGGACGGCACTCCGGCTTCATCGCCTGTGCCGCGACCCTCGCGTCGAACCAGGTGAACTTCGTGCTGATCCCCGAGGTGCCCTTCGAGCTGGATGGCCCCAATGGATTCCTCGAGGCGCTGCGGAAGCGCCTCGAACTTCGCGATCATGCGGTGATCGTCGTCGCCGAGGGAGCGGGGCGGGAACTCTTCGGAGACGAGGACAGGCAGCGGGACGCTTCGGGCAACATCGTGATGGGAGACATCGGGGCGCTGCTTACCCGGCGGATAAAGGATAAGTTCAGCGAGGACGGGACGGAGATAATCCTGAAGTATATCGATCCGAGCTACATCATACGGAGCATCAAGGCGAGTCCCGCCGACAGTGTCCTGTGTACCGGCCTCGCCATAAATGCCGTCCACGCGGCGATGTGCGGAAAGACCGGGATGGTCATAGCATTGTGGCACAGCGCCCTGGTCCACGTTCCGATGCTCCGGGCGATCCAGGAGCGCAACGTCGTCGATCCGGAAAGCGCGTACTGGCTGAGTGTTCTGAGCACCACCGGCCAGCCGGTGGCGTTTTATTGACAGTTGCCGACGACAGCCTCGGCGAGGGGTATAGGATGAGCGGCTGTTACAGGCGGAATACGGCAGTCGCGATAGCGTAAAATAATTTAAATTACGGCATTATTACCTTGCGGTTGGCTCGAATAGTGCTATCTTCTGCGCGTGACAGATAGATTTGGGAGCGAAAACACTAAGCGATTCAGATAAAGACGGTAGACAGAACCTGCCTTATTGATCTTCTCCATTATCGGCTTCACTTGATTCCTCTCCAAAAAAAACTGTTAGTGATATTTTTCACTCATTCGAGACCATTTAGGAGGTCAAGATGAAGCTTTATGTAGGAAACCTTTCGTTTGATACGGGGGAAAGCGATCTTCGCACCGCGTTCGAGGCCCACGGCAACGTGGACTCAGTAGCAGTCGTTTCAGACAAGTACACCGGCCGCTCCAGGGGCTTCGGTTTCGTCGAGATGAACAACGACGAAGAGGCCAGGGCCGCGATGGCTGACCTTAACGAGAAGGAACTCGACGGCCGCAAGCTGAACGTCAACGAGGCTCGTCCCCGCGAGGACAATCGCGGTGGCGGATCCAACCGCGGTTACTAAGAACCTGATCGCACACTGAGGTCAATACGGGTCGCAGGCAGGGCGCCCGGATGATCATAGATGTAGGGGGGAGCCGGATTCCGGCTCCCCTCATTTTATTCATAACGGGAATCTCGCAAAACAGACAATTCAGGGTCGTCGCTGACAGGCAACTTTGGGATTACGTCGGACTTTGACGATTATTACGTATCGATCGCGGATATGAAGGAGATATTTATACGCCCGGAGAACACCCCCTCCCAAAATCTCGCACGCAGCCAGGCCTGCGCCCGGGTTCACGGAGACGAAGAAGATGGTGCTTCTGAGGTAGATCGTTCATACTGGGCGACATGTTCGCCTATCAGAAAACCAACCGCTATTTCGCGCAGACCGCCAACGGGCTTGAGGCCCTGGGCGTCGAGGAACTCGAGGCTCTCGGCGCCGCGGACGTCAAGCCGTCGTATCGAGGGATATACTTCTCCGCGGACCATGCCGTGATGTACCGGGTCAACTACATGGCCCGCCTCGTCACGCGGGTACTCGCCCCGCTGCTGACCTTCGACTGCCACAGCGACAGGTATCTCTACAAGACCGCGCATTCGATGCCCTGGAATGAGCTGCTCTCACTCGAGACGACCTTCGCTATAGACGCGAACGTGACCGGCAGCCGCATCAAGCACTCGCAGTACGCGGCGCAGAAGCTGAAGGACGCGATCGTGGACCGGTTCCGCGAGGAATGCGGGGAGAGGCCCGACGTCGAGCTCCGGGACCCCGATGTCTGGCTGAATCTGTACATCCACAACAACAAGGCGACGATCAGCTTCGATACGTCGGGGGGATCTCTGCACCGGCGCGGTTACAGGGTCGTCTCGGTCGAGGCGCCGATGCAGGAGACGGTGGCCGCGGCGATTATCAGGTTCACCGGCTGGAACGGCGAGCGTCCGCTCTACGATCCGATGTGCGGCTCCGGCACCCTTCTGTCCGAGGCCGCAATGCATTACTGCGGCATCCCGGCAGGCTATCTTCGTGCGAGGTTCGGATTCGAGCGGCTGCCCGATTTCGACAGATCGCTCTGGGAAAAGGTCAGGCAGGAATGCGACCGGCAGATCCGGCCGCTGCCGCCGGGGCTGATTTCGGGGAGCGATAAATCCCGCGCCGACGCCGAAGCGGCGAAACAAAACTGCCGTGAGCTGCCCGGGGGAGAGCATATCTCGATCGGGGTGCGGCCGTTTCAGAAGATCGACTCTCTCGATGACACGGTGATCGTCTGCAATCCTCCCTATGGAGTGCGCCTGAAGGATGCCGGGGATCCCGGCAGGCTTCTCGGTGAATTCAGTGCGTTTTTGAAGGAGCGCTGCCGGGGGGCTGTCGCTTACGTGTATCTCGGGAAAGAGGCGCAGCTCGAGAATATCCCGCTGCGGCCGTCATGGAAGAAGCCGATCAGGAGCGGCGGGCTGCACGGATACCTGGCGAAGTACAAGATCCGCTGAGGCAGATAACAGCCCTCCTGTCTACAGCTGTTTCAAGCCTGTGGGAGTGAGGAGAGACCTGCTTCAGGACATCAACCTCGAAATAGGCGAGTATGAGGCTATAAGACTCACTGATTACGAAGGGTTGGATCATTCTGAAGCCGCAGTGGAGATTGAGATCTCCAAGTCTACATTCTCACGATTGATTGAAAAGGCGCGAAAAAAGGCGGCAATATCCATTTCCGGGATAATGTGATAAAATGCAGGGGCTGTGGACATATATGCAATATACGCATGGGCGTCCGGTTCACAAGATGTCCTGCCTGCGATTCGGGCGAATTACTGAACCTGGCCGGCAGTTTTGGACACGGCGGGTGTTGCGCTGACGGCGATGAAAAGGAGAAGTATCGTGAATAACAGGGGAAATCGGCAAGGTGACGGCCAGGGACGTGGAAGGGGTTCCGGTGGTGGCGAGAGACTCGGGCGAAATAAAGGCGGCGCCTTCGGCCCGGGCGGGTTCTGCGTATGTGCGGGATGCGGGGAAAAGGTCCCTCATCAGCAGGGCGTTAAATGTACGACGCTGAAATGCCCGAAATGCGGGAAGCCGATGGTCAGGGAAGAACTGCTGGACCAGAAAGATCGATGAAATAAAACATACGGAATCAATGATAGAGAAATACGACATCGCAGTCATCGGCGGCGCCTTACGTGATAGAAGGATTGATCGAAGAAGGAAAAACCCTGAAAAAGGACAGTCTTGTCACCGAACTCGCACCGATGCTCGTGATAGAAGTCCCGTTTTCGAAATGGTCGCATCTGGTGTACCGGCCGCTGGCCACCTATTTCACAAAACAGGTTAATTCCGCACACTCAAGGGTATGGTGAAACGATGAAAAGAAATTTGATGATGAGTATTGCGGTTCTCGGCCTTCTTATTCTTACCTGGGTGGTGGTGGCCGGGCCGGAAGAAAAACAGGCCCTTCCCGTCGAGCAGGAGTCGTCGATAAGGGTCGGGGTGTACAATGGCGACGGGGCCAGCGCGGCCTGCGTGATCGAGACGTTCGAGGCCCTCAGAATCGACCGGGGGATCGTGCCCTCACTGATCGGGCCCACCGATATTTATACCGGCAGGCTCGACGAGATCGACGTTATTGTCTTCCCCGGAGGGAGCGGCAGCAGGCAGAAAAACAGCATGGGCAGCGGGTCGCACGGGAAGATCATTCGCTTCGTCCGGGAGAAGGGAAAGGGCGTCGTCGGCATCTGTGCCGGCGCCTACCTCGTATCCGACTCTAAAGGTTATCCATGCCTCGGTCTGATCGGGGCCGACACGATAGACAGGGAGCACGACAAGCGCGGCAGCGCTCTCGTCGAGGTCTCGTTCACCGAAAGGGGTCTGGAGATATTTCCCGAGATGAAGGAGTACCGGCACGGGTACATCCAGTACCACGACGGGCCGGTATTCGTTGCGCCGGCCGGAGGCGAGGGCACCGCTTACGACGAGCTCGCTGTCAACAACAGCGACGTGCATTATACGGGAAACGCCCCGCAGGGGATCACCCCGGGCAAATCGTTTCTGCTCTGCGAGGAAGCGGGGAAGGGGCGGGTGTTCGCATGCGCCGGCCACCCGGAGTCGACGACCGGCATGAGGTGGATGGTGCCGCGCATGGTCCGGTGGGCGGCTCGCAGGGAGCTCGTCGGATATCCGGCGGATGTCACAAGGCCCGGGCTCGGAGAAGCCGAGATAATGCACAGCGACGAGTTCGAGACGGAGCTCTTCTGGAAGCTCTTCGATGGCGATCCCGATATGAGGATCGCGGCGTTAAAAGAACTCAGGGATAAACGCTACCGCAACGGCTTCAGGTGGGCGGCCGGTATGATAAGGGATTCATCCCCCGATGTCAGGGCGTTCGCCGCCTCCGTGCTGGCCGAAGCTGAATATACCGCCGCCATAGAGGATCTCGAGGCCGTTATCCGGGAAGAGAGGGATGCCGCGTGCAGTACGCGGCTTCAGTCGGCCCTTGCAGATCTGAAACGAATGGTCGTGCATCACCGTTAGTCGAATAAGGGCTCACGGCCGCACGTGCTTGAGGTAGAGGAGGTTGTCGACGAAGTCGACCGCCCAGCGCGCCGCCGTCGATTTCGATGTGCCGCTATGCATTTCCCAGTAATTGAATATGCATGCGGGCCACTTTGTATATAGAATGAGTGTATTGTCCACCCCTGGAATCAAGGAGGTCGCCATGCTGTTTTTCTTCATCGGAGCGGTGGTCCTGTTCTTCTTCCTGATCGGGATCAGGATCGTCAGGCCCACCCACAGGGCGCTCGTCGAGCGGCTCGGTAAGTACAACCGTTTCGCACAGCCCGGGTTCCACTGGGTATTTCCGGTGATCGAGCGGATGATCAAGATCAACGTCACCGAGCAGATGGTCGACGCCGAGCCCCAGGAGATCATAACAAATGATAATCTCAACGCGAGCGTCGACGCCCAGGTCTACTTCAAGGTCAAGGCGAACGAGGAGAGCGTGAAGAACTCGCAGTACAACGTCAACGACTATCAGTACCAGATCGTCAACCTCGCCCGCACGACGCTGCGTAACATCATCGGGACACTGACACTGAAGTCGGCCAACAGTGAAAGGAACAAGATCAACGGGGATCTGCTCACGACTCTTGCCAAAGAAACGCAGAACTGGGGCATGGCGATCGTGCGAACCGAGCTCAAGGAGATTGACCCTCCCCAGGATGTCCAGGAGACGATGAACAAGGTCGTCAAGGCGGAGAACGAGAAGATCGCAGCGCTCGACTTTGCCAATGCCAAGGAGCGCGAGGCGGACGGCACGAAACGCGCCGAGATCAAGAAGGCAGAGGGCATAAGGCAGGCCAAGATACTCCAGGCCGAGGGAGAGGCAGAGGCGATCAGACTCGTAAACGAGGCGGCGAACAAGTATTTTATCGGCAACGCCCAGATCCTCAAGAAACTCAAGACCGTGGAGAACTCTCTCAAAGATAACGCAAAGGTAATCGTCCCGGCCGACACCGAGCTGGTCAACGTCATCGGCGAGCTCGGCGGCGTCGTGCCCCTCGGCAGGAAGGGTGGAGCGGAAGAGCCTTCGGTGTAGGGACAGGAACGGCCGGGTGCTGGAGCGCCGGAGAGAGTAAAATACATTGCAATCCTTTCAGGCTGTGCTAAAAGAATAATACGTTCAGAAAGGATTGAAATATGATGTCCGAAGAACACAGCCTGTTTATCGAGACATGGGGATCGATGGGTGTACTGTGGGGGATCAACCGCTCGATGGCGAGGATCCATGCTTTTATCATGCTCAACGAGAAGCCGGTCGATCTCGAGACCGTCGCCGGGGAGCTCGATATAAGCCGTGGCAACGCCAGCATGTCGCTCAAGGAACTGAGGAACTGGGGAGTGATCCACAGGGTCCATATCTCGGGGGACAGGCGCGATTTTTATGTTGCCGAGCCCGATACCTGGCGGATGCTTTTCAAGATAGCGATCGTGCGCAAGGAGAGGGAATTCAACCCCGCCATGCAGGCCCTGCGCGATCTCCTCGCGAACGCAGGACTCGAGAAGGGGAGCGGCGTATACACCCGGATGAACGACCTCGAGAAATCGTTCAGCAAGTTCGACCGCATAATGAAGAAGGCGCTCGGCAACGAGCGGAAGAGCAGGATGATGCTCGACCTGCTGAACGGCTTCAGGGATTGAGCATCACCTGGTCTATATGTAGACTGGTTCACATCAATCTGAACGTGTAGGCGATCTCCCTGAATGTGTCGTGGAACCGGTTGAACTGGATGCCCCTCGTCACGCCGCGGAAGATGTAGATGTTCGATCCCTTTTCCTGAAAATACTCGAGCCTCGCCTCGATGCGCGGCTCCGTGTCGATCGCGTAGAGGATGTATTTCGTCTTGTGCCTGCCGACCTTGATCTCCCCGCTGTCCTCGTGCTGGTAGTACGGCTTGCTCTCGGGGAGCTTCTTCACGTAGCCGTCGAAAAACTTCTCAAGGCCCGGCCTGCTTTTCATCCGGATGACGAGTACCTCGAACGTCGTCCTCGTTATATCCGGTTCGGTGCCTTCCTCCAGCGGCGACTGCGCGACGACGGCCCTCCCGTCGCCGGGATCGTCATCTACGGTCCAGTCCGTGGGGAATGTGATGTAAAAACCGTTCACCCTGTCGCAGTATATTCCCGGTTAGTCGGGGCATCTCTTCGGGCAGGCCGAAGCTGCCGCGATCAGGATGAGCAAAAGGGCGAAATAAAAGAACCGGCTGGATCTCATGGGGAGATACTGCCAGCCGGTTCCTGATATTTCAACAAGTAAAATGCCGCGTGCGACAACCCGGGGCAGTCGATATTTCGCTGGTAAGCCCCCAATCGAACTGCTATATTTGCATCAGGTAAGCAGAGGTTCGATTTACGACAGCTAAATCCCCACCGACCCCACTTGGTCTCTTTTCCGGTCCGCCTGCCGTTGCTGCGCGGGCAGCCGGGGACAGCATTTCTTAAAAGGGGGTAAAGGTCATGCGCTCTCTATTCTCACTCTCGATCATTTTCGTCCTGATACTCGTCCTGCCCGCGGATTCCGCTCAGGCGAGAGAGCAGGAACGTCTGGTGAAGGACGGTGAACGGGATAATCTCGGAGTCTTCGTTTTTAACGGATCCGGGGTCCACGACATCGGTGAGCTTCTTCTCCATACGGGAAACTGGGGGATTTTCGGATCATATCCTAGCTCGAGCTGGCCGGTCAGCCAGTTTCCGTCTGCCGAGTGGCCGGCCGGAAGCGGCGTCGAACATCTGTATATCTCCGGTATATGGATCGGTGTAATAAAGGACGGCTTGCCGCATGTATCGACTTCTGCTTTCGAGATAGAGTTCCGTCCGACCGACGACCCAGTCGATATCATCTACAACTCGTACGAGGGAGCGCCGGGGGGGAACAGGCTGCCCTCACCGCTTGCGGACGACGATGGCGACGGTCTGATGGATGAGGACTGGCTCGACGGGCACGACAACGACGGGGACGGCCTCGTCGACGAGGACTTTGCGGCCGTCTCGCCGCAGATGTTCAGCTCGTGGTGCACCGACAACCAGCCGGGAATAACCGGCATATATCCAGCGCACGAACCGCTGGACATTCTCGTAAGGCAGGAGACATACCAGTGGGATGACGACCGGTTCGACGACTTCGTCGGTGTGAAGTTTACTGTTACCAATATCGGGGACGAGATCCTCGAGGACATATTTTTCGGGATGTTTGTCGATGGAGACGTCGGACGCAGGAGAGACGGGGCGTACTGGGAAAACGACGCCGCAGGGTACTGGCAAGGGGTCCGGTGTACAGATCTGGGACCGGTCTCTCTCAGTATGGCTTACACATACGATGCGCTCGAAGTGGTCGGCAAGGTGACGAGTTATTACGGCACGATGATCATGGGTCATCCCGTGGACCCTCTGGGGATGACCGCGCCCAAGAGTGTCGGAGCTATATCGTTTCAGGTATTCTCCGGCGATCAGCCGTACGAGAACGGAGGAGATCCGGTCAATGACTTCCAGCGCTACGAGTCGATGAGCAGGGCTATATTCGACCGAAACACCAATGTGCCACGCGACCACCGCACACTTATGTCCACGGGGCCGTTTGCCTCGCTCGAGCCCGGAGAGTCTTTCGTGTTTTACGTCGGGCTCGTTGCCGGCGACGGTCTCGGCGGTCTCCTCGAGAATGCGTCTTACGGTCAGCGGCTCTTCGACGGCATGTGGCTGGATGTCGACGGCGACCCGATGACCGGGATCGACAGGAGAGAGACGCCTATATACGGTCCTGCCCAGGGAGTGGTCATCGACGCGTGCAGGCTGGAGCTCAGTGATCCGATAGATATTCTCGAAGGAGAGACTGTCTGGATAAACGCCGACTGTGAACGGGAGGACTGCTACAAGGAACTTTGCGGATACACTGAAGAAGACAGCCTCGTATTCAGGACCGGTGTCGACGGCCGCGAAACTCAGGTTCACTGGATGCTCGAGCAGCCGCCTCTGGAAGTCCGGGCCCTCGATATAAAGCCCGGCACCTGTACAAATCCGTTCAACATCAAGCTGTTCGATTTCCTCGCGAGCGGCAATCGGAAGAAGGGCGGCGCGCTGCCCGTAGCGATACTCGGCGGCGAAGGGTTCGACGTGATGGATATAGACATCTCCACGATCAGGCTCCAGGGAGTAGCGCCGCTGTCCCAGGGGCAGTCGTTCTGCGATGTCGCGGGGCCGGGAGATGAGGAGGAGGGTTGCAACTGCACCGTGGAAGGCCCCGACGGGCACACCGACCTTCTGCTGAAGTTCAGCAACCAGGAGATCGCTGCGACGAGGATAATCTGTTCGATACCGGTCCCCGGCGAGAAGTGGATACTGACCATGACCGGCGAGCTCGAGGACGGAACGGCCTTCCAGGCATCAGACTGCGTGACGTTCGTCGGCGAACCTCTGAAGATCGACAAACCGGACAGGCCGAATATGCTCGCGAGCGAGACGAGGCTTATGACCGCGTCGCCGAATCCGTTCAATCCGGCGACGACGATCGAGTTCGAGATCGCGGAGCCGGGCATTGCCTCGCTCCGAGTCTACGATGTCAGCGGGCGTATGATCCGGAATCTCGTGGACGGCCCCCTGCCGGCAGGCATGCACGAGGTGATGTGGAACGGACGCGACGAAAACGGTGCCATGGTAACGAGCGGAGTCTATTTCTACAGGCTGAGCGCCGGCGAGATAGTGCAGACCCGCAAGATGGTTCTTCTGCGCTGAGTGCGCGTCTCTTTTGAGAAAATAGCTTTAAAGGCAACCCGGCCCTGGAGAGATCCGAGACTCTGGCGCCGGGTTTTTCTTTGCTTTGCAGAAGGTGGGGAATATGGTCCCGGGTAGGGGACGAGAGAGTCGGGGACGCTGTTTCTGCGTTTTGTCCGGATGCCCCGTCATTTAGTATAGCATCCTGCCCTACCCGGGAGCCTCGATTAAGGATATTGGGATGATACGACTATCCCGAGTGAAATACTGGCATGAGGTGAGGATTGGGCAAGAGAGCAGGGAGGTGGACGATTATCTGATCACAGGTGATTCGGAGCTGCTGGCACTCGGGAAAGTGAGTGATACGGAGATCGTCTCTCCCCGGTCATTCTGGGAGAAGATGAAAAGTGTGTGACGCTCGACGGGTCGAATGTCAGCATGCGTTCGTATTTCTCGACGGTCCCCGCGGTGGTTCCCAAGGCGACTCTGGCTCGCGCCGCCACATCCTGCCGCGCCGACCTGTCATCCGACCTGCCGGACAGGACGACTTCGAACGGATATCCCTTGATCTTCGAAGTAATCGGGCGGAAGAGAGCCAGACGACATCACCGCGTTCGGGAACGTATCTCCGCTCCATCACCAGATCTCCCGGTCTTCGGAGCCGCCGGGCGGGATCTCGCCGTGCAGGTTCTCCTCGCAGATCCGCGAGAGCATTTCTCTCAAATCGTATTTTACAGGCCGGATGGGGCGGATGACGAGACGATCGCCTTCGAGGGACAGGTCGACCGGGGATCCTTCCTCGTTCAGGGATCGGCGGCAGTTTCACCTGGGCAGTACCAATGTTGTGCTGTAGTATATTTGTTCCCTCAACTAATATTATATCACTGATTCAGTGAGGATGTAGGGGGGGGATATGTTGAGCGAAAGGAACGATCGATGAGGAAAACAAAAACCGCTATGCTGGTCTTAATGCTCGTCCTTGCGATTTCGTGTTCGGAGCGGCAGTTCGGTATGCCAGACGATACGCCCCGCAATATCTCCCGCCTCGAGATGCAGTCTGTCATAGAATATCTCGCGAGCGACCTCCTCGAGGGACGCGCCCCTGGAACGAGGGGAGGGGAGCTCGCCGAGGAGTACATCCGCAGCTTTTTCAAGAGCTGCGATATCGGACCGTACCAGGGAGAGTACTTCCAGGAGTTTGCCCTCTCAGGGTTCACCACGACAGATCTGACGGTGGAGGCGAACGGGGTGACGCTGCAGTTCCGCGAAGACGCGGTCGGCAGCTATACGCGTACCGATCCCGATTTCGACATCAGCGGGCCGGCCGTGTTCGTCGGATTCGGCATCAAATCGGACGCGTGGTCGTGGGACGACTACAAGGACGCCGACGTCGCCGGGAAGATAGTGATATGCAGGGTGAACGAGCCGGGCCGGGGCGATCCGGAGCTCTTCGAGGGAGACGCCCTCACATATTACGGACGCTGGACGTACAAGATCGAGGAGGCGGCCCGACGGGGCGCGAAGGCGATCCTGCTCGTGCACACGTCACAGTCCGCCGGTTACGGATGGCACGTCGTGCGCAATTCCTGGGGCGGAGAGGAGCTCTATCTGCCTCTCGAACTGGAGAACGATCTCGTCTTCCGCGGCTGGATCCGTGAGGAAAGACTGTTCGATATCCTCCAGCCTGTGGGGATCTCGCTCGGCGATCTTTTCACTGCCTCTGAGAGCCGTGATTTCACACCGGTGGATCTGCTGTTCGCCGTCTCGATCTCAGGCAGGGGCGAGTCGCGCAGCATAGACACGAGAAACGTCGTCGGGTACATCCCCGGCAGCGATCCGGCGCTGAAGGACAGCGCGATCCTCCTGAGCGCGCACATAGACCATCTCGGAATGAGCGACACGGGGCCGGTCGAGGACAGGATATACAACGGCGCGATCGACAACGGCTCGGCTGTCGCCGCGATGACGCTGACGGCGAAGCTGCTCAGAGAGCGGCAGGACCGCCTGAAATATTCCGTCATCGTCCTTGCCTGCCAGGCCGAGGAGGCGGGGCTGCTCGGATCGAAATACTTTGCCGACAACCTCGATTCCGAATCCATTGTGTGCAACATTAACTTCGAGTCGTCGCCTGTCTGGGGTCCTGCGACGAGCCTCATGGGGGTAGGCTCGAAGTTCTCGACGATGGAGGAGCTCCTTATCGGCGTGGCGGACAGGATGGGACTCGGGTACTCGGAGTTCGAGATGTCCGACCACGGATTCTTTTACCGCTCCGACCAGTTCAGCTTCGCCCGCAAGGGAATACCGTCGATATGGATCTCGGCAGGGCAGGATTTCGAGAGCGGGACGAACCACCTCTACGAGTTCTTTGTCGGCGACTACCACACGGTCGACGATGAATATGATCCCGAATGGGAACTCGCGAGCCTGCGACAGACGATAGAGGCGGCGGTGCTCCTCGCGAACCGCATCAACCTTGAGACGCCGGATATAAAGTGGAAGGGGAAGCTTGCTTTCCCCGTCGACGACGATTCCAGGGTGATCGGCACGGTCGAGAGTGAAGGAGAATGAGATGCCGCTGCAGACGATAGGGATGATCGGAGGGATGAGCTGGACCTCCTCGGTCGAGTACTACCGTATCATCAACAGGACGGTCCAGGAGCGTAAGGGCGGGAGCAGCTCGGCAAGGCTCGTCATGTTCAGCGTCGACTTTGCCGAACACCTCGCCATCCACGAGCGGGGTGGTTGGGACGCCGTCGCCGACGAAGTGATCGATATAGCACGTCGCCTGCAGGGGGCGGGAGCGGACTTCCTGATAATGGCGGTAAACACCGTCCACATTGTGGCGGACAGGGTCGAGGCAGCGGTCGACCTGCCGCTTCTTCATATTGCCGACGCGACGGCTGAAGCGATCAAATCTGAAGGCTTGCGTAAAGTCGGGCTGCTCGGGACGAAGTACACGATGAGTGAGGATTTCTACCGCGTGCGCCTGAAGGAGAAGCACGGTATCGACGTCGTCATTCCCTGTGAGGATGACATCGAGAGGATAAATACGATCATCTTCGAGGAGCTCGTCCGCGAGAAGTTCCTCAATCGATCGAGAGATGTCTGCCTCGGTGTGATCGACAAGCTTGTCGCAGAGGGCGCCGAGGGAATAGTCCTCGGATGCACCGAGCTGCCCCTGTTGATAAAGGCCGACCAGGTTCCCGTACCCTCCTTCGACACGATGACGATCCACGCGGTCGCCGCGGCCGAAAGGGCGATGGAGTGATTACCGGGATCATTTTTCCCTGACGAATGTGAAACGTGGACGGATGCAGTTTGCTGCCTGTAACCCTGTAATATAGAACCGGAGGTTATTCATCATTCTTCCGCGCATCAGCGTGGATTTCGATCACCCCGTTCTGCTCGAGCATCTCGACGAGGTCCAGGATCTCCGGCGAGTATGATTCTTCTACGCCGGCCTTCTCCATGATGGCCGCAGTGCTCATCGGAAAGGCGTTGGGGAAGGGGAGGTGGAAGAGAAACGCTCCCTGGGCGTTCGTAAGGTTTATCCGCCGTTCCTTCTTTCCCCGTCCCTTGCCCGACCAGATCGTTACCGAGCTGATGCGGTTTCCGCCCCTCGCCGTGGTGAATATTGCGCCTGAGTTCTTCCTCTCGCGGATCGCTCTGCCGGGCTCTTCCATGGACCTGTCCACGGTCATCCCCTTGAGGTCGATGTCCATGGTGATCCTCGATTTCGCCAGCGCGTACCGGAAGTACGGCCTCTTTTTCTCGTAGACCTCTTCTCTGGACAGGATTCCGAGTGACTCCATCGCCTCGAGGAAGTCCTGTGCCGTGCGTATGTGAAGTCCGAGCCTCGACGCCGCCTCTGAGGCCGAGATGTCGCGGTACCTGGCGAGCAGCTCGAACATATCCCGGGCATAATCCTTCGAGATATAATTACCGAGTTTTGCCGCTGTCGCGAAATCCATCTTGATCCCGTGCTCTCTTGATTATGAGAAAAATCCTGCCTTGACCGCGTTAAGCCTGTCGATGATCCGCACGGTCTCGCCTCTCCTGTACATATCGAGAAACTCGACGTAGAGGTCGGCCAGCGAGGTGCAGAGCTGGTCGAACGAGAGGTCGTCGCGGTAGAGATAATAATCGTCCTTCGATATGTTGACAGTGACGTTCCCTTCCGAGTCGAAGCATACCCAGGTGTCCTTCGAGATGTTTCGCGATACGTTCCAGAGGTGCCCGAACTCCCTGCCCATCCTGATCGGGACGAGACAGACCCTTTCAGATTCGATGTAGGGGAGGGATATCATGTATTTTCCGCAGAATCGCGCGAACACGAGGATCTCGTCCCAGGAGTAATCGGCCTTCCCCGATGGGTAGGGCCGCTCCGTGAAGCCGTCTCCGAGGTCCTCGACCGGAGCGGCGGCGAGCTCGAGGATGTCGCGCCCGCGCCACCTGGCCCTCCTGGTGAACATCAGGTAGAGAAGTGTTGCTATCGACGGGATCGCCAGGATCTCGAAAAGTCGATAGAAACTCCGGTCCCTCAGGCCGAAGAGGCTGCCCGGGATGCTGGCGAATGCAAGGGTGACGGTGAGCAGGTATACCATCGATGCGATGTACGTCAGCGATCCCGATCTGCGCTGGGCGGCGAAAGCGAAACCGGTGAATCCGAGAAAGAGGAAGGTGCCAAACCATGCCACGCCGAGCCTGCCGAAGGTGACCGCCGTGATGGCGATCAGCACCAGGGAGACAAAGGCGGGAAGCAGGCCGACGAGTGAATTGTCGGGCTTGAGCTTCTTTTCGTGACTCATTCTTTTTATCTCACTGAAAACAGGTTTCGCACTCTCGAATCTCATCGTCATGGCAATAAACCCCACATTCTGTTGCAATCATTGCTGATGTATGCTTCAATCATAGTAAAGTGTAAATTAAATGAATTATACTGTCAAGGGGTAAGACCGGAATTTCCCTATTTTCAGCACCGGCAAGTCCCGGCACGGTGCTCTCCAGGTGTTATATTCCGTTGAAGAAGGCAGAGATACTCTGCAGGTTCGAATCGGGCAACTTCCGGCAGACACAGAAGATCGTCCTGCTGCGGCACCAGCCGGCAGGATCAGTCGCAGTAGTCCGGCCGGTCCGAGAGATCTACATCAGGAAATTCGAAGATCAACGGAGTACAGGCACCGGTCCTGATCTCCCGTCTCATGCATCCGTGCTCGCTGCCTGGCGTCAGCTCCTCCTTATCCGCCCATGCCGCCGGTATGCTGGTCATGCCGAAGATATCGAAGGTCCTTCCCGTATCGGGCCAGGCGGGAAACCGGTATCGGTCGGTCGCGCTTGAATCGTCCGGAGCGAAGTCGAAGGTGATGAACACTGCGGTCTCGCACTTTCTGCCGGACGAACTGTCGGGAGTGGAATTCAAGACCATGATCAATACTCCCTGCTCCAGTTGATCTCGAGCCCCTGTTCGTACTTGAGCATCGTCCTGCTGTTGATGTACTTGCCAACCGTCAGGGCCGTCCCCGTGAGCTTGATGTTTATGTCGACGTCAGTCACCTGACCTCGAAGAGCATCTCTCCGATCTCCGGGGAGTCGAATGCAAATAGAGGCCTGAGTTGCAGGTACGGGCACTTTTTACTCCTTTCGGCCGCATGATCCCGCATTCCGGGACCCGAAAAAATGCCGGTCCTGACGTTCCTCGTGATTCCCCGTTTTCACCCGTACTGCCGTCGTCGTTTACGATAGTTCCTGTCCCGTTTCGTGCACTCCCGCCCCGGGCATGGAACTTGCCGAAATCCCCCATTACAAGTGCTACTTTTGATTAATTCTCCACCGCGTGACATTGAATTCTGCCGTTGATCCGTCATCGGCAGCAGATCGGCAGCAGAGGGGGAAACGATGAGCGGATCGAGCAAGGTATACGTCATCAATCCTGTGGATCCGAAAAGCAGCGTCAATGTGTCTTCTTCGTCCGGGGAGGACGGGAAGGAACTTCCCGAGTATCTCCGGTCCCCCGGAGACGACGGGGGAAGCGGTCGGGGAACGTCGCAGACTCGGAAGAACGACAGGCAGTCTGGCGTTACTCTGATCTTCTCGTATCTCGCCGGGCCGCTGTCCCTCCTCGCGACCCGCAGGGGGCGCAGGAACAGATTCTGGGCGGGACTTTCCGTCCTCAGCATGATTCTTATAATAATCGTCATATGGATGTGGAGAGGCCTCTCCTACTGGTCCACGCGGGAAAACCCCGTCGTCGCCGTCATGATTCTCACGGCTGCTGCTGCGGCCATATCCGGTTTCTCCGCGTGGACGAGGGCGGTCGTACTCGCCGGGCGCTATGAGGGCCCGAGGCTGAGGCGCTCGCCCGCCTGGATGAGAGGACCGTGGGCCGCAGGCCTGTTCGGCATCATCTGTCCGGGCATGGGGCTGTTCGTCGCCGGGCGCTCGAAGTGCGCGGCGGCGGCTCTATGGATGGCCTGCCTGACCGTTATCTCCCTGCTCGTTCTCTTGAGGGGTGTATGGCTGTGGAATTTCAACGCGTATGCCGGCGCCTTCGCCGTGAGGCCGGATACGCTCGAGTACGTATTGATGGGTGCGAGTGCGGCGGCGGTTCTGGGAGGGCTGGCCTGGGTCGTGCAGGCGCTGAATGGGGCGCGCCTTGCCGGACGGGCCTCGAACCGGAAAACGGTTTCACGGAGAAACTGGGCGGTCGTCGCGCTCCTTATTTCCATTATTGCCTTTTCGATCCTTTCCAGGCCAGCCGTGGTCGCCGAGTCGCTCGACAGGGGCGCGGCAGTCGCCAGCAGCGAAGGCATGAGGATCATACCGCTCCACCTCTCGCGGGCGGCGATCCGTCTCGATCCGTCGCGCCCGGGCTACGTCATCAGGGCGATCGGGTTTTACGAGGATTACGGCGATCAGGCAGCGGCCGATGCGATGCGCCGGGATCTCATCGACCGACTGGAACCGTCGGTGCCGCTGCTCGAAGAGGAAGGCATGGTGATCCCGACGGCCTGGATCCCGGACGGCGAGGATGTCATTCCCGCGGCTCCCGATATCGAGACGGTCGACGCGCCGGTCAAAACGACGATCTCCGCCGAGCTGCTGATGCTCGACCGGGAGATGAGCCGGGCGGTCCCGTGAGGAGTCGATGTCGATTTCCGTCTGATCACTGAGCAGTACCATCTTTTTTATCTCATCGAAGCCTGACACCGTTCGGGCGACTTGGGCATATACGTCTACGAGATGCACCGGGGCGCGGTTGACGCCGGAACATATTTATCTCCTTGCATCTATTGCCCGAACGGATAGAATCGTATTAAGGGGACATTGATAAAGGGACTCGATAAGACGACAATCGCATGGCTGAAGAGAATACAGGAAGAACTGTCCCCCACTACAGGATAATCGAGAAGATCGGCTCCGGCGGGATGGGCGTGGTTTACAGGGCGGAGGATACAAAGCTCAAACATATCGTCGCACTGAAGTTTCTAACAAGAGGCGCCCTTGCCGACGACAGGGAGAAGAAACGCTTCATGCACGAGGCGCAGGCCGCCGCGGCCCTGGACCACTCCAACATCTGCACCATCTACGAGATCGAGGAAGAGGGTGACGATGTCTTCATTTCGATGGCATACATCGAGGGGAAGACCCTGGGGGATAAAACCGGATCTGATCCGCTGCCGCTCGAGCTCGAACTGATCCTCGACAAGGCTCTCGAAAAGGATCCGAAGAACCGCTATGGGCATGCCGACGAGCTCCTTACCGACCTTCGCCGCCTCCAGAGTGCTGTTGCCGCCGGATCGTCTCACATGATCCCGGCGGTGAAGGAACGCAGGCGCAGGAGATGGTATCCGAAAATCCATACGCGCTGTCTGCCCTGGCCCGTGTCCATTCTCTGCGTGGCGATAACGATATGACTATAGAGTATCTTTCCAGGGCTGTCGACAGGGGTTATGCCGATTACGATCGTGTAAAAAACGACAGCGACCTGGATAACATAAGAGATGATCGGAGATTCGAGCCGATTCTAACAAAACTGAAGGACAGGACCGGCAGCCGTGAATGAGGAAAGATCGATCCTGTCCGCCGACAGGGACCAGACGGGAGCAGGCCTGCCGGCAGCATCGAAGATCCGCAAGGGAGTGCGCTTCTTTCTCACTCTCACTGCGGTGGGCCTTGTCATCGTTCTCTACCGTTCATCGGTCGCCGGGAGTATCGAGAGCCTTTCCGGATTCAGGTGGCAGTACCTGCTGCTGGCGCTGACGCTCGTGCTGCTCGACTGGTTTCTGGCGGGGCTCCGTATCTATACCTTCGCCGTAAAACTGCAGCCCGGCATATCATTCGTCGGGTGTGTGAGAGCCGGCCTTGCGAACATCTTCATGGGGGGTGTCACCCCGTCTCAGACGGGTGGTGGGCCGGGGCAGATCTACGTATTGCACAAGGAGGGAATGTCCGTATTCGACGCTATGGTCGTCAGCTTTCTCGGGGTGTTCCTGGGAACGGTACTGTTCCTCCCTCTCTTCAGTCTCCTCTTTCTCCTTGTCTTCGAGCCCGTGTCTGTCGATTTCCGGCTCCAGTACCTGCTCCTGGGATCGTTCGTGATATTCATGTTCTTTATAGTCCTCGCCGTCGCCGGGCTGGTCAGCCCTGGCTTCGTCAAGAGAACGACAAGGTCCGTTGCCGGGCTGATACCGCCGCTGAACCGATGGCTCGACCGGAAGGGATATTTCGATGTCGCGGACGAACTGGTCGACCGCTACAACCGGATGATGAAGTATTTCATCAGGAAGGGGAAGTCGGCGTTCGTCATCGGATTCATCCTCTCGGCTGCGATCTACATCAACAAGTTCACCATCGCCTGGGTCATCCTGCGGGGGATGGGGATTACAGCCCCATACCCCGAGGTCATCTATACGCAGATCGTCCTGATAATGATTTTATATTTCGTGCCTTCTCCCGGCGCGGCGGGGCTTGCAGAGATCAGTGCGGCGGAGGTGATGAAGGGAATCGTCCCCGCCGAATGTGTCGGAGCGTACGTACTTCTCTGGAGACTGTTCACCCTGCTGATCGGGCTTTCCGTCGGCGCGCTCGTGATGGTGCGTTACTTCTACAGGGGCCGGAAGGAACAGGATCGACAGTCTGTGAATATAACGTAGTGATGTGGTGGAACTATAAAAACGGTTGAGAATTCAAGCAGGCAGGCATGAAAAACCCCCTCCTGAACTTCCCGGAGGGGGCTTTCATCCGCGGGCCGACCGCTGCTGCTTTCGCGGCGCCCGTTCTTCGTTCAGCGATCTTGCTGCTTCGCTGTCCTTCAGCTCTTGTCGGGATCCGCCGGCTTCTTCCAGAGCTTCTTCGGGGGATCCTCGGTGATCTTGTTCATCAGGTACTCGATCGCTTTGTCGAGCTGCGGGTCCTTGCCGCTGACGACCTCGTCGGGCATGTTCTCGACCACGATATCGGGTGCGACGCCGAATCCCTCGACGTCATACTCACCGTCAGTATTGATGAACCCGATCGTAGGCACGGTGACGATCCCGCCGTCGATCATCGGGATGTTGCGGTTCATGCCGACGAGTCCGCCCCACGTTCGTTTGCCGATCAGGGGACCGAGACCTGCCTGACGGAACATGTACGGAAACGCGTCGCCTCCCGAGCCGGCGCGTTCGTTGATCACGCAGGCGAGATGCCCCACAGGGGCGCTCATCGGGAATCTGCGGACTATGCCGTAGCGTGTTCCCCAGAGGCTCTTGAGTTCCTTGCCGAGCCTGTCGACAAAGAGCGAGGGCATCCAGCCGCCGCTGTTGTAGCGAACGTCTATTACGATACCGTCCATGTCTGCCTGCGGGAAGAACTGCCTTCCGAACTCGTAGAGGCCGGTGACGGCCGTGCTCGGCACGTGGACGTAGCCGATTTCGCCGCCGGAGACGGCGAGGCACTTCTGCCTGTTTCCCTCGACCCAGTCCTCATAGCGCAGGTTGATGTCGCTTTTGACCGGTACGACCGTGAAGTCCTTCGCGTCCTTGCCGCCGGTTTCCTTGCTGATCTTCAGAACGGTCTGGTGACCGGCCGTGTTCTCGAGCAGATCGAACGGGTTGGCCGGGTACTTCAGCTCGACGCCGTTGATGGCGATCAGGTAGTCGCCCTCGTTGATGTCGAGACCCGGCTGGTTCAGCGGGGCCTTGAAGAGGGCTTCCCAGTTGCGTCCCGTGTAGATCTTCGAGAAGCGGTAACGGCCGCTCTTCCTGTCGATCTCGAAATCGCAGCCGAGCTTGCCGTTTGAGACCCTCGTAGACCTCGGATAATAGTCGCCGCCGCCCACGTAGGCGTGGCCGATGTTCAACTCGGCGATCATCTCGCCGATGATGTAGTTGAGATCGTCCCTGTTGGTCAGGTAGGGGAGCAGCTCCCCGTAGCGCTTCTTCATCTTCTTCCAGTCCACGCCGTGCATGTTGTCGACGTAGAAGAAGTTGCGCTCCATCCTCCAGACCTCGTTGAATATCTGCTTCCACTCCTTGAGGGGGTCGATCTTCATCCTGAGGTTCTTCGTGTTGATCTTGCCGTCCCCGACCTTCTTGCCGGGTGCGATTTCGATGATGCCGTACTGGTCGCGGGCCGCGTAGATAAGCTTCTTGCCGTCGGCGGAGATGTCGTATCCGTTGATCCCCGAGATGACGGTCTTCGACTCGCGCTTCTCGAGGTCCCAGTACTTGACGGCGACCTCGATCCGGCCGTTGGGCGGGCCGAAAGTCATCGGCGGCACGCTGAACTGGGCGTAGAGGAGCTTGTCCTCGAGGCCGACCAGACCGGCGAAATTGCCCGATCCGACAGGGAGAACTACAGTCCTCGAGTCGAATCCCTCCAGGTCGATCTCGAAGTCTTTATCCTTCTCGGCTTCCTCTTCCTTGTCGCCGTTCTTCTTTTCGTCCTTGCCATTCTTCTCGTTGGCCTTCTCTTCCTTCTTCTCTTCGCCGCCGTTCTCTTCCTTCTTTTCCTCGTCCTCCTTCACCTCGACCTCGTCGCTCTCGGGAGCGAGTATGGAGGGGGTGTCGGCCTTGAGGGTTACGGCGCAGATAACCGATGGCATCTCGTACTTGACGTCGAACTCGAAGTTGTGGAACGAGAAGTTGATTGAACGGTCCGAGACGAAGTAGAGATACTTCCCGCCGGGATCGAAGAACGGATTGTAGTCATTGTACATGTCGCCGGTGACCTTGTGCGATCTGTCTTCGTCGATGTTGTAGAGATAGATAGACGAATATCCGAGATGGTTGTTCTTCGTGTATGCGATCCACTTCGAGTCGGCCGCCCACGAGTAACTCCCGATGTCAAACAGCGGGTCTTCGTCGATCACGACGATTTTCTTCGCCTCGATGTCGACGTAGTAGAGCTGGTATGTCTCGTCGTGGAAGAGGATCTTCCTGCTGTCGGGCGACCAGGTGATGACCCAGGGATAGTTGCCCAGGCCCTTCGTAATCTGGTTTTCCTCGCCCGTGCCGGCCGACTTGATCGTGCAGATCTCGTACTGTCCGGATCTGTCAGAGAGGTATGCGACCCACTTTCCGTCCGGCGAATACGCGGGGCTGCGTTCGCGCACTCCAGACGTGTTAGTAAGATTGCGTACCTCCCCCTTCTCGGCGGGGACGGTGAAAACATCGCCCCTGGCGCCGAAAATCGCCCTCTTGCCGGTACTGGAGATGTTGAAATACCTGATGTGGCGTGAGGCGTTGACGTAGCGCGGCCTGCGCCAGGTGTGGTCGCTGGGTACCGATACTCTGATCCTGTTCGATTTTTCTGTTATGAGATCGAGTGCGTAGAGGTAGCCGCCGTTCTCGTAGACGATCGCGTCGCCGCCGAGACTGGGCCACTTCACGTCGTATTCCCTGTGATTGGTTATCTTCGTGATCTTGCGGGACTCGAGCTCGAGACAGTAGATATTCATCGTATGCTCGCGGTCCGATATGAAGTAGATCTTGTTCTCTCCGTACCACATCGGGAAGGCGTCGGTGCCCTCGAACTCTGTAAGCTTTGCCGACTCGTTCCTCTTGAAGTCATAGAGCCATATGTCCTGGGCCATTCCGCCCTTGTATCTTTTCCAGGTGCGGAATTCGCGCCCCCACCTGTTATAGGCGATCTTGCTGCCGTCGGGCGAGTAGGATGTGAGCTCTCCCTCGAACAGGGGCAGCGCTTCGGGGTATCCGCCCCCGGTACCGATCGTGTAGAGCCTGCGGTATCGCGGGCCGGGATTGGTCTTTGCCTCGCGGACAGAACGGAAGAGTATCTTCTTGCCGTCGGGATGCCAGTCGACGACGATATCACCGGATGAATGATACGTGAGGCGCTTCGGGATCCCGCCTGTAACCGGCAGGGTGTAGACATTCGAGCTGCCGTCGTACATCCCGGTGAAGGCGATCGTCCCGCCATCAGGCGAGAACTTGGCAAACTTCTCGCCGCCGGTGTGTGTAGTGAGACGGGTCGCCGTTCCGCCGGTCGCGGGGACTGTCCAGAGGTCTCCTCCGTATGTGAAGACGATCAGTTCCCCGTGGATGTCGGGGTAGCGCATGAGCCGGCTCTCCTCGGTCGCGGCGTATGCGTCTGCTGCTGTCAGGAGGACCAGTACCAGCGCCAGGGTCAGGAATCCTCGCTTACCCATCAGGTTCTCCTTTCAGGGGTAAAGAGAAAAGGGTGAAAAACCGAATCTTTCAATTCCAGTAACATATTGTGTTATAGAGAAATAGGGCAGGACAACCCCGTAGACCGCCCCGCTTCTGTATACAGGCACACTCGTACCGATATCTATAGTACTTGTATCGGCATAAATAGTTTCAATTTTTTCGATATGGTGAAATACGGAAGGATCGCGGTTTCAGTGGGCTTGAATATGGAGTCCGGGGGCGCCGCTACCGAGGCGCCCGGCAGATCCCTTCATGGCATTCGAGGACGGGAGGGATCGGGACGTCGCATGTAGAGACGTACCCGTACTTCATGTTCAAGTAGTCCTCGAAGGCGTCGTGCGCGCTGACGAGGCTCTCGAGATGGTCGATATCTACGGTAGATGCGGAGTAGACGAGGTACATCCACGGTCCGCCGCACGGCTTCGACCCCACGCCGATGTACCGGCAGTCCACTTCGCCGGAGCAGTACGGAGTGCCTATATACTCGACGATCTCGTCGAACATTTCCTTCAGCCTGGCCTGGTCATCTTCCTCGCTCGTATACCCGCCCCACGGATAACCCTCGCGGGGGACACAATGCGTCCAGGATCCCTCCTGCGTCAGGTCGACCGTGATCTCGAGCTGCTCCTGACCGGCCGGGAGGTAAGGCTCCACGAAGCGGATCGTGCAGATGCCCGGTTCGAGGTTATGTATCGAATATGTCACGTCGTACAGGCAGATGCAGTCGCAGAGGCCGCCGGGAGGGTACTCTTTTCCCGTTATCGTGATCAGTCCCTCGCCGAATTCGAATTCGGCGTCAAGCGCGTCGACGCAGCAGTTGTAGGCCGTGTTGATGTGGAATATCCGCAGGGTGTTGTCGGCCGGCATCGTGTAGACCACCACGCACGAGGAATCGACGCTGAACAGAAGCGGGAAATCGGATGTGCCGGTCAGCTCCTTGCAGCCGCTGTAATCGTCTATTGTCCCGACCGGTGTCTCCCCGGAATGCTCCGAGCCCCACGGGTAGGTCTCTCTTTGGACACAGTGCGTTCCTGTCGGCTCGGCATCGAGATCTATTGTCACGGCGAGCTTTTCCGCGCCCTCGCCGATATACGGCTCTATGAACCGGATTGTCAGCACACCGCCCGTTATACCCGTTATCTCGTATGTGAGGTCGTAGAGGCAGAGGCAGTGGCACATGATAGCGTCGTCACCCTCTGTCTCCGTTATTTCAAACCCTGCAAGTTGAGGTTCGTCTTTACGACCATCAATACAGTAGTAAACAGGATGGACGTGGCCGACGATCGTCCCAGGGCAGCAGTTGAGGCCGGCGTTGATGTGGACGACGCTCAGCGTATCGGAGCCGTCCCAGTCCCAGGATATGCAGTCGAGGACTGCCGGCGCCGCGAAGCCGAGACCGTAGATGTCCTCCTTGCATTCGGTTGCGTGAACGAGCATCCAGGAGATATGAGCGGGCACATCGTCACCCGGCGGGTCACCCGGCGGTGTGATCTCGTCGCTGCAGCTGTGTGCGAGGAGTGAGGAGGACAGGATAATAATCGACAGTGATATGAGACGGACTGCTTGATTTCTAACGGGAAACATCATAATCATCCCCTGGCCCGTGAGGGCGGTGATTGTCCGGTGAAGTCTACATATAATAATAGCCGCGGATAACACAGGTGTCAACCTTCCCGGCCGGCCGTATAACCCGTTGAACAGGGGGGGTTATTTCGCTAGAGTATCCGAGGGCGTATTTCAAGGCGGTAGAAATGACGAAACGAACGAAAAGACTGATAGTCACACTGTGCATCATCGCTGGCGTGATAATAGCGGCGAGTATCATTCTCAGGGTCGTGCTGACGAAGGAGCGCCTAACGGCAATGATCGTTCCGAGAATCGAGACGCGGGCCGGTGCGAATATCGAGTTCACAGATATAGGCATCAGGTTCCCGTTCGGGTTCGGGGTGCGGATAGACGACTTGAAGGTCGCGAAGGCTCTGCCCGAAGGCGGCATGGTCGACCTGTCGGCATCGAAGTTTAATGTGGACGTCTCATTGACGAGCCTGATAATGCGCAGGCCCGAGGTCAAAAGCGTCGCGCTCGGCGGAGCGTCCCTGAGTCTTACCGGCACGCAGTCGGGGATAGATATCGAGATAGACGAGCTCGGGGTGAGACTCTCGATGACTCCTTCCGATTCGATCTTCATCCTCGACCCGAAGGTGTCGGCGGGAAAGATCGTCGTCATCCCGCGCGAGATGGGTGAGAGAATAGAACTGCCCCCGCTGAGCTTCAGCGTGCGTCTCGAGGCCTCCGCCGACCTGTCGAGGGCGGCCGTGAAGGACGGCAGGCTGGTCATCGCCGACCTCGCGGCGCTGCAGATAGAGGGCGATGTCGCGGACCTGCGAGGCAACCGCGAATTCACCATGACAGTGAAGTCGTCCGATCTCGACGCGAAGCAGCTTATGGACCTCGTGACGGGGATGAACCTCACAGGGCTGGCGCCGTCAGCTGAGAAGGACGGGGCCGGTGGGAAGCTGAATTTCGTCGTTGAGAGCGGGACCGCCGGGATTGAAATGAGGGCGACCGGGATGGCTTCCGATCCGTCCGGGGTTGTCGTTGGAGGGCGGCTCGATCTGGAACGGCTCGTTGTCAGCCCGAAGGAAGGACCGAAACTCACCGCCGGAGGCGTGGTGCAGTTCTCCAATTCGGAGGTGTCGTCGAAGGGTGTCTCGCTCGAGACGGAAAGATCGAAGGCGACTGTCGCCTTCGGGATAGACATAGACAAGGCGGAGAAAAAGCCGAAATATGTAAGCTTCGACGTGCAGGCCAGGGTCGACCTGGGCGAGGTCTCCGCACTGATGCCCGTGGAAGCGGCACCGGAAGGAGCTGCATCTTCGGTGGCGGACGAACCGATAAGGATGGAAGGTATCCTGAATGCCTCGGTCAAGGGCGGCGCGCAGCCCGTCACGTTCAGGAACCTCTTTTCCTCGAAGGACGGCGGATCGACGCCGGCGAAGATCTCCCGGGCCTGGAAGAACCTCGATCTCATCGGCACGGTCGATCTCTCCGCCGACGAGCTGCCGGGAGAGAAGGGGCCGGCAAGTATTTCTTCTCTGAAGACGACCGCTTCTATAGACGGCGGAAGCGTAAAGATCATCGACGCATCTTTCAACATGGGAGGGAGGCCGTGGAAGGTCCGGGGTGAGATGAAGGACGTCATGCCTGCGCTCGCCGAACTGATGCTCGTGGCGGAAAAGGGCGATCTTTCCGAAACGCCCGGACCGATTCTAGATGCGCTCGTCAATTCCCCCGACATATCGATATATATCGAGGGCCGCGCATTCGATGCTGCCGCCTTCCAGGAAGCCGCGGAGAAGGAAAAGCTATCGGTGGACAAGACTTCCGGGGGAGGGGGAGCCGGAGCGTCCGGCGGCACGGCGTCAGACAATCCGCTTGTTGCGAATCCGATGACCCTCCTCATGCTGAAGAAGACGTTCATCTCGGTGAAGATAGATTCGATTATATCCAAAGGAGCGGTGCTCACGTTCCTCGACGCGCAGGGCAGGATAAGCAACGGTGTTCTCCGGGCGAGCCCCGTGACGGTTGAATACGCCGGCGGGAAGGGAAGCGGGAGACTTGTATCCGACCTTCGCGATCCCTCGAGGATCAGCAACGACATAGACATCGATTTCAACGGGATAGACGCCGGCAGGGCCCTTTCCGGGTTCCACGGTGTGGGAGGGCTTGTGAGCGGGACCTTCTCGATGAAGCTCGATGGCTGCTTCACGGCGGGCCCGGGGATGGACATTCTGCAAAACCTGACCGCAACGGGCAGGGCTGCCTCGACGAGCGGCACCGTTGATCTCACCCGGTTCATGGCTCCGCTCAAATCGACCGGCCTCAACATATCCTCGATCGAGAAGTTCGATTTTCACGAGTGGACCGAGAAGTTCGTGATCGAGAAGGGAAGGGTCAGCAGCGAGGTGTGGAAGATCAGGTCGAAGAACGGTGACTGGGACATCGCCGGATCTTTCGGCTTCGACGGCACGCTCGACTACAAGGCGGGGCTCGTGATCACACCCCCGCAGCAGGCGTATATGAAGGACCTGGCCAGGTACGCTGCGATAATAGACCTGTTCAGGGACGACGAGGGAAACATACTCCTCATGCTCGACATCGGAGGCACGGCGAAGCAGCCGAAGGTGAAACTCGACCAGTCGAAAGCGAAGGAAAAGGCGGGAAAGAAGCTGCTGGACGGAGCGAAAGACAAGCTCAAGGACCTTTTCAAATAGAAAGAGCCGGACCGCAGTCCGGCCGGACATGAAAAACTCCCCCCGGGATCAACGGCCCTGAGCCGCTTCTCCCGAGGGGCATTTTATCGTGTCTTCGCGACCTTCTAGTTCGAGTAGTTCAGGGCCGCGGCACGTCCGGTGACCTCGACCAGGCTGTGAGTTGCGTCACAGGCGGCGATGATCGGACGGGTCTGGGCCGAGCCGGGGCTCGGACCGACCTTGAACGACAGGTTGTCGAGGTCTTCGAGTAGAAGAAGACCGAAGGTAGCGACGTGGATGTCGCCCTCGTAGGCGTAGTACATTTCCCTGCTGAAGGTAATCGCGACACCGTTGAACGGGTCGCCCATCGTCAGGGCTACTGCGTCGGAATAGGTGACATACGAATGAGTGTACTGGGTACCGAGCTGGAGCGGGTCGCCGTTCTGATCTTCCATCGTTACCTGGAACTCAGCAGCCCACGCGCAGTCCTGGTCTCCATCCTCGAGCATGATGAATACGTAGCAGTCGAGAGGCGTGAAAGCCATCGTCTCGCCGCCGCAGACAGTCGCGTCGCTGTCATAGAAGATAGCGATCGACGGATTGGCGGGAACCTCTACGCCGAGAGTGTAAGCGACCTGATCGGTGTTAGGCGTTCCGGCGGCGTCCGTGCAGACGACGCTGAAATTCCACGAACCCGTGCTCTCCAGAAGACCCATGATGCGGCCGTCCGAAGTAAGGGCCATACCGTCAGGAAGAGTCGAACCGGCAGCAAGGGACCAGGTGTAGGGCGCAGTGCCGCCGTCCGCTTCCAGCTGGACGTTGTACGGGGTACAGGTGTAGCCCATATCGATCGCAGCCGTGATGATCCCGAACTCGGTGGGCTCGGGAATCACCGTTGAATCGTCATCCGAACAGGCAACCATTAGCCCGGTCAGTGACAATGCCATAAGGACCAGGAAGACCTTCCTCATGATGAGACCTCCTTCTCTTCAAGTGAGTCCTAACTGTCCCCTCGACGGACTTTTAGCAACCTGTGTGCCAATCCTTTGAGGTGTGATTTTCGACGTGTTAACGTAAGGACTTGCAAGGAGTTAAATGTGAGGTCGGAATGGTTCCAGAAGGCCCTGAGGTGTCCCGTTGGTTCTCATAATGCCATACCCGTGCGTGTCGCGTTCCGCCCTGCTCTCTTATTGCACGGAGTTGCCGCTACCGGTTCATCGTTGCGTTCTTCAACGACTTGTAGACCTCTCCGGGAGCGGATGTACCGTCTATCGTGAGCAGGCGGCCTGCGTCCCCTTGCCCGATCCCGGTTTCCCAAGCAGCACTGTTCTCATCGGCCGTCCTTTCGCAGTGAATATTTGAAGCGGCTGGATGGTATTATGTTCGGCCGGAAGCGGTCAATGAGTGATTGTCGCCCGGGCCGCGAGGCGGTATAATCCGGGCCGGGTTCGAGAGCGGCGGCTTACGCCGGGAAACTGTGGAGGTATGAATTGTTTGCATGGGTATTGCTGATAGTAGTAGTGCTGCTCGTCTTCTGGGCGGTCGGCATATACAACACCCTCGTCCGTCTCCGCAAGAGGTGCAATAACGGATGGGCGCAGATCGACGTTCAGCTCAAGCGAAGGTACGATCTGATCCCCAATCTTGTAGAGACGGCCAAGGGATATCTCAAGCACGAGCAAGAAGTCCTCGAGAACGTCACGAAGGCAAGGCAGCAGGCGATAGACGCCTCGGGAGTGAAGGACCAGGCTCAGGCCGAGAACTTCCTCAAGCAGACGCTGCGGTCCCTGTTCGCCGTTGTGGAGAACTATCCCGACCTGAAGGCGAACCAGAACATGCTCGCCGTTCAGGAAGAGCTTGTCTCGACGGAGAACAAGATCTCTTTCGCGAGGCAGCATTACAACGACACCGTGATGAAGTACAACACGAGGACCGAGGTCTTTCCCTCGAACATCGTAGCCGGTATGTTCGGCTTCGATGAGCGCGAGTTCTTCGAGCTCGAGGAAGAGGCCCAGCGCGAAGCGCCCAGGGTCGACTTCTCCTGATTGCCATGTATGACCAGATATCGCAGAACAAGCGGAATTCCTGGCTGCTCGTGATTGTTATTACGGCCTTCCTCGTGCTCCTCGGCTACCTGATCGGCGAGTACTGGGCGAGGGGGTTCGGCTACGGCGGGATCATATTCGCCGTGATCATTGCCCTGATCGCCGGACTGTCAACCTATTACCGCGGCGACAGGATGATCCTCGCGATAAGCGGGGCCAAACGCATCGGGAAAAAAGACCACCCGCAGCTCTTCAACGTCATCGACGAGCTCTCCATCGCGGCAGGCGTGCCTGTGCCCGCCGTCTACACTATCGATGACACGGCCCCCAACGCTTTCGCTACGGGACGCGATCCCGAGCATGCCTCGGTCGCGATAACGACGGGCCTGCTCCAGAAGCTCAGCCGCGACGAGCTGCAGGGCGTGATGGCGCACGAGCTCTCCCACGTACAGAACCGCGACATCCTCTTCTCGATGATGGTCGGTATAATGGTCGGTTCGATAGTTCTTATCAGCGATTTCTTAGTCAGGAGCGTCATATGGGGAAGGGGCGGCAGGAGGAAGGGCAACGACAAGAGCTCCGGGCCGCTGATACTCATCGGGCTGGTTCTTGCGATCATCGCGCCGCTCTTCGCCAGGATGCTCCAGCTGGCCGTGTCGAGGCAGCGCGAGTACCTCGCCGACGCGTCGGCGGCTCTGATGACCCGTTATCCAGAGGGACTGGCAAGCGCGTTGGAGAAGATCGCGGGGGACCGGGAGGTCCTGGAGGTTGCCAACAGGGCGACGCAGCATCTCTACATCGTCAATCCGATCAAGCCGTTCGAGAAAAGGGCCAAGTCGCTCTTCTCGACTCACCCGCCTATAGAAGAGCGGGTCGCGCGGCTTCGATCCATGTGACAGGGCTGCCTGAGGCGTAAATACTCTCCGCTGATGTCTTTCTATCAGCGTGGAATCCGTCTGCTTAAAAGCAGGTCGGAGTCCTCAAAACCACACTTTTCTAAACTCGATTTCATAAAATCTCTTTTTCCTTTACGGGCATCAAGCTCAACTCGTCCATCGGAAGCATGGTTTTGTGTTGGATGATATTAATAGAAGCCAGTGCGTCCAGCGAAGGCTGGCGTGTTCAGTGGGAGTCAGTCCCACCGGGGCAAGAGTCAGGAGCCCCGTAGCTTGGATCGCACGGGTGGAGGAAACGAAGCACGTGAAACCGATCGACAAAGCCATCTTCGGGATGGTGAGCGAGTCACCGGGCCACAACGCAAGTGAACCCACAGGTGGCCCCGATAATTAATGAACCCCGGAGGCCGAGCCTACTCCCTTCAGGCGAAGGCAATATGGGTTACCGCAGCCTGACCGATGCGGTTGCCCACTCCGGCGGGGTGGTAGGGGTAGCACGGTGACAAGGACACGCTAAGCAACTGGAGAAGCCGTCCTCGTCCCACCGAGAAATTGGTGGAGCAAGGTAGGTCGTATAACCGGAGATACCGGGAAATCGACCGAAGAC
>JAUWCL010000054.1 GCA_030609325.1 Candidatus Krumholzibacteriota bacterium
TCAACTTGCTCTCCCACGCACAGAACCGCGACATCTTCTTCTCTCGATGGTCGGTATAATGGTCGGCTCGATAGTCCTTATCAGCGATTTCTTTGTCAGGAGCGTCATATGGGGAAGGGGCGGCAGGAAGAAAGGCAACGACAAGAGCTCCGGGCCGCTGATACTCATCGGGCTGGTTTTTGCGGTTCTCGCACCGCTCTTCGTCAGGATGATGCAACTGGCCGTGTCGAGGCAGTGCGAGTACCTCGCCGACGCGTCGGCGGCTCAGATGACCCGTTATCCCGAAGGGATGCCGGGCCCTTGTTACTCTGAAAACAGACTCACACCAGCAATTTGCCGGCATCCATAATCACTTTACCATCCAGCTCCAGAGTAGGATCTTTGATGATACCATCCAGATGAATCGGTACGTCAAATGTTCCTCCCATGGACATGTTGTTGCCCAGGGCGATGTGCACAGTGCCCATGACCTTTTCGTCTTCCAGGATGTTGCCGATGATCTTTGCCGCGTCGTTGGTGCCGACGCCGAGCTCCGCCGCGTGGAACGCCTTCCTGCCGACGGCTTCGAGCTTCGACCTGAGATCGTCCGCCTCGGGGCCGCCGGTGATCTCGACGGCGTAGCCCCCCTCGACCTTTATCGTGATCGGCGTCTTGCCGGCCAGGTCGCCTATGCCCGCCATCGAGCCGTCTACGATGAAAACTCCCTCGGCCTGCTCTTCGGCGGGCATCATGTACGATTCGCCCGACGGCAGGTTTCCGAACGAGCCGGGATCGTGGATCAGCCCCGTAGAGGATATCGCCTTTATCCCGTCTATCGGGATTGTCAGATCCGTTCCGATTGCGGTCGTCACCCTGGCGACCTTTGCCTCGTCGAGAAGCGCCGTGACTTCCCGTGTCCGGTCCGCGATAGCATAGTAATCGGCGTTGAGGCACCTGACCATCGTGTCGAGCGTGATGCCGGGCATCGTGGCCACCCTCGACCCGGCCTCGCAGGCGTTGCGGCGCGCGGCGGTGTGGGTCAGCGATTTCGAAGCGGGGCATACGACGGCATCGGCGAACTTCATTGCCTCGGAGACCATCTCGGGCGGCTCTTCGCCGTTCCGGCCGAGCGGCTGCATCTCCATTATCACGCTCGTTGCCCCGAGAGAGCGTCCTGCCTCGACGAGGGCCCTGCCGATTCCCAGCAGCTCGGTGTCGGTGACTACGAGCAGCTTCTCGCCCTCGACCACCTTGAGGCAATCCCTGACGGCTATCAGAGCCGAATCCATAAGCGCTTTGTCCATGACGATCCTTTCTTTGCATTCGAATGGTTATTACCTGAACAGCGGGGAGACTCTAGCAGATGCCAGCAGGCTGTCACAGCCCGAATTCCGGAAGGGGAGGAGCAATGATCTCGATCGTCGCTCCCGTCGCCGGGTGCGGGAACGAGATCTTCCATGCGTGAAGGAGCATGCGGCCCGGCCCGCTTCCGCCGCCGTTCTTCTCACTGCCATATACGGGATCGCCCGATATGGGATGCCCCGCCGATTCCATGTGGGCCCTGATCTGGTGCGTCCTGCCCGTCTCCATCCTGATCTCAAGCAGGGACCGTCCGCCGGGCAGTTCTTTGAGGATCGAGAAGTGGGTCACCGCCGGCAGGCCGGCCGGATCGGGGACCGCCCTGGAGGCCTCGCCCTTTTCTGTAGTGAGGGGCGTGTCTATCGTACCGCTGCATGAGACGGGTATGCCGTCAACAACGGCGAGGTATGTCTTCAACGCTTCGCCTTCCGCGAGAACGCGCGACAGCTCCCGCGCCGCACGGCGATTCTTCGCCACAATCAGGATTCCGGAGGTCCCGAGGTCGAGTCTGTGAACCGGCGAGGGGATGAAGGGCGGCGGTCCGTCCGGATCCCGCGGCGAGGGCGGCATGTATCGGCAGATAAGGTCGAGAAGGGAGCCGAGCTCGCTGCGATTGCCCGGCTGGACGGGGAGCGCGGCCGGCTTGTCGATTACGAAGAGGTCATCGTCCTCGAAGAGTACGGGGATGCCCGAGCCTATATCTCCGAACCTCGCGGAGATCCTTTTGCCCGGATCGTGTGACTCTACCCCGGCGAACTTCTCCCGGGAGATTTCTATCGCCGGCTTCTGCTTCCGGAGGCGGATCTCCACGATGTCGCCGTCCTTGAGACGTGTCTTCCCGGGCACCTTTTCGCCGTTGAGGAGGATCCTGCCCTTCCTGATCAGCGTCTGGATGACGGGGAAGGAGAGAGCGGGCCGCACGGCCCTGACGAACCGGTCGAGCCTCGAGCCGGTCCAGTCTTCCGTCACGGTTATCTTCGTCTCTTCTATCTCGCTCATTCTCACTCCAGCGCATGGACGTCGACGCTCTCGACCCTGTCGCCGTCGTACTTGAACAGTATGTAGACGCACGGCGCGAAACGCCGCGCCTGCTGCAGTCCGCCCTCGACCTCGCTGACCTTCCAGTCCGGTTTGTAGAGGGAGACGGCGTCGGCCGCATAGGGGAAGGCGAGCGGCGGATTCTCGATCGCCGCTGCGGTGTATACTGGCTTCTCCTCCACAGTCGTGATTATGAAACCGACCGATTCCTCGTACATCCTCGTGAAATCGCTCCAGATCTTCTCCAGGCGGTCGACGCGGACGATGCTTCCGGTGATGAAGATGCAGATGGCCGCCGCGCACGCGATCCTCGCAGCGGTCTTTCGCGAGTCCCACAGCAGGGTAAAAACTAGGGCGAATATCAGTATCGTGCCGACCGACGAGAGATAGTAGTACCTGTTCTGCGTGATCGAGACGGTCGAGAAGAACCTGTATCTGAACGCAGAGGCCGGCACCAGCGCTGTCAGTGCCCAGAGGGAGCCGAGCGCGTACTCGCGCCTTCTGCCCGTCACGCGGCCCAGCCACCAGAAGAGGGCAACCGCCCCGATTGCGAGCAGCTCGGGGAGAAAGGGATGGGCGGGTTCTTTCAGCATCGTGCCTTCGTGATAGAAGAGGGAGAAGAAAGGCCACGGCCAGAGCTGGTAGAGGAAGCCGCCCGCCGTGTTCCGCAGCATATGTATACCCGGTCCCCAGTTGTGCTGGGTGAATCCGCCGATAACCAGCTTTCTGGTGATCAGATATGAGGCCGATACTATCGACCAGGATATGAGGGATATCCTCAGGGCACCGGTGTTTTTCCAGTCTTTCCGATAGAGGATAAATATAAACAGCAGTATCGGCAGTCCGGCGATCGCAGTCTCCTTTGCGAGAAGCGAAAGGACGAACAGTGCCGTCGAGGAGATGACCGTGAGGCGTCCGCGTCCCTTCCCCGAGATCAGGGCAAGGATGGCGCCGAGCAGAAGTGCCGTCGACAGCAGCGTGGTCCTGGCGCTTATCCAGAATACGGCGCCGGTGTGTATGCTCGAAACGGCGAACAGCACCGCTCCGACTATGGCCTGCCGTCTGTCGCCAAGTATGCGGGTGAAGAGATGAAGGACGAGGACCGAGCAGATGAAATGCAGCACGAGGTCGAACGTGTACTGCAGCCTGAGGTTGCCCGGGGCGAGATGCTCGAAGACGTAGAAGGTGACGTTTATCAGCGGCCGGAAGAAGTTGACGACGCGGAAGGTGAATATGTTCGACGGCGTCATGTCGTAGCGCGCCCTGCTCATCCACGAGAAATCGTCGTTGAAGAGATAGTTGTCGGAAATGCCGTGGTATGTGACGAGGCAGAGGATGAACAGGAGCAGGTAGACGGCCGGGGTCAGCCACCAGGGGGAATCGCCCGCGCTGCGGCCGGGACCTTCGCCGGACAGGTCTATGGAGATCCTGGAGTTCATCGCCGTGTGTGCCGCTCCCTCATCAGACAGGTAATGATCTCAATGAATAACACTATAGTGGAGCAGTGCCGGGGGGTACAGCGATATTGCAGAACTTGCGCCTACACCAAGTCGAGTGTATTGTAAACTGCATGTTATCCATGAAAAGTAACGATACTCATTCGGTTCTGAACCTTGAATGCCAGATCGGATGACA
>JAUWCL010000041.1 GCA_030609325.1 Candidatus Krumholzibacteriota bacterium
AGTGACCGAACTCCACGGGCTAAAGCCCGTGGCTTCCGACCTCGTATAATCCGCCCTTAACTTTTTTGCTCGCGGATATACTTTCGAATCATGCTCTCATCCGAAACACCAACTGATTCAGCAAAATATCCATCTGCCCAAAGGCTGTCTCCCCACAGAAACTCCTCCAGCTCGGGAAACTCCGCTCGGAGTATCTTGCTGGTTCCTCCCTTGAATATCTGAACTACCTTCGATACCGCTTTATCAGGCTTGACCTGCACAAGCATATGAATATGATCCTTCATTATGCTCAATTCTTCGATACTCCAATTGTTCACCTCGGCCGCCTGATAAAGCAACTCCTTCAACCTTGTTACGAGTTTCCCGATCAGAACTCGTTTCCTGTATTTGGGTATCCAGACTATGTGGTATCTCAGCTTGTGTTTCGTATGAGCGCCCGTCCAATATGTGCTCTTTGTACCCATATGGGCGGATTATACATCTATCTCTCAGGTCTGCATAGCAGTCCTTCGAGCTTGTGCCATTCATCCCCATGCTTGAAAGCATGGGGTTTTCTGGCAAAGATTTATAAACTACCATTGACCATAATCGATGCATGATTTTGCGATACCTTAAATTTATAGATATGAAATCCTTCACAATGCGGCGAAGACTCATAATCAGGGGAATATACGTAAAGGCTATCTGAAACGTCATCCTGAATCATTTCTTCATTACCATAGTCAGCACCAAAGAATCCTACTCCCAAGACGTCTGCTGAATAGTAGTCGTTGCCATTACACTTTAATCCGATAAAATTCCCTGCTTCTACACCACAATTGCACACAGAGCAGCGAAGAGTGATTAAATATTCATCGTCGGTATCGATCTCCCATTTCGTCTTTGAAATCAGGTATCCTATTTCTGCATATCCTCCCGGAAATGGGCCAGATTCGACAATTAATACTCCATCATCCGTAATGTATGATTCGGCGAACTCGGAAGTATAGATTGTCCATGACTCAGAATTGACATGGTTTCTAAATCCATGGCTTAATAATACAACTGTGGAATCGTTTCCAGAACCTGAGATGCTTGTTCCGGAATCACAAGCTTGAATTAATAGTATTAGAATAAGGATAGGCAGTATCTTGTAGTTGATCTTCATTTACCCCTCCTTGAAACGCATTACTCATTACTTCAAAATAAATTATACCACATCCTATCTCTGGCGCATAACATTGGGCGTGTTCGCGAGGTGGCCGTCCGGGCCGCCAGGCCCGGTTGGCGCGGCGGACGCTCTTGCGGCCGCCGTGACAAAGGCCATCTCGGCGAAAGGCCGTAGGCCTGCAGCCGCGAACACTCTGTTATCTGACGAACCGCGACTCCGCGATTCTATTTATCATCAGAGGGTTTGAACCCAATTTGCCGCTTTTTCGGAACTGGCTTCGGGCTAATCAACTGTCGAATTGCTTTTACAAGCGATACAATCTGATCATCGTGATTTGATATCTTTCTTTCGAGATCCTCGATCTTACGAGCAATCTCGCTATGGTCTGCCACTGCTTCCCGTAATTTCACGAAAGCCCGAACAATGAATACACTCATTTCTACAGCTTGGTCTGAATTCAGAACCGTTGCAGCCATGATTGCTCCGTGTTCGGTGAATGCATGGGGAAGTGATCGAGTTCGTTTCAATTTCTCTAGGTGTGGACAGGCAGCAATCACTGCTGTTTTCTCATCTTTAGAAAGATGGAAAACGAAATCCTCCGGAAACCTGGCCTTGTTGCGCTTCACCTGTTCATTGAGACGCTTTGTTGAAACGCTGTAGAACTCGGCTAAATCAGCATCTATGATTACTTTCTCGCCACGAATGAGTAGTATCCGTGATTCCACACGACCGATTTGTCCTATTGAAACGATATTTCTCATAAGTGTTTATTATCCAAAGGACTACCGACGACTGGTCGCAATCTGCGACCAGTCAGCTATAACAGGTAGGAAACTATAGGTTTAACTTTATTCCCAGGTCAATTTCTTTCTATTCGCGGTATGTCAGATAACATTGGTCGTGTTCGCGAGGTGGCCGTCCGGGCCGCCAGGCCCGGTTGGCGCGGCGGACACTCCTGCGGCTGCCGTGACAAAGATCATCTACGCGAAAGGCCGAAGGCCTGCAGCCGCGAACACTCTGATGCGATGTGCTCATTCAATATATCGCTGTAGTTTTGGAGCAACAGGCTCATCTTCAATTGCCGGCAATTCCAATCCTATTCCACTAAGTGCCTCGTGAATAGCTTTTCTAAAGCGGTACCTAACCAACTGATTAGAGTAAGAATTTCTGTCGTATCCTGTTTCTTTTGGTAGATCCAATGAAAATGAAGCCAATACTTCGAGTGTACTTCGTTTTACGATTTTCACCCTTTGCGTGATGGCATTCGTTTGCATAACATAATCAGCATTGATGCTATCATATGAGAAATACCTTTCGGTAATTTCTTCTTCTGCCAATCCGGCACTAGCATTATCAGTTTCTACAGCAACTCCTGCCAGTCCCGCTTGTTTCTTCGTCTCAACTTCTTTCAACGTTGGAGGTGCAACAGTTTTTATTTGAAAACTTATCAAGGTTTCTTCGAACATGTCGGCATAATATCGTTGGTTTTGGTCATATGTTAGGGGAATAACTGTAAATACTGGGTTTTCTGGTACTTCACGTTGGACTATGAACACTTTTTCAACATAGGCAGTAGTTGAACAGGACATCACGAAGAATAGACTAAATAGAACGAGTAATCTTTTCATGTGTTTCTCCTTTTCAAATGAGCATATCGCATAACAGTATATATACGCACCTGACTACTGACACCCAGTATAGTACCATAAAGTAATGAGGTGAAAACCAAAAGACGGTTTCCTCCGAACGGGATGTTAAGGTAAAATCTGATCATCAATAAAGGTGAAAGGAAGTTTTAATATGAAGATCGCGGTGATGAGCGATTCCCACGATCATCTCGAGAATATCGAGAAAGCCGTGGCCCTCGCGGGGGAGCGGGGCGCGGACATGCTGCTGCATTGCGGCGACATCTGCTCGCCGTTCGTTGTGGACAGGCTCGCCCCGTTCGACGGGCCCGTGCACCTCGTATTCGGAAACAACGACGGCGACCCCCTCACCATATCGAGGATCGCCGACAGGTTCACCAATGTCACCGTGCATCACCACACGGGAGTGATCGAGACGGAAAAGGGGCTCGTCGCGTTCACACACTATCCCGAGCACGGCAAGGGCCTCGCCGCCACAGGCTCGTACGCAGCCGTCTTCTCGGGCCACACCCACATAAGGATGGCCGAGGATATCTCCGGGACGCCGCACGTCAATCCGGGAGAGCTCATGGGGCTTCTCGAACGGCCCGGCTTCGTGATATTCGATCTCGAGAGCGGGGAATCGGAGACCGTGGAGATCTGATCAGGCGAAATCGAGGCCGGGCGCCTGCTCACCAAGTAACTCGAGCGCTTCTGCGAGGCCCGGTATGCCGGCCCTGCCTCCGAGCGCACGGCATTTCATCGCGGCGACGGCGTTGGCAAAAATGCAGCAGCGGCGGATGTCCCATTCCCTCAGCACGGCATAGAGAAAGGCCCCGTGGAAGACGTCCCCCGCGCCGGTCGTATCGACCGCATCGACTTTGAATCCCTTCTCCTCGATGTACCCGCCGTCGGACAGGGCGACGCATCCCCGTTCGCCCAACGTGACGACCGCCGCTTCCGGCCCGTATTTCATCATCTCTTCGAGGGCAGCCCGTTCACCGCGGCCTTCCGATATCTCGCCGGCGAATGTCTCGCTCGCAACGATATAATGACAGTGTGGGAGTATCTCCCTTACGCCGTCGCGAATGGTGCCGGCATCGATCACGACCTTCGCCCCCGCGGCTGCGGCCTCCCGAGCGGCCGCCTCGGCGGCCGCCGGCTCCAGGGTATCGACGAGAAGGCCCCTGCACGAGACGACCTTCTCCATGTCTAGCTCATCCGGTCTCAGGGGCTCGAGCGTGCCGCGCGTCCACAGTATCGTCCTCCGTCCCGATTGCGCATCGACCATTATGAAGGCAAACTGCGAAAGCGCATCCTCATCGAGGACGACCGACGACACATCGACTCCCTCGCCGGCGAGTCGCCTCAGCATCATCGCACCCCTGTCGTCACCGCCGATCTTCCCGATGAACGCCGTGGAGAGACCCAGCCTCGCCGCCGTCACCGTGGCCGTCGCGGCAGGACCGCCGCCCTGGACTTCGAGCCTGTCGAGCTCGAGCTTGAGATTCTCTTCCGGGAAATGGGGGATCACACCGAGATAGTCGATGGCCGTATAGCCGACGCCCGTTACGTCAAACCGCCTGCTCACCGGTCTCCTCTTCCGACAGAGCGCCCCGTCCCCTGTGCCGCGCAAAGGCGATGAACGATTCTATGACGAGCCAGAGCACAAGCAACAGGATCACCGCGCCGACGGCGAGCAGGGGCCAGTGGCCGGCGGCATAGTTCGTCTTCAGCCTTATCGTCATCGCGGTGACCGTCATGATGAGCATTCCCGCCATGGGAACGAGCGTGTAGACGATCGGCTTGCCGAGCCTGTACAGAAACAACGATACGGTCAGCAGGCCGAGCGATGCGAGGATCTGGTTCGTAGTCCCGAACAGCTCCCAGAGCAGCAGCCCTACCGGCCTCCCGTCGACCGTCATCAGGCTGAAATACCCTATCCCCGCGACGGCGGCAAGGGCGGCGATGAACCTGTTGCGCAGCGGCTTTATATTGAGTCCGTCGCCGAGTTCCTCGAGGTTGTATCGCAGCAGCCTCGTCCCCGAGTCGAGTGTGGTCATGGCGAATCCGACGGCCATCACGACAATGAAGCTCCTCGCGATCCGCACCGGTATGCCGACGCTCGAGAGGAAGTTCCCCGCGCCTTTTACGAATGCGTCCATCTTCGCCGGCAGCCCTGCCGCGGATTGCCACGAGGCGTAATGCTCGAACCACTCGGCCCGCGAGACACCCGACACGCAGGCGAGCACGACGATCATCGCGAGCAGCCCCTCAGCGAGCATGCCTCCGTATCCGATCGGCAAGGCATGCGTCTCACGTCTGAGCTGCTTCGACGTAGTGCCGGTAGCGACGAGGCTGTGGAACCCGGAGATCGCACCGCAGGCTATCGTGATGAAAAGGAACGGAAAGAGGGACGGCAGCCCTGTCGAGGTATGGTTTACAGCAGGAGCCGAGATCTCAGGGCGGGCTATGAAGAGCCCGATGTACATCAGCACCATCCCGATGACGAGCTGGTAGGCGTTGAGATAGTCCCTCGGCTGCAGAAGCAGCCAGACGGGGAGGACCGACGCGACGAAGGCGTACACTATCAACAGGTATACCCAGAAGGGCGTGCTCACGCCGGTCACCGGGTTGCGAAGGCCTATCCAGATCGAGAGGAACATCAGGGCAAGGGCGATCAGGGTCGCCGGGGCGAGCCTGACCCCCCTGCGGTAGACGAGCAGCCCGACCATGACCGCCAGGCCGATGAGCGCAAGGACGGGGATGACCGACTCGGGATAGAACGTATCGGAAAACATGGTTGCGATGACACGTACGAACGTGCCCATGCAGAGGGATAGTGTGAAAAATATCAGAACTAGAAATAAAATGTGGGCTCTCCGCCCGACGAGCGATCTCGTCACGTCGCCAATCGAGCGTCCCCTGTTCCTCAATGAGACGAAGAGGGACGAGAGATCGTGTATGCCGCCGATCAGTATCGAGCCGAAGAGGATCCAGAGCACGGCGGGCAGCCAGCCCCAGATCACGGCTATGGCCGGGCCGAGTATCGGGCCGAGCCCCGCAATCGAGGCGAAATGATGCCCGAAGAGGACTATCGGACTGGTCGGCACGAAGTCGACCCCGTCCTCGAACGCCCTGGCGGGAGTCCTCCTCCGCGGATCGAGGCCGAGCACCTTCCGGCCTATAAAACGTGCGTAGAGCATGTAAGCCGCGATGTATGCGGCGAGTGTGATCAGAGCGATCGTGAGAGCGTTCATGCGCTGTTTCTCCTGTAGAAAATGCTGTTTCCGGACACGACGATGCTACCCCAATCGCACCCTCCGTACAACTCCATTCGGGCAATTATCGCGCTTGCACCAGCGCCTCCGGTTTCATATCCTTATGCATGAAGGAAGGTATATGGACACCCGAAAGAAATTCTGCCCCTGGTGCGGCGAACCTCTCATAAACCGCAGCGAGGCCGGCCGGGACCGGCTCTACTGCGAAGCCGAGGAGAGGTTCCTCTACGAGAACCCCGTCCCCGCTTCGACCGCCGTTGTCTTCGACGACCAGGAACGTATCCTGCTGGTCCTCCGTAACCGCGAGCCGGGGGCCGGAGAGTGGGCGCTGCCCGGCGGATTCGTGGAGAATGGAGAGAGCCCCGAAGACGCGGCGAAGAGAGAACTGCGGGAGGAAACGGGACTTCAGGCGCACGGCCCCGCGCTGATCGACGTCATATACCAGGAGAGCGCCTTCTACGGGACCTGCCTGCTTATCATCGGATACAGATTCGAGAGGTTCGAGGGAAAAATCACACCCGGCGACGACGCGTCGGACGCAAGGTTCTTCCCCGTCCACGAGCTGCCGCCGCTCGCCTTCGAGAGCCACATGACGATCGTGATGAAGGCCGTTCCCCGCAGAGTCCTGTGAGGACTCCGCCCGCGGCGATCACACCCGCCATCTGTCGAGATCGGCGTCCGAGGCCGGAGCGACTTCCATCTCACGCACATCCCCACCACTGGTGACCGACACCCTGACCGAAGCCTCGCGCTTGCCGTCACTGTACCTTGCGGTGACCGCGGCGGCCTGCAGGAGCTCCTCTTCCGAGGGATCGCCGATAACAACGGTGGTCGGACCTGGATGGTCGAGGGTCGTGAGGAGGACGTTCCCTCCCCACTGCGATTCGAGGTAGTTGTTCTCCAGCTCGTGCCTGCCCACGACGATCTTCACGCCGCCGGAGAGGCGCAGGTGTCTCCCCATCGAGAGGAGAACTGTGTCCTCGCACGTGACGGCGGAGTCGATGTGGCCGGTCAGGTCGAGATACTTGCGCGCGTAGTTCTCGTCCGTAAGCGTGCATCCTCCGGCGGGGGTGTCATAGTCCTCGATGCCGAGCTCGTCGGCGAGCGCCATCTGCCTCTTCCTCGACCTGCCCTGGATGTCGAGGAGCTTTTCCCTGTCGATCAGGCCTTCCTTCTCGGGCTCCGTGGCGGCGAGGAGTCTCGCGCAGAGGGGCCTCAGAAGCCTCCCCGACAGGCCGCTCTCTTTCTCGACCTGCCTCATCGCGCGCAGGTACTGCGACATCGGCCGCTGGCCGAGCACCTCGCCGGTGAAGACGAAGTCGAATCCCTCGCCCTCCATGATCTCCCTCGCCTTCCCCAGCAGGAATATTCGGCAGTCGATGCAGGGATTGATGTTCTTCCCGAATCCGAAGCGCGGGGAGACGAGCAACTCGAGGAATTCCTCGGAAACGTCGATGACCCGGACGGGGATGCCGAGCATCGACTCGAACCGCTCCTTCTCTTCCGCGGCTATTTCTTCGATTGACCTGCTCTCGCACACGCGTTTTCTCAGCGAACCGGCGCCGAACCCGTTGAGAAAGTGCAGGCCGGTTACATCAACGCCCAGCTCCCTGAGCAGGGCTACTGCGAGAAGGCTGTCCAGCCCCCCGGATATCATCCCGAGCGCTCTTGCTTTCTTTTTCATAAGGGAGAAACTACAACGAACCGCGCTCTTTTGCAATGGCACGCCTGTATCCCTCGCAGAGGAGGTTGAAGCCGAGGCACGTGACGAAGATCATCAGTCCCGGCGCGAAGGCCGCCAGGGGGGATGTGCGCAGCGTCGTCCACGCCCCGTGCATCATGTTGCCCCATGTGGGAACGGGGGGCTGCACACCGAATCCGAGGAAGCTCAGGGCGCTCTCGACGAGCATCGCGCCGGCCAGACCGGCTGTCGCCGCGACGAGGATGGCGCCGGCAGCCTGAGGGAGCATGTGCCGGAACACGATCCACGGTCCGCTGGCTCCCGCGGCCCTTGCCGCCTCGACGAAGCCCTCCTCCCTTATCTGCCTGAACCTCGAACGGACTATCCTCGCCGTCTCCATCCACGAGGTGCCGCCGATCAGCAGGGGGATCAGCCATATCTTTCCCCCCGCGGCGGAGGCCGCCACGAGCATGACGAGGAAGACCGGTATGGAGAGGAAAAGATCGACCGTCAGGGATACGATCCGGTCGGCGGCGCCTCCGATCCAGCCCGCCGCGCTTCCGAGGACGATCCCGACCGCGAGCGCGACCGCTACAGACAGAAAAGCCACCATCAGGGTGAACCGTCCCCCGTGAAGAAGCCTCGTCATCACATCCCTTCCCAGTCCGTCGGTCCCGAGGGGATGCACCGCCGAAGGCGGCGCCGAGATGCTGTCCAGGTCGATGGCATCGCGCTGCCAGGGGCTGAGCAGCGGCGCGAACGCCGAGACGGCGATGATGAGAATCAACATCGTCACCGGCCAGAATATCATCCGGCCTGCCGGAGAGCGCGTCGCGCGAGCGCTTCCGACGGTCGCCTGTCCGTGAGTCGGGATGAACGCCGTCCGTGTCACCGCGCTTCACCCCCCCCGCGAACCACCGCTCCCCCGGGCCGTGTCCTCGGATCGAGGATCATGTTGAGGACATCGCCCGCCGTATTCATCAGGATGATCAGAATGGACGCGATCACCACTATCCCGAGAACCCTCGTATAGTCCTGTCTCTGGAGCCCCTCGTAGAAAAGTCTTCCCATGCCGGGCCAGGCGAACACCGTTTCAGTTATGACCGCGCCGGTGAAGAGCGCGGGGATCTGCATCGCCAGAACGGTCACCGCCGGAAGGACCGCGCCGCGCAGAGCATGTTTGAGTACGACCGTCCTCTCGGCGAGCCCCTTCGCGCGGGCGGTGCGTACGTACCTCCCGCCAAGCGAATCGAGCAGCCCCGACCTGAGATACCTGCTCCACGTGGAGAGCCAGGCGATCGAGAGTACCGAGGCGGGCAGAGCCAGGTGGCGCAGCCTTTCGGCCAGTGACGCGCCGTCGCCCGCGACCCTGCCGCCGGAGGGCAGCAGGCCGAGTCTTATCGAGAATAGATAGATGGCAATGAGTCCGAGCCAGAAGACCGGCATGGAGATGCCCGCCGTAGTGACGACGGTGAACAGCCCGTCGGTCCTATCGCCGCCGCGAAACGCGGAGACGACGGCGAGCACCCCTCCGGCCGCGACGGCGAGAAAGAGCGCCGCTCCCATCAGCTCGAGGGTGGCGGGGACGCGTTCGGCGATCATCGCCGAGACGGGGCGGCCCGTCACATAGCTCCTGCCGAAATCGAGCCTGAGAAAGACCTGCCTGAACCACATCACGTACTGCACCGGCAGGGACCGGTCGAAACCGTAGTTCTCCCTGATACGCGCAGTGTCTTCTCCGGTCGTCTTCGGATTGCCAGACACGACTCCGGCCGGCCCGCCCGGCGCGAGATGCAGCAGCGCGAACGTGACGATCGACACGAGCACGACGAGCGGCACGGCCATCGCGAGTCTCTTTATGATGCTCGATCCCATCGTTCTCCTCTATCTGGACGGGAGAAAGACCGTCTCCCGCGCTTCCGGTATCTTCGTTTCGATGCCGAGGTCCGCTTCCAGTCGCTGAGCCAGGGCCCCGGCCTGATCCGGATCGCCGTGGACGAGAAAGGCCGCCCGGAGCCCCTCGATGCAGCCGGTCCAGCGGACGAGTTCCTCCTGGTCAGCGTGGCTCGAGAATGCGTCGAACTTCCTCACCTCGAGGGCGGGCGAGAGCCATACCTTCTTCATCTCCCCGTCCTCCCGGTACCTGACCAGCACGGTGCTGTCCCCCTCGGCGAGCTTGCGGCCGACCGATCCGTACGACTGCCATCCGACGATGCAGAGCAGATTTCTCTCGTCGCCGGCCATCCTGACAAGGTGGCGCGGGGAGTTCGCGTGCTCCAGGTCCCCGCTCGAGGATATGAATACTGTCGGCCTGTGCTTGCGGCCGTGGACCTTCATCGAGGTCTTGCTACGCACTTCCCTGTGGTACGACCTCTTCAAAACGTCGCCGCCGTATATCGAAAGGGCCGTAGCGGAAAGGCCATCAGCGTATTTCCTGAAAACGTCGCTGATCTTGCGGGCCGTGGGGCTGTCGGAGTAGATCTCCGTTCCCGGTGGTATCGTCCCGTTGTCGGTGAAGAGGTCGAGCGCCGCAATCACTTCCTGCGTCCTTCCGAGCGTGAAGGCCGGGATCAGGACGTCGCCGCCCGATCTGAGGGCGGATCCTACCGCCCTGCCGAACTCTCCGTACCTCGCCTGGAGGTCGCCCCGTTCGATACCCCTTATCATGCCGCCATATGTCGACTCCACGACGACGTAATCGGCCGCCGCCGGCTTCTCCAGGGGCGGGAGGAGTATCGCCCCGCCCGAACCGAGATCGCCCGAGAAAACGATCCTCGCCGTTTTTTGTCCCGTATCGATCTCCACCTCGGCGAAGGCGGCGCCGAGCAGGTGCTGCGCCTTCCTAAAAACAAAGGTGACCGGACCTGCCGTTTTCACCTCCCCGAAGGGAACGGGTCTCATCGACGCAAGCGCCCTGTCGAAATCGCCGCGGCCGACCCGGTCCCGGTCGAAGTTCCTCGACATCTTCAGCATTATCGGTACGAGCTCCGCCGTCTCCAGCGTGCAGTAGACTTCGCCGTCGAACCCGGCGGCGAAAAGCTCCGGTATCTTTCCGCAGTGATCGGTATGCGCATGTGTGAGGATCATGAAGGAAACGGCCGAAGGATCATCGGGGAGTATCCCGTTCCCGGCTTTACCGAACGCGCCGCAGTCGACAAGGAACGATACCCCTCCACCCGATACGAGCATGCATGAACCGCCTACCTCGCGGGCCCCGCCGAGAAATGTCACACTCATTCCCTCGTCCCCACCCCAGGGACGGAGAAGGTAGAGCGCGGCGACCGCAAGAGCGATCGCAGCGACGATGATTATCGGTCTGCGCCAGCCTCTCATTTCCCCGTTTCCTCCTCACGCGCCAGCTTCCACTGCGCGGCATTCCACGTATCGCCCGACTGTGTCGGGTTGGGCCTGTAGTTCTCGAGTGCCGCCGGCATCACGTCGAGCTGGGTCACCCAGAGAAGGGGGATGACCGGCAACTCCTCGGCGAGGATGCGCGCGACCTCGTCGTATATCTTCTTTCGTTCCTCGAAACCGACCGTCGCACTCCCCTCGGAGAGAAGGCGGGTCAGTTCCCCGTCCCTGAATCTCGAGTTGTTCTGTCCCTTCGGCGGAATGAAATCGCTCGAGTAGCTCCCCTCTTTCGTCGATGGGTCGGGAGGCGTAAGGAAGGCGTAGAGGGCCAGGTCGAACCTCCCCCTCTTCAGCACTCCGCGGTCATCCCAGCTGGCGAAAAGGACCGTCGGATGATAGTTTCTGATCTTCAGGTCGATACCGACTTCGGCGAGCTGATTCTGCAGCACGATCTGGGTCCTTTCCCTGCTCGTCCTTCCCGCTGTGGAGGTTATCTCGATCTCGAGCTTCTCGCCGCCGCGTTCCCTTATGCCGTCGCCGTCGGTATCCTTCCAGCCGGACTCGGCGAGGAGTCGCCGCGCCTCCGGCGGGTCGTACCGGAGCGTCCTGCTCCCGTAGTCGCTGTGATAGGGGGAGCCGGGATGCTCGTCGCTGTACGCCGGTATCCATACACCGCCGTAGATCCTCTCCGATATCTCTTTCCTGTCTATCGCGACGGCGATCGCCTTCCTCACCCTTCTGTCCGCCAGTATTCCGTTCTCGCAGTTGACGTCGAGGTGTTCGTTGAAGAGGGCGGGATTCCTGTAGATTCTGGTTCCCACCAGGCCGTCCGCCAGGGCAAGGAGCTCACCCGGCGCGTTGTCTATCCCCATGATCGATCCTGTCTCGAGCTGCATGAGGAGCGCGTTCCCGTCGGGAACGAATCTGATGACGATCTCGTCGAGGCAGGGGCCGTCTCCGTAGTAATCGCCGTTGGCCTTGACGGTAATGTGCGAACCGGAGACCCACTCGTGGAATACGAACGGACCCGAGCCGACCGGCGCCGTATGGAAGGGGTGCGCCTGGAATCCCTCGCCCAGAGCGTCCGAGAGAAGATGCTCGGGAAGAACCGACTCGTCGTAGAAACAGTCGCCGGCGAAGTTCACATATACTTCGGAGAGCCTGAAGATCACCGTGTACGGACCGGGGGTCTCTACGTTCTCGACGATGTCCCACCCCTGCCTCGTCTCGACGTTGATGTCGGGATGGGTCATCACGCGGTACGAGAACTCCACGTCCTTCGAGGTCACCGGCGTGCCGTCATGCCAGAAGGCGTCTTTCCTGAGATGATAGGTGTAAACGAGATGGTCGGCCGAGATGCCCCCGTTCTCCAGAGTGGGGATCTCTGTGATCAGGTCGGGCACGAGGTGCATCGAGTCATCGTGCTTGACGAACTTGCTGAACAACAGGTTGCATACGTAGACGACGGCGACCATGCTGTTGACAGCCTCGTTGAGAATCTCAGGCTCCTGCTGCATCCCGAGGACGAGCCGCCCACCACCCGCGGGCCTGCACGACATGCTCCCGCCGCCTTCATCACCACATCCACAATACGTTATCAATAATGCTGTTACTGCGACCGACGCAATCGCTTTCCGCGGACGCGGCATACCATTCTCCTTTCGGAACGACTGACGGTGTCCTTCTATCGAGCCCGCCCGGCCCTTGGACGGAGTTATCCGGAAGATTTTATTGCATTTAGTATGCCAGAGGGGCGCATGTCCCGACAGCCGGCGGGGAGGCCAGTCGAATATTCTCGCGAATTTCTCCAAATGAGATCTCAACGATCAGATATATGCGTGCAATCCGCCGAGGAAAAGATTGCCGAGGAAGCTGAACAGGATGATCACCAGTCCGATTATGGAAGCTGCGGCAAGTTTTCTGCCCCTCCATCTTCCTCTCGCGTTCTGATGGAGGACCAGGGTATAGTAGAGAGCGATGACCAGCGCTCCGGTCTCCTTCGGGTCCCAGCTCCAGAACCTGCCCCACGCGTTCCTCGCCCAGATTGCCCCGGCGAAGAGAGCCCCGATGAGGAAGAGAGGGTATCCGAACCGGATCGCCCTTGATATAAGCTCCTCGAGCACATCCTTCGAGGGCAGTACGCAGCCACCCCTGTCCTCCCCCCCCCTTATCAGGTATATCGCCCCCGCACCGGCGGCCACCAGAAACGCTCCCTCGGAGACGGCGGCGATCGTCACGTGGATGTAGAACCAGTAGCTCTGGAGTGCCGGCATCAGCTGCTTCGACACCTCCTTGGGCAGCATCGATGCTATCACCATGACTATTATCAACACCGGCGCTACGATCACGCCGATCGACATCTTGCGGTAACGCACGAGGAATATGATAAACGAGAGTGCGATCACCCAGGCCATCACCACGGCATACTCGTACATCGTCGCGAACGGGGGGTGAGTGCTTATCCACCATCTCGCCGCGAGCCCGGCCGTGTTGAAGACGAGTCCTCCGGCGAAGAGGACCGACGCGGCGATCCCTACCCTCCTGCTGCCCGACGCGGCGTGGACGGCAAACAGCACGAACGAACCAAGGTACAGCCAGAAGGCGGCCCAGAACAGCGTGATGTCGGCTGTTCCACTCAATTCGCACTCATTTTTTCGATCGCTCCGGTGATCTCTCTTTCGATCTTCTCGAACTGATCGGCAAAACTGATCTTCCACCTGGCAGTCACTGCAGTGACGGTCAGTTTTGTTCCGTCGATACTGCCGTGCACCACCCTGTAGTCGAACATGTAGAGCAGGAAAAGGCCCACCACTCCCAGTATCATACCCGCCAAGAAGAGGGGCGCGCCCGGGTTTCTGGTGAATTCCAGCCCCGAATAGTATACGGGCTCGATATCCTCGAACTTTATCGAATCGAGCCGTCTGAACTTCGTCCCGAAATCGGGAAACAACAGGAAGGTCCATCCCGACATGCGCCCCCCCGGACCGTCAAGAATGATCTCGAGAGCCGGGTTGTTCATCGCACCACTGACCGATCTCGGCCCTCCCTCGGTCATCCGGAAATCGGGCAGGAACCTCCCGGCCGTCACGGTCAGCTCCGTGCCGGGGACCGGTTCGGTCAAGCCCTGCGTCAGTGTCAGCATCGCCGGGGCCACGGTATCCGGCGGGAACACCATGATGCGGGCCCATTCGAACTCGTCCTCGGCCAGATAATAAGAACTCTGGTAGACGCTCGTCCCCTCGTACCGCAGGGGATGGTTCACCTTGATCTCGGCCGCGGCGGCCGTGGCTCCCGAGCTGTCCAGGACCGTCACCATGGTTATATAATCACGGACCTGCATCCTTCCCGTCATCAGTATCCTGAATCCGTCTATCCTCAGCGTCGTCCCGTCGCCGGAAAAGGAAAGCGTGTCTCCCCTCTTTCCGTAGAGGATCTCGCTGCTGCCCAGCCTGCTCCCGACGACTCCGCCGATCGTAATCACGAGGAGCCCGGCGTGAAATATAAAGTTGCCGAGATAGCGCCACCGCCCGCTCACAGCGGCGAACACCACCGAGTCCCCATCCCTCCTCGACGTGAAGCTGTAGCCTCTGAAAATGAATGCCTTCTTCACGATCCCGAGTATCCCGCCGACCGCTTCGCCCGATATGGAGGCGGCCCGGCCGAACTTCCTGCCGTAATGAGTCACCGGATCCCTTTCGTCCTTCCAGCCGGCCGCTTCGCCCAGGGGTATCTCGAATCCGGGGTGGTCCTGCCCCACTTTCACCGGTTTCCGGGGCAGCGTCGCACGGAAGCTCTTCGAGATCATCCCCTTACACCTCGTGATAAGGCAGAGGAGAAGGACGACAAAGAAGAGTGCGAGCACGCCGCTGAACCAGAATGAATGGAACGGGTCGTAGAGCTTCAGGGTCTCGATCCATGACAGGGCCGTATCGCCCCATCGCTTCCTGAAGAACTCCCTCCGGTACGGCAGGTCGGGCGGAAAGAACTCGGTCATGATCCATCCGGCGGCACACGCGCCGAGCAGGATCGATATGGTCACGGCAGCGGTCCTCTGGCTGATCAGGTGACCCCTGCCGCGATTTTCCTCCCGCGTCTTCCCGTTTCCTTCATCCATACGACCTATTGTATTCGAAGAATCATTCCTTGTCAGTATCTTATATGTTATTAATCATGACCGGTATCGTGCAGCCTGCAGCGCCCTTTGTCTTTTTGGATGCCCATCAAATCAGGGTCGTACCGGTTACGATCATATGGTCAATATTGTAATGACCGCCTGATCATACTGGTCGAGACTGTAGTGACCTGAAAAAGAGGGGGAGCGATTTTAAAGGTCGCTTCCCCTCCTTCTCTCTCTGCTCCGGACTGCCCGGATGATCCTGAAAATATCTTCCATAAATAGCGATTTTTCGAAAGATTTTCGAAGATTTCCCTTGACGCGATTTTCAGCCCCTTTTCCCGAAAGTCCGTGACCCGCCCTGATTTGCGCGCTGTGCGAGCCTCAGGGCCTATTCCTGCGTGCTTGTCGAAAATTCCGACTTCAACCTTGCCTCGGCCTGAGTTCTCGCCATATGCGCGATCTGAGAGCCTGCCGAAAACCCGTGTTATAATACTCCCTGAGGGGGGCAGATAAGACTTCTAACTGGAGGTAGTGACGATGACGACGATGAAGAAGCCCTGCGACCAGTCTTGTGTATCCGGCAGCAGCACCCTTGCCGGCATCTCCGACAACGAGCTTATAGGCAGGATCAGAAGGCTCTCCTTG
>JAUWCL010000007.1 GCA_030609325.1 Candidatus Krumholzibacteriota bacterium
GTAGAAGTAAAGCATCAGGCACGAACCCAAATTGGAACCAATACGATTAGGTCTTTCTTAGCAGTTCTGCGCGAAGGAGATAGAGGGATATTTGTAAGTACTGGTGGTTTTTCACGCGAAGCGAAATATGAAGCTGAAAGGGCTAGGATACCTATAACACTTGTATCGCTGGATGATTTAGCAGGTTTGGTGGTATCTCATTACGACAATTTCGATCTGGATGGAAGAGCATTATTGCCATTAGTACGAGTATATTGGCCTGCGTAGAATCAAAAATTCTTGTGCCATGAGCAAGTTCGAGACTATCGGGAGATTACGCTGTAAACAGAAATTTCATAGATTTAGGTACAAATCCAGGTACAATCGCTCTTTCACACACATAAAAAACGGATCAACTGATCCGTCTAACTCATTGAATAATAATGGTGCCGGAGGCGGGAATCGAACCCGCATGGTACCAAGTACCGGGGGATTTTGAGTCCCCTGCGTCTACCAGTTTCACCACTCCGGCACAAGCGGAAAGGTATTTTCATTATACAGGAGTGTCAAGGCAATTGAGGATGTATATGGTCATCATATGGCCTCCTGGGCATTTTTACTTGACGCATCGCGCTTTTTTGATAATATATCGCTGGTTGGGGTTGTAGCTCAGCTGGGAGAGCACTTGTCTGGCAGACAAGAGGTCACGGGTTCGATCCCCGTCAACTCCACTTTTTTATATCCGGACCTTCCCAGGGGGACGGAATCCAGGAGCGAAGGCCGACGATACCGGGTCCGGCCACAGATCCGAAAGGATGCGGAACGCCATGGAAGGTAACGAGGACCTGAAGGCTCTGTGCATCTTCGAGGACGACAGATTCCCCAACTTCTTCCCGCTTACACTCAATAAACCGGTTTTCGACCTGCTCATAGGTACGCAGACCCTGATGGAGCGTATCATGGGCGATGTAGATCACGGATCGGTATGCCTGCTCTGCCGTCCCTACATTAAAGCCACCCTGAAGGAAAAATACGAATCGAGTGGGAGTGAGGCGGGTACCGTCTTCAACGAGCCGTCCGGGACGGAGACATTCTTCGTAAACGGGAGGCTGCTCGCGTACGCGGATGACCTGACCGGACTTGCCGCGGAGCTCGATATGAACGAGATCTTCAGCAAGAACGGGGTCCCCGTGGCCGCCATGCTCGACGCTGAGAGATCGGCTTCGTTCATCGACTTTCTGCTCTCGGCGCTTTCGAACGAGCGGGTCGAGAAGGTGATAATGGAGCTGAAGAACGTGTCGGGAGAGGACGGCGAGGAGGAGAACTGCCTCGAAGAGGGCCGGTCGGGCTACAACGAAGACCTCAAGGCGTGGGCGGACACAAACGGAGTTACTGTCAAGGACACGAACGTAAAGCTGCTCTCTTTCTACTGGCAGCTCATAGCGGAGAACGGCACCTGCATAGAAGACGATTTCTCCAAGAATCCCCTGAGGGGCGCCGCGCCGGAATCGGCCCTCTACAAGGGAGTCAACCTGATCAACGAGGAAGATATTCTGATCGGCGAGAGCGTCGAAGTTAGGTCGGGAACCGTACTCGATGCCTCTTCGGGCCCCATCATCATCGCCGACGGCGCAGTCATCGAGCCCAACGCGATCATATATGGGCCGTGCTACATCGGACGGCTCGCGATAATCAGGGGAGGGGCGAAGGTGGGCAAGGGCACCTCGATCGGCGAGCAGTGCAGGATCGGCGGCGAGGTCGGAGAGTGCGTGATCGCAGACTACACGAACAAGCAGCACGAGGGGTTCCTCGGGCATTCCTATATAGGGTCGTGGGTGAACATCGGAGCCGGTACGGCGAACAGTGACCTGAAGAACAACTACGGCAAGATAAAGGCGTGGTGCGCTGGCGCGATAAGGAATACCGGCAGGAGGTTCCTCGGGCTCGTCTGCGGCGACCACTCCAAGATCGCGATAAACACGAGGATCAACACCGGCTCGGTAATAGGGTTCAACGCGAACGTGTTTATAACGGGCTATCCCCCGAAATTCGTTCCCAGCTTCACCTGGACGATGGAGCCGGAATTCGTGGTGCACGGCCTCGACAAGGCGCTGGAGACCGCGGGCATCATGATGGACAGGAGGGACGTTGAGCTGACAGAGGCAGGTTCGGAGCTCTTCCGGGTCCTGTTCAGGTTCAGCCGGGTCGCCGGACACAACCTCTAGACGCCGCGATCACGGCAGGGCAGCATGCAAGATGAGATTCAACGAGACAGTCATAATAGGAGAGAAGCTCAACAGCACCAACGCGAAGGTCCGCAAGGTCCTCGAAAACCGCGATATAGACTCTCTTCTTTCAATCGCCGGGACCCAGATCGAGGGCGGGGCATCGTGGATCGACATAAACGCCGCGATGCTGATGGATAAGGAACTCGATGCTATTCTCTGGGCTGGAAGGGAGATCCTTGACAGGTTCGACAAAGGCATATCGGCAGACAGTCCCGACATTGCCGTTCTCGAGAAATGCGCCGCGGAGTTCGGTGAAAGATGTATCGTCAATTCGCTTACAGCCGACGAGGAGATTCTCGAAAAGATGATGCCTGTCCTGTCCCGGGCGGGAGCCGGAGCCATCATCATGCTCAAGACGGTCGACGGGATACCACCCAGGCCCGAGGAGCGGCTCGGGCTAGCGAGGGAGGCGGCGCAGATAGCAACCGGCAGCGGGATGCCTTCCGAAAAGATCTTCTTCGACCCCGTTTTCCAGCCTGTAGCGACCGGAAGCGAGGGGGTAGAGACAGCACTGGACACTCTTCGCGCGCTCTCGGGTGAGATGTCCGATTTCCATAGGGTGGGGGGGCTGTCCAACGTCTCCTACGGCCTGCCCAAGAGGAAAGTGGTCAACAGGGCCTTTCTGGCGATGGCAGTATCGCACGGGCTGACGGCGGTCATCTGCGATCCGACGGACGGCAATCTCGTCGATACGCTGAAGGCGGCGGAGGCGCTTGCCGGAGTCGATCCCGGGTGCCTGAGGTTCCTCAAACACTACAGGGATTACAAAAAAGGCTGACACCCGCCAACCCCTCATTTTGCTCTGTCCAACCGCATTTCAGGAAACATCCGCCTACTGCGCGTATGATGAGTGATTGTCATATCTAATTGTAATTACGTCATATATGGCATGCCACGCAACATATTGCTGCGTGGCATGACTCTTGAACCTGCAGGGAATTGCACGCGGAAAGTTCCCTGCGGGATCGTGGTTTGTCCCTGACGTGTTTCTCATCCTCACGTGTTGAAGAAATCATCGGACAGGGATACACGTTCCATGCGGGGAACTTTATTTTATTGTAACATAGACCCCGCGTCGAGTTCAACCTGTCATCCCGGATCTTCATCCCGGATCCTGCTTCGAATCACCGTATTAATCGCGAAAAAAAATGTCGAGTGAGGGGAATTTTCTTTTTGACAACGATTTGCCCCTGTGTTAACAATCACTGGAATCGTGTTTTCATGAGGGAAGAGATGAAAAAGCCGGAGGCAGGTTTTTTAGTTCCACTTTCAGCGAACGGGGTGAAAGGCTATGACGAAGGCAGATCTCGTCGAGGAAATCGCCAGGGATACGGGCCTTAGCAAGAAAGATACGAGCGTTATCGTCAATCTGATCATCGACAACATCTGTAAGGCTCTGGCCGAAGGTGACAAGGTGGAATTGCGCGGATTCGGCAGCTTCAAGGTGAAGAGCCGCAATCCCAGGAAGGCGAGGAATCCCAGGACTGGGGATTCGGTAGACGTACCCGCCAAGCTTGTACCCTATTTTAAGGCGTCCAACGAGTTGAAGACAAAGGTAAACGTCTGATCGGGCCCTGCCGTCAGACAACTGCTCAAGAATCCGTTTGCAAACAGCGGGCGGATTTTTATATATTGCACACTCGATATCGAGAAACACCGTTTACGGCGTTAAAGGACAGGAATTAATATGCCGAGTGGAAAGAAGCGGAAAAGAAAAAAGATCGCGACCCACAAGAGAAAAAAGCGGTTGCGCAAGGACCGTCACAAGAAGAAGAAACGCTGACAGTCCCCGCACCGGACGGCGTCCGTCTGAATACCGGCCATCGGAAATACATCGCACTCATGTCGACCTTGCCGGCGCTGCGGAACGCGGAGGCGCCGGGAAAGAACAGGAGCTGCAATGACTTTTATATCCGACAGACGTAAATCTCAGAGAGTGGCGGCAGAACTGCCTATTGCGATTGAGGGCGGTCCTGCAGAGGCATACGGCAAGACTCTCAACATCAGCGAGAACGGCGTCTACTTCGAGGTTCCCCACTTCATAGAACCCCTTACCAGGGTCCGAATGGAACTCTTCATACCCACCGCTACAGGCTCTGAGAAAGAGGGGATCCGACTCGGATTCGACGGTGTAGTGGTCCGGGTGGAACCCGAAGAGCCGACCGACCATACCGGCCCTTTCAGGGTGGCCGTGTTCTTTACCCATGTACCGGAGAACTCTTTGGCGGCGCTCCAGGGCTTCATCGAGCGAAATATGTCAGACTGACAGGCCGATAGTGTCCGGCCGGGTATCCTTCTCAATATCATCATATTCAACCTTTATATGTTCTGACATAGTGCCGGTAATGCTTGCTCTGCGTCCGGGCATATGTTAATAATACCGGCGGGAAAAAGGGTGATATCCTTCCGGGCCGCAGAGCAGGAGGTAGCTCCTTGGCGGGAAGAGGCTCTGTCATCGTCATTGATGACGAACAGTCCGTTCTCGAGATCCTCGAGCAGTATTTTATCGACAGGGGATACGAGGTCGGTGCCGCGGGCGACGGTGCCGGAGCCGAAGCCCTGCTAAGGGAAAGATCGTTCGATGTCGCCCTCGTAGATTTCAAGCTTCCCGACTGCAGCGGCCTTGATCTGATCTCGCGCTACCAGAACGAGCATCCATCTATGAAGTGCGTGGTCATGACCGCCTTCGCATCGCTCGATTCCACCATAGACGCCATCAGACTCAACGTATTCGATTACATCCAGAAGCCTTTCGACCTCGTCAAGATCGGAGAGGTCGTGGACGCCGCGCACGCGAGCGTCTCGATGGCAGGCCCGGATGGGGAAGCCATAGGGGAATTGGAGCAGGAAAGAAGGGAGCTCGAAGAGAGCAGGAACGATCTGAAGAAGCGTATTGTCAAGGCGAACGAGGATCTCGGCCAGGCGAAAGATTCCCTGAACAGGCACGTGACCCGTCTGAAGATGCTCTTCCAGATGGGAAGGGACATCAGTTCCAACGAGAACTGGAGCGACGCCCTCGACCGTTTCCTGATGGCGCTGTGCAAGTACATGGAGGCTGATGGATCGGCACTTCTTCTGTTCAGCTTCGGCGGCAAGGTGCTGCAGATCAGGACGTTGTACAACATGGAGATGAAGTATTTACAGACCGCTGTCAACCTCCTTGTCGAGGCGCAGAAGAACGACGGATTACAGCCGGAGATATTCAGCCTCGACAGCTTCACCGACGGTGCGCCGCTCTCCTGCCTCTCCGTCAGGGGTTCCTGGAGCAACTCAGCCATACCGCTTCTTTACAAAGGGAGGTGGTTGGGATTTCTTCTACTGAGAAAGAGGTACACGTCGAAGCGCGAGTATCTCGGTGACTATCACTTCCTTACCACGATTCAAACGATACTTACCGAGGAAGTCGCCAACGCTGTCAACATCAGCAGGCTGAGGAACCTCAAGGACTTCAACGAGACGATACTCGAGAATATCAACAACGGGGTCCTCAAGACGGACAGGTCCGGCGAGATAGTCTTTGTCAACAGCCGGGCGAGGGAGATCCTGGGCGATGCGGCTGATGGAAAGCTGCAGTTCGATGACCTGTTCCGGAACCCTTACGGCAGCGGAGGCCTGTTCGATCATCTTCTGTCTGATACGGACAGGAACCATTCGATAGAGAGCATCCTGTCGATCCCGTCCCGGGGGACGATACCGGTGAGGGTCAACTCCACACTGGTCGAGAGCGACGAATACAACGGAAAATCGCTCGTAGTCGTTTTCGAGGACCTTACGGTCCATATGGCGATGGAAGAGGAACTCAGGAGGGCCGACAGGTTGCGGTCCCTCGGGGAACTCTCCGCAGGGGTCGCGCACGAGATACGCAATCCACTGACAGGGATAGCGACCACGGCCCAGGTCCTGCGGGAGAAGCTCGGAGACGACCCTGACAAGATCAAGTACATCACGGTGATTCTCAAGGAGATCAGGCGTCTCGACGGGATCATCACCAGCCTGCTTCAGTTTGCCAGGCCCCTGACGCCGAGGCCGGTCGAGCTCTCGATCAACGGAGTCATCGACGAGGCCGTGATGCTCGTGTCGGATAAGGCGAGGGAGGCCGGTGTTGATATTAACTTCGAGACGGCTCTTGAGGACGACGGGTGTTTCCTCGACAGGGACCAGATAAAGCAGGTTGTACTCAACCTGGTCATGAACGCTATTGAGGCGTGCTACGAGGGTGGCGGCGTCAATGTGCGGCTTGGCGTGGCCGAAGACACGTCCAGTATTGTCATGCTGTTCGAGGATGACGGCTGCGGTATCTCCCGGGAGGCCGCCGACAAGCTGTACAATCCGTTTTTTACGACCAGGGCCGGAGGCACGGGGCTCGGACTGTCGATAACGCGCAAGATAATCGAGAATCACGGGGGCAGCATATCACACGAGGGCAGGTCGAAGAGAGGTACGACATTCTGTGTCAGGCTGCCGAGGAAGATGGTATCCGCGACGGCTGCGGGAGAGGCAGGGGTAACAACCTGAAAGGACAGGTATGCCGGGAAGAGTTCTGATAGTAGACGACGAGAAAGCGATCAGGTGGTCGCTGGGAGAGGCGCTCCGTAACGACGGGTACGACGTGGCGGAGGCCGAGAGTGGAAAGACGGGAATCAAGTCGTTCCGTGACGATCCGGCTGATATCGTCATCCTGGACCTGAAACTTCCCGACAAGAGCGGCATAGATATCCTCAAGACGCTGAAGAAAGAGGACGCCGAACTGACCATCATCATGATGACGGCTTACGGCGAGGTCGAGACGGCCGTCGATGCGCTCAAGAACGGCGCCTACGATTTCATGCTGAAGCCCTTCCAGCTCGAAAAGATGAAGATGACGATCAGGCACGCCCTGGAGAACAGACAGCTGAAGACCGAGCTCGACGAGATAAGGAAGAAAAACAGGGAGAATTACAACATCAAAAGCTTCATCGGGAAGAGTGAGGTGATGCAGGCGGTTTTCCAGACCATCAGGAAGATCGGCGAGAGCAGGGCCAGCACGATCCTCATCCAGGGCGAGAGCGGCACGGGAAAGGAGCTCGTAGCCCGGGCAATACACGATGCGAGCGAAGGCGGCAAAGCCAGGCCCTTCCTCGAGATCAATTGCGCCGCCCTGCCCGAGACGCTTCTCGAGAGTGAGCTGTTCGGACATGAGAGGGGGGCCTTTACCGACGCCAAAGAGAGGAAGAAGGGCCTTTTCGAACTCGCAGAGGGCGGGACGATCTTTCTTGACGAGATCGGCGAAATGGGGATCACACTGCAGAGCAGGCTGCTCCGCGTTCTGGAAAACAAGACGTTCAGAAGGGTCGGAGGGGTCAGGGACCTGCGCGTCAATACGAGGATCATATCAGCGACCAACAGGGACCTGAAGATCTCGATCAAGGAAGGCGTATTCAGGAACGACCTGTACTACAGGCTGCAGGTCATACCGGTAGCCCTTCCCGCGCTGAGGGAAAGAAAAGAGGACATCCCCCTTCTCACGAACCATTTCATTTCGATGTTCAATAAGGAGTTCAAGAAGAACATAAAGAAGGCCGGCAAGGACGTACTGAAAATCCTCCAGGGATATTCTTGGCCGGGCAACGTGAGAGAGCTGAAGAACGTCATAGAAAGAGCGATCCTGCTCGACGCCGATGACGAGCTCCTTCCGGAGCACATCCCCTCAGAGATATCCAGCGAATGCCTCGAAGACGGCGAGAGGAAGGGTGTGGAGGAGCTGGCCGGCATCGGGCCTATGAGCATACGCGAGATGGAGAAGATACTGATAATAAAGACTCTCGACGAGACCGGGGGAAACAAATCCCAGGCGGCGCGTATTCTGGGCATAAGCCGTCAGACGCTCAGGGAGAAGACGAAGCTTTACGAAATGGAGTGACCGGCATGAATCCCGAGATATGGGCGCTTGGCGACAGGGAGGAGGTCGGCGAGATCCTCGATGAGCTCGCCTCCGAGGAGAGTCTGCATCTTCGAAGACTCGTATCCGTTTCCGAGGCGCTCGGGCTCGAGGAACCGACTGGCGGCATAATCCTCGCCCTCGATTCATACGGCGAGTACTCGAACTATCTCACTCTCATCAAGAGGTTTACCAGGACGTTCATACAGTTCGACGTTATCGTGTTCGGCTTCCCGAAGGGGGAAGACGTCGGGGAGTCCGAGAGAAGGGCGGGCGTCGACCTTTATGTATCGGTCCCGGTCGACCGCGAGGATTTCTTCGTCCGGGCGATCAACCTCATTGCGCTTAGACGCCTGAAGTGCGCCACGGGAATCGTTGGTCGCTCCGAGACTCTCAACGAGATGCTCGAGATGACGATGCAGATCGCCCCGACAGAGGTGTCGGTGCTCATAGAGGGGGAGAGCGGATCAGGCAAGGAGCTGACTGCGAAGGCTATACATATGTTGAGTCGGCGCAACTTGAAGCCATTCGAGGTCGTGAATGTCGGCGCTCTTGCCGAGGGCGTACTTGAGAGCGAGCTTTTCGGACACGAGAGGGGCGCGTTTACTGGCGCCGTATCGAGAAGACGCGGACTTTTCGAACGCTCCGATACCGGAACCCTCCTGCTTGACGAGGTCGGCGAGATGTCGCTGGGGATGCAGGTCAAGCTCCTCAGGGTTATCGAAACGGGAGAATTCATCAGGGTCGGTGGCGTCGAGAGGCTCCACGCCGACGTGAGGCTGATCTCCGCCACCAACAGGGAGCTCGAGACGGCCGTCGAGCAGGGTGTCTTCAGGAAGGACCTCTATTACAGGCTCAAGGTCGTACAGATAAGAATCCCGCCCCTCAGGGCGAGGCAGGAGGACATACCCTTCCTCGTGAGGCATTTTCTGCGCCGGTCATCGGTCAGACATGAAAAGTCGGTAAAGGGAATAGACCGCAAAGGTATGGAGATGCTCGTCCGTTACCCCTGGCCGGGCAATGTTCGCGAGCTCGCGAACATGATAGACAACCTGATCGTGCTGAGCAGGAATCCCGTTATAAAGGCGGAGGAGATCGAGAAAAGACTTCAGGAGAGACTCGGCAGGGAGAGCCAGGCCTTTCCCGATCTACCTATACATGTCCACAAGACCCGCGAGGAGATGGAGAGAGAGCTGATCATAAACTCCCTTCTTTCGCTTCACAACGATGTCCGGGAGATTCTGCACATGCTCAGGGAGAGAACCGGGCAATCCTCCGCCCCTGGAAGATGGGGTACGTGGGTCGAGGTGGAGGAGGCCGGCGAGGACCAGCACCCCGACATGAACAGTATCGAGAAGGAGGCGATCCGCGACGCTCTCGCAATGAATGGAGGAAACAGGAGGAGGGCCTCCAGGCAGCTGGGCATGTCGGAGAGAACCCTTTACAGGAGGCTCAAGGAGTACGGTCTGGTATGACCCGATCGGTCTGGACTCCTTTTTAATATTTGTTTCGGATTACGGTGTTTGTTATAATTAATATGTTACAGGTGCCGGCCGAAAGTCGCTGCAAATAGATTTGGAGATCTGAAGATATATCCCCTGGGAAATCGGAGAAGTGCATGCGGATCCGTCATTTCGTGTCGTGCCTGCTCATCATGCCCGTCCTGACCACTGCCGTATCGGCGGAGAAGTACGCCGGTGAGTTCATGGCCCTCGGCGGCGGTGCACGGGCAATGGCGATGGGAGGCACCTTCATCGCTGTCGCGAACGACGCGACTGCTACCTACTGGAATCCGGCCGGAATCGCCGATTTCTCGTCCTTCCTGACGACTCCAGGCAGCTGGGAGATGTCGCTTATGCATTCCGAGAGGTTCGGAGAGCTGATCGACTACAATTATTTCTCCGCCGCCTTCCCGCTGAACAACGGAAAGTCCGGATGGGGAGTCTCGCTCATACACATGGGTATCGACGATATCCGCATAGTGCCGATGAACGACGGGATGATAGGTAACTCGGACGGCGACGACAGGTTCGAGCCGTGGAACGGCGAGAGTCTCAATTTTGACTACAGGAATTATCCGCTGGAGAGCGTTAACGACATGGCGGTATTTCTCACATACGGACAGATGATGAGTTTCGGGGATGTCGGAGCGACCCTCAAGTTCATAAGAAACGACCAGGTTACTGGCGTTTCGAGTTTCGGTCTCGGGATCGACCTCGGCTACATCAAGCGCGGACTCTGGCGCGACCTGGCTGTGGGCCTGAAGCTGCAGGATGCCACAGGAACGTTCATCAGCTGGAGCACGGGAAAGCGAGAGTTCATCTATCCCGCGATCAAGGCCGGCCTGGCCTGGCCGCTTCATATAAAGAGCATGAACAGCATACTCATGCTGGCCGCCGACGGGGACTTACGCTTCGAGAACAGGAAGTGGGTCTCGCAGTACTGGATAGGAAGCACCAGCGTCGATTTTCATTTCGGTGCCGAACTGCTCATCCGCGACATCGTGGCGCTGAGAGGCGGAAACGACATGGGAAGGTGGACTGCCGGGGCGGGATTCCTCCTTCGCGACTTCACCTCGTGGAAATTTAATCTAGGCATCGATTACGCGTTTCTCATGCACGACGTGCTCGACACGACCCATCGCGTCTCGCTTCTCGTATCCTACTGACGGGGCCGTTGCCGGGAGCCCGGGGGTGCTGCAGCCCGTTGAAGATCCTTACGATGATACTGGCGGGCGGAACGGGCGAGGGTCTTTCCGTTCTGACGCGACACAGGGCAAGGACCGCGGTCCCTTTCGGGGGGCGGTACAGAGTCATCGACTTCTGCCTCAGCAACTGTGTTCATTCTGGTCTCACCGATATCAATATACTTGCCCAGTACAACCCGAAATCCCTCATCGAGCACATCAAGATGGGCAAGCCGTGGGACCTCGACAGGAAACACGGAGGCGTAAAGATTCTCCAGCCGTCATACCACGGCGAGGCGGCACACTGGTATCTCGGAACTGCTGACGCTCTCTACCAGAACCTCGATATCATCAGGAAATCCGGCTGCGACCTCGTTCTCGTACTGTCGGGCGACCAGGTCTATATAACCGATTACGGAGAACTTGTCGCATACCATCTTTCGCACGGGAGGCCGGTGACGATAGCCTGCAAGAAGGTCGCAACGAGAGAGAGCTCCAGGTTCGGCATGGTCAGGTGCAGGAGGGACGGGCTTATAAAGCAGTTCAGGGAAAAACCAGCTCAGTCAGGCGCCGGCGACAGGGCCTCGCTCGGTATCTACCTGTTCGACGCCCGGCTGTTGACGGGTCTTCTCAGGGAGAGCAGGACCGACATCGTCTTCGACATGCTCCTTCCGCTCATCGACGGTGGCAAGGTCTGCGCCTTTCCATTCGAATCGTACTGGGAGGATATCGGCTCGATACCGGCATATTACAGCGCATCGATGAGGCTGCTCGGAGGAGCGTTGCTGATATCGAGGAGGGGATGGCCCGTATATACGAGGGGCGACGATCTTCCTCCGGCCCGTTTCTGCGCCGGTTCGGAGATTTCCGGATCGATTGTAGGCTGCGGCTGCAGGATCGAGGGGAGAGTCAGCGGCAGTATCCTCTTTCCTGGTACGGTCGTTGAGAAAGGCGCCGAGGTGAAGGACAGCATCGTATTCTCCCGATCGAGGATCCGCAGAGGTTCCCGTCTAAAGAGGTCGATTATTGACAAGGATGTGACTGTCGGAACTGAAGCTGTTATCGGGGGCGGTTCGCCACTGACCGGAGACATAACCGTAATAGGAAAGGGTGCCTCGATCAGAAACGGTCTTACAATCAGGCAGGGAAGGATCGTCGAGCCCGGGGAAAAGGTGAGGGACGAGGGATGATCAAACGGATGTCGGCATTCATACTGGCGGGAGGTGTCGGAAAGCGGCTCAGTCTGCTTACCACGTACAGGGCGAAACCTGCCGTTCCGTTCGCCGGCAAATACAGGATAATTGACTTTACGCTCACGAACTGCGTCAGATCGGGGATCGGAGAGGTCTTCGTGCTCGCCCAGTATATCTCCCGTTCTCTTGAAGGACACCTTGGCATAGGAAAGCCGTGGGATCTCGACAGGGTCGCGGGCGGACTTCATGTGCTGCATCCACATCTCGGATACAGGGCGGCCGACTGGTACAGGGGGACTGCGGACGCCCTCTACCAGAACATGTCCATCCTCGAGTCGCTCGACTGCGAGCATGTGCTCATCCTTTCGGGCGACCACGTCTACAACATGGATTACAGCGATTTCCTCGAATTCCATGTCGAGTCCGAAAGACCGGTCACCGTAGCCGTGACCGATGTTCCGCGGAGCATGACGAGGCATTTCGGGATCTCGACGGTCAATGCAGGCGGAAAGATCATTCGCTTCGACGAAAAACCGGTTGCCGCCAGAAGCACACTCGCCTCGATGGGAATATATGTTTTCGACCGCCGGTTCCTGATGAGCACGCTGGAAAGGATGAAAAAGACGCACGAAGACCTCGATTTCGGGAGGCACATCATCCCGGCTCTTGTCGTCAGGGGCAGGGTATCCGCATTCAGATACGGCGGGTTCTGGCTCGATATAGGGACTCTCAAGTCTTACTACCAGGCGAGTCTCTCGCTGCTATCGAAGCGGCCCCGGCTCGTACTGTCCGGCGATGGGTTTGGAGTGATGACAGCAACGGACGACTATCCCCCGATGCGCCTGCTGAAGGGCTCGAGCGTCGAGAGATCGATGATCTGCAACGGCTCCGTCATCGCCGGAAGCGTCAGGTCTTCTGTCCTTTCTCCCGGAGTGGTCGTAGAGAAAGGCGCCGTCGTCGAGGATTCGGTCATCCTCCAGGATTGCGTGATAGGGAAAGGGGCGAGGGTCGTCAGAACGATACTGGACAAGGAAGTACGGGTTGGAAGCAATGCCGTGTTGGGCGTGGGGAACGCGCGTACGGCAAACGACATCCAGCCCGAATATCTCGACTTCGGGATAACGCTCATCGCCAAGGGAACCAGGATACCGTCCGGAATCAGTATCGGTACCAATTGCCTCCTCGCCGGCCGCATACCGCGGACGGATATCCCGGATGGCAGGAGTTCGATTGCCGGGGATAAGCTAGTTTGATTCGACCCAGATCTTCAGCCTGTCGCCGGGGTAGACGAGATCCTTCTTGACGCTGCTGTTCCACGCAAGTATGTCGGATACCCTGGCCCTGTAGAGCCTGCTGATCGAGCTGATCGTCTCGCCTTTTCTCACCGTGTGGTAGACCTTCCTCATTCCTTTCATCTGTTTCTGATCGTATTCCCGGCCGCCTGAATCGGCGATCTGCGTATTCATGCCGGGAGGAAGGTAAATCACGATGCTCTGACCTGGATGGATTTTGGAGCTGTAGCGCAGGTTGTTCCATTTCCTGACCTTGCTCAGGCCGACGTGATGCCGTTCGGCTATTTCGCTCAGCGTGTCACCGTCCCTGACGGTATAGACTGTCTTGGTATGACCCCGGGGCGGAGTATATTTCTTGACGGTTATCTTCGACGGGAGATTCGGCGATTCCTTGTACTTCGGCTTGCTCGTTGCGGAAGCGACCTGATCGGAGTCCTTTACCGGGATGAGCAGGATCGTGCCTTCCCTGATCTTGTGAGCGTTCCTGATGCTGTTGATCCGCTTCAATTCCGACTGGGATATTTCGTATCTGGACGATATCCTAGAGAGCGTCTCGCCGCGGCGGACCTTGTGCCTGTGCCAGGAAACACGTTCTTCGGTAGGGATGTCGGCCAGTACGGTCAGTACGGCGTTGCCTTTCCCGGCGGGCACCTTGAGATCGATTTCCATGCCTGGAGGCGTGGCCCATCTCTTGAGCGCGGGATTGAGCTTCTTCAGCCTGGTGACGGTACAGTCTGCACCCTTCGATACGTGCCTGAGATCTGTAGAACGGTCGATCCTCACGATGTCGAAGGTGATCGGTTCGACATGTCCTATCTTGAAACCGTGCGCCGCAGGATTGCGTCCGATGGTCAGCGCGGCCATGTATTTGGGAACGAACCATTTCGTCTGGCTGGGAAGGCGAAGCCGCCAGTAGTCGTCCGTTTTCTGCCTCGAGATCGCCGCTGCGACCCTGTACTCGCCCGCGTTGTATCCAGCGAGGGCGAGATCCCATTTACCGAAGAGACTGTAGAGATACTTGAGATAGTTGGCGGCCGCATACGTGGAAGCGACGATATCCTTTCTCTCGTCGATCCACCAGTTGATCCGCAGTCCGAAGAGACGTCCCGTCCCGGCCATGAACTGCCACGGACCGGTTGCATTTACGCACGACCTCGCATCGAGGTTCAGGCCGCTCTCGATGACGGCGAGATACATCAGGTCGCGGGGCAGCTCCTGCTCGATGAGTATAGGCTCAATTATATCGCGGTACATCTCGACCCGTTCGAGCCATCTGGTGAAATGCCGCCGTCCCTTGCCCTGGAAATACCGGAGCCAGTGCTCGGTACGCCAGTTTATCACGACTTTGATCTCTTCCTCGACGACATGGTTCTGGCCGATCGAGTCAATAACGGAGGTCATGTGGTTGCGCCACTCGTTCTCCGCTTCTTCGTTCTCGATGTGGTGGTTGAGGACTATGGCGCTATGTTCGAGATTGTCGAGATGGTCGCAGACGAAAGGATCGGGATCGGTCGACCTGAAATCGTTGATATCGCCGATCAGAGCTTCGCTCAGGGAGTGGGAGTAGTCGAGGTCGCCCAGGCTGTAATATGCCTCGGCCTCGTCGAGTTTCCTGCTGAGCAGCATGAGCTGGGGATAGAGGAGGTAGACCTCCTCATCGGAGGCCGAGGCCTCGATGTCGGCCTGACCGGGCGTTTTTCCGCTTTTACCGGCAGGAATGCAGCCGGCAAGGGAAAAGGCTATCAGTACGGCCAGTAACGGCGTCAGCAGGCGTCTCATTCAGTCTAACCTCCAAGTCTGGCGTAATATATCCAAATCCACGGAGACATTCAAGTTCAGAAAAGACCGCGGAAGGATTGTTCATTATACGCAATATATGCAGGAATAGTGCCTTATAATGCAGACGACCCCCTTTAAATCGGTGACGTATTGGTGTATAATTATTCATGGAGTATACCGTAAGGACGACCCGGCCTGAGCAGGACGAACTATGCACCATGGGTTTGAGAAAGATTACAGGTTTCTCCTGTCGAGACTGATCCCCAGAAACCTTCTGTCCTCGAAGAGGATCGAGGGCATCAGGAATGCCCTCGCATCGGGAATCCGCGCGGAGCTGATCAGGGAGGCCTGGCTCGCGATGGATGAACTCGTATCTCTGCGTTTATACGACCGAGGAATCCCCGAGAGCAAGGGTGGCGAGATCCATGTACGGTTTACGGAGCGTTCCGGGCCGTCCAGGATCACGCTCGAGATGCCGGACGCAGAGTACAACGCCGTCTCGGGTCCAGAAGGACGACAGGACGGAATAGTTCCTTTGGTCCTGGCTGGCATCATCTCGGCCCTCTCCCTCGACGATTCGCCGGTCAATATCTCCGAGAGGCTCGAAAACCTGCTCGATCTGGCGGGAACCATAGAGCCGGGAGCTTCGGCTTTCCTGATGCTCTTCAGTGAATTCGAGGCGCCCAATATCAGGAAATCGGGGAGGATCGGGGAATCCCCTCTGGCCGACGCCGAATCGGGCGGCTTCTACGGAACTTCCCTGGCATCTGAAGAGCCTGTGATACTTTTCGAACGCGGCCGGATTGATGGAGGCATATTCCCGGTCGACGGGAGGACCGGGACGATTATGCTGTTCCCGCTGAGAAGCGCGGGTCTTGTATACGGGCTGCTCGAAGTTCATTCCATATCCCGCGACACGCCTGCAAGCGACAGGATTATCAACTATAACCTCGTCGCGAAGGGGATCATCAGGGGTCTCGACAACAACCGCCAGCTCGAGCGCATGGTATCGATCGACAGACTTACCGGGGTGAACAACAGGAACAACTACGAGATACAGCTGCCGCTCGAGATGGAGAGGGCGACCCGTAACAGAAAATGTCTCGCCTTCCTCATAATGGACATAGACGACTTCAAGTTCTTCAACGACAAGTACGGCCACGATACGGGCGACAGGGTCCTGAAACTCGTTGCGGAAACGGTCAGAAAGCATCTAAGGAAGATCGATCAGATGTTCAGGTTCGGCGGGGAAGAGTTCATAGCGCTGCTGCCGGGAGCGGGACGGGAAGCTGCGGAAAGGACTGCCGAGAGGATCCGTGAGATCGTGGCCGGAACGAAGCTGACGATGGAGGACGGAAGCGCTCTGGGGATAACGATCAGCGTCGGCGGATGCATATTCCCCGTGGATGCCGGCGACGAGGCGGAGCTGTTCCGCAAGGCTGACCAGGCCATGTACAAGGCAAAGAGAGAGGGCAAGAACAGGGTTTCTTTCTACGGGGGATGACAGCGGCATAACGACTGGATACGGCCGGGAGGTGGAGGATGTTCGTGTGGTGGGCCGTCTTTTTCTTTGCTGGTGCGATATTTCCATCCGGTGCGGCCGGCGCCGCGGCGGCGCTGGGCGCCCTTTCCATCCTTGTTACATATACGGGGCGGTTCCAGCCGGTCCTCAGGTCCCGGGCACTCCTCACATGCGCGTCGGGACTGTTCATCCTCGTTACGGCTTCTCTTTCACCTATCGATAAAGGCAGGCTCTCCGGGTCCGCAGGTCCGGCTGTTTCCCGGACAGCGGACCATATATCTCTCGTGACGGCCGTCAGGGAAAGAGCCCTCGCGATAATAGAGAAAGGGGAACTGAGCGATGAGACCAGAGGGCTTCTAAAGGCGCTCCTTGTCGCAGACAGGACGGCACTTACGAGAAAGACCCGCCGCGACTGGAGGAACACAGGAACCGCTCATTATCTCGCTCTCAGCGGACTTCACCTGGGGCTGATCGCAGTGCCCCTGTTCGGGATACTGACGCTGGCCGGAGCGAGAGGGATCCTTCGCGACCTCGGGGCCCTGTTTGCGCTATCCTTCTATGCGGCGGTGGCGGGACGTCCCGGCTCTCTTCTGAGAGCTCTGTCCATGATGACCGTGATGAGAACATACAGGCTTGCCGGGGTCAGGACCGGTCTCACACAGTGCGTTGTCGCAGGGGCGTTCCTGGTCTGCATCCTCGATCCACATTCGCTGAACGATACAGGCTTCCTGCTGTCGTTCAACGCGGCTGCCGGTGTGGCCCTGCTCGGGGTGCCGTTATGCAGGTCGATCCAGCATCGTATCGCAGGACGGCGGGGATCCCGGGTGATGCTCCCGCCTCTGCTCGCCTTCGCGATGTCGCTTAGCGTGCAGGCTTCCATGCTTCCACTGGCCGTGAGGATCTTCGGGTTCGCACCCCTGCCGGGGCCGGTGATGAGCGTGGTCATGGCGCTGCCCGTAACGACCCTTCTCTACGGCGGATTCATATACGTCATCGCCGGACACATATGGAGCCGTATCACATCGATTCCGCTGAATTTCCTTGCGGCGCTCACAGGAGGCCTCGTTTCCCGCGGGGCTGAGATCTCGAGGGCAGGCCTCGTCATTTCCGACTTCGATGTCCGGTTATATGTGCCCGGTCTTGCGCTCTGCGCCGTCGCTTTCAGATGTGAAAAGCATGGTAGGGCGATTATGATCTTCGGGCTGGTACTGTCGATCGTCTCTTTCCATCCCGTGATCGCTGGAAGGGATAATGGAGGGGAAGAAACGATCTGCTTTCCAGGTCACGGAGGTATTCTCTACGGCGGTAACAGGGGCGTCCTGGTACTGGAAAAATGGCCTGCAGCATGGTCAGCGCCTTATATGGCCAGGGAAGTGCGGAGATCGGGAGCCAGGAGTATCGATGTTCTGGTCATCCTCGATCCGGGAGACTTCGAGGAGGAAGGGATATCGTTCCTGGCCGGGGACCTGGGCCCGGAGAGAATACTCGTCAGTCCCTGGTACGACGGGCCGTATCCCGGGATGGTCGAATGTATCGCCGTACGCGCGGATACGATCCTGATAACAGGGAGCACGCGCCTGACAGTCCATGCTCCCGCTGTCCTGCCGGGAAGGGGAGTCCATGCCGGCAGGGACGACGCGTCTCTCGTCATATCACCGCTTGACTGACAGAGAGTCGACGGATAATATCCACCCGTCATCGGGTCCGGCGCGGGAGACGGCGCCGGGCTTCTGATAGGCCGCCGTGCCCGGCGGCCGAATTCAGCCGGCCAGGACTCCGTGATTCGGCCTCCTCCATCAGGAAGTGATGATGAAAGAACGGATGAAGATCGCGGTACTTGCTTCCGGACGGGGCAGTAATTTCATGGCGCTTGCAGGAGCCTGCCGGGAGGAAGGCTATCCCGCGGAGATAGCGCTCCTCATCTCGGACAACACGGAAGCCGGAGCGCTCGTATTCGCGCGGGAGACAGGCATCGAGAGCGTTGTGATCGACTGCGGCCCGAAAAGAGGATCGATGTCCCTCGAATCGAGCGAGGAGATGTACCGTCTCTGCCGGAAACGCAGGATCGAGCTCGTGTGCCTTGCCGGATTTATGAGGATAGTCAAGGGAAGGCTGCTTGAGGAATACGCAGGCAGGATGCTCAACATCCATCCGGCCCTGCTTCCGAGCTTCAAGGGCCTGCACGGACAGAAGCAGGCCCTCGATTACGGCGTCAGGTATTCCGGGTGCACTGTCCACTTCGTCGACACAGAGATCGACACAGGCCCGATATTAATACAGAAGGTCGTGCCCGTGATGGAGGACGACAGCGAGGATTCGCTCAGCGAGAGGATACTCGCCGAGGAGCACAAGGCATATCCGGAGGCAGTCAGGCTGTATGCAGCGGGAAGATTGAGGATCGAGGGAAGGAGAGTTCTGACAAGTGATGAGTAATGATAACAGCAGCCTGCCGGGGATCGTTCCCGAATACAGGGGCAAGGTGAGGGACATCTACGATCTCGGCGAGATGCTGATCATCGTCGCATCCGACCGCGTGTCCGCGTTCGACTCGGTGATACCAACTCCGATACCTGGCAAGGGAGTCGTACTGAACACGATCTCGGCCGCCTGGTTCGAAAAGTTCGACACCGTCCCGAATCACATGATCTCAGTGGACGTCGACGATTTTCCGGAGCCGTTCAGCGGATTCCCCGAACAGCTCACGGGCAGATCCATGCTTGTCAAGAAGGCTCACAGGCTCGATATCGAATGCATCGTCCGCGGGTACATCTCCGGATCGGGATGGAAGGAATACCGGAAGACCGGTGGGGTATGCGGCATAAAGCTTCCCGACGGGCTGAAAAACTCCGACAGGCTCGAGCAGCCGATCTTCACACCGTCGACCAAGGCGGACTCGGGACATGACGAGAACATCTCAATCGAGGAAGCGGCGAAGATCGTCGGTGAGAAGACCGCGAGAAAGCTCGAGAAGATAAGCCTGGAACTGTACACTAGTGCGAGAGAATACGCCCTCTCCAGAGGTATCATAATCGCAGACACGAAATTCGAATTCGGCGTTATCGACGGCCGTATCATTGTGATAGACGAGGTCCTGACACCTGATTCGTCTAGATTCTGGCTCGTCGATGAATACGAGCCGGGGCATCAGCAGGAAAGCCTCGACAAGCAGTTCGTCAGGGATTTTCTCGACGAGAGCGGATGGGACCACGAGCCACCGGCTCCCGAACTGCCCGCCGATATAGTCGAGAAGACGAGCGAGCGCTACGCGCTGGCCGTGAAGATGCTGTTTCCCGAGCTCGACATCGAGAGGTACATGAAATGAACCGAAAGATCGAGAGAGCCCTGATAAGCGTTACCGACAAGATGGGAGTGGTCGATTTCGCACGCGCACTCGCCGGGAGGGGAATCAAGATCATCGCATCCGGCGGGACCGCACGTACTATAAGGGAAGCCGGGATAGAAGTTACGGGGATAAGCGACGTGACCGGATTTCCCGAGTGCATGGAAGGCCGCGTAAAGACCCTTCACCCGAAGGTTCATGGAGGTATCCTCGCAGACAGGAGCAAGAAGGAGCATCTCGACCAGGCCTCGGAGCTGGGGATAGGTCTGATCGACCTGGTTGCGGTGAACCTGTACCGTTTCAGGGAAGCGGCCTCGGACCCGTCCCTTTCAGCGAAGGACATAGTTGAGCAGATCGACATCGGCGGGCCGTCTCTCATCAGGTCAGCTGCGAAGAATCACGATTCCGTATCGATCGTGACCGACCCCTCGGATTACGCGAAAGTCCTCGAGGAGATGGACACGAACGAAGGTTGCGTTACCGACGATATGCGGAGGAGGCTGGCATCGAAGGCATTTCATCACACTGCCTCTTACGATACGGCGATCTCCGCCTGGTTCGACAGCATCGAGGCTCCAGGGGAGATGCCGGAGGAGAGGATCGCTGTCTACAGGAAGTCGCGCTCCCTGAGGTACGGCGAGAATCCGCACCAGAAGGCGGCCCTATACATCGATCAATCACCAGCCGGGTCCTTTCACGAGTTTGTTCAGCACCAGGGGAAAGAGCTGTCGTTCAACAATATCCAGGACATGTGGGCGGCCTTCCTGCTCGCACGGGACCTCGGTGAGAAAGCCTGCGCGATCCTCAAGCACATGAATCCATGCGGCGCGGCAGTCTGCGATACAGTCGGGGAGAGTTTCATACGGGCGAGAAAGACAGATCCAGTGTCGGCGTTCGGCAGCGTCATCTCCGTCAACGGGATTGTCGACGAGGACCTCGCAGTTGCCTCCAAGGAGGGATTCGTCGAGGTCATACTCGCCAGGGGATTCACAGAAGGGGCTCTCGAGGCGCTCAAGAAGAAAAAGAACCTCAGGCTGATCACCATCCCCGAAGAGGAGTGGGACAGGGATATCTCCGGTCTTGTCTCCAGGGAGGCCGGGCCGATGCTTCTCGTCCAGGAGAGGGACACCGGATTCACCGAGATAGAAAAACTCGAGATCGTCACTTCGAGAAAGCCCTCTCCCGATGAGGAAAAGGCGATGCGCCTCTCGTGGAAGATAGTAAAGCACATGAAGTCGAACGGGATCGTCATCTGCGATTCCCTAGGTACGGTCGGCGTGGGCGCAGGTCAGATGAGCAGGGTCGATTCCTGCAGGATCGCCGTCGACAAGGCGCAGATGGAAGGGATGAAGATAGAAGGCGCATCGGCCGGTTCCGACGCGTTCTTCCCCTTCCCGGACGGCGTCGAGACTCTGGTCGAGGCAGGGGTGAGATGCATCATCCAGCCCGGAGGATCGATAAGGGACGACGAAATCATCGCAGCTGCCGAGAGCCTCGGAATAACGATGGCGATAACCGGCAGAAGGCATTTCAGGCACTAGGAGGAGTATCAGCTTATGATGAGGGAGTGGGAAGGCGAATCCATTGTCATCCTCGATTTTGGATCCCAGTACACCCAGTTGATCGCCCGCAGGATAAGGGCAGAGCACGTATTCTCCGTCATCCTGCCGCATTCAGCCCGGATCGAAGATATTATGGACGAAAAACCGAAAGGACTCGTCCTGTCCGGAGGCCCGGCCGACCTGACTGAGGAAAACGCGCTTCGCCTGGAAGCGGATATATTGTCCCTCGGAATCCCTGTACTTGGTATATGTTACGGCATGCAGCTCATATCCCAGATGAAGGGTGCCGAGCTCGAGAGGGCCGACCACAGGGAGTATGGACACACCAAGATCGAGGCTGATACAGATACCTCCCTCTTCAGGGGAACTCCCGTGGAGCAGAAGGTCTGGATGAGCCACGGCGTTCGCCTCAAGTCGATGCCGGCCGGTTTCAAAGCGGTCGCCTCGTCTGTCGGCTGCCCCATAGCCGCCATGAGCAATGACGAGGAACGGATATACGGCCTGCAGTTCCATCCCGAGGTCTTCCACACTGAGAATGGAGTCGAAATACTGCAGAATTTCCTTTTCGAGATCTGCCTCTGCGACAGGGTGTGGAGCTCGAAATCCTTCGTCGAGCTGGAAGTGTCGCGGATCAGGGAGAGGGTAGGTAACGCAAGGGTGCTCTGCGCCGTCAGCGGCGGGGTGGACAGCTCGGTTATGGCCGCGCTGGTCGACCGCGCGATAGGAAAGCAACTCGTCCCGGTATTCGTCGATAACGGACTCCTGAGAGAAAACGAGGCGGAAGAGGTTCGGGAGATACTTGCCGGCTGCCTAACTACCGACCTCGTATTCGTGGACGCGGCGAACGAATTTCTCTCGAGGCTCGATGGCGTCACCGACCCGGAGGAGAAGAGGAAGATAATCGGCGCTGCCTTCATCGACGTCTTCGAGAGGGAAAGCGAGCAGCACGGGCCCTTCGCTTTCCTCGCCCAGGGGACGCTCTATCCCGACGTGATCGAGAGCCGGTCGACGTTCGGCCCTTCCGATACTATCAAGTCACACCACAATGTAGGAGGCCTTCCCGACGAGATGAGCTTCGAGCTCATCGAGCCGCTCTCGCTTCTCTTCAAGGACGAGGTCAGGGAGGTAGGGAAGTTCCTCGATCTACCTGCCGTCCAGATAGAGCGCCACCCGTTCCCCGGGCCGGGCCTGGGTGTCAGGGTCCCCGGAGCGATCGTCAGGGAGGACCTCGATCTCCTGCGCAGGGTCGACAGGATCTTCATAGACGGCCTAAGACGCGAGGGTCTTTACGACGATGTCTGGCAGGCGTTCGCGGTATTGCTTCCCGTTAGAAGCGTAGGCGTGATGGGGGACGAGCGTACCTACCAGAAGGCCGCGGCCCTCAGGGCGGTGACGAGCACCGACGGGATGACGGCCGACTGGGCAAGGCTGCCGTACGACTTCCTGCAGGATATCGCGAACGAGATAATCAACAGGGTCGACGGAGTCAACAGGGTCGTATACGACATCAGCTCCAAGCCGCCCAGCACTATCGAATGGGAATGATCCGGAGACGATGACTCCGGCACCACTCTTGCCAGTATCCCGATTACTATGATCACTGGGAAAAGAATTCTTCTGATCTCGATAACCGTTTTTCTGTTCGTGCCGGTCAGTGGCGCCAGGGGAGATTCTCTTGCGGACGCTATGAGGGCGTTTGAATCCGGCAGCTTCGCCACGGTGCTGGAACTCTCGACCGTCCGACAATCAAATCCATGGCTGGAGGTATACAGGCTTTGCGTGAGGGCGGAAGCGTTCCTCGCGGCCGGAGACAGCGCCGCCTCCGCCGGACGGGCGGTATCGGCGTCACGCCTGGTATACTCCGGTGAAGCGGGAGGTCATCCCGCGGGCGGGCGGCTGATCGATATCGTCATCCTTTGCGGAGGATCGGAGATCGTCCTGCCCTTCTTCACCGATGAGCTCCCGGCGTCTCTCGCCCCCCGTTCACTGCTGCTAATGGGTCAGCACTATTTCGAACTCGGAGACAGCTCTGCAGCGGCATCGTGCCTCACGCTCGCAGCACGAGGCAGGCCGGGTGAGGAAGAGATGGGGTTGCTGAACGAGCTGGCTGACAACGGGACTTTATATGCACGGGGAATCTCCCGCGAGATCGTAGCAGATTTTGCCTCGGCGGCGATATCGGCGGGAGACGACGCTACGGCGAAGCGTCTAATCGGACTGGTTCGATTAACGGGAGAATACTCCTGGCTGGCGGATATACTCGAAGCCGATCTGCTTGCCGCTTCCGGAAAGAGATCGAAAGCGCTGGCGCGCTACAGGTCGGTCTTCCGATCCGGGACCTGCCCGGTTGAGGGAAAGAAGGAAGCGCTTCAGCGGCTTGCCGCCCTTCAGTACAGGATGAAGAGGTTCAGGGACTCTTCTGTCAGTTACAGGACTTACGGCATCTACTATCCGGACGACCCGCTCGCCGAGATGTCGACGGACAGGGCGGCAAGGATCGATGTGGCGTCCGGCAGGTGGGACGCCGCCGTAGATACATGGAAGAGGATTGCGGATGCGGGGCCGGAGACCCTGATCGGCAGAGAGGCGATACTCGGAATGGCGGTGTCTCTCGAGAGGATGGGAAGAAAAAGCGAGGCATGCGCGGTTCTGATCGACAACCTGCAGGGAGTCAGGGGCGGGTTCCGTGCGGCGTACCTGTACTGGATCGTCAGGACCTGCGGCGATGAGCAGCTGCGTTCGGATCATGCAATGATACTGAGCGGGGAGTCCGCGCACTCGTTTTACTCAAGGGTGATCGAGGATGGACCGGGGTTTCTGACTGTAGCCATGGATCGGACGGACATTCCAGTGATCAGTCTGCTGGAGATCACTACACGGAAGGCGCCGTTTCCCGGAACCGGCACTGCCGTCGATCATCCTTCTCTCGGGGCCTTCAGGTATTTTGCTGGTGAGGGAATGAAGTTGGAGGCCTCCGACTGCGCCCGTGGTTATATAGCGGCGCAAGAAGGGCATGACGGGGCGAGCGGCATCGGGATCATTTACCGGGAGGCGAGAGAAGCAGGGATAGAGAGCCTCTGCCTGGAGCTGGTGGTTGCTAATCCCGATCTGTTTGCCGGAAGGGATGATTACATCGAATTCCTCTACCCTTTCGTGTATGGCTGCGAGATCGACGGCGGCTCTGATAAGCGATACCTCCCGCCAGAGATGGTGCTTGCGGTCATCAGGGAGGAAAGCAGGTTCGACGAGAACGTCATGTCTCCGGCTGGCGCCTACGGCCTGATGCAGATCATGCCTTCGACCGGAGAGTGGATAGGGGGGAAGATCGGCAGAAAGGGTGTCACGGTGTCTGATCTGAGAGATCCCGGTTTCAACGTCGCCGCTGGATGCTGGTATCTTCGATTTCTTCTCGATCGTGCCGAAGATTCCATAGTTGCAGCGCTGGCCGCCTACAACGCCGGTCACGGGAGGATGAGATCCTGGAAGAAGAAGTTCAGGCCGCACAGGGATCCGCTCGCCGCGATCGAGCTCATCGGTCCTTCAGAGACGAGACGGTACGTCCGCCGAGTACTCGATTCGATGGCGGTATACGAGGTACAGGCCTCCCGTTACGGTAAGTGAAACTCCGGTGCAACATCCGCAGAATGCAAGCGTCACCTCTGGTATACGTCAGGATTTTCATCAATACGGCATTTATTCTGTCAGGAGTTCCATCGGGTACGCTCCCATTCCCTGTACCTTGCATCATCAGTTCATACAATCTATTGTTATAATAGCAGTTGAGTCTTGAAAGCCGAACTGCTTCATATTGTCCCGTTTGGCCTGTGACTTGCTAATCATTACGCGAGGGGTGTCCTGAAGACACAATGTCCGAGAGCGAGGCAAGGAAGGTCGGATAATATGTTCATTGAAAGGTACATCAGATTTTTCCCGAAAAACAATCTCAAGAAAGCCATAGGGTTTCTCAACAAGGGCGATTACAGGAAGGCCTGCAGGGAATTCGAAGCCTACATCGACCATGCCGGTGAACTGGACGCAGGCAAGGATCAGGAACTGATCCGGATGTACATGATCGAATCGTACATCGAGTATTCGAAGAAACTCGAAGACGACGGCGACACATCGGCCGCCGTGAAACAGCTCGAGAAGGCGATCGAAATCCAGCCGAAATACGCCGACGTTCATTACGGACTCGGAAATCTCTACGAAAAGGCGGGCAACAGGGTCGATTCGAGGGAAAGCCTCAAGAGGGCCCTGATGATCAACCCGAATTATTTCAAGGCGCGCGTTATGCTGTCCAGGAGTTACTGGCTCGACGGCAAGTATGACCGCTCCGAGGAGGAACTCGTCGCCAGCCTTTCGGCATCTCCCTCGTTCTTCATCGAGCAGGTCCAGGAGCTCGCTGGAATGGTTAAAATCGATCCAGGCAACGAGGATATCAGGGATCTCTTCAGGAAGCTTCTCGTGGAGAGGCCTTCCTCCTCGCAGGTCAGCAAGCAGCTCGCACTCGAATCGATACAGAACGGCGATTACGACTTCGCCCTTGCCGAGCTCAGGAAGGCCCTTTCTTTTCACCCTGACTATCCCGACCTGCACAACATGCTCGGTATCGCCTATGCCAATACCGGGATGACCGACGATGCGATAATGGAATTCGAGACGGCTCTCAAGGTAAACCCGGATTACCTCAAGGCGAGACTTAATCTCGCTCTTTCGCTCTACGAGAAGGGTGCATGGGAGGAATCTAGGAAGAACCTCGACATGGTAATCAGGATCGATCCGGAGAATGTGCTGGCGAAAAATCTCATGAACGAACTTTCACCGGTAGGGAGCAAGAGGTAAGTGGCCGTGAACAAGACAAAGCCTGACTATTATTCCATACTGGAAGTATGGCCCAAGTCCTCCGAAGAAGAGATAAAGAAGAACTATTTCCGCCTCGCCAAGCTGTACCATCCCGATGTGGCCGGCGACAAGCCCGAGAACAGGGAGAGGTTCAAGCTTATCAATGAGGCTTTCGGTGTCCTGAGCGATTCGCAGAAGCGCAGGCAATACGACGAGTTGATGAACGTGAAAGGAGGCGCAACAAAGAACGGCAAGGAGATGCGCGAGCAGGACGGCAGGAGTGCCTCGATGGCGTTCAAGCAGGCCCGCGACGCGATGAGGGCCGGAAGGTACGATAAGGCGATTATGCTGCTCAGAACGGCAATCAGGTTCGACGATTCAGATCCAGCGTATCACAGCTGGTACGGCTTCTGCCTGGCGATGACGAACTCCGATCTCCACGAGGCGAGGGACGTATGCAGGAAAGCAATCGAGAACGAGTTCTACAGCGCCGATTATCACGCGAACCTCGGGTTTGTCTACTTCAAGGCCGGTCTGAAGAACCTGGCCGTGAAGCATTTCACCGAAGCGCTGAAATGGGATCCAGACCATTCTCTGGCGATGAAGATCCTGGCCCAGCTCGACGGTGCGAACTCGATGTACGGGGAGACCGGGCCGATAGACAAACTGGTAGCGGGATTCAAGAAAATATTCGTCGGCTGACAAAAAGCGGTTTTTCTATCCGATTAATTGTTGATTTTTCAGGCGCCTGTGGCTAACCTCTCTCCCGAGGTGATTGCCATGAGAAGGACCTGCTTTGTTTGTTACGGCGCCGGCGGCAAGAAAAACTCTCTCACCTATCACGAAATCTCACGGAAAACAGAGGGAGATGAATTTTTCGTCTTCCTTTCCTGGGCAAGGCCCGAGGACGAGGTTCCGCTGAGAGATCTTTACCGGCGGGTCGTGTCTTCCTCCAGACTGGGTCACCCGGCACGGTTCTTCAGAGAACTGGCCGAGTCCGTTGGGACGGGGGCGAAAGACAGCCGGGACGATTCATGGCTGGAAAAATCCTGCATTCTCATGGTGTATAGAAAGGGCGAAGAGGCCTTTCTCTTCAGGAACAAGAGGGTAGAGCCCGTGCATTTCGATTCTGCCACTGGCCGGGAGGGAACGATCCAGTCCCTTGAGGACAGGGTAGAGATCGTCCTTCAGAGGGACGGGAGCCAGGCTGATCTGTTCGATAAGAAGTACGGGGATCTTTTCACTCTCGATCAATTCAGGATGTCGGCAGTTGGACATACGCTCCTCTTCGCACCGACGAGGGATTTCGTACGGAGAAACAGGGAGGCGCTTCTCGACAGCGTCCTCTTTCCGTCCTTCGACGTGCCGTCGAGCGGGGAGCTGGAGGTGGATACGGACAGGTCGATGGGGGCGATGCACTGGGGAAGAGGAAAGAACATCAGCGACTTTCCGGAACGCAAGAAACGGGGTGTGGAGATCATGAAGTCTTCTGTACCGATGGCAGCGGGGGCAGTGACGCTCGTCCTTGCCATTCTGTTCATTTTCAAGCCTTTCGGAGACGAAGGGGACCAGGCCGGCAGCGGTGAGGACGTCTTCCTGGTTCCGGCGGGAAATACCGAGACCGGTGATATCGGGACCGGCGCCGGAGACGGTGTCGTGGAGGAGTTGACCGCCGATTCCGATGCGGGTGAGCCCGCTTCGACCGCGGCAGGGGCGAATATGCCGTCGGCGGTCAAGGTGGTCATAACAGAGGGATGGAAGAAAAAATTCGACGCAGCTGTGACCTCGTCGCCGGTGATCTGCGGCGACAACGTGACGTTCGGGTGCAGAGACGGGAATCTCTACTGCTTCTCGCTCGACGGTAACATCAACTGGAAATACGAAGCGGCAACAGGCGTCGGCGCAACTCCGGCATGCTCGGGAAAGCGGGTAGTGGGAGCCGATTACGAGGGGAACGTATTCTGCCTGGAGACCGCGGACGGGAAGAGGATCTGGAACTACCGCAGCGGCGCCAGGATCGTCAGCAGTCCCGTGATAAGGAATAAGATTGTCATAGTCAGCACGATGGACGGGCGTATCATCTCGCTCGACCTCGAGTCAGGAAAAAGGAACTGGAGCCAGAAGATCGGGGACCAGGTATGGGCCACCTCGTCTGTAGGCAAGGACTACATAGTGGCGGCCACTACCGACGGCTCCCTTGTACGGATGACCATCGACGGAAGGATCGTCTGGAGGGTGGCGCCCGGAGGATCGATCCATTCTTCCCCTCTCTGTCTCGAAAAGGAAGATCTCGTTGTCGTCGGCACCGGCGACAGGTATCTGATCGGATATTCCCTCTCCAGGGGGATGCTGATGTGGAGATACGGGGCCGGCAGCGAGGTCAGAAGCGCTCCGGTGACCTCCGGCGGAAGGATCGTCGCGGGGACCGAGGACGGGATCCTCATAGCCATGGACAATAACGGTCAGCTGCTCTGGAAGAAGGACCTTGGGGGAGCGATCAGGTCGAAACCCTTGATTCTGGGTGAAATGATCGCTGTAACGTCTTACAGCTCAAAATTATCCATACTGTCGTTGTCCGACGGATCGGTCGCGGCGGAGTACAGGGCCGATGCTCCCATCTACTCCTCACCCGCCTATCACGACGGCAGGGTGTTCTTCGGCTCGAACGGGGGATTTCTCCACGCTCCGGTGGTATCGACGACCGTAGAATGATCCGAAGGGCCGGATCCCGGCATATCTACGCCTCCACCGCTCGATCAGGGGACGAACTTGATTGACAGGAGGTGTTGTATTATCTTGCTGTACGACTGACTGGAGGTTCTTTTTTTGTTCAAGGGACTGATACATAGATTCGTCGGCGACAGGAAGACGAGGCTGATGAAGCGCTATGCGCCAGGCATCGCCGAGGTCAAGGAATGGGCCGAAAGATATTCCGGAATCTCCGACGATGATTTCCCCACCAGGACCTTGGAGTTCGTCGAGAGGCTGCGGAACGGCGAGACGGTCGACGGCATCATGCCGGAGGCCTTCGGGCTCGTCTACGAAGCCTGCAGAAGACACGTGGGCAAGACCTGGAACGTTGTCGGCCAAGAAATTACCTGGGAGATGGTGCCGTTCGACGTCCAGATCGCGGGCGCAATAGCCCTGCACGAGGGATCGATAGCCGAGATGGCCACCGGAGAGGGCAAGACCCTTGTTGCGGTCATGCCGCTCTATCTCAACGCCCTCGAGAAGAGGGGCACCCACCTGATCACGGTGAATGACTACCTCGCCAGGCGAGACGCCGAGTGGATGGGTAAGATATACGAGTTTCTCGGGCTGACGGTCGGCTATCTACAGAACGAGATGGGACCCGAGGAACGCAAGGGAATCTACGGCTGCGATATCACTTACGGAACGAACAACGAGTTCGGATTCGACTATCTCAGGGACAACATGAAGCTCAGCGGCGAATACCAGGTCCAGAAGGTGCACCATTTTGCCATCGTAGACGAGGTAGACTCGGTGCTCGTCGACGAGGCGAGGACTCCGCTGATCATATCGGGCCCCGTCCCCGGCTCGTCGAGGGACGAGAACTTCTCCTTTCTGCGTACGAGGGTCGAGGACCTGGTACGCAAGCAGAAAAGGATGATAAACGACCTGATGACCGAGGTCGAGAAGGCGGCAGGAGCGGACGGGGAAAACGGCAGCGATGACGACGACCTGGGCGTGAAGCTCCTGCTCGCCCGGCGCGGCGATCCAAAAAACAAGAGATTCATGAAGATCCGCAAGATGCCCGGGTTCGAGCGGATGATGCTCAGCGCCGAAGCGGGCTTCATGAGGGAGAAGAGGATGCACGAGCTCGACGAGGAGCTCTTCTTCGTCGTTGAAGAGAAATCCAATGTCGTAGACCTGACAGAGAAAGGCCACAACAATCTCTCCAGGGAGGACAGGGAACTCTTCATCCTTCCCGACCTCAGCATCAAGGTTAAGGATATCGATTCGGACGACTTCCTCGATCCGGCGGAGAAGATCAGGAAGAAAGACGCCGCCTACAGGCGATACGCGGAGAAGAGCGAGGTCATCCACAACTTCTCCCAGCTGATGAAAGCCTATACGCTCTTCGAGAAGGACATCGATTACGTCGTCCAGGACGGAAAGGTCCTGATCGTCGACGAGTTCACCGGCAGGCTGATGGCCGGCAGGCGGTTCAGCGACGGGCTCCACCAGGCTCTCGAGGCCAAGGAGAAGGTTCGTATAGAGGGAGAGACGCAGACCTTCGCCACGATCACCCTCCAGAATTACTTCAGGATGTACGAGAAGCTCTCCGGCATGACCGGTACCGCCGAGACCGAGGAAGAGGAATTCCACAAGATCTACGATCTGGTGGTAAACGTCATCCCGACGAACAGGCCGGTCAGAAGAATTGATTACGACGACATAATATTCCGCACGAAACGGGAGAAATATGCCGCGATCATACAGGAGACCAGGAGGTTACACGAAGCCGGGCTGCCCGTGCTCGTCGGCACTGTCACCGTCGAGGTATCCGAGACTATCAGCCGGATGCTGAAGCGCGAAGGCATTCCTCACAACGTTCTCAACGCCAAGCAGCACCAGAAAGAGGCGGAGATCGTCGCCTGTGCCGGAAAGAAGGGTGCCGTCACGATCGCCACCAACATGGCCGGAAGGGGAACCGACATCAAGCTGGAGAAGGGGATAGTCCAGTGCAAGAGGTGCTGCATCCTGTGCGAGACCCCCGACGGATGCGCCGAATGCCCTAACGACGAAAAGAAGACCGACTGTCTCGATGACGTGCCCTGCGGCCTGCAGATAATCGGTACAGAAAGGCACGAGAGCCGCAGGATCGACAGGCAGCTCCGGGGAAGGACGGGCAGGCAGGGCGATCCGGGAGCGTCGAGGTTCTTCATCTCGCTCGAGGACGACCTCATGCGGCTTTTCGGGTCCGAGAGGATCTCCAGCGTGATGGACAGGCTGGGAGCCGAGGAGGGCGAGGTCATCACTCATCCCTTCATCACCAAGGCGATCGAAAAATCGCAGAAGAAGGTCGAGCTTTACAACTTCGGGATCAGGAAGCGCCTTCTCGAGTATGACGACGTGATGAACAAGCAGCGCGAGGTCATCTACGGCCGGAGGAACAGCATCCTCGATACCGACGATCTCGACGGGATGGTTCACGGGCTCATCGACAACGTGATAGACCAGGTGATCGACGGATACATGCCCCCCGATACGCTCCACGAAGAATGGGACATCGAGGGTGCCGCCGGCGAGTTCGAGACGATATTCCTCTTCAGATTCGACACTTCGGGTCTGTCCGAGATGGACCGGAAGGAAGAGCAGGCGATTATCAGTTTCTTTCGCTCTGAGGCGAGGAAGGCCTTCGAGCTGAGAAAATCGATGATTCCGGAAGAAATTATGCTGCAACTCGAGAAGATGATCATGCTGCAGAGCATCGACGAGAAATGGATGGATCACCTCAGGGAGCTTGACAGCCTGCGGGAAGGGATCCATTTCAGGTCGTACGCGCAGAAGGACCCGCTCGTCGAGTACAAGCAGGAGGCATTCCAGATGTTCTCCGAGATGGTGGACGACATCGACAGAACGGTCCTGTGGGGACTGTTCCACGCGAGGGTAGATTCCCCGGAGAAAGCCGAGCGGAAACAGTTCCATCGGGAGGTCGCAATGCACAGGACGGTGGACGCCTATGCTGCTGCTCCCGCGCCGCAGGAGGCGCCGGCACAGACTGCCGTTCCCGGAGGAGCCATCGGTCCCGCAAGTTCTCGGAAGAACGTTCAGCCCCGGCAGCGTGAAGAGCCGAAGGTAGGAAGAAATGCCCCGTGCCCCTGCGGCAGCGGCAAGAAATATAAAAAGTGTTGCGGTCGGGGTGACTGAGGGACATTATTCAGGCTTTCCGACACCAGGCAGGGAAAGGACTACACCAGTGACCGGCAGAGATGACAACGAACGCATCAGAGAGATCATCTCCTGGATAATTGAAAACGAACCGGAAGACCATTACGATCCCGGGACCCTGTACGCGAGACTCGAGAATATGGGTTACTCCCCTGAGGAGATCCGCCAGGCCATGCTTCTTCTCGACACCGATTCGGTAAGGGGCGGTATAATCGCCGATGACGGGTTCGACAGGGGCACCCGCATTCTGTCCTCAATGGAGAGGGGCATGCTCAGCCTCGAGGCACAGGGCTGGCTCCTGTGGCTGCGGAGCACCGGGTGGATATCGGAGATACATCTGAGCCTGATCATAGAGAGCGCGGGACTGGAGTACAGGCCTCCCGCTTCACTCGAGGAAGTGATGGAGATAGCACTGCGGTACGTTCCTTCGATACCGGGTGAGTACGAAGAGAATGGGAGCGGCAATATCAACTGAGGACGCGTGAAAGTGGATAAAGTACTCGTCATAGTAGAGTCGCCTGCCAAGGCGCGGACAATAAAGAAGTATCTCGGGAAGGGGTACGACGTAAAGGCATCCGTCGGACACATCCGTGACCTGCCGAAGCGTGAGCTCGGCATAGATGTGGAGAAGGACTTCAAACCGAAATACGTAAGCATGCGCGCAAAGAGCAAGGTCCTCAAGGAACTGCGAGACAAGGCCTCGGAAAGTTCGAGCGTACTCCTGGCTACCGATATGGACCGCGAGGGAGAGGCGATAGCCTGGCATCTCGAGGAGCTTCTTAAGAAGACAGGCGCACCGATCAAGAGGATCATATTCAACGAGATCACGAAGAACGCGATCAAGGAAGCGGTCGATCATCCCAGGGACATCGACATCGACAAGGTGAACGCTCAGCAGGCGCGCAGGATACTCGACCGCCTCGTCGGCTATCTCGTCAGCCCAGTTCTTTGGAAGATATTCTATCGCGGACTGTCGGCCGGTCGTGTACAGACTGTCGGGCTCCGTCTCATTTGCGAGCGTGAAAACGAGATCAAGGCATTCATCCCGGTCGAGTACTGGACGATAGAAGGAGTACTGTGCTGCGGCGGAGACAGGGATTTCGAGGCGAAGCTTCTGAAGATCGCCGGTAAAAAACCGGAGATCGTATCTGAAGCGGAAGCACGCAGCATCGTCGAGGAGATAAAAGCCTCGGAGATCGTGATCGAGGCTGTCAGGGACAGGAAGAAGAAGAGAAATCCCCAGCCTCCGTTCATCACCAGTACGCTGCAGAGAGAAGCGGCCGGACGACTCGGCTTCTCGGCAAAGAGGACGATGGCCGTCGCCCAGCAGCTCTACGAGGGTATCGTGCTGGGTAAAGAGGGTTCGGTCGGACTGATAAGCTACATGAGGACCGATTCCACCCGCGTGAGCCAGGAGGCCTGGGCGCAGGGAAAGAAGTGGATAGAGGAAAACCTGGGTAAGGACCATGTCGGCGTAGGGCGGAGGCATGCGAAGGGCAAGCTCGCCCAGGACGCGCACGAGGCGATCAGGCCGACCGATTCGTACAAGAAACCGGAAAACGTGTCGTCTTTCCTTACGAAAGACCAGAAGGCCCTGTACGATCTGATATGGAGGAGATTCCTATCATCGCTCGCATCGCCGGCTGTATACGACGTACGCGAGATCGACATCGCGGCGGGTGACGACTATCTTCTGCGGGCCGGGGGCAGGAAGCTCGTTCACCCTGGATTCCTCGCTCTTTATCCAGACAGGCAGGTCGAGGAGGGCAGCTGGATACCCGACCTGTCCGAGGGAGAGGCGGTCGATATCAGGAGTCTCGACGCTTCACAGCACTTCACCGAGCCGCCTCCGAGATTCACCGAGGCTTCGTTGATCAAGGAGCTCGAGGACAAGGGCATCGGGCGCCCGAGCACGTACGCCAGCATCATCAGCATCATCCAGGACCGTGGTTACGTTGAAAAGGACGGAAGGGCCTTCAACCCGACCGATCTCGGCGAGAAGGTCTGGGAATCCCTTGCGGCGCTTTTCAACGATATCTTCGAGGTCGATTTCACCGCACGCATGGAAACCGAGCTCGACAAGGTCGAGGGATCGGAGGAAAAATGGCAGGACGTAGTCAGGTTCTACTACGATCCGCTCCTGATCGACCTCGAAAAGTTCAGTGACCGCAGGGACGAATTAAAGAAGCTCGTACAGGAGGAGACGGACGAGGACTGCCCCAAATGCGGGCGCAAGCTGGTTAAAAAATGGAGCAGGAACGGCCCCTTCCTCGCGTGCCCCGGATTTCCAGAATGCCGCCATTCGAGATCACTCGAGGAGGAGGAAGCTCTCGGCAGGGAGTGCCCGGAATGCGGCGGACAACTCGTGTACAAATCGGGAAGGTTCGGCAGATTCATTGCGTGCGGAAACTATCCGGACTGCAAGTACACTGAGGCTGTTTCCCTCGGGATCTCATGCCCGGAGAAGGACTGCGACGGCCAGATCTCTGAGCGGAAGACCCGCAGAGGAAAGATCTTCTACGGCTGCACCAGATATCCCAAGTGTAAATTCGCCAGCTGGGACAAGCCGGTCGAGCGGGAGTGCCCTTCATGCGGTAACCCCTGGATGGTGGAGAAGACCACCAAGAATAAGGGGAGCTTCCATCGCTGTCCCTCATGCAAACATGAGGTCGCTCCCGAATGAGGAGGGTGACCGTCATCGGCGGCGGTCTGGCCGGTTGCGAGGCCGCTCTCCAGTTGGCTTCCCGTAACATCTCTGTCAGAATGATCGAGATGAGGCCGGTCGTTGAGACGCCAGCGCACAGGACGTCCCTGCTCGCCGAGCTCGTTTGCAGCAACTCCCTCAAGTCTACAGATCCTGTCACGGCCTCGGGCCTTCTCAAGGCCGAGCTGAAGGCCCTCGGATGCAGACTTCTCGAGACGGCCTCCAGATGCGCAGTTCCTGCGGGCCATGCCCTCGCTGTGGACAGGGAGCTATTCGCCTCCGAAGTCACCTCCACAATCGAGCGTTCTCCACTGATAGAGGTAGAGCGCATGGAGCAGGCCGCCTTGCCGGTGAACGGATGCGCAATCGTCGCCACCGGCCCTCTGACTTCGGACAGCCTTTCCACCTCGATAGAGGAGCATTTCGAGGGCGGAAGGCTCTATTTCTACGACGCGATCTCCATATCGGTAGAGGCAGAGACCATCGACGAGTCGCTCATCTTCCGCGGGTCGCGTTACGGAAAGGGAGGAGACGATTATCTCAACATCCCCATTACCGAGAAAGGGTATTCCGATCTCGTTGGATTCCTGCTGGAAGCACCCAGGACGGAGAAGCGGGGATTCGAAAAGGGGCGGTATTTCGAAGCGTGCCTGCCGGTAGAGGTGATCGCCTCAAGGGGAGAGGAATCGCTGAGATACGGACCCCTGAAACCGAGGGGGCTCGCCGATCCATCGACCGGGAAGGAACCGCACGCAGTGCTGCAGCTACGCCAGGAGAAGCGGGACGGTTCGATGCTCGGCCTCGTAGGATTCCAGACCCGCCTGACGCGTCCCGCGCAGAAGCAGCTCCTGAAGATGCTTCCCGGGCTGGAAGAGGCGACGGTATTAAGGTGGGGAGCGATCCACAGGAACACCTATCTCGACTCTCCACGCCTGCTCGACGATAGACAGATGTCGGCGAGGCAGGAGGGGCTTTTCTTCGCCGGACAACTTGTCGGAGTCGAGGGTTACGTCGAGTCGATCGCCCACGGGCTTCTCACCGCACTCAATGCCGCCGCATACCTCGAGGGAAAGAGAATGCCCCTGCTTCCCGCCGACACGATTACGGGTGCCCTGCAGCGCCATCTCTCCGGCACTGAAGGGGATTTTCAGCCTATGAACGCCAACATGGGAATCCTGCCGCCGGTCATGGGAAACAGGAGGGAGCGAAAGGCGAGGAAGGCCGAAAGGGCGTTCGCCTCCCTCGATTGCTATCTTGCCGAAAACAGGACGTTTACGGACCGATCGGATTCTGCATAGCATCCTTGATGATATTCCTCCGGCTGTGCTAGTATCGTCCCCTATGATGGATAAAACGCTGAAGAGATATATGATCCATCTCGGAATAGAGAAAGGGGTCTCGGAGTCGACCCTGCGGGCGTACGAGGGCGACATACTCCAGTTCTTCGCCTACCTGCGGGATTCCGGCGGCAGGGTGGATCCCTGCTCCACGGCTTCCGCGCACGTGAAGAGCTGGCTCGGCTCGCTCTCGAGAAACGGGTACACGGCGCGGAGCATATCGCGAAAGGTTGCTTCTCTCCGGAGCTTCTTCTCGTGGCTTGCGAGTCATGGAGAGATAGAAAGGGACCCTACGCTCGGCATCTCGACCCCGAAGGCGGGTCGCGACCTTCCCGTCTTCGCAGGCAGGGAAGCGGTGAAAAGAATGATGGAGCTTCCGCCCGGGGATTCAAGGAAGGGATTGAGGGATAGGGCGGTCCTCGAGCTTCTCTACGGCACGGGGATGAGGTTGGCGGAGCTCTTCGGCTGCAGCGTCATGAGCTGCGATTTCAAGAGGGGAACGATCCGGGTCGTCGGAAAGCGCGACAAGGAGAGGATCCTTCCACTGAGCGGAGAAGCTTCCGCCAGTCTCGAAGCATGGATGAAGGAGATATTCGGGATACCTGGCGAGGCTTTTATGGACAGGGCCCGTTATACCGCTTTTTTTGCCGACAGACCGGGTACACCCCTCTTTCCCGGCCGCGGTGGAAAGAGCATCAGCAGGCGCACCATACAGCGCATCGTGAGGAAATACCTTGAGCAGGTCGCCGCGCTGACAAAGATGAGCCCCCATGTAATGAGGCACACATTCGCCACACACCTTCTAGACGGGGGAGCAGACCTTCGCGCCGTTCAGGAACTTCTCGGCCATGTCGACCTTACGACGACACAGATATATACGCACGTGACGATGGAAAAGCTGCGGGAGATTTATGACCGGTCCCATCCCAGGGCCTGAGTAAGCTGCTGAATGCAGGAAAAGATTGAATCGGACGGAGCGACGATTATATTACTATAAGCTGCGCCAGACGGAGGATGAGATGTTCAGGGGAACGACGATACTCGGAGTGAAGACCGCGAACAGCGCCGCCCTCGGGGGAGACGGACAGGTAACCTTCGGAGACACGGTCGTAAAGCACGGCGCGAGGAAGATAAGAAACCTCAGGGACGGAGATGTCCTCGCGGGATTCGCGGGAAGCACAGCCGACGCGATGACCCTTTTCTCGAAGTTCGAGGGGAAACTCGATGAGCATGACGGCAACATCGTCAAGGGGGCCGTCGAGCTGGCAAGGGAGTGGCGAAGCGACAAGGTTCTCCGACACCTCGAGGCGCTGCTTGCCGTTGTGAGCAGGGAGCACTGCCTGATAATATCGGGCAAGGGTGACGTGGTGGAGCCGGACGACGGGATCGTTTCGATCGGCTCGGGCGGGCCTTACGCGCTAGCCGCCGCGAGGGCGTTTATCGAGAGCGGCAGGGAGGACGCCGTCGGCATTGTCCAGGGCGCTCTGGAGATAACCTCGCAGATATGTATCTACACAAACGACCGGATAACGGTCGAATCGATCTGAATCAGGGGAATACCGATGTACGAACTGACGCCTAAGCAGATTGTCGGCGAACTCGATAAATACATCATCGGCCAGGACGAGGCGAAGCGGTCTGTAGCCATAGCCCTGAGGAACCGGTGGAGGAGAAAAAACGTCGAGGACTCGATAAGGGACGAGATACTTCCCAACAACATTATCATGATCGGCCCGACGGGAGTCGGAAAGACCGAGATAGCGAGAAGACTCGCAAGGCTTTCGCAGGCACCCTTCATCAAGGTCGAGGCCACTAAATTTACCGAAGTCGGATACGTCGGCCGTGACGTCGAGTCAATGATAAGAGACCTGGTGGAGATCGGCATCAGCATGGAGAAGGAGAAGGTCTACAAGGAGGTGGAGGATAGGGCTTCGCAACTCGCTGACGATAGGCTGCTCGACCTGCTGCTGCCGTCGGCCTCACAGGACGGGTCTGAGGATTCCGTTATGGAGGAGAGAAGGCAGCGCACCAAGGAGAAGCTGAAGAAGAAGCTCGATGAGGGCGCGCTCGACGCAAGGGAAGTGACCATCGAGACATTCGAGCGCCCGTCGAACTGGATTGAGATCATTTCGGGTTCCGGTATCGAGGAGATGGGGCTCAAGTTTCCCGACAACCTCGGGAACATGATGCCGAAGAAAAAGAAGGGAAGACGGGTTTCGGTCGAGGAAGCGCGGAAGATCCTCGAGGCGGAGGAAAGGGAAAAGCTCGTCGACCACGACAAGGTGACTTCGAGTGCGCTGAAGGCGGTTGAAGAGACCGGTATAGTCTTCATCGACGAAATCGACAAGATCGCCGCGACGGGGCAGAAGTACGGACCGGACGTCTCGAGGGAAGGCGTACAGAGGGACATCCTGCCGATCGTAGAGGGCTCGGCCGTAAACACGAAGTACGGAGTGGTCAAGACAGACCATATTCTCTTCATCGCGGCTGGGGCGTTTCACATGTCAAAACCATCAGATCTCATTCCCGAGCTGCAGGGCCGATTTCCGATAAGGGTCGAGCTCGACTCGCTTACGGCTGAGGATTTCGAGAGGATCCTTCTCGAGCCGGAAAACGCGCTTCTCAAGCAGTACATGGCGATTATCCAGACCGAGAGCTGCACGGTCACATTCACGAAGGGTGCCGTGAAGGAGATCGCCCGCGTGGCCTTCCTCGTCAACCGCAAGATGGAGAACATAGGAGCGCGGCGCCTGCATACCGTTATGACGACCCTTCTCGACGAGATACTGTTCGATCTCCCCAATCCGGAGATCGTAAAGATCACAATCAAGGAAAAAACAGTCAGGGATAAGCTGGAAAAGATCGTAGAGGACGAAGATCTTGCAAGATACATACTGTAGGAAGGAGTCTGGATGAAACTCGGGAAGAAGGATTTTCTGCGCATCACGGATTTCACCAGGGAAGAGCTCCAGGAAATCCTCGATCTCGCTATTAAGCAGAAACCCCTCGCACGCAACTTCACGCTCGAACACTCTCATCCGGGCCGTGTTCTGGTATGCATCTTCCATAAGCCGAGTCTGCGGACCAGGATCAGCTTCGAAGTGGCGATCAGGCAGCTCGGAGGCAGCAGCCTTTACATCACCGACAGGGAGATAGGAATAGGCAGCAGGGAAGCGCCGAAGGATATCGGCGAGGTTCTGTCACGTTATGTCGACGGGATCATGATCAGGACGTTCGAACAGAAGATGGTCGAAGAGCTGGCCTCGAACGCTTCCGTTCCCGTCATCAACGGTCTTACCGATCTGCTCCATCCCTGCCAGATCATGGGCGATCTCCAGACTATCATCGAGCACTGCGGGCTGATCGAAGGCAAGAAGATCGTCTTCATAGGTGACGGTAACAATGTCGCGAGGAGCTGGCTGAACGCCGCTGCGAGATTCCCGTTCAAGTTCGTTCTGACCTCTCCCGCCGGATACGAGATATCCGATTCGTACGTTGAAGAGGTTCGCGGCCTCGGCGATCCCGATTACGAGTGGATGGAGGATCCAAGGGAGGCGGTCCGCGGCGCGGACGTGATCTATTCCGACGTGTGGGCCAGCATGGGCCAGGAATCGGAAAAGGCCGAGAGACTCAAGGCCTTCGAGACATACCGGGTCAACGAGGAACTGATGGCCCTCGCCGATGAGAATGCGGTATTCATGCACTGTCTTCCGGCTCACAGGGGAGAGGAAGTGACAGACGCCGTGATAGACGGGAAGCAATCCATCGTCTTCGACGAGGCGGAGAACCGCATGCATATCCAGCGGGCCATCATAGCGCTTCTCCTGAAGTAACGCGGGGAGCATGGAATTGAGAAAAGCCCTGTTGCTTACGACCGCGCTGACACTCCTGTCATGCGCGGTCATGGAGCCCCCTGAGGGAGGTCCGAAGGACGAGACCCCGCCCGAGGTGATCGGCATCATGCCCATACCGGGCAGTTCTGACGTAGACAGGAATTCTTCGATACGTATCACCTTCTCCGAGAAGATCGACGGGGACAGCTTCAAGAAACTCCTGCAGGTCTATCCGCCTCTCGCATTCGACAGGATCGGCGCAAAGGGCGAGATTTTCGAGATCAGATTCCGAGAGGAGCTCCCGGAGACGACTATCTGCGTAGTCATAAGGAAGGGGTATGCCGATTATCACAATGTGAAGGGGACGAGCGCGATCAACTTCTGCTTCTCGACTGCCGATTCGATCGAGACTGGAAGCATCTCCGGAAGGAACCTCTTCAAAATGTCTCCCGATTCGACAGGCCTCGCGAAGCTTGTCGCGGTCTCCGCTATCGATTCGACGGGTGACGTGACGCGCGCGCTCGAGTCTAGGGTGGCCTTCTGCGGGAGAGACGGATCGTTCAGCTTCGAGTCGCTTCCAACCGACGGGACGATGTTCCGACTGTGGGTATTCATCGACAGGAACGGGGACACGAGATTTTCACGTGGTGACGAGTTCTCGACCGTGCTGGAGGATACCTTCGTCCTCACGCCTGAAAGGCCCGCCATCGCAGGCCTGGAGATTAACATAATCGATCCCGATGAACCCGGCAGGATAGAGGGGACGATTACGGATCTGACCGGCTTCGGCATATCTCCGTCCGCGAGGTTCGAACCGCTCTTCGAAGACGGCACGACTCTCCTCGTTAGAGCCGATTCGACCGGACTGTACACGGTACACTCGATACCACCGGGCGATTACACGTTCACGGCGTTCATCGACGTTATTTCAGACAGCCTTCCCAGGTCGTACGCTGATCCTTCCGATTCAACGAGGACGCTGTATGAACCGTTCGCCGTCTATCCGGACACCGTGGTCGTACTGCCCGGTGCGAGGATTACACTCGATCCGATTTATGTACAGAAGGATTCGAAGACAGATGAGTGAGTTCGAGTTTACCAAGATGCACGGCGCCGGAAACGACTTTATAATGATTGATGACATGAATAGTGCCTTCGAGGAAAGACCTGAAAATATCGCCGCGCTCTGCGAGTTTCACCGCGGTATAGGAGCTGACGGCCTCATCCTGCTCAGGCCCTCCGAAGGACACGACTTCGAGATGAGGTATTTCAACAGCGACGGGAGCGAAGCCGAGATGTGCGGCAACGGCGCAAGGTGCGCCGCGATGTTCGCACGTGACCGGGGGATCGCCGGGGAAAGACTGACTTTCTCCACGGGTGCGGGACCCGTCTCTGCAGAGGTGATCGGAGATTGTGTGAAGATCGGTCTCGAACCGGTCCAAGGAATCCGTCTCGCGATCGAGCTGCCGGGAGGCACGACGGCGGGGTTTGCAGTCATCGGGGTTCCACACGCGGCGATAATGGTCGACGACGTGAGAAGCTGGGAAAGGGAGAGATTCGTCGAGACGGCGAGAGGGATCAGGTTCGATCCGGTTTTCGAGCCGGCAGGGACTAATGTCAATATCGTCACCGTTGACTCTCCCCAAAGCCTCGTCTACAGGACGTACGAGAGGGGCATCGAGGACGAGACGCTCGCATGCGGGACCGGAGCGCTCGGCGTATCCGTGATAGCCGCGCACATGGGGCTCGTCTCGCCGCCTGTAACATGCGAGACGTCAGGCGGTGATATACTCGAGACCGGTTTCGAGCTCACGGGAGACGGGGCGAAACGATGCACCCTCGCTGGTCCCGCGAAAATCGCTTTCAGGGGAATTGCAGATCTTTCCCGTTATCTTTCCAGATGAATCCCGGATTCAACTTCTAGCTGTCCAGTACCTCGAGAGCGAGCCTGTACCTGTTGCACGGGGCGCTCAACTGCACGCCGTCGACAATTGGCAGGACCTTGCGCAGTATATCAGCGGCGATCTCCACACCGGTCTTCATAGCGTCTTTTCCTCCGCCGGACTCTTCCATCCTCTTCATTATCCAGTCCGGCACCGAAACGCCGGGAAGCTCGTTATTCATGAACTCGGCGTTCTTGAGGCTGGTCAACGGCCAGATCCCGGCGATGACGGGAATCCGGAGGGATCTCGATTCTATGTACTCGATGAATCTCTCGAGAAGGACCTGATCGAAGACGGGCTGCGTCACGGCGAATTCGGCCCCCGCTTCGACCTTCCAGTAGAATCTCTTCATCTCCTCATCGAAATCGACCGCTCCTGGATTTACTCCCACGCCGATCAGGAAGGATGTGGGCGCATCGAGGCTCCGACTGCCTATGTCGGTTCCCATGTTGAGTTGATGGATGACGTTGGTCAGGCCGATAGAGTCTATGTCGAACACCGCCGTCGCGTCGGGGTAGTCCCCTGTCTTTATCGGATCGCCCGTTATGACAAGGATATTCCTGAGTCCCAGCGCGTGCGCCCCCAATATGTCCGACTGCATGCCCAGTATGTTCCTGTCCCGGCAGCAGTAATGAAGGACAGTCTCTATGCCCGCGTCCCGTTCGATGAGCACGGCCAGGGCGAGGGGGCTCATCCTCGACGATGCACGGGGGCTGTCGGGGATGTTTATCGCGTCGATGCCCGCCCCGGAGAGGAGAGCTGCACCCTCGAGGACATTGCCGGGATTTCCCCCGCGCGGGGGGACCATCTCCACCATCCGCACGAATTCTCCCGCGGCGATCTTACCGCCGAGAGAGGACTTCTCGGCAAGGGGAACGGCACGCGAGATCTCGATGCGTTCCTCGTGATCGCGGCGGACCGTCATACCGGCCTTCCTCGGCCTGACCGTTTTCAGCGCGTCGGCGATGGCCCTGATATGGGCAGGCGTCGTGCCGCAGCACCCTCCTACGATCCGTGCACCTGCCTTGACGAACCTGCAGGCGTATTCGGCCATGTACTCGGGCGAGGTCATGTATATGTTCCTGCCGTCGACGCTCTGGGGGATTCCCGCGTTCGGCTGTGCCGATATCCATTTATCAACCTTGCCGGAGATCTTCTCGACCGCTTCGAGCATCACCTTCGGGCCTACCGAACAGTTCATGCCCACCACATCTACTTCCCAGCCGTCGAGACGAACCGCGAATTCTGCGGGTTCTGTCCCGTATAGGCCGAGGCCGTCCTGCTGAAGGGTCATCTGCGCGACGATCGGCAGATCGGTGACGGATCGAACTCCGTTGATCGCCTGTTGGATCTCGTTGAGGTCAGCGAAGGTCTCGAGGACGAAGATGTCAACGCCGCCCTCGAGTAGCGCTGCCGCCTGCTCTGCGAATGCCGCGGCGGCTTCCTCGTTTGAAGTTGGGCCCCAGGGCTCTATACGTATCCCGAGAGGACCGATCGCACCGGCGACTGCGGCCCTGCCGTCCGATACGCGCAGAGCCGCTTCGGCGCCGGCCCTGTTGATCTCGGAGAGCCTGTCGTCGAGGCCGTGAAGCGTCAGCTTGAACCTGTTGGCACCGAATGTGTTCGTCTCGATGACACAGGCTCCGGCATCGATATATTCACTGTGGATGCCTTCCACCAAGGCGGGATTGCTGAGATTGATCTCGTCGAAGCACCTGTTTATAAAGACACCCCGGTCGTAGAGCATCGTGCCCATCGCGCCGTCGAACAGCACGACTCCTTCAGACAGCATATCGAGAAACCGGGAGCTCATCGGCAGCAGCCTTTCGCATCGGCCAGTTCAACCTTGCATAGGCGGAACGTAACGTAGTATATACTGATTGCATGCAGAATCAATCGATTATCGCCGGCCTTCGGGCCGGAGAAAAGAAAGAGGGAAAATGCGCTGGTCCGAGAGCTGTATACCTACACTGAAGGAAAATCCCAGGGAAGCCGAGATACCGAGCCACATGCTGATGCTAAGGGCCGGATTGATAAAGAAACTGACGTCGGGGATCTATACGTTTCTGCCGACAGGTCTCAGGGTCCTGAAGAAGATAGAGCGTATCATACGCGAGGAAATGGACGCGGCAGGATGCCAGGAGCTCCTCATGCCGATCCTCCATCCGGAGGAGATCTACGCCGATAGCGGGAGGCTGAAGAGCTTCGGCCCGGAGCTGTTCAAGCTCAGGGACAGCAGGGGAAGGGTCTTCGCCCTCGGCCCGACGCACGAGGAGGTCATCACGCTTATAGCCCGCGACGAGATGCGGAGCTATCGCGATCTTCCGCAGACTTATTACCAGATTCTCACAAAATTCAGGGACGAGATCAGACCGAGATACGGAGTGATGCGCGCCCGCGAGTTCATCATGAAGGACGCCTACTCGTTCCATGCAGACGACGAATGCCTCGACAGGATGTACAGGCGTATCGAGAAGGCCTACCGGAAGATCATCGAGAGATGCGGCCTCGAGTACGTTATTGTGGAGGCCGAGTCCGGATACATCGGCGGAAACGAATCCCACGAGTTCATGGTGCTCGCGGATAACGGTGAGGACATGCTGCTCTCATGCATGTGCGGCTACGCGGTGAACCTCGAGAAGGCCTCTGCCAGAGTCAGCGATGGCTTCAGGGGCGAACCGCTCGATCCGTACGAGAAGATATCCACCCCCGGGGCATCGACGATTGAACAGGTGTCTGAGTTCCTTGGAGTGCCCGATGAGGGTATCGTCAAAACGCTTCTCTACAAGACCGGGGAGAGGAACGTTGCCGTACTCGTGCCCGGAGACCGGGAAGTGAACGACATCAAACTCGTCCGCGTGTTCGACGACCCGGACATCCGCTTCCTCGAGCCGTTCGAGATCGAAGAGGCCACAGGAGGCCCCGTGGGATTTTCCGGACCCGTCGGTCTCCCCGAAGATGTAGAGATCGTGGCCGATACGCTCATCCGGGACTTTGAGGGGATGGTCGCAGGAGCGAACAGGGCCGACACCCATCTGAAGGGAGTCGTTGCAGGAAGGGATTTCGAGATCGGCAGGTTCGAGGATCTCGTCTTCGCCCGCGAGGGAGACCTGTGCCCGGACTGCGGCAGGGGCCTCGCCTTGAGCCGGGGGATAGAAGTCGGCCACATATTCAAGCTTGGCACGAAGTACTCATCGTCTATGAACGCGACATTCCTCGACGACAAGGGTGAGAGCCACCCCTTCATCATGGGCTGCTACGGATTCGGAGTGAGCAGAATGGTGGCAGCAGCGATCGAACAGAACTTCGACAAGGACGGTATTGTCTGGCCGATGTCGATCGCGCCCTTTCATGTCCTGCTGCTTCCGCTGAATACGGGCGACGAAACCGTCATGAACGCCGCCTTGAAGCTCGAGGAAGAACTGGCCGGCGTCGGCCTCGAAGTGCTGATGGACGACAGGGACCTGAGTCCCGGAGTAAAGTTCAAGGACGCCGACCTTACTGGCGTTCCCCTGAGGATCACCATAGGCAGAAAGATAAAGGACGGGGTAGTCGAGCTGTTTCACAGAAAGACGGGACAGGTCGATGACGTAGCCATTGACGATGCCGCCGGGAAGGTCCTTGAAATAGCGGGGATCAGGGACTAGAGAGCCTTTCTGGTAAGCCTGGACTTGATACGCGCGGCGGTTCTGTGATGGATGATGCCCATCTTGGCCGACTTGTCGACCCTGGAAGCGAGAGCGGGATAGCTCTCTTTCGCCACGGCGCTGTCCTCGATGGCCTTATAGCTCTTGATCGCCTTGCGGAGAATAGTCCTGTATTTCTTGTTCATCAGGCGCCTCTTCTCGTTCTGGCGCATTCTTTTCCATGCAGACTTGTGATTCGGCATCCGGTTTTTACCTCCAAGTGATTCGATAACATAACGGAAGGCTCCTGCTTTGTCAAGTGATCAGAAGAACAAAATCCGCAGAAAGATAGAGCGGATGCCCGACTCTCCCGGGGTCTATTTCTTCAAGAATCCGAGAGGCCGGATTATATACGTCGGTAAGGCGAGAAAACTCGTCAGCAGGGCGCGCAGCTACATGCAGGCTCACGAAAGGCTGGACCCGAAGACTAAGGCGCTCATGGAGGCGGTCGACTCGGTCGACTATATAGCCACGGGGAACGAGGTGGAGGCCCTCGTGCTCGAGGCGAGCATGATCAGGGAATACCGACCCCGTTACAATATCCGCCTGAAGGACGACAAACGGTATCCATATCTGAAGATAACGGCAAACGAGGAATTCCCGAGGCTCCTGATCGTCCGAAGGGTGCTCGATGACGGCGCCGAGTACTTCGGGCCGTATACCGACGCAGGAGCGGTTCGGCGAACGCTTAAGGCGATCAAGACGATTTTTCCCCTGAGGGATTGCAAGGGTAGTTTCAGAAGGCGTACGCGTGAGTGCCTCAACTTCCAGATCGGGAGATGCCGCGGCCCGTGCACGGGGAAGGTCGATTCCGATGAATACGCCGCCGTTGTGAGGCAGCTGAGGATGTTCCTGCGGGGCCACAGCGAGGCGCTCGTGAAGGAGCTGCAGAGGTCCATGGAATCTCTCTCGGAGAAAAGGCGCTACGAGGAAGCCTCCGTGGCGAGGGATCAGATCGCCTCGATCAGAAAGATCAACGAGAGGCAGCACGCCGTCGACCCTGGAGGAGCGGACGAGGACGCCGTTGCGATTGCAAGGGAGGGAAGCAGCGCCTGCGGAGTCGTCATGAAGGTACGGGAGGGAAGGATCCTCAGTTCCGAGGCATTCATGATGCCTGTCGCGCCATCGGACGATATAATAGCATCATACGAGGTTTTTTTCAAGTTATACTACAATACATCGCTCGACATTCCACCGGGCATCCTCGCTCAGTACGAGCTTCCGGACGGCAAACTTATCGGCCGGTGGCTTAAAGAGAAAACCGGGAAGCCGGTCTCCATCTCGATCCCGTCGCGGGGGCACCGGAGAAAACTCATCGACCTGGCCGAGAAAAACGCAGCCTCGAGACTGCTCACCCCTCGCGGAAGGAAAACGTCGGCCAAAAGGGTGCTCGGAGACCTGAAGAAATTACTCGGGCTGCCCGCCACACCATCCCGGATAGAGGCCTTCGACATATCGAACATACAGGGCTCCGTGGCTGTCGGCTCGATGGTGACCTTCGTGGACGGCCGGCCGTTGAAATCGGGATACAGGCATTTCAGGATCAGGACAGTCGAGGGCCCCGACGATTTCGCGATGATGAGGGAGGTCCTGCTGCGGAGGCTGGATCGTTTGAAGGACGGAAAGAGCAGGCGTCCCGACCTGATTCTTATCGACGGAGGGAAGGGACAGGTCTCTGCCGTCATGAAAGCCATGCGTACGAGCGGGCTCTCCCCGATAAGCGTGATCGGGCTTGCCAAAAGGAACGAGGAGATATTCGTTCCGGGAGGGAAGGACCCGATCGTACTTTCCCGCAGAAGCCCCGTGCTGAAACTCCTGCAGAAGGCACGTGACGAGGCTCACAGATTCGCCGTAGAATACCACAGGAAGCTGCGGAGCAGCGGACTTGTCGAATCGGGCATGGACGGGATACCTGGAGTAGGGGAGTACAGGAAGATGCAGCTCCTCGTCCGCTTCGGCAGCCTTACGGGGCTAAAGAATGCCACGGAGGACGAGATAGCAGCCCTGCCGGGCATCGGCCCGGCTATAGCGCGGAAGATACATGAGCACATCAACGGGGAATGAAAGCTCCGGCCTGTTCGAGACGCTTGGAGAGGCGTACATCGACCACCTCGCCGTCGAGAAAGGCCTCAGCCCGCTGACGATAGACGCGTACAGGAGCGACCTGCGCGAATATTTCGTCTGGCTTGAAGGAGCCGGTATCGATTCGCCCGAGGGCATCGACCTCGAATCGAGCCTGCGTTTTGCCGCCGGTCTAGAAAGTAGAAAGAGCCGGGCATCCAGGTCGAGGCTTCTGAGCGCCGTGAAGGGATTTCACAGATATCTCTACCGGGAGGGAGAGCTTCACGATCTCGATATTACATCGATATCCGCTCCGAGGATAAGAAGGCGTGTGCCGTTCGTCCTGTCCCAGGAAGAGACGGCAAGTCTTCTCGAGCAACCCGACGACTCGAAGACGGGGCTCCGCGACAGGGCGATGCTCGAGCTTGCCTATTCCACCGGCATGAGGGTATCCGAGGTCTGCGGCCTTCGTTTCGAATCGCTCGATTTCGAATCGAGGCTCGTGCGGATCAGGGGAAAGGGGAACAAGGAGAGGATCGTGCCCGTCGGATCGCCTGCCGTGAGATTGCTCGAGAGATACATCGCCGAATCGAGGCAGGAGTTCCTGTCCGATTCTCCTTCACCCTTCGTATTCCTCAACTACCGGGGAGGGCCCATCTCGAGGGTCAGCTTCTGGAAAATACTCAAGAAGTACGCCGCGATGGCGGGGCTCCCCGTCGATGTGACGCCCCATACACTCCGCCATTCATTCGCCACTCACCTGGTAGAGGGTGGAGCGGATCTGAGAGCGGTCCAGGAGCTTCTCGGTCATTCGAGTATAGCGACTACCCAGATATACACGCGTCTCGATATCGATTACCTCCTAGAGGTTCACAGGACCTTCCACCCGAGAGGATGACCGGGACGATCCAAACATCTTGTTGACACAAACCAGTGCATCACTTAGCATTCCGTTTGATCAACAACGCTTGGAGGATCCTCTGGAGGGTTTCTCCGTAATCTCAGAGGAACTGAACGTTTATGAGCTACCACGTTCGCCTGACACAGTTCGAGGGTCCCCTCGACCTCCTCCTGCATCTGATACGCAGGGACAAGATCAATATCTACGACATACCGATCTCCCATATAACGAAGGAATACCTCTCGCACATCGAGGTAATGCAGGAGCTGAGTCTCGAGGTGGCGGGAGAGTTCTTCGTGATGGCGGCTACTCTGATGCGGATCAAGGCGCAGATGCTCCTCCCGAGAAGGCCGGATGATGAGGACGAGGAGGACCCTAGGGAAGAGCTTGTGAGGAACCTGCTCGAGTACCGCAAGTTCAAGGAAGCGGCCAATCATTTCGCCGACAGGGAGAGCGACAGGAGGAAGGTATTCACCAGACCGGCTATCAGGCCGCCGGAAGGAGAACAGGACACGTCGCTGATGGAGGTCTCCATATTCGACCTTGTTGAGGCCTTCAAGAAGGTGATGGAGGACCTGAAAAAGCAGATCAGCTACAGGATCGAGAAAGAATCGCATACTGTCAAAGAGAAAATAGATCTTATCCGCGACAGGGTTGCTGCCAGCTCGGAAATCCTCTTCACGGAGCTCTTCTCCGGCGATACGGACCGGTTGGAAATCATAGTCACCTTCCTCGCCATACTAGAAATGGTAAGGCTCGGCGAACTCTCCGCGAGACAAATGACATCCGGCAGGGACGTCTGGCTGTACAGGCCGGGCGTCGCGCCAAAGGAAGGACTGAAGGAAATACCCGATGGAGTCAGGGAACAGAGTTGAGACCGGCAGGCTTGCCGCAGAGATAGAAGCACTCCTCTTCGCCTCCGACGCGCCTCTGAGCGTCGGAAGGCTCTCCTCGATTACCGGCGAATCCTCTACGAAATCAATAAAGGAAGCACTTGGGAAACTGGAGGAGTTCTACCGTTCATGCGGGCGAAGCTTCGGAATCGTAGAGGTCGCGGGAGGATACCAGATAACCACACTGCCGGAATACGTTGCGACGGTATCTCTCCTGTTCAAGAGCAGGAGAAAGGCGAAACTCTCGCAGCCGGCGCTAGAGACTCTCGCGATCGTCGCCTACAGGCAGCCTATCAGCAGGTCCTCTGTGGAGGCCATAAGGGGGGTCAACTGTGACGGTGTCCTCGCCACGCTGACGGAGAGGGAACTGATCGCGATCAGCGGAAGGGGTGAAGGTCTCGGAAGGCCGTTCCTCTATTCGACCACATCGAGATTCCTTGAGTACCTCGGCCTCAAGGACATCAGGGACATTCCCGACATGGAAGAGCTTGAGAAAAGCCTCGAGACAATCGATCTCATTCCGCCCGTGGAACATTCCGTAGAGGCCGGCGTGGGACCGGCACCCGGAGAAGTACTCGAGGCCGGCAACACCGGAGAAGACGACGGGAGCTGATGAGCCCGAAGATGAGGATCAACCGGTTTCTCGCGTCGGCGGGGATCGGATCGAGAAGGAACTGCGAAAATCTTATCAGGGAGGGGAGGGTTCAGGTAAACGGTAATACAGTCTCGGAACTTGCCAGTTTCATCGACACTGATTCCGACCTGGTAAGCGTCGATGGCAAACACGTCGAGCAGGTTGCGGGAAAGATGATACTCGTCATCAACAAGCCTTTCGGAGTTCTCAGCACGGTGAAGGACGAGCGCGGCAGAAGGACCGTCATCAAGCTGGCCAGGGAGATGGGGTACGGGGAAAGGCTCTTTCCGGTAGGACGCCTGGACATGGACACCACCGGCCTGCTTCTGCTGACAAACGACGGTGATCTTGCTTACCGACTGACGCATCCCCGGTTCAAGATAGAGAAGAGATATGTCGTGACCGTCGAAGGTCTGATAGAAGACCGGACGGTCGAAGCTATCGGTTCCGGAGTCGACCTGGTAGATTACGTCACTATGCCCTGCACCGTGAAGGTGATCGGGAGATCTGAAGATTCCTCCTCGCTGGAGATCCGGTTGAAGGAGGGAAAGAAGCGGCAGATAAGGAGGATGTTCGCCGAATCGGGACACAGGGTGCTGGAGCTGAGACGGGTCGCTCTCGGCGACCTGGAATTCAACGACCTTGAGCCGGGCGACATCCGCCCCCTGACCGAAAAAGAGGAATTCAGGCTCAGAGAGCTGACAGGCCTGATATGAAGGAGATAACCGGATGGACTTCAAGAAACTGATGCAGCCCCATCTCAAGCGTGTCAAACCGTACGTACCGGGCAAACCGATCGAAGAGCTGCGGAGGGAACGCAACATAGGGAGCGAGATCATCAAGCTCGCCTCGAACGAGAATCCCTATCAGCCTCTGGATGAGATCAAGCGGGCAATCATCGATGAACTCGACAACGTCAACCGGTACCCCAACTCGGGCAGTCATTACCTCTCTCTCGAGCTCTCCGAGAGGCACGGCCTTGAGCATGGCCAGATATTCGTGGGAAACGGCTCGAATGAGATAATCGAGCTCCTCGTCAGGGCCTTCGTCAAGCCGGACGAGAACGTGATGTATCCCTATCCGAGCTTTATTGCCTATCCTCTGATCGTACATCAGGCCGGAGTGGGCGAGGTGAAGGTCCCACTCTCCGATTACACCCTCGACCTGGAGGCGATGAGAAGCGCGGTGAACCGGAAGACCAAGATGGTCTTCGTCTGCAATCCCAACAACCCCACGGGGACGTACGTGCCCGAGGGAGACGTGGTAGCATTCCTCGAGGGAATCAGGAAAAACATCATAGTAGTTTTCGACGAGGCGTATTACGAATACGTTACGGCAGAGGATTATCCGGATTCGAAGAAGCTCCTCGACAGGTTCAGGAACGTCGTGATACTCAGGACATTCTCCAAGGTCCACTCGCTGTCCGGAGTCAGGGCGGGATATGCGATGGCGGACGCGGAGCTCGTGACGATCCTCCACATGGTCAGGCAGCCGTTCAACGTCAACCGGCTGGCGCAGGCGGCGGCAAGGGCCGCACTGAGGCACTCCGACGATCTCGGCACGAGAATAGATGAAAACAACAGCGAGAGATCGAGAATCGCGGACGAGTTGAGGGAACTGGGGTTCACCGTACCCGATTCCCAGACAAACTTCCTTCTCGCCGTACCCAAAGGACCTGACAGGAACATAGTGGACAGGTTGATGGATCTCGGGGTCATAGTCAGGAGTGGTGCTCCATGGGGGCTCGGTGTGGAATCGTTCCGCGTCTCGATCGGCACTCCAGCCGAGAACAACAGGTTCCTCAAGGGGCTCCGGGAGGTCCTGTCCCGATAGAGTGGTGCCGCCCATGAGAGATAACGACATCTCCATAAATAAACTCCGGGACATGATCGTCACGGTCGACGGCCCCGCCGGTTCGGGCAAGAGCACGACGGCGCAGGCCCTGTCGGAGCGCCTCGGCCTGACCTATCTCGATACCGGTGCCATGTACAGGGCCGTGACCTGGAAGGTACTTCAGTCCGGTATCGATCCGGACGACAGGGAAGCGGTCACAAATATCGCCGAGGAGACATCCCTCGAGATCGATATCAGTGACAGCGCTCCGGTCCTCTTCGTAGACGGCGTACCCACAGGGAGCGAGATACGCGGCCCGGAGGTATCGGAGGCCGTCTCTCCCGTCAGCAGGCACCCGGGCGTCCGACGGGCGATGATCCGATTCCAGAGAAAAGCAGGGAACAGGGGGGGAATAGTCGCCGAGGGGCGCGATACCGGCAGCACGGTCTTTCCTTTCGCCCACGTCAAGATCTATCTCGTAGCCGACATGGAAGCCCGCACGAAGCGCCGGGTGAAACAGCTCAAACAGATGGGCATCACCCAGACCGAAGATGAGATCCGTCACAATCTCGCCATTAGGGATGAGATCGACTCGGGCCGTGAGTACAGTCCCCTCGTGCGTCCTGTCGGCGCCTTTGTTGTCGATACGTCTGGTATCACGATCGAGGATCAGGTGACGATCGTCGAGGAGATCATAAGACGGGAGTCCTCCCGTCTGGGAGACCTGTACGAACCGAAGGGGAGAAAGAATCCATACAAGAGAGGGCGGAGCGCCTACTTCTCAATAGTTCAGATGATGATCAAGTTCTTCGCCAGGCTCCTTTTCGGTCTGAGGATCTACGGCTCGGAAACTCTGAGGTTCTCGGAGAGCTTCTTCTTCGCCTCGAACCATATTTCCTGGTACGATTCGACCCTCGTCGGTTCGACCCTCGAACGAGAGACCTGGTTCGTCGCGAAAAAGGAGCTGTTCACGAACAGGTTCTTATCGTGGCTGCTCAGGAAACAGCACGCGATCCCGATCGACAGGAAAGGATTCAACAGGTCGACGATCAAGGCCATCGACAACGCTTTCAAGCGTGGAGACTCGGTCCTGATGTTTCCCGAGGGCACAAGATCGAAGACGGGAAGACTCAAGGATTTCAAGCCGGGGATAGGGATGCTCGCCTACCGGTCGGGGAAGACGATCGTCCCTGCCTATATATCCGGGTCGAACGCGTTGAAGGACTGTTTCCTGAGGAGGAGACGACTCGAGGTGCGCATAGGGAGGGCCATACGCATTCCCGACGGCTGCGAATCGGACGACAGGAAGAGAGATTACGCGGTACTCTCATCGATGATACATGAGGCGATGAAGATGCTCGAGGACGAGACGTATGCTTGAAGTTATAATGTCGCCGATCACCGGTTTCTGCTTCGGTGTGAAGAGAGCTATGAGCCTCATCGAGGAGGGCCTCGGCAACAGAGGAAAGACTATATACTCGATCGGCGACGTAATCCACAATCCGCAGGCCGTAGAGGATCTGAAATCGAGAGGCGTGATCCCGGTCTTCTCGATGGATGAGCTTTCCGGTGGGGATACACTCATCATAAGGGCTCACGGCGTGATGCCGGACCTGATCGATGAGGCCCGCAGGAGGGGCATCGATCTTATCGACACGACGTGCCCCTTTGTTCAAAAGAGCCAGGAATACGTGCGGCAGATGGCCGATGAGGCGAGGAAGGTCATCATATTGGGAGACAGCAGCCATCCGGAAGTCCGCGCTATCTCCGGACAGGCCGGCTCCGATCCTGTCATCATTTCTACCCTCCAAGAGGCCGAATCGGTCGGCGTGATAGACCGGGCCGGCGTCGTGATCCAGACGACCTTCTCGCGTGAGAAGGCTATGAGGATCATAGGAGAGCTCGAGAAGAGTATCGAAGACCTCAGGGTCCACGACACGATATGCCAGGCTACGGTCCTCAGACGGGAAGCGACGCTCGAACTCGCCGGCAACGTTGACATAGTGCTCGTCGTTGGAGGAAAGGGCAGTTCCAACACGAAGAGGCTGTACCAGATGTGCGTCGACGAGGGGATCACGGCCAAGTTCATAGAAACAGCGGACGATATCGACCCTTCCTGGTTCGAGGACGGAGACAGGATAGGAATCACGACCGGGACATCTACGCCCGACTGGGTGATCGATGATGTCCTGGCACGTCTACGGGAGATCTCCGACTGTTGAGAAGGCTCCCCGTTCCTGTGATAATTTGCTTGCTAACGGCCCCGAAACTGCATATCATATTTCATTAAATCCATTACGAAAGGGGAAATAGCTTAATGCAGGAAGAAACATTCGAGTCAACACAGCATGACCCCGGGACACCCGGGACAAAAATGAAAAAGGAGGGTGAAAACCCTGCGGGCAGGAACGACCTGTCGTATCTCAAGATCTTCGACCAAGTGACTCAGGAGGAGCTCGAGGAGAAGGACACAACCGAGGAAGACTGGATCGCGATGGTGGAGGCCGTACCCGCCCTGAACGAGGAGCTCAAAGAGGGCAAAATCGTCAAGGGGATTGTCTATTCCGTCAATGAGAAGGAAGTCATCCTCGACGTCGGATTCAAGAGCGAGGGCACGATCCCCATCTCCGAATTCGCCAACTGCGCCGAAGTCAAGCACGGCGATTCGTTCGACGTGTTCCTCGAGAAGATGGAAAACCAGGACGGCCTGATCGTACTTTCGAAGATCAAGGCAGATTTCCTCAGGGCCTGGGACGAGATCAAGGATTCCTACGACAGCGGCCACGTCGTCAGTGCGATCGTCGACAGGAGGATCAAGGGCGGGCTTGTCGTCAAGCTCATGGGCGTCGACGCATTCCTTCCCGGATCGCAGATCGCTCTCAGGCAGGTTCCCAATCTCGACGATATGCTCGGCGAGAACCTCGACTGCAAGATCATCAAGCTCAACAAGAGGCGCCGCAACATCGTCGTCTCACGCCGTGTGGTCCTTGAAGAGGAGCGTGAAGAGAAGAAAAAGACACTTCTGGCCGAGCTCGAAGTCGGACAGGAAAGGGAAGGAATCGTCAAGAATATCACCGATTTCGGAGCCTTCGTCGACCTAGGCGGTATCGACGGCCTTCTTCACCTCACAGACCTCACCTGGGGCCGCGTGAGCCATCCTTCGGAGGTCGTCGCGATAAGCGACAAGCTCAAGATCAAGATCCTCGATTTCGACCGCGAGAGGGAGAGGATATCCCTAGGCCTCAAGCAGCTCACCCCGTATCCCTGGGAAGGCGTCGATGACCGCTATCCCATCGGGGACAAGATGCGCGGCAAGGTCGTTTCGATTACGGACTACGGCGCATTCGTCGAGCTTGAAAAGGGAATCGAGGGCCTCATCCACATCTCCGAGATGTCATGGACGAGACACGTCAAACATCCCTCCAAGGTCGTCGCAATAGGCGATACCGTCGAGGCTGTCGTCCTGAACGTTGACAAGGAGCACGAGAAGATATCGCTCGGCCTAAAACAGCTCGAGCCGGATCCGTGGAAGGCACTCGAGAGCAAATACCCTCCCGGTACGAGGCTAAAGGGCAAGGTCCGGAATCTTACAAACTTTGGAGCTTTCGTCGAGATCGAGGACGGGATCGATGGACTGGTCCACATCTCGGACATGTCATGGGCCAAGAGGATCCGCCACCCGTCGGAGATGGTCAAGAAGGGCGACGACGTCGAGGTGGTTGTCCTAGAGATAGACAGCGACAAGCGGCGTATCAGTCTCGGCATGAAGCAGACGCGGGAGAACCCCTGGACCGAGCTCGCTAACGAGTTCAACATCGGCACCGAGACCAGCGGCGTCATCACACGCCTCCTCGACAGGGGAGCGGTTGTTGAACTGCGTAACGATGTCGAGGGATTCGTGCCCCTCTCGCACCTAGGTGTCGAGGATATGAAGCAGCCTGCCGAGTTCTTCGAAAACGGTATGGAGCTTCCGCTCAAGGTCATAAAGGTCGATCCGCAGAACAAGCGCATAGTCCTCAGCGTGAATGCCTTCTTCGAGGGCAAACCTGCCACCGAGATTGCCGAATACAGGGATTCTCACCCCCGCAAGATCGCCGCCGAGCCAGAAGAGGCCGTCGTCGAGGAGCCGGTAGCGGAAGAGCCTGCTGTCGAGGCATCCCCCGCTGAGCCTGTATCCGATGAGCCGGAAGCTCCGGTCGCGGAGGAGCAGGTGGAGGCGGAAGAGCCTGAAGATAAAAAGGGAACCGAATAGGCTCCCTGACTATCTATGCAGTTCGATGAACGGAAGTGAGGGTGGTGTTCCACCCTCACTTCTTTATCAGCCTCATGGAGACAGGAATTGAATAGATGCAGTGAAGAAGCAATGCCGACATTCTCGATCACTACACTCGGCTGCAAGCTGAACCAGTACGAATCGGAATGCATGCGGCAGGCGCTTATAGGAAGGAAATGGAAATTCAGGAGCTTCGGCGAGAATGCGGATTACTATATCATCAATACCTGTACCGTGACAGGCAAAACGGACTCCCGATGCAGAAACGCCGTCCGAAGGGCAAGAAAAGCCGCTCCCGATTCGACCATCATCGTCACCGGCTGCTACGCTGAGACCCAGGCCGGGAGACTCGAGAAGATGACCGAGACCGACCTTGTCATCGGTAACGATGACAAGGATTCGATTGTAGGCATCCTCGAGAAACTGGCAGGCCGGGATATCCCGGGCCCGCCGCCCGAAAGATTGGGAAGCTTTGATATATCGGAATTTCACGAGCACTCGAGGGCGTTCATCAAGATACAGGAGGGATGCGACGCGTGTTGTACCTACTGCATCATTCCCAGGGCCAGGGGGAGGAGCCGGAGCGTTCCGTTCGAGCGCGTCCTCGGACAGGTGAAGAAACTCGAGGAAAACGGCATCGAGGAAATTGTTCTCACGGGGATCCACATCGGAAGGTACGGAAAGGATATCGCTGACGGAACGGCGCTCGACGTCCTGGTGGAGTCGATCCTAGCGGATACTCACAAGCTGAGGATAAGGCTCAGCAGCATCGAAGTGAACGAGGTAACTGACGGACTTCTCAGCCTAATATCAGGGACGGACAGGTTGACGCCGCATCTCCATATACCTCTTCAGAGCGGGGACGATCTAATTCTCGACGCGATGAAAAGGCCTTACGACACATCATTCTTCAGGAAAAGAATCGAAGCTGTCAGAAAGCTCTCCGGCGGCATCGGCATAGGCACCGATATCATAACCGGATTTCCGGGAGAGGACGACGCAAGTTTCAGGAGAACGTTCGAATTCGCCAAATCGCTTCCGCTGACCTATTTTCACGTATTCTCGTACTCGAAACGTCCGGGAACTCCTGCTGAGACGATGGACGGCCAGGTCGATCCGGATACGCGGAAACGCCGCAGTCGGAAGCTGATCAGGCTGGGAAAATCAAAGAAGAGGGAATTCATGAGATCGCGCACGGGAAGCCGCGAACTCGCCGTAATCCAGCGAAAGGCAAGACGTTACTCGCGGTTCTCGACCGCTCTGACCGGCAGTTACTGCGAGGTGAGCGTCGACTGCCCTTCGTCTCTTGACGGAAAGCTTGTTCCTGTCGACATCACGCATTACTCCATGGGAAGGCTGTACGGAAGGGTCGGATCATGAGTCCGAAGAATGTCTACCTTGAGTGCTTCGGCTGCCAGATGAACGCTTTCGATACGGAAGTACTCGAATCGATACTCGAGAGCGAAGGGTTCGGGATATTGCAGGATCCGTCGGAAGCGGACGCCATCCTCGTCAACACCTGCAGCGTCAGGGAAAATGCCGAAAGGAGGGCGATAGGTCGGCTCAACGACCTCTCCAGGTATAAAGGCACAGTACTGGCCGTCTGCGGTTGCATGGCGCAGAGACTCGGCGACAGGCTCTTCGAACTCGTACCTGCGCTCGATATCGTCGCCGGGCCGGACAACTACGCGGCGCTGCCTTCCGCCATTTCAGCGGCCATCTCCGGAGAGGGCCGAAAAGTCCTTGTCGAGAAGGACGGCTCTGTCACTTACAGGCTTAGGAGCGTTTCGGGCTCTTCGCCTTCCCGTTATCTTTCCGTAACTCGTGGCTGCGAGAACTACTGCTCTTACTGCATCGTGCCCTACGTCAGGGGAAGTTTCCGGAGCAAGGAAGCCGGCGGCGTCATCGAGGACATCGGGCTGCTTAAGGCCTCGGGAGCGAAGGAGGTCACTCTTCTCGGTCAGAACGTGATGGCCTACCGTTCAGGGGATTGCGGATTTGTCGATCTGCTCGGCAGAATACTCGAAGAGACGGATATCGAAAGGATCAGATTCCTCACGACGCACCCCAGGGATGTCGACGACGGGATATTCACCCTGATGGCGGAAACCGACAGGGTATGCCCGCACATGCACCTTCCGTTCCAGGCAGGAAGCGACCGGATCCTGTCCATGATGAACAGGGGGTATACGAGGTCAGGATATCTCGATATCATCGACAGGGCAAGGGCGCTTCGCCCCGATATTGCCTTAACCACCGACGTAATCGTGGGGTTTCCGGGAGAGACGGAGGACGACTTCGAGGAGACACTCGACATCGTCGAGAGGGTGAGGTTCGACTCGGCTTTCACATTCAAGTACTCCCAGAGAGAAGGCACGAAGGCTGCGGGTCTCGAGGACGATGTGCCCGTCGAGGTGAAGAAATCGAGGCTCGATAACCTCAATGCCGCCATACGGAGAATAAGGATGGAGATCATGGCCGCCCGCATCGGGTCGGTCGAGGAAATCCTCCTTGACGCTCGAGTCAAAAAGGGAGAATATCAGTTCCTGAAAGGAAGAACACTGCATTTCAGGAACGTTCTCGTCGAGTCGGAAAACCGGAAGCCCGGGGATACCGTAAGCGTAGTTCTGAAGGAACTGAGTAAATTTACTTTTATCGGAGAAGAAATCACGGGGAGGTAACTGGCGTGTGGATCATAAGAGGGATTATACTCCTTGTCGGCGTCATCGGGCTCGTGTGGCTGGGAACGCTCAACGCCGGAACGAAAATGACCTTTCGATTCTTCAACTGGACCTGCTACAACCTTGAGCTCAACGTCATCATGGTCGTGACGTTCATAGCCGGAATGCTCGTCTGGGCGATCGGAGGATGGATCAGGGAAGCCCAGCTTCTCCTCCGTGTCGGCAGGGAGAAAAAGAACTGCCGGAAGCTGCAGGATGAGCTCGAGGCCCTGCGGAACCTGCCCCTGGAGGAAGAATCGGAAGAGGTCCTGCCGGAGGACATGCCCTGACGGGAGCGGCATCGTATGGATAACGTAAATATCAGAATTATCGTAATCGCCGTCCTTGCCTGCGTCGTTGTGCTGCTCTCCGTGATAGTCCTCCTGCAGAGGAAAAAACGGGGCAGGGCAAGGCGCAGCAGATATATCGAGGCCCTCTACGCCTTGATAGGCGGGAGAAAGGACGACGCATATACTCTTCTGGCGTCAGCGGTCCGGAACGGTGAGAACGATATAGACGCCTACATACAGCTCGGCGACCTGATGCGTGAGAGGGGCCAGGCCGAGAAGGCCCTCCAGCTGCACCGGGGGCTTACTGTCAGGCCCGGTCTGAGCTTTGATGACGAAAAAGCCGTTCAGCTCTCCATAGCGGAAGACCTTGCCGTCCTGGGAAAGATAGAGCGGGCCGTGGCAACTCTCGAAACGGTGAGGAAGAAGAGGAAGGACGCCGACGTGCTGGCCGCCCTCCACAGACTCTACCATATACAGCGGGATTTCGAGAGCGCCTACGGCGCCCTCCGAGAGCTGTCCCGCATCGACGACTCCGTCACTCCCAGCATGAGAGCGTCCTACCTTACATCTGTGGCCTGCGCCCTGATAGAGTCAGGCGACCGTGACAGAGCGGGGAAATACCTCGACAAGGCGAGGAAGGAAGACAGGGCCTGTACCGAAGCGATTTATCTCATTTCCGGCCTGGCAATGGACGGTGGGGACCTCGACAGGGCGGCAAGAAGGTGGGAAGAGCTGCTCTCGATTGACATGGGCTATTTCCCCGAAGTCGCGGCAAAGCTGGAGAAGGCTCTTTTCGAATCGGGGAGGTTCGACGAGCTCGAGGGCATTCTGTCAAGGCTGCTCACTAAATATCCGTCCGACTCTCTGCTTCTCGCCTCGCTCGCAGGATTTTACGCAAAGAAGGGTGAGATATTGCGCGGCATCGACCTGCTCGAAAGCGAGAGAGGAAGGATAGCGGGCGACAACAATCTGGCCGTCGCTCTAGCGTCGCTGTACATCAAGAACGGCAGAACCGATGAAGCGCTCAGTGTGCTCGAGGAGAACGGCAGGATCCCGCCAGTCCCGGGCAGCTGGAAATGCGGCAGTTGCGGGGAAACGTACGACACCAGCCTTGGATTCTGCAGGACCTGCTGCAGTTTCGATTCAATTCGAAAAGATGAAACCACTCAGTAAGGCAGTCATGATCGTTGCCGTCGCGGCGGCCTTTCCGGCAATGTCGCCGGCCGATGCAGGCGGCGCCGGCCTGAGGACCATCCGCGGCATGTTCAACCGCAAGGAGTACAGAAAGGCCGAGAAGAACCTGCGGGAAGAGCTTCCAGGTATGAGGGGAAGGACCCGGGACCAGGCGAGGCTGATGCTGGCTGATCTGAGAACAGATTCCCGCGGGGCGAGCCTCATACTCGAGGAGGTCATCAACACCGGCGATGACAGGGAGGCCCTGAGAGCACGCGTCGAACTAGCCAAACTCAACTACGCAACAGGAGAATATCATCAGACCATCAGGCTGCTCGAAGGCATACGTGCCGAGGGAAGGGGGGGCGTCAAATACGAGGCCGTCTATTTCAGAGGGCTGGCAAGGAAGCAGCTCGGCGATCTCGACGGCGCCAGAAGAGATTTCGAGAGTATCGACAGGGGCGACTACCTCCACTGGAGTTATATTGCCCTCGCCGAGATAGACATCCGCTATGGCAGGATCAGCGAGGCGGTCGACAGGTACGAGACCATCGCAGCCGGTCTCTCCAGCCCTGTTGCGGGTTTCCGGCTGGGCGAGTGTTACGAGATGACCGGGGAAAGAGAAAAAGCACTTCAGACATACAGGAACGTAGCGAGGAATTTTCCCGGGTCGCCTGAGGCACCGAAAGCCAGGGAAAAGATCAAGATGATCCATTCCGCGCTGAAACGGACCGGATCTGAAACAAGCATGGAGGGAGGTGAAGAGGGGGAGACTCCTTCCGCGGGGACGGCACCTGAGACAGACGGATCTCCGGGGTACACGCTTCAGTTCGGGGCTTTCAGCGAGAGGGAAAACGCCCATGCGTTCATCTCCGATCTCGGCTCGATAATAGACGATCTGCACATTGAGGTAGCCGAAAGCGGAGGCAGCATATGGTACCGCGTACGCGCAGGCAGATACGCTACCCGTGAGGAAGCCGAAGAGGCGGCCCTCAAGGCCATGGAACGTACCGGCTATTCAAGCAAGGTCCTCCCTGTCGAATAGATGTCCTCGTCCAGGCTCTCACCTCTCATGTCCCAGTACCGGGAGATCAAGGATCGTTACAGCGATGGTATCCTCTTCTTTCAGGTCGGGGATTTCTACGAGACATTCTACGACGACGCGCGCGAGGTCTCGCGTATTCTCAACATCGCCCTTACATCACGGGACAAGAAGAATCCCATTCCTCTGGCGGGAGTCCCGGTTCATGCCGCCGATGCGTATATCAGCCGTCTTCTCAAGGCAGGAAAGAAGGTCGTTGTCTGCGACCAGATCGAAAAACCCGTAGAGGGGAAAAAGGTCGTCAGCAGACAGGTCACTGACGTAATCACTCCCGGGACATCTCTATCGCCGGCCATGCTTCCCGACAACGAGAACAACTTTATCCTTTCCGTCAAGTCGGAGGGTGCCGGGGTCGGCTTCGCGTTCATGGATCTTTCCACTGGGGAGTTCAGAGCAGGCGAGGACGAGACGGGATCTGTCGAAAGCATTATCGCCGGCATTCCGGTCCGGGAAGCGATCGTCCCGGAAGGCTCGAACGGATCGGCGGAGTTCACGCGCGGACTCTTTCCGGGCTGCCCGATCGACACTCCGCCCTCCTTCGAATTCAGCGAGGGAGAGGCGCGGCGAATGCTCACCGGTCACTTCGGCGTCCCGGAACTTACCTGTTTCGGCCTCGAAGAGGAACCACTGGCCCTGTCGGCGGCCGGGGCCCTCCTTGCATACGTAAAGCAGCTCCGCAGAAGCGGTCTGGAACATGTGACGGCCATCAGGCGAATCGTCTCGAGTGACACACTGTTTCTAGACCAGGAGACTCTGAGAAACCTCGAGATATTCGAACCGCTTCGCGGCAATACCGACGAGACGACACTGGTTCACAACATAGACAGGACAAGGACGGCCGCCGGCGGCAGGGAACTGCGCGAATGGCTGATGAGGCCCTCGAGGGACGCACGCCTCATCGAGGAACGGCTCGACTCCATCGAGGCTTTTACGGGCAATAAATCCATCCTCAGACGCCTGCGGGACGTACTCGAGGGAATGCCCGACATCGAGCGGATCCTCTCCAGGATAGCCACCGGCAAGGCAGGCCCGCGGGAGCTACTCTCCCTCACGTCCGCGCTCGAAAGGATTCCCGCCGTTGCCGGCATCTGTGCGGAGATCAAGGCAGATGCTATACGGAAAGCCGTATCGGACATGAGCACTCCCGTCGAGGCGAACGGACTCGTCGAGAAGAGCATCGTGCCGGACTGCCCCTCCCATATGAGGGACGGCGGATTCATCCGCCGCGGTTTCAATCCGGAGCTGGACAAGCTGATCGACGATTCGGAGGGGGGCAAGAGCTGGATTGCCTCCCTTCAGAAAACGGAACGGGAACGGACTGGAATACCTACCCTCAAGGTCGGCTTCAACAAGATCTTCGGCTACTACATCGAGGTGTCGAAGATCCACCAGGACAAGGTACCGGATGATTACATCGGCAAACAGACACTGGTGAACTCGCAACGGTACATAACCGGGGATCTCAAGGAAAGGGAAAGCAGTATCCTCACGGCCGAATCGCACAGGGTCGAGATGGAACGCGAGATATTCGCCGGAATATGTGCGGATATCGCGGCCGAGAGTGCCGGCATGAGAAAGATCGCTGCGGCGATCTCCCGTGTCGACACCCTCTCGTCCCTGGCAGACCTTGCGCTGGATAGAGATTACTGCAGGCCGGAGATGAACGATTCGCTCGATCTCGTCATCACGGCAGGCAGGCATCCCGTTGTCGAGAACCTTTCCGGAACGAACTTCATTCCTAACGATCTCGTTCTCAGGCCTGACGAGAGACAACTGCTCATCATCACCGGTCCCAACATGGGGGGCAAGTCGACTTATATCAGGCAGGCGGCCCTGATTTCGATTATGGCGCACATGGGCAGCTTCGTTCCGGCATCAAGGGTGGAGATAGGGATAATGGACCGGATATTCACTAGAGTCGGTTCAAGCGACAACCTCGCGAGAGGGAAGAGCACCTTTCTCGTCGAGATGGCCGAGACGGCGAGAATCCTCCACGGCTGCAGCTCGAGAAGCCTCGTACTGCTCGACGAGATCGGCCGGGGTACAAGTACGCTCGACGGCCTGAGCATCGCATGGGCCGTCACCGAATATCTCGTCGAAGATGAAGGCAGGAGGCCAAAGACACTCTTCGCCACGCATTACCACGAGCTGACCGATCTGGCCGCGAGGTTCGGCCAGATCCACAACGTAAGGATCGCTGTAAAGGAATGGGGCGATTCGATAGTATTCCTCTATCATATCGAGGAGGGAAAGAGCGACAGGAGCTACGGTATTCACGTAGCGCAGCTTGCCGGACTTCCGTCCAGCGTTGTAGACAGGGCCGGCAATATCCTAGAAATGCTGGAAAGAGACACTACCGGACCCGAGATGGGCTCGATCTCCGTTGAAAGGCAGATGAACCTCTTTCATCCGGCCGATGAACTGCGCGACAAGCTCAACTCTTTGGAAATAGACCACTTGACTCCCATTCAGGCCCTTGAGTTCCTCGCCGGACTGAAGGATATCATCTCGAGAGACAAGAATTGACCCCGAATGGCTTGATTTTTGCTAAATTATCACTCGGGGAACCGTTTTTCAGGGCAATATTCCGGAGGGAAAAGTGGAGGCGGCTAAAATAGCCATTCTGGGCGGCGGTGAGGACGAGCTGAACATCCTCAGCGAATATCACAGAGACACCGGATTCGAGATCATCGGCATCTACGATCGCGATCCGAGGGCCGTTGCTATGGAAGTCGCCGAGATCATCGGCGTATCCGTCTACATAGACAGGTCTTTCCTGCATGCCTTCCAAGAGGCGGACTATGTCGTCGTATCAGGAAAGGGCGGCCCCTACAGCGAAGAGATCGGGATGCTCTCCCGTGCGGGCGTGAAGATACTTAATCCCTCGGAAGCGGCTTCGGAGATGGCAGACAGCGCAGCCGGGAAGAAGAAGGAACCTCCCGAAAAAAATCCGTGGCCGAAACATCTCGAACAGGCTCTCCAGTACATAAACAGGATAACAGACCGTGACAGGCTGTTGAAATGGCTCCTTGAGATATCGGTCAGGGCTGTCGAGGCCTCAACCGGCTCCATAATGCTTCACTCCGAGCAGACCGGAGAGCTCTATATCGGGTACGCAATGGGTCTCAGCGACGTGGTGATCTCGGGCACGAGACAGAAGGTAGGCTCGGGGATCGCCGGAAAGGTAGCCGAGACAGGAGAAACGATGCTCGTGCACGATCTCGTCGACAATCCGCTATACAGGGACGGACGAGAGAGAGAGACCATCAGCAGCTCGGTATCGGCCTCCCTCTCGGTCGGCAATACGCTGATCGGAGTACTCAATATATCGACCAGCGAGGGTGAGCGGAAGCTCGACGAAAACGACCGGGCTACGATAGATCTTCTCGCATCAAAGATATCTCCGATCCTCGCGCAGCATCTCAGGATAGATACTGAGAAGATACGGGACACGGAATTCAGGATCAGGAATTATATCGAATCGCTCTTCCAGAGAGACATCGAATTTCATGACAAGTTCCTCTTTCTGTGCCGTGCGCTGGCGGATATCCTTTCCGCCGATACGGTCACGATCTATACGGCCACTGACGAGGGTGACTGGCTCATCCTGGGCGGAAGCGACCAGCAGATACATGACGGGGGGAAGGCGCCTCGTATTCACTGTATAAAGGGAAGCCTCGCCCGCTCCTATGTCAACAGGGAAGAGATAATGATGACCGAGGCGAGCCACGATGCCGGCCTCAGGATCTCGGAGCGCAGCGACGCCATAACATCCATATACATACCGCTCGAGCACGATGACCCCCTGGGCGTGGCGCTCTTCGAATTCTCGAGTCTCGATTCTCTCGAGAACTTCCTGAAGATAAAGGACGTACTGCGTTTCCAGCTGGGCTTCTTCGTCTATACGCAGCTGAGAGAACTTCGACAGGCCCGTAAGATGAACAGCCTCGAAGATCTCTCCGGCCTGACGCCGTCACTCATGGTAGTGCCCGGTCTCAGAGACAAGATAAAAATGCTTCCCGAGCTCATATCGCCTATCATCGGCGCGAGCAGGGGCAGTTTCCACTTCATCGGCACGAGCGAAGAAGAGAGGTCGTATCATGGATTCCCTGAGGACGAACAGGAATGGTCTGCCCTCAGGGCCTGCGACGAGCATATGCTCACTCGTGCGCTGGAGAAGGGTAAACCGGAATGCATCAGTTTCCTGTCGAGGGATATCGGAACGTACGACAATCCGCCTCCTTACAGGTCCCTCGTGATCTATCCCTTCATCGGCGCGAGGGAGTTCAATGCATACTACATCGGTTACGACCGGGTTCCCGGATCGCCCCTCGATCCCTCGATATTCGGAACATACGAGCTCAAGCTCCTCTCCAGGATCTCGGAGATAATTCTTCCCATCCTTCATGACAGCGGAGTTGAAAAGAGGGACAGAAAAGCCGCCTCCTTCGATGATCTTCTCCGGTCCAACCAGAAGATACTGCTCGAAAGGATAAACGAGGAGATCGAGCGGGCCGAGAGATATCACCACGGGTTCATCGTCACGCTGTACAGGATAAACGGCCTGAAAGAGAAACTCGAGACAGACTACAATTCCACACTCGAACTCATCAACGAATTGAGTATCGGAATCAGAAAACAGGTGAGAAAGACCGATTATTTCTCGTGGATCGAGCCGGACATATTCACAGTAATCTCGCTGGAAAGCCATCACAGGATCGAGTTTCTCGAAAGCCGTTTGCTCGAGCTAATAGAAACAGCCCTGAAGAACAGGAACCTCTACGTCGAGAACGAGGTATTCCCCGATAGCTCCTATGCCATATATCCCGGCGGCTCGGAGACATCCGCCGAACTCATCACCGAAGCAAAGAACCGGTTCTGATCCTCCGGCTGATGCTTCATTCACCGTTGCCATCACGCGAAATACTGTGGTATCTTAACTCTTAGGAAGGCACCACCCCTGGGTGTACTATCCGTTCAGTAGCCATAACTGCTATAATGACGGGATGTTGCTGTGGGAAGGATTCGAAAACTCACGCCCGAGACTACGGGAAAGATAGCGGCAGGCGAGGTTGTCGAGCGCCCGTTCAGCGTAGTCAAGGAGCTCGTCGAAAACTCCCTTGACGCTTCCGCGAAGAGAATCGTCCTCGAGATAGAAGGCGGAGGGAAGCGTTCGATCAGGATCGACGACGATGGAACGGGTATCGCCGCTGAGGATATGGCGAGGGCAGTCGAGAACTATTCCACCAGCAAGATAACGGTTATCGAGGACATCTACAGGGTGCGCTCCCTCGGGTTCAGGGGCGAGGCTCTTGCGAGCATCAACGCGGTCTCGAGAATGACCATCCGGTCGATGGAGGAGGGGACGGATGTAGGGCGCGAGATGCACTGGGTGGCAGGTGAGATCCGGAACGACGGCCCGTTAGTGAGGACCAACGGCACGGAGATCATTGTGGAAGACCTCTTCTTCAATCTTCCGGCAAGGAAGAAGTTTCTTTCATCAGACGCCTCCGAGACTAGAAGGATCACTTCCGCCATACAGGGCTTTGCGCTCGCATGGCCGCATACGGCATTCGTTATGCGGAGCAACGGGAGAGAGATCCTGTCCTTTCCAGCGTGTACTCTCGAGGAGCGTGTCGAGATGGTCCTCGGGGCTTCCGTATTGCCGCACCTCAAACCGTTCGCAAAGACTGACGGCCGCATCGAGGTCAGCGGATACGCGTCGATGCCTTCGATGACAAAGGGGAACCGCTCGTCCCAGTTCATTTTCGTCAACGGCAGGGCCGTCAAAGACAGGTTGATCGGACACGCCGTCCGGCAGGCGTACCAGTCGATCATTCCCGGAGACAGGTTCCCGATCGTCGTTCTGATGCTCGACATCCCGCCCGGGATGCTCGACGTCAACGTTCATCCGGCGAAGGCCGAGGTGCGTTTCGAGAATGAACGTGATATCCACAGGCTCGTATCCTCGGCAGTCAGAGAGGCTCTCGAAGACAAGACCATCTCCTTCAGGGAAAAGGTCGAATCAGTTTACAAGACCATATTCCCCGGAGACGAAGCAACGGGCGGAAATGCAGAGGATCACCATTCAGGCGCCGAAATGGCCGGAGAACCGGGCAGATCGGACTGGCTCTTCCAGGAGTCTCCGCATCCTCTTTTTGAGAACGATTCCGGCGAGGTGCGCGGGCAGGTGTCCACCGGCCTTTACTGGCAGCTTCATGACAGCTACATCATGATCCAGATAAGGGGCGGCATGGTCATCATCGATCAGCATGCCGCGCACGAGAGGATCCTCTACGACAGTGCGAGAAGAAACGCCGGAGGAGAAAAGCCGGCCGTCCAGTCGCTTCTCTTCCCCGCTACCCTCGAGCTCTCATCAGATGAATTCGACAGTTTCGAGAAGATCACCGATACTCTGCCAACACTCGGTTTCGAGGCTGAACCGTTCGGCATGAGGTCGATAATAGTCCGTGGGATACCGGCTGGAGTCCGGAACTGGGATGACGGAAAACTTCTCCGCTCGATCCTTTCGGATCTGGGAGGAGGACTGCCGGCTACCGATTCCATACTCAAATCGTTCGCATGCCATTCAGCCGTCAGGGCCGGCGAGCCTCTGACCCTGGAGGAGATGGAAAGCCTGACCGACCAGCTCTTCGCTACGGAATTTCCGTTTACCTGTCCCCACGGAAGACCGACCATGCTTCGCGTCGAGATGCGAGAGCTCGAGAAGAGATTCCATCGCACCTCTAAACCGGAGGGGTAGATGAACGGCGTCGTCATCATCGGGCCCACCGCCGTGGGCAAGAGCTCCCTCGGGATGGAGCTGGCTGAAAGGCTCGGTGGAGAGATCGTCTCGATAGATTCCAGACAGATCTATCGGCACCTCGACATCGGCACCGCCAAGGCGACTGCCGGCGAACGGTCCAGGATCAGGCACCACTGCATCGATATCCTCGACATCACTGAAAAGAGCAACGCTCGATGGTTCGCGGATCAGGCCCGAAAGGCCATCGACGGCATAAGGGCCGGTGGAAAGATCCCGGTACTCGTCGGAGGATCCGGCCTCTACCTTCGTTCGGTGACGCAAGGTCTCTTCGAGATCGAACTCGTTCCATCCGAACGCAGGAGATTCGAATCAGGCATCGAGGATATCGCTACATTCGAGCTTTATTCAAGGCTGAAGGAAGCCGATCCCGAGAGCGGAGAGAGGATACACGAAAACGACCGGTACAGGATCGTCAGGGCTCTCGAGGTCCTCGAGCTCACCGGAACACCGCTGAGCGAGCACTTCAGGCTGCAGAAGGAGACAAGCGGGGACAACATGCCGGAGCTCGTCAGGATCGGTCTAGACATGGACAGGAAACGCCTCCGCGCCCGCATCGTCGAGAGGACGTGGGAGATGTACGATGCGGGTTGGCCAGACGAGGTCTCCGGTCTGCTGGACGGCGGAGCAGATCCCGGATGCCCGGGGCTTCGGACACTCGGATATCCCGATACAGTCAGGTTCGTGAGAGGAAAACTCGGCCGAGAGGCCGCCATCGGGAACATCGCCGTGCTTTCGGGCCAGTACGCCAAGAGGCAGATGACGTGGTTCCGGAAGGAGCCGGGAGTGAGATGGCTCGACGCAGGCAGGAAGGGTCTCGCGGAATCGGCGCTCAACATACTTGACAGCGCCGGTGCCAGTTGATAGCTTCGAGGGAAAAGGAATTGTATGCGGGCATAACTCAGCTGGTAGAGTATCAGCTTCCCAAGCTGAGGGTCGCGGGTTCGAATCCCGTTGCCCGCTCTTTTTAATAGAGCGCGCAACCTGTGAGTTAAAGGCGGGTTGCGCGCTCTCTCATTCTCCGGGACACGGCCCGGGAATACAGATGTCGGTAAAAATCGTGGAAATATGCGGCAGAGAGGGATTCTTCCGAAGGGGAGACCGTATAGTCGCCGTCGACGGAAGAAAGATCGGCGACCAACTCGATCTGTACTATCACATGTCCGGGGTCGATTCAGCGCTCTTCAGACTGGAACGGGAGAACGGCGGGAAGGCGGAGAGAAGAATACGCGTCGAGACCCTCGAAAGAGCCGCTCCGGTCTTCGAGAAGATGCGTTTTATCCGTTGCGCCTCGCGCTGCATCTTCTGCTTCGTCGACCAGATGCCTGCCGGGATGAGGGAAACGCTATATTTAAAGGATGACGATTACAGGCTCAGTTTTCTCTTCGGCAACTACATCACCCTAAACGATATCTCACGGGCGCAGATGAAGCGGATCATCGAATACAACCTGTCGCCGCTCTACGTGTCCGTGCACGCTACGGACGGAAGGATACGCACGAAAATATTCGGTCGGCCTATGAAGAACGACATCATGACCGTCCTTTCGGAGCTGGCTGACGGCGGGATCTCGATACACGCCCAGGTCGTCGTCATCCCGGGGGTGAACGACGGCCGCGTTCTCGCCAGGACGATGAGGGACCTCTTCACATTATACCCGGCCTGCAGGACCCTTGCCGTGGTGCCTGTCGGCCTGACCGGCAACAGGAAGGGCCTTCCCAGATTGAGAAAGGTCTCGGCCGCCGAAGCGAGAGAGATGATAGACCTGGCCGGAAACATGAACGGCAGATTCCTGAAGAAGACGGGCGGCCATGCTTTCGTATTCATGTCTGACGAGTTCTACCTTCTCGCAGACAGGATCTTCCCCGAGGCGAAAGTGTACGGCGGGTTCGAACAGCTCTCAAACGGGGTCGGCATGAGCAGACTGTTCATCGACGGCATAAGGGACAGGATCGAGCACCTGAAGAAACGGAGAGTCCCGCCAACCGGCATGATGACCCTGATCACCGGGCGCCTGGGAAGCAGGCTGATGCGAAGGCACGTGCTTCCAATAGTGAACCGGGCGCTGCCGGGCCTTGCCATCGAGCTCGTCACAGTAAGCAATTCCACCTTCGGCAGATCTGTCAGCGTATCCGGTCTCCTCTCCGGAGCCGACATATCAGCCGCTGTAAGACGAGCCGGCGGCCCGAATGGAATACTGGTACTCCCCCCCAACATCGTCAATCACGAGGGAAAGATGATCGACGACATCCGCCCATCCACGCTGGAAAGAGAGCTCGGGACAAAGATACTCGTTCCCTCAGAAGATTTTCTGGAGGACAGGATTCTCATGGCATGCAGGAGGTCTGTCAGATGAAGAGGCCCCCGACAGTGGCGATCATAGGCAAGACTAATTCCGGCAAGTCGACGCTCTTCAACCGCATCATAGGCTCGAGGAAGGCGATCACCCACGCAACGCCGGGTGTTACTAGGGATACGATGGAGTGTACCGCTTCCTGGAGCGACAGGGATTTCATCGTGATAGATACCGGCGGCTTCGGTTTCGATTCGGGCGATCATCTCCAGAAGAGTATAACCGAGAGGATCGAACGGACCGTGCGCGACGCCCACTCGATCATCCTCCTGGTCGACGTCGACACAGGTCCGACCGACGAGGACGATAAACTGCTCTCCAGATTCCGCGACCACAGGAACCGAATGGTCCTCGCCGTGAACAAGGTCGAGAACGCCCAGGACGAGATCGAGGCGAATATCTTCTATCGTCTCGGATTCGACAGGCTTTTCATGATCAGCGCCCTTCACGGCAGGGGAGTGGGCGATCTGCTCGACGCAGTGACGGCCGGTCTCCCCGACAGCGTTACCGTATCGGACGGGCCGGCGGAGATGAAGATCGCCGTCACCGGGAGACCCAATGTGGGGAAGAGTTCCCTCATAAACGCGCTCTCCGGCGAGGACAGGCATATCGTTTCGGAGATCCCCGGGACAACGAGGGATACAATAGACATAAGGATAAGATATCACGGCAGAGATATCGTTCTGGTCGATACAGCCGGTGTTAAAAGGAGGGCCAGGACCGAGAAAGGGCTCGATTCGATAAGCAGCCTGATGAGCATAAGAAGCGTAGAACGCGCCGATATAGTGCTCGTTTTGCTCGACGCCTCTACCGGGACGATATCGAACCAGGACACACGAATGGCCTCTCTCGCCCACAAGGCGAAAAAGGGTGCGCTGATCCTGATGAACAAATGGGATCTCGTCGAACGGCAGACCGACACATTCAAGCTGTTCGAGAGGAAGATCAGGGAGGAAATGCAGTTCCTTTCCTATGCCCCGATACTTTCGATCTCGGCCGTAACGGGCACACGCCTGTCGAGGATCATTCCGGCCTGCCTCAGGATACACGAGCAGCGAAACAGGCGGATCGGGACCTCCGAGCTGAACAGGCTCTTCGAGGATGCCGTAAGAAAGAATCCTCCGAAGTTCCATGCGGGGGGAGCCGGAAAGATCTACTACGCTACCCAGACGGGCGTGGAACCCCCTACCTTCACCCTGTTTGTAAATAAAGCAGCCTATTTCCCTCGTTCTTATATACGTTATCTCAATAACCAGGTAAGAAAAATGTTTACCTTCGAGGGGACCGCGGTTAGAATCTCCCTGAGGTCCAAAGGAGAGTCTTGATGAATACCGCGCTGAGAGTCGCGCTGCTTGTCGTAACGAGTTATTTCCTGGGCGCTGTACCGTTCAGCTACATATCCGGAAAGCTCCTCAGGGGGATAGACCTGAGAGAGCACGGCAGCGGAAACCTCGGCGCCGCCAACACATTCAGGGTCCTTGGAAAGGGCGCAGCGATCCCGGTGCTCCTCGCCGATATCGGCAAGGGCTACCTGGCCGTCAAGATGGTGCAGATCTACGGCTTCGAAGGCTATCAGTACGTGCTCATCGCCGCACTCGTCGTCATCATCGGACACAATTACTCCATATTCGTCGGTTTCGCCGGAGGAAAGGGCGTCGGTACTACCGCCGGCACTTTTCTGGCCATGGCGCCCTGCGCCGTCCTCGTGTGCCTCACCGTGTGGGCACTCGTTCTGATGATCTCAAGGATAGTATCGGTGGCCAGCATTGTCTCCGCCGCATGCCTGCCGGCATCCGTTGCGTTCATGAACAGGTTCGCGGCCTGCTCGACGCATATCTCCGTCTTCTACCTGTCGATCATCGTGACCCTTTTCGTCATCTGCAAGCACCGGTCCAATATGCGCAGACTGCGCGAAGGTACCGAGAAAAGGATCTTCTGACAGTGACTGCAAAGAAAAGGAAATCCATACACATCACTGTTCTCGGAGCAGGCAGCTGGGGAACAACGCTCGCCCTCCTGCTGAACGACAACGGGCACGAGGTCGTTCTCTGGGAATTCTTCAGCGATCTCGCCGGGACGATCTTCAGAAAGAGAGAAAACGAAAAATACCTTCCCGGGGTGAAGATCCCAACCTCGATCACCGTGACATCCGATCTGGAAAACGCCCTTGACGGCTGCTCTCACGTGCTCTTCGTAACGCCGAGCCATACGGTCAGGAATGTCGCCGGTATGGTGCGTTCCGTTCAGACTTTCAGGAGATCATCCGTCATCATCAACGCATCGAAGGGCCTGGAGGAAAAAAGCCTCTGCAGGATGAGCGAGGTGCTTGGACAGGAACTTCCCCAGACCAAGGGCAGAATCGTCGGCCTCCTCGGCCCGAGCCACGCCGAGGAAGTGAGCAGGAAGATGCCCACATCGGTAGTGGTCGCCGGTTCTAACCTTGAGATCCTCGACAGGACACAGCAGATATTCATGAACGAGTATTTCAGGGTGTACACGAACACAGACCTGGTCGGCGTCGAGCTGGGCGTCTCCCTGAAAAACACGATAGCCATCGCGGCCGGTATCTGCGACGGGCTCGGATTCGGAGACAACACGAAGGCCGCTCTCCTCACGCGCGGGCTGGCCGAGATCAAACGCCTCGTCTCGAAGCTCGGCGGCAGGGAAGAGACACTCAGCGGTCTCGCCGGCGTAGGCGATCTCATCGTGACATGTATGAGCAGGCACAGCAGAAACAGATACGTCGGAGAGCAGATCGGGCGGGGCAAGGGTCTCCAGGAGGTTCTCGACGGGATGGTGATGGTAGCCGAGGGCGTGAAGACGACGAAAGCCGCAGTGGCCCTTTCGCGGAGGGCCGGCGTGGAGCTGCCGATCGCCGAACAGGTATACCGCGTTCTTTTTTACGGAAAGGATCCCAGGAAGGCTATCAGGGACCTGATGGTCCGGAAGGCAAAGAAGGAAATGTACCGCTGAAACGAAAGGGTTCCAGAGTATGATGAAGGTTCAGAAACTGTACTACTCGATCGGGGAGGTCAGCGAACTTCTCGGTGTCAAGGCTCATGTTCTGAGATACTGGGAGACCCAGTTTCCCATGCTCAAGCCCAGGAAGAACAGGGCCGGAAACAGGACGTACAAGGTCAGGGACATAAAGTTCCTGTTGACGATCAAGAACCTGCTCTACGATAGAGGTTACACGATCGCGGGAGCGCGCCAGAAACTCAGGGAATCGAACAACAATCCCGACGCCCTGATCGAGCAGCTGGCGATCCCGTTCGCCGATCCGTCAAATAGAAAGAGACTGCTTTCTTTGAAGCAGGATCTTCTCGAGCTGAAAGAGATGGTCAACAGCCTCTAGCAGGCATGAAAATCAACCTTGTAAATCGAGTTGCAACCAATATATATTATGGTCTGGTCGGGGCGTGGCGCAGTCCGGTAGCGCACTTGCATGGGGGGCAAGTGGTCGCTGGTTCAAATCCAGTCGCCCCGACCATTCTTTATTCCCGGGGGCGTGTTCACGTCGACGCTTCCCAATATCCCGAAACGGAGGACGGCCCTTGAACGAGGAATTCGGCGCAGTGATACCCGCTTTCAACGAGGCCGGACATATCGACGGCGTCATCCGAGGCGTAGCCGGACAGATCCCGGCCTCGAATATCCTCGTGATAGACGACGGCTCGTCTGACGGCACGGTTACTGAGGCCGGGGGTACGGGAGTCGAGGTCGTCAGGAATCCGGTAAATCTCGGGAAGGGCGCCACTCTCCTGAAGGGTTTCGGGCTGATGGCGGAGAAACCCGGTATCGAGGCCGTGTTTACCCTCGACGCCGACGGTCAGCATGCTCCCGGGGAGATGCCCGCCTTTATAGCCGCTTACCGCGAAGGAAGGGCAGATATAGTCATCGGCAGCAGGATGGCCGATATCACGGGGATGCCGGCGCTTCGGAGGTTCACGAACAGGCTCACCTCGGCAGTGATCAGCCTGCGGGCCGGGGTCAGGATCGATGACAGCCAGTCGGGATACCGGCTGCTGAGACTCTCCATGATGGAGAAACTGGATCTGGTAACCCGCAATTTCGACCTGGAGAGCGAGATCCTCATCAAGGCAGCACGCCTGGGAGCCATTATCGTATCGGTGCCGATCAGCACGATCTACGGAAAGGAAAAGAGCAAGATCAATCCACTGGTGGACTCGTGGCGATTCCTAAAACTGGTCATCCGGAGCTTTCTCTGGTAGTATCCGCTTCCATATGGAAAAGACGATCCTCATAACGAACGACGACGGAATAAGAGCGGCAGGACTGAGAACTCTCGAGAGATCCCTGTCCGGACTGGGAAGAATCGTGATGGTCGCTCCCGAGAACGAGCAGAGCGCTACAAGCCACGCCATAACCCTCGACAGGCCCCTGCGCATAAAAGAATACTCTGAAAACAGATACAGCGTGACAGGCACGCCGACCGACTGCGTGCTGCTGGCCTTCCATAGAATCCTCGATGCCAGACCCGACCTCGTCGTATCCGGGATAAACCACGGCCCGAACATGGGGGAGGACGTTACATACTCGGGTACTGTGGCCGCGGCGATAGAGGGCAACATCCTCGGTATAGACTCGATCGCTATATCGATCACGTCGTGGGACCCCGACTCGTTCGAAGCCGCGGGAAACATCTCTCGCTATCTCGCTTCGCGCATGCTGGACAGGGAAGGCAGGGGGGATGCGTTCATGTGGAACGTAAACATTCCTCCTCTCCCCGAGGAAGAACTCAGGGGGATGCGTGTAACGAAGCTTGGATCGAGAGTATATAACAACTCGATCGTGAAGAAGACCGACCCGAGGGGTAAGGACTATTTCTGGATGGGAGGGGGGGAGCCGGGCTGGAACGTCGACGAGAAATCCGACTTCGCCGCGGTAAGCGGCGGCTACATATCCGTCACGCCTCTAAAGGTCGACATGACCGATTACAAGAGCGTCATCGAACTCGAACAGTGGAAACTCGACTGGAGATCATGACCGATTACGGGATAGCAAGAAGGCGGATGGTGGAGGAGCAGCTCGTGGCCCGCGGCATAAGGGACGAGCGGATAATCGATGCCTTTCTCGCCGTTCCTCGTCACCTCTTCGTCGATCCCGCCGTCAGGTCCCGGGCATATGACGGGTGCTCCTTCCCGATAGGGTACAACCAGACGATCTCGCAGCCCTTTATACAGGCGGCGATGATGCAGCATCTCGGAATAAAAAGTACCGACCGGGTCCTCGAGATAGGAACCGGATCCGGCTATCAGACGGCGATCCTCTCCATGATAGCCAGGGAGGTATGCTCCATCGAGAGAATCGAGGCACTAAGCGCGGCGGCCGAGGCAGTACTGAAAGATATCCCGACAGGAAGGATCAGGCTCAGAGCGGGAGACGGATCGGCGGGATGGCCGTATTACGCTCCGTTCGACAAGATCATCGTATCGGCCGCAATGAGCAAGTGCTCCGAAGAGCTCCTGTCACAGCTGGCCGACGGAGGAGGTCTTATCGCGCCGGTACAGGACGTGGAGGAACAGCTCGTGCTTTACAGTAAGAAGGGTGAAGCGATCGAGGAACTGAAGCTCTCCAGATGCTCATTCGTACCCCTTCTGAAAGGAGTTGGCTGATTTGCCCCCCCTTTTCGCTATTGCCCTCAATCTTTCACCGAAGGTGATGACCTTTCTCATCGCCATGCTTCCCATCTCTGAGTTGAGGGGGGCGATACCGTATGCGCTCTGGGCGGGAAACCTCGGCTGGAAGGAAGCTTATATCATAGCCGTCCTCGGCAACTTCCTCCCGGTGATTCCGCTCCTGCTGTTCATGGAGAAGGGGTCGGAATGGCTCAGGAGATATCCCCCGGGAGACAGGTTCTTCACCTGGTTCTTCAACAGGACGAGGAGAAAGGGGAAACTTATCGAGCGGTTCGAAGCTATCGGGCTTACCATGTTCGTGGCTATCCCGCTGCCCGTCACCGGGGCCTGGACCGGATGCGCCGCAGCGATAATCTTCGGCATTCCCCGCAAGCGGGCCGTACCCACCATACTCCTCGGTATAATGATATCGGGGTGCATCGTCACCCTGGCCAGCATGGGGATCATATCTTTCTGGGGGATACAGGGAACAGGATAGCTGAAATGATTTGTGTTGGAACGTGATAAATGATACTTTACCGATTGGTGTCGGGGTGTAGCGCAGTCCGGTTAGCGCGCCTGCTTCGGGAGCAGGAGGTCGCTGGTTCGATTCCAGTCACCCCGACCACTCTTGATATGACATGCCGAATTTATCTATACCCAGCCATATCATTTTTCGTGCTGTGCGGTATTATGCTTGTCTCCTGCACGCCATCGCCGCGCTATCGCGGTAGCACGGGAAAACCTGCGGCTGTGACCCGGGCGCCGACACGGGATGAGAAACCGGTTCACGGAGATCTGGGCATAGTCCTGAGAAATCCGCTCGGAGGAATCGGCGGGGTGAAGATAAACAGCCCATTCGGTATAAGAAAGCATCCTTCATACGGAACGCAGGAATTCCACCAGGGCGTGGACTTCGAGGCCGAGACCGGGGATGCCGTCTATGCTGCAGCCAGCGGCAGGGTGACGTATGCCGGCAGGCAGAAGGGGTACGGAAAGGTCGTCATCATCGATCATGGAAGGGACATATCGTCCGTCTACGCCCATCTCTCCGAGACGGCCGTCCGCAATGGGGATCAGGTGGAGGCCGGACAGTCTATAGGAAAAGTGGGGGTGAGCGGGAATGCAACGGGCTCCCATCTGCACTTCGAATTGAGAATATACGGAGAGGCGGTCGATCCTCTCGATTACATGGAGATAAGATGACCGGAAAACACCACGACAACGACATCCAGAGACAGTATTTCGAGGATATCAGCCGATATCCTGTTCTAACCAGGGAAGAAGAGAGAGATCTCTCCAGGAAGGCGCGTGACGGCGACGAGGAGGCGAGGAAGAAGCTGATTGTAAGCAACCTCAAGCTCGTCATCACCATCGCCAAATCGTACTCATCTTACGGCGTTCCTTTTCTGGACCTGATAGAGGAAGGCAATCTCGGGCTTATAAAGGCGGTCAGCAGGTTCGATCCGGAGAAGGGATTCCGCTTCAGCACGTATTCGTCATGGTGGATACGCCAGGCGATCGTCAGGGCGATATCGAACTACTCCAGGACGATCAGGATCCCGATCCACATCTTTCAGCTGATGACCAAATACATGGCGATCGAGAACTCGAGGAAGTACAGTACGTCCGAAGAAAAGGCATCCGTTCTCGGCGTATCGAAAAAGCGGTTCAAGACGCTCGAGAAGCTGGTCCGCAACATCCGGGCTCTCGACCTTTCCAGTTCGATCGACACCTACAGCCAGCTGGCGACCAACCTCGAAGCCGTCGATTACTCCGATCCCGAGACGATAGTCCTCAGCCAGATAGAGCACGAAGAGCTCTCTGCACTGCTCGACCGTCTGTCGGATAGGGAAAAGCTCATTATAAAGGTCAGATACGGATTCGATGACGGAGAACCCAGGACCCTGGCCGAGACGGGAAAACTCATACACGTGTCCAGGGAAAGGGTAAGGCAGCTAGAGATGCGAGCCCTGAGAAAGCTGAAATTCCTCGTGGAGCCCGAGAAGGCGAACGAGAAATAATAAAGGAGCGACAATGAAGCCGGACATCAGAAAGTGGATCAGGGATATCCCCGATTTCCCCGAGAAGGGAATAATGTTCAGGGACATAACACCGGCGCTCCTCGATCCGGTCCCATTCAGGAGAATCTGCGACAGCCTCGTGGAAAGGTACGAAGGCAGGGCGATCGACAAGATCGCGGGTATAGAAGCGAGAGGCTTTTTCTTCGCTTCGGTCCTCGCTTACAGGCTCGGCATCGGGATGATTCCCCTGAGAAAGCCGGGAAAGCTTCCCTGGAATACGGTGTCGAGAAGTTACAGCCTCGAGTACGGTGAGGCCACCGTGGAGATGCATGAAGACGCCGTCTCCGAAGGAGACAGTATTCTCCTCGTTGACGACCTTCTTGCCACCGGCGGGACAGCAGCGGCAGCTGCGGAGCTAATCGAAAGTCTGGGTGGAAAGATAGAGGAGATCGCTTTCGTCATAGAGCTTTCCGATCTGAAAGGGAGGGAGAAGCTCGGGGACAGGGAGATATTCTCCCTGCTGACCTATTGATAAACTGTTTGCCTTTCAGGCCGCTGATACATAATATTCCCGTTATGAAATAAACGCCCCCGTAGCTCAGGTGGATAGAGCACCGGTTTCCTAAACCGGGTGTCGGACGTTCGAGTCGTCTCGGGGGCGCCATTACTAAAAAGGGATCGGCGTGATTCGCTGACCCCTTTTTACTTTTCTGTCGAGTTATGCCATATCGCGTGCCGATATATCCTGTATTATCCATAATATTCCACCATAACGGAATGCTCGCATGGTTGCCCCTGGATACACATGGTATATTGCATGACTAATTGCATATATCCATCCACCATCCGGCAATATTCTAACCGGTCCTGTATACACTCGCAGGAGAGGTACATCGCTGGATGTCTTTCGCTATAAAGGCTATCCCATGCATTTACAAAAGGTTAGAAAGTCCAAAGCTTCCCCGTAATTTCTCAGGATATCTTTTCGCGTAAAGGCACGCCGTATGCAATTCCATCATCAGCCGGATTTGCCGGCATAAATACTTCGCCGGGAGATTGAGAAATTTGCCATGGAGGTGATCACGGTGCTGCCGATACTACTGATAATTGATCTGTTCTGGTGGCTTCGATGAAAACTCTGTCTCGCTCCTGAAAGGTATAAATGTTCCCGTCGATAGGGGTGTATCGGCGGGAACGTTTAGTTTATCCCCCAAAAAGCATTTTGTCATTAAAATATCACAATATAACCTTAATTATAAAGTAATGGCTGTATTAATATGCATTTATTGCAGTTATAAAATGATAATAATTTGATATTTTTCTTGACAGACTGTTTTGGGTCCTTATAATCAAAAGGAAATTGGGGCAGGCCGGACTGCGCGATCGTGATTCATCGGCTCCCAAGCCAATCCTATCAAGCGAAGCGATCTTGCTGCTAAGGCCTCTGTAGAGTTGAAAAGACACGTAACGCAATGTAGTCCGACTGGTCCCAAATAAAATGGAGAGTGGTTTCCCACTCTCCATTTTATATTCCTCCGGGAACTCCGCCTACATGACCCTGAGGATCACCGCTGTCATATCGTCCATGACGCTCCCGTCTCCGAAAGCAATCACGTCCCGGAAGAGCTTTTTCATGAGTTCTTCCATCTCCAGTGACCTGTTGGCCTTCAGGAACGCTATGAGCCTCTCCTCGCCGAAGTACTCGCCGGAACTGTTCTCCTGGTCTATGAATCCGTCCGTATACGATACGAGCAGATCGCCGCTCCTGAGCTTGAGTACGCCGTTGCTGAATTTCGAGTCCGGATCAACGCCGACGAGAATACCTCCGCACTGAAGCTTCGTGATGACGCCGTCCGCGCGAAGGATGATGGGAGGGAAGGCACCGCCGTTGCAGTACTTCAATATTCTCGTCTCGTTGTCGTATACAGCGTAGAAAACCGTGGCGAATCTGCTCAGGTCGCTTCTATCGAAGAGCAGACGGTTGAGCGAGGTCAATACCTCGGCCGGTGATTTTCCCGCCGTCGCTTCCGCCCTGAATCCCGCCTGAAGCGTTGTCATAAGGAGAGAGGCAGGTATCCCTTTTCCGGACACATCGGCCACGGCCAGGCCCGTGATCCCCGGAGCGAGATCGAGGTAGTCGTAGAAATCACCCCCAACCTCCCTGCTGGTCCTCATATCTCCGAGTATCTCGGCGTTTTTCATGATAGGAGGAGCGGTGGGGAGGAGACGCTGCTGTATCTTACTTGCCAGATGGACCTCCTCCTCGAGTTTTTCCTTCTCTTTCGAATCCCTGTAGAGAAGTTTGTTTCGGACGGCTGCGGCGCTTCTATCTCCGAGCAGCTCGAGTATCTCTGCATCGATCCTGCCGTAAGGTTTCCCTGAAAGTTTCCTGCCGAGGACGGCGAATCCCAGGAGTTCGCTCTGTTCCACGAGGGGAACTATAACCGAAGCTTCCGACAGGGACAGGAATTCTCTCGATGTCCTGTCGAGGTTGCTGTTTATCCAGATGCGGTCGTAGTATTCAACAATCAGGGGGAGTTTTTTCTCGCGGGCCAGATTGATCAGCCCCGTATCCCGGGGGAGAGAGGTAAGGGGAATTCCAGATCCATCGGGACTGCTGCCCGCCATGGCGAAGTTCCTGCCCCCGTCACCCAGAAAGAGAAAGACGTATTTGGCATCGAACAGATCCCTCAGAGTACAGGTAACGAATCCAGTCATCTGCTCCAGCGTTCCGTGCGACTGAATGCTCCTCGAGAACTCAATTACCTTTTCCCTGAAGATCTTCCTGTTGGTGTTGAAGATCCTGTCTATCATACCCAGCAGGCTCGATCGCGCCGGAATGAAGATCGCGATGACCAGCACGACGCTGAGGAATGCCAGGAAATAATACCGGGCATAAAGGAATCCGGAATAGCTCTCCCCCATGATTCCTCCGAAGATGAACAGGGCGGCGGCCAGAACGGCCGACACCAGCACGAAGAACAGCCCGGCCCTGAAGACGAAGCTCAAGTCGAATGCTTCATGCCTCAGTATCGCGTAGGCGAATGAAGCCGAGATGAATGAGAGAAAGAGCACCGCGATGTGCTCGTGGGGGATCTGTACTCCCGGAAGAAAGAATCGGATCACCATTATCAGCAGCAGGGGAAGGATCCCGATCGTCAGCCCGATCGCTGCTATCCTGAACTTGACCTTCTGGATCAGGTCGGAAGTGAGGTATGTCCTGACGAAGAAAAAGACGCTGGCCAGCATGTACAGCAGCCAGTAGATCGACATCACGCCGTTGAGCGTGAGGACGATACCGCGTTCGATCCCGGATGAATATCTGAGCATGGCCACGACGAACAGTGCGAGGAAGATCAGGGTAGGGGGGATATACAGGGTCTTCCTTATGAGATACCTCCTCGAGCCGGACCTGATCTCCTTTCCGGGAAAGATCAGGAAGAAGTGGAGGAAGAAGGCGGGGAAAAACGCCATCAGAAAATCGTAGACGAGCTCACCGGCAAGATGGAAGAAAGGCACAGTGGTAACCGGGCGGTCCGTCAGCAGAAACGCTATCGCCAGGTAGTTTGCTGTGAAAAGATAGCCCAGCTGGTCCGGTCTTCTGAGAATCACGACGAGCCCGAGGAATATGAAGGTGAAGGCCGTCAGGCTGTACGCGATACGTCTGTATATCCTCACGGCCGGCTGCGGAATACTCTGAACTGTCACTTCCAGGACCGAATATCCCCGGGCCACGGTATAGACCTGCGGCTCGCCATGCGGGGACAATCTGGTGAGAGAGCGGAAATGGTTGATGTTCCTTACATCGACGCCGTCGACCGCCACGATCTCGTCGCCCCGCTCCAGCGGTAGTGCCCTGTTGGGGCTTTCCTTCTCGAACTCGAAGAATACGAGGTTGTTATGGCGTATTCCGGTGTAGGGAGCATTCGGCAGCCTCGATATCCCCGCGATGTCGAGAACGGTGATCAGAATAGCACCGGCGATCAGCCCCAGTCTGATGAACCTGATCACATTTCCCTCCCGGATCCGGACTGCCCGGACCCAGTTTCGCAGGAGAGGAATCGTCTGTCAAGCTTTTCAAAGATTCCCATGCCCACCCGGGGTTGCGTTTTTCCTTGAAATCGAGGACGATCCGATGTTTATTACAACTAAAGGAGGTATCCGGACTTGTCATATAAAAGACTATCGAAACACGAGATAAAAGAGGACAATTTCGTTACGGTCGTTCTGCGTGCCAGGGAGTTCATCTACGCGCACCAGAACGCGTTTTTCATCGGGCTGATCGCTGTCATCGTGATCATCGCCGGAGTCCTGTGGATGTCGAATTCAAGGGAGAAGATCCGGGAATCGGCTTCCACGCAATTCGCCGAAGCTCTCGCGTCTTTCCGAAGCGGTGACATCAAGACCGCCGAGGAGATGTTCAAGATCATCGACGAGAGATTCAGGGGAAGCGAGGAGGGAGCCTACTCTGCTTACCTCGCCGGGAAATGCGCGCTCGAGGACGGCAGGAACACTCACGCCATCGAGCTCTTCGACAGTTATCTCCGGAGATCCGGAAAACACCCGTTCTTCCATGACGCCGCTCTGGAGGGGCTTGCCACCTCCTGGGAAAACGAGCGCAATTACGAGAAGGCTTCCGAAGCGTACCTACGACTGGCCGGCGATATGAAGACGAACTCGTTCGTTGAGACGGCCTATCTGAGAAAGGCGGCCGACGCTCTCAAGATGAGCGACAGGAGGGAAAAGGCGATAGAGATCCTGGAGAGACTCCACGAGCTGTCATCCGGAATCGAGAAGCGAGACATAGAGATAGAGATCGAGATCCTGCGTGGTTGATCTCATGGATAATGAACTGTCAAAAAGCCCACCCGAAGGGGAGGAGCTGACGACTTCTCCCACGGAGAGATCGAGGTGGATAGCCGCGATGAGCTATCTCACCTTCTTCTGTTTTTTCTCTCTGTGGAGGTCGAAGGACGATCCCTTCATCAAGTACCATGCGAGACAGGGATTCCTGCTGCTGCTCGGCGAGTGCGTCGTCCTCGTGGCGATACTGATACTGGAGGCGACGATAGGAAAACTCAGACTTGTCGGGATGCTCGTCATCGGGTTGTTCCGGCTTGCAGCAGGGCTCGGCGCGCTGACACTGTCGGTAGTGGGGTTCGTCAAGGCCCTGTTCGGAGAATACTGGCACCTGCCTCTGCTCGGTGACTACAGGGAGAAGGTCCCGGGGCTGCATGTCGAGGAAAAATAATATTTCTTGACACTCCGAAAAATCTGCGGTTATTCTGCGCCTGATTGGAAGCGAACGAACTGACGAAACAGGGCATGAGGGAAGAAGGAGGAAGGCAAGATGAAGAGACTGTCAATGGCTGCGCTGCTCATAATAGCTCTCTCGACGGGAGCGTTCGCTCACCAGGGATCGATCGGCCTGTACACCGATGTGACCGCGACCGACTGCGACACTGACTTTATTCCGTTTAACCCATTTAGCATCGAGATCGTGTACTTCAAGAGCGATTCCGGACCGGACGGCATCTTCGCCGCAGAGTTCAAGGTGGAAGTGCCCGAGGGCGTGATGGTCATTCAGAGTTTTGAACCCAGCCCGGGGATGCTGCCCATGGGTGATATCAACACGGGGATCGCCTGCGCGTACGATGCGTGCGCCGGTATCGGCAGCGATTACACATCAATAGGCACGATAACCGTCCTGCTGACGTCTGCCATGCCTGTACCTGTGCAGATCAGGGTTCTGCAGTCCGACAATCTTACGTATCCGCCTTTCGCGCCTATAGTCGCCATGTGCAATGATCCGGAAAGGACGATAGTCGGCGTTCTCGGCGGATGGTTCACGTCGCCTGACGGCTCCTGCGATTTGGGGACAGAGGAGACGACATGGGGCGGAATCAAGGAGATGTACAAGGACTAGCCTCCAGACGGCAGTAAAAATAAAGAGGGGCCCGGTGACAAGCCGGGCCCTGTATTTTTCCATTTCAGGAATGGCGCATAATATATATTATGTTAACCACCTGATCCCTGTAATTCCCTTCATCAATAATTTTCTGTTTCCATTGTTGTTATACGACTATGTTG
>JAUWCL010000033.1 GCA_030609325.1 Candidatus Krumholzibacteriota bacterium
GAGTATCCCAGGTGTTTTACGCAGAACTCAAAGAGAGAGCTGTACCCGCGGGGCAGGTAGAGCCTTCGCCTGTCTATCTCGATCAGGCAGGAGAGTATCGAGAGCACCGTCTTTCTCTCTCTCAGAGAGAGCCTTCTGATCCTGCCTATAAGCTCGTTGTCGGAGATGCCAGCAAGGGTCCTGATGCCGGATACACAAGACTGGTCGCAGGGCTTCTTCATCGTCGTCATCGTCACTACCTCCGGTTAGAAGTCTTATCTGCCCCCCTCAGGGAGTATTATAGCACGGGTTTTCGGCAGGCTCACAGATCGCGCATACGGCGAGAACTCGGGCCGAGGCAAGGTTGAAGCCGGAATTTTCGACAAGCACGCAGGAATGGGCCTTGAGGCTCGCACAGCGCGCAAATCAGGGCGGGTCACGGACTTTCGCGGATAGGGGCTGAAAATCGCGTCAAGGGAAATCTTCGAAAATCTTCGAAAAATCTCTATTTCTGGAAGATATTTTCAGGATCATTCGTTCCAGCGGGAGCTGCAGGCTCCACGATGCCGGGCATACTCAAAAGACAATTAAGATGCCGATACCGGAACCACTGACTCGATATTAAAGAGGAAGGGCCGCGATTACTCGCGGCCCTTCCTTCATCTATTATCCGCCGATCCGGATACTATTCCGAATCGATACCCGACCCGGGCATCGCAGCCCAGTACTCGTATAGTTTCCAGCGGCGATTCACGTCGGCCTGCGCATTGACGAGTAGCTTCGCGGCCATCTCCGGGTCCCTCACACTGACGGCGCGATAGCGGTTCTCGTTGTAGATATACTCCTTGAGCGGGATGCTCGGGGCCCTCGAATCGAGCTGCAGCGGGTTCTTGCCTTCCTTGCGCAGCTCTGGATTGTACCTGACCAGCGGCCAGTATCCCGACTTGACGGCCAGCGCCTGCTGTTCGAGTCCGCGAGTCATGTCGATCCCATGCCCGATGCAATGCGAGTAGGCGATGATGATCGAAGGCCCGTCGTACGCCTCGGCCTCGAGGAATGCCTTAATCGTCTGGCTCTCGTTGGCGCCCAACGCTATCCTCGCTACGTAGACGTATCCGTACGACATCAGCATCATCGCGAGGTCCTTCTTCGGCGTCTTTTTGCCGGCGGCCGCGAACTTCGCGATCGCGCCCATCGGCGTCGCCTTCGACATCTGGCCGCCGGTGTTCGAGTATGTCTCTGTATCCAGCACGAGCACGTTGAGGTTGCGCCCGAGCGCCAGCGAGTGATCGAGGCCTCCGAAGCCGATGTCATAGGCCCAGCCGTCGCCTCCGAGGGCCCAGACGCTCTTCTTCACGAGAACGTCGGCGAGGCCTGCGAGATTCTTCGCATCCGCCGAATCGATTCCGGAGAGCTTCTCACGCAGCGCATCGACGCGCTTGCGCTGCTCGCGGATCCCCTTCTCGTCACTCATGTCGGCCTCGAGGATACCCTTGACCAGCTTGTCGCCGATCTGGCCGGACAACCTGCCCACCAGTTCCCTCGCGTACTCTACCTGCTTGTCGAGGCCCAGCCTCATTCCGCAAGCGAACTCGGCTGCGTCCTCGAAGAGCGAATTGTTCCACGTGATGCCGCGGCCGTCCTTGTTCATCGTGTACGGTGTCGCCGGAAGGTTACCGCCGTAGATCGAGGAACAGCCGGTGGCGTTTCCGATCATCGTACGGTCACCATAAAGTTGGCTGAGAAGCTTGATATAAGGAGTCTCGCCGCACCCGGCGCAGGCGCCGGAAAACTCGAACAGCGGTTCGAGGAACTGGATGGTGCGTGTGGCGTTCGGCTTGATCTCGCTGCGGTCGATGTACGGGATGTCGAGGAAGAACTCCCAGTTTTCCTTCTCGGACTCCCTCAGAGGCGGCTGCGGGTGCATGTTGAGCGCCTTCTTTCCCTCCTCCTCCTTGTTCCTGGCAGGGCAGACCTGGAAGCAGAGGGTGCAGCCGGTGCAGTCCTCGGGAGCGATCTGTATCGCGAACTTCTTTCCCTTGAACTCCTTGGCGATCGCGTCGGTGGACTTGAAGGTCTCCGGGACATCTTTGAACTGCGCGGGATCGTAGATCTTCGACCTGATTACGGCGTGCGGGCATACGAGGACGCACTTGCCGCACTGGATGCAGACATCGGGTTCCCATACGGGGATCTCGAGAGAGACGTTGCGCTTCTCCCACTTCGTCGTCCCGGTCGGGAACGAACCGTCGGGAAGGAACGCACTGACGGGGATGTCGTCGCCTTCCTTGGCGATCTGCTTTCCGATGACTTCACGCACGTACTCGGGGGCGTCCTCGGGGACCGGCGGGAGCATGTGCAGCTCGCTCGTCGCCTCGGCGGGTACCTCGATCTTCTTCAGTTTTGCCTCAGTCTGATCGACGGCCGACACGTTCATGTTTACGACCTTCTTGCCGCGTCCACCGTACGTCTTCTTGATCGAGTCCTTGATAGCCTTTATCGCCTCGTCCTTCGGCAGGATGCCGCTGAGGATGAAGAATCCCGTCTGCATGATCGTGTTGATCCTCGCTCCGAGACCGAGGTCGCGGGCGATCGTGTATGCGTCGATTACGTAGAACTTCAGCTTCTTCTTGATGATCTCTCTCTGGACCTCGTTGGGAAGCTTGTCCCACGTCTCTTCAGCCGCGTAGGGGCTGCTCAGCAGGAAGGTCCCTCCGTCGGTCGCGTACTTCAGGATATCGATCCTCTCCATGAAAGGGAACTGGTGACAGGCGACGAAGTCTGCCTTCGCGATGATATAGGGCGAGTGGATCTCGTCCTCGCCGAATCTCAGGTGCGACACTGTCACCGAGCCTGCCTTCTTCGAGTCGTACACAAAGTAGCCCTGGGCGTAGTTGTCTGTGCCCTCGCCAATGATCTTGATCGAGTTCTTGTTCGCGCCGACAGTCCCGTCGGAGCCGAGCCCGAAGAAGACCGCCCTGGTCTGATTCGGATGCTTTATGATGAATTCCTTGTCGTAGTCGATGCTTGTGCGTGTGACATCGTCATTTATGCCGACCGTGAAGTGGTTTTTCGGCTCGGCGGCGACCATGTTGTCAAAGACCTCCATGACCATACCGGGTGTGAACTCTTTCGAGGAAAGACCGTACCTTCCGCCTGTAACGGCCGGGACCCCGCCGAAACGGGAGTTTGTCATGTCGGCCCTCTCCGCGAAGGCGGTGACAACATCCTGGTAGAGGGGTTCACCGATCGAGCCGGGCTCCTTCGTCCTGTCGAGGACGCTGATCAACCTGACGCTCGCGGGAAGAGCGTTTATAAAGTGAACCACATCGAACGGTCTGTAGAGCCTCACCTTGAGGACGCCGACCTTCTCGCCCTTGGCGAGCAGATAGTCGACCGTCTCTTGCACGGTCTCGGATCCGGAGCCCATTATAATGATGACCTTCCCGGCATCGGGCGCGCCGTAATACTGGAATATCTCGTACTTGCGGCCAACAACCTTCTCGAACTTCTTCATCGCCTTGATGACGATGCCGGCACACGCGTCGTAGAACGGGTTGATAGTCTCACGCGCCTGGAAGAAGGTATCGGGGTTCTGGGCGGTGCCGCGGAGGATCGGCTTGTTGGGGTTCATCGCCCTCTCGCGATGCGCCCTGACGAGGTCCTCGTCGATCAGCTGCCTGAACTGGTCGTCCTCGATCAGCTCGACCTTGTTGACCTCGTGCGAGATCCTGAAGCCCTCGAAGAAGTGGACAAACGGGACTCTCGATTCGAGGGTGGCCATCTGGGCGATCGTCGCCATGTCCATCGCCTCCTGCACCGAGTTCGAAGAGAGCAGGGCGAAGCCTGTCTGGCGGACCGCCATCACATCGCTGTGATCGCCGAAGATCGAAAGCGCGTGGGTGGCGAGCGCCCTGGCAGAAACGTGGAAGACGGTCGGCGTGAGCTCGCCGGCGATCTTGTACATGCTCGGGATCATCAGGAGCAGTCCCTGCGACGCGGTGAAGGTCGTCGTCAGCGCGCCCCTCTGAAGAGCGCCGTGAACCGCCGCGGCGGCGCCTCCCTCGCTCTGCATCTCCGTGACGCTGGGGATAGTGCCCCAGATGTTCGTCCTGCCGTCGGCTGACCACTTGTCGGCGAACTCGCCCATCGCTGACGACGGAGTGATCGGGTAGATCGCGCAGACCTCGTTCAGCTTGTGAGCCGAATAGGTCGTCGCTTCGTTTCCGTCGATGGTCACCATCTTCTTGCTCATCGAAACACCCCCATCCCGTATCCCGTAAAGGGTCCTTCTGCGTAAAAGTTATTTTTGTAATTGGCAAAAATCGGCCCCTTGATGCGCCGACGGGCGCAGGGTGAAACCGATATGCACACACTACAATAACGATTTATACATGAAAGTCGAGAAAAATTTGCAATCACTTTACAACTCCCCCTCCCCTGTGCGAGAATTATTTTGCCCGGCCCGCCGGAGAGCCGACGATGAGCGCTATACGGTCCCTGGAGGACTTTCGTCCAACCGGCGCCCAAACACAAATCTGACGAAGGAGAACGGGGTTGAGCAACGTAACCGTAAGGATGTTTACGCTGAGCACCTGCAACCACTGCAGGAGAACCAAGGAATTCTTCACCGACCAGGGAATCGAATTCGAGTTCACCGACGTCGACCTCCTCACCGGGGACGAACGCAGCAACGTTATAGAACAGGTAATGAAGATCAATCCAAGGTTCTCCTACCCGATTATCCTGATCGGCGACACCGTCATCGTTGGATTCAAGGAGCAAGAGATCAGGGAGACGCTGGGACTGTAATGACAGAAGCTGAAAAACTCTACGAGAGGCTGAAGCCGCTGCAGGAAAAGAAGGGATATTACTTCAACAGCGACATGGCCTGCACTATGGGGATCCTCGAGGGGCTTCTGACCAACAGGGAACGATACGGCTACATGAACTGCCCCTGCAGGCTCGCCAGCGGGGATCGCGAGAAAGACCGCGACATCTGCTGCCCGTGCGACTACCGCGAACCGGACGTGGCCGAGCACGGAAGCTGCTACTGCAACCTCTACGTCTCGAATGAATGGCTCGACGGAACGATCCCGCACGAGTATGTGCCCGAGAGACGCCCGCCCGAGAAATACGGATATTGACGGAACCGTAACCGGATCTGCCGGGTTAAATATTTATCGGGACTCTCGATACGATATTCATTTTCCTGGAGGGGCTGCAATGAGGATCTCAAGAGCCGGCGGCGTCATAACAGCCGTCATTATTGCATTTACCGTTGCCTGCACTCTGATGCTCGCCGCCGGGTGCTGTGGAGACAGGGACGGCCGGCAACACATGGTGCCCGGGCTCTGGCAGTCCGATATCACCGACCTGTTCTCGCACCTTCCGCGCAACCATCCCGACCTGTACCGAAATGCCACGAAAGAAGAGCTGGAAAATGCCAGGACCGTTCTCGTCGACAGTCTCGGCGACTGGAAGAACGAGAGGATACTGGTCGAACTTAGCCGCCTTCTCGCCATGATCGGCGACGGACATACGGGGATAGATCGTACTTGGCTTGACGGCCGGTTCAGGCGCCTGCCCGTCGAACTGAGATACTTCGGCAGTGAGCTGAGGGTGATCGCCGCCGCTCCGGGCTACGAAACGGCGGCCGGGACGAAACTGACCTCGATCGGCGGAAGGCCGATAGCCGAAGCAGTCACCGCGGTCCGCCCCCTCGTATCCCGTGACAATTACGCGGAGTGGCTCGTTTCGGTCCCCCGTTACATCTCGTACGGAGAGGTTCTCGCCGTCCTCGGATTCGCGGGCGACAGTTTCACGGCCGACGCCGTGTTCACCGGCAACGACGGCGGCGAGACCGAGCTTTGCCTCGCCACCATCCATCCCGACTCTCTCGATACATCCGGCTGGACGAGGGCCCGCATCCCCCGCAAGGGCGAGGTCCGTCCTGTCGGAGAAACCCAGGCCGTCGTGCTCGACATCGCCGAGGGCAACAGGCCGGCGGCGGTGATAAGGTATTTCGGGCCCGATGAGGGGACATCCGGTACGGGAACCATAATCGCGGAGAGCCTAGCAGAGCTGCAGGGCACGGGCGTTTCGAGATTGATAGCAGATCTCCGCGGAAACACCAGCAGGAACGGCGAACTCATCGAGGCTTTTGTTGACGGATCCCTCGGATGGAAGAGCAGTCAGCCGGGAAGGGACATCGTCGTTCTCGTCGACCGCGCTACGTGCTGCGCCGGAATCGAGATCGCGGCGAGGCTGGGCGAGGAGAACGGCGTTACGCTTGCCGGTGAGCTGCCTCGCGGAGCACCGAACCTTACGGCGGCCTCCGAGACGCTCAGGCTTCCCAACTCGGGGGTCAGGGTCTCGTACTCGACGGAGTTCCACAAACCTGTACCGAGACTGACCGGTTCGCCGTGGCTGCCCCTCGACATCCACGTCAGGGAGACCTGGAAGGACCATACCACCGGCTACGACGCGCCCCTCGACACAGCGCTCGCCTGCCCCGTCCCACCTCCCCCGATAGACAAAGGCGGCAATTCGTTCCTGAAAGACATGGTGATGATTCCCGCCGCCGAATTCGTCATGGGCGGCAAGGAAGACGGGTTGTACGACCCGGCGCACAGGGTCTTCGTCGATTCGTTCTACATAGACAGGTACGAGGTCACCAACGAGCAGTACCGGCAGTTCTGCGAGGAGACCGGCGGCAACTGGCCCGAGTTCTGGGGGATGGACAAGTATCACTGCGGCCCGGATTATCCCGACTATCCCGTGGTCGGGGTTAGCCTCTTCCGGGCAAGGCTTTTCGCGAAATGGGCCGACAATAAAAGGATCCCCACCGAAGCCGAATGGGAGCTCGCAGCGAGGGGCGGGCTGATCGGGACTCTATTCCCCAACGGAGAGGAACTGCTGCCGACCGACGCTAACTACCGCGTCGGCCCGAACTTCATCGGTACTGTCCCGGTCGGATGCTATCCGCCGAACGGCTTCGGCCTCTACGACATGTCGGGTAACGTCGTCGAATGGGTGAACGACTACTTCCACCCCGACTATTACAAGTCCAGCCCGTACAAGAATCCGACCGGACCGGAGAAGGGATACGTCGCAGCGATAAGGGGCGGCGGCTGGCACTCGGGCAGGATGTGCTGCAACGTCTACACGCGAAATGCATGCAAGTACACGTGGGTAGATATATCCGTCGGTTTCAGGTGCGCCTCCGACGTTAAAGGCCGACCGGAATGATCTTCCGGCCGGCCCCGATCATTCCTCCCCTACGTATTCTCAACCGAGCTTCTTCTTCGTGTATTCGACGAGTCCGCCCGCTTCGAAGATCTCCTTCGCCTTCCCGGACATCTGCGAGAAGGTGAACTCCTGCATGCCGAGCGTCATCGTGCCCTTCCCGGGATCGAGTGTTATCTCGCTCCCCGAGAGCTTCTCCCTGTTCGCCCTGACGTATTCGGACGCCTCGGGGCACTCGATCGCGTAGAGCGCCTGGTTGATCGCGTTGCGGTAGTATATCCTCGCATATGAGGCAGCCACTATCGCGCCGACTCCCGAGTATTTCAGGCAGGTCACCGCCTGCTCGCGCGATGAGCCGCAACCGAAGTTTTTACCGGCGATTATAACGTCACCTTCACGTACTTTAGAGGCAAATTCGGGGTCGAAATCCTCCAGCGCGTGGCTGGCCATCTCCTCATTTGAGAAGAGCTCGTATGTGTACTTGCCAGGATAGATGACGTCGGTATTTATATCGTCGTCATCGAGGATCCAGACTCTTCCCTTTATCTCCATCTCGGTATCCTCCCTCCCGTCAGGCGTACGGGGAAACTATCATGCCCTCGATCGCCGACGCGGCGACGGTGGCGGGACTGGCGAGATATATTCCGGTGTCTTCCTTGCATCCCATCCGCCCCTTGAAGTTCCTGTTTGCCGTCGAGACGCAGTTCTCGCCGGGGGCGAGCACTCCGCCGTAGGCGCCGAGACACGGGCCACATGCAGGCACGGCGACCTGTGCCCCCGCCCCGAGCAGGATCGAGGAGGTCCCATCGCGGTTCGCCTCATCCAGAATGGAGCGCGACGCGGGGTAGACGAGAAGCCTCACTCCGTCGGCAACCTTCTTTCCCTTCAGTATCTCCGCGGCCTGGTGAAGGTCTTCGAGGCGCCCGTTGGTGCAGGTACCCAGGAGCACGACATCTATCCTCGTCTCCTCGAGGTCGGCCGCGGCGACAACGTTGTCGACCTTGTGGGGCCTTGCCACCTGGGGACCGACCATCGAGCAATCTATCTCGAGGATGCTCTCGTAGTCGGCGTCATCGTCGGGATTGGCGATCTCGAACTCTCCCGAGACTCGTCCCTCGAGGAACCCCGCAGTCACATCGTCGAACGGCACCATCCCCGCCTTGGCGCCCATCTCGGCCGCCATGTTACAGAGAGTCAGCCTCCCGCCGATGCGCATTTCCTCCACGACCGGTCCGTGGAATTCCACGGCCTTGTACGTGGCGCCGTCGGCCGTGATCTGGCCGATGGTGTAGAGGATTATGTCCTTCGCGACTACCCCCTCGCGGAGCTTGCCGCTGAGTACGATCTTGATCGTCGGCGGCACCTTCAGCCACGTCTCACCAAGCGCCCAGACACTCGCCGTCTCCGTCCTGCCGATCGGGATGCCGGCGGCGCCGAGTGCGCCGTGCGTAGTCGTATGCGAGTCGGAACCGAAAATCACCGTTCCCGGCTCCACGAGACCCTCCTCGGGGAGAACCTGGTGGCAGATGCCGCATCCGCAGTCAAAGAAGTTGTTGATGCCGTTCTTCTTGACGAACTCGCGGATTATTTTGTGGTTGTTCGCTTTCTTCGAATCGGGCGGCGGCACTGCGTGGTCCAGTGCTATGAATAACCGGTCGGGGTCCCAGACATTCTTCCCTCCCAGGTCCTCGAAGATCTTCAGGATCGCCGCCGAGTTGTCATGGGAAAGTATCCTGTGGGGCCTGGCGAAGACGATGTCGCCGACCTTGACGTCGACATTGCCCGACGCCCTTGCGAGGATCTTCTCGATCATGTTAGCGCCCATATCAATCCTCCTCTCCCGTATAGGCGAAGAGTCCTCCAGCCCTGCAGATGTCGAGCTGTACCGAGGCAGGTCTGTCGGTCTCGATCACCTTCCCTCCGGGCAGAATTATCGTTCCCTTCTCGAAATCAACCTCGATCTCCATACCCTCCTCCATGCCCGCCTCATGAAGGGCGGTTACCTCTAGGAAGGGGAATCCCGAGTTTATGATGTTGCGCTTGTATATCGCGCCCGTAGACGCGGTGATCACAAGCGACACACCGAGGGGAATAAAGCAATCGACCGCCGCCTGTCTCGACGAACCGCAGCCGAAGTTACCGCCAGCGACGATGATGTCTCCCGGCTCGACGCTCGCCGCGAAATCCTCGTAACCGGCGAGGGTCTCGAATGTGTGCTTTCCCATCTTATCGATCTCGGTGATCGCGAGATACTTGTTATGGAAGATCATGTCGGTATCGATGTCGTCCATAAGGCGTCCGTCCGGCTCGGTTATGATCCGCGCCCTTCCCTTTATCATCTTCGGGCACTCGGCGACCTGTCCTGTGCGGGATCTCGGCACGGGCCGGCCGGCCTTTTTCGCTCCCTCGTCTATCCACGAGATCGTCTCGAGTGCGGGCTCCCCTGTGAACTCCTCGTCGGGGACGAAGTCGATCAGCTCGATGTCGAGTCCGACCGGCGATACTATCTCGCCAGCGATGATCGAGACCGCGGCAACGGCGGGGCTGACGAGGTATGTATCGCCCTTACCCTGCTTGCCGGCGAAGTTCCTGTTCGAGGTGCTCAGCTGCACCTCTCCCTTGCCGACCATGCCGAGCTGTCCCGAGGCGCATCCGCCGCATCCCGGGTTGGTGACCAGGCCGCCGGCGTCGATGAAGATCTTCAGGATACCCTCTTCGAGCATTCTCTCGTAGACCTCCTCGGTGGCGGGAACGACCTTGAGGCTCGTGCCGTCCTTGATCCTCTTTCCTTTGAGAATAGAGGCGGCGTGGACCATGTCCTCAAACCGGCCGTTCGTACACGAGGCGATGATCGCCGTGTCGATCCTCGTGCCGGCGACCTCGCTGATTTTCTTCACGTTCGACGGGCTCGCGGGACAGGCGGCCAGCGGCTCGAGATCCGAGATATCGATTGTTATCGTATCGTCGTATGAGGCGTCGGCGTCTGCAGTGACCGGCTCGACCTTCCCTCCGCCCGAGCGCCTCTCGATGTACGAGGTGACCGCATCGTTCACCGGCAGGAAAGCAGCAATCGCGCCCATCTCGGTAGCCATGCTGGCGACAGTGATCCTTCCCGAGAGACTCAGCGAATCTGTACCCGGACCGGAGAACTCGATCACCTTGCCGAGAGCGCCGGCCGAACCGAGACAGCTGATCACGGCGAGGGCGATGTCCTTTGCCGTCACGGGGAACTCGATCGAGCCCTCGAGGACGACCCTCATCGATGAGGGGACCTCGAACCAATTGCGTCCCGCAGCCCATATATAAGCGATGTCGCGGTCGCCCATCCCCTGGCCGAAGCATCCGACCGCTCCCATGATGTTGAGATGGCTGTCGGTGCCGACGAATATCTCGCCCGGCTTCCCGAGACCGCGTTCCATCGCGATGTGCGAACCTATTCCGGCTCTCACGTCGTAGACCCGCACTCCCGTCTCGTGCGCGAAATCCCTGCATATCTGCTGGTTTTCGGCGTATCCGGTCGTGTTGGCCGGGACGTTGCAGTCGAAAGTGAAACAGGTCTTTTCGGGGTCGTCGATCCACGGGCTCTCGTAGTTCTCCCTGAGGTTCTTTACGACGCTCGCGCCGCCGAAGTCCCTGGCCGTCCTGACGTCGATCCCGATCCAGACGACGTCCCCGGCCGAAACGTCTTTTCCCGCGTGCGCGGAAAGGATCTTCTCGATAATAGTCTTGCCTGCCATCTGATACCCCCGGAGATGGAATACTGGCCGGCCCGCCAGGCGGACCGGCCCCCATTCCCTGAGCCTTACATGTTTCTTACGACTTCCTCCGCGATCTCGAGCGTGGTGTTCGAGCCGCCCATGTCGTATGTGCGAACCTTCTCGTCCGCGACAGTCTTCGATACGCCCTTATCGAGCTTTGCGGCCATGTCCGTCTCGCCGAGCCACTCAAGCATGAGGCGCGTGGTCAGGAGCATCGCCATCGGATTGACCTTGTACTGTCCGTAGTACTTCGGCGCGCTTCCGTGAGTCGGCTCAAAGAGGGCGTAGTTATCGCCGATGTTTGCCGAGGAGGCGAATCCGAGACCGCCGACGAGCTGGGCGGCGAGGTCGGAGATTATATCGCCGAACATGTTCGAAGCGACCAGCACGCTGTAGTCCCCGGGGTTCTTCACGAGCCACATACACATCGCGTCGATGTTCGTCTCCCACAGTTCGATGCCTGGGAAGTCCTTCGCAACCTCCCGTGCGACGCGGATCATCATGCCGCTCGTCTCCCTTATTACGTTCGGCTTCTCGACGACTGTCACCGACGGCCTGCCGGTCTTCTTCGCGTACTCAAAGGCGGCGTGGACGATCCTCTCGCAGCCCTTCTTCGTGAATATCCTCATGCTGATTGCGAGTTCCTCGCCGGGCACGTCGACGAACCTATGAAATTTCTTGTGCTTGCTGTCTATGAACGCCTTCATGTCATCCTCGACCGGGTTGAACTCGACGCCTGCGTAGAGGCCCTCTGTATTCTCCCTGAATACGACGAGGTCTATCCCCTCCTTGAAGTTCAGCGGGTTGCCGGGGAAGGCCTTGCACGGCCTGAGGTTCGTGTGGAGGTCGAATCGCTGCCTCAGCGCCACGATCGGACTAGAGTATGAAAATCCTTTGTCGCGAAGCTCCGGTGCGAGCTCATCGGCCGCTTCGTCGCGCGGCTTCGAGGTGATCGCGCCGAAGAGGGCGCAGTCCGTGCCCTTGCAGAGCTCAATAGTCCTGTCGGGAAGGGGATTCCCCTCGCTCTTCCAGAACTCCCAGCCGATGTCACCGGGGATGTATTCGGCGTCGAGCTTCAGCGCATCGAGAACGATCTTGGCCGCTTTCATGACCTCGTTTCCAACACCATCGCCGGGCAGCCACGCGATCTTGTACATTCTCTCCTCCTTCTAACGATAGAGGCCACCTGGCTTTGCGGCCGGACAGCCTCCATTTCATTTATTCGCCTGTGTCATTCAAGGCTTTTCCAGATACCCGTCTCACTACTCGGGCAGCTTGATGAAACCGTTGTCCTGGAGCGAATCGAAGGCGCCCCTGGCGGCCTTGATCTTCTCCTCGGCCATCTTGTACAACTCGTCGTACGAGAGGTCGAGCCTCGCGATACCCTGCTCGATAGCCTTGCGCCCGACAGCGGCGGCCTCGCGCGGGAAGACATCCCACTCGTCCATGGTCGGCACGAGATAGTCCTCGTGCATCCCTTTGTCCTCGGCAGTCTTTGCAAGCGCGGCTGCGGCGGCAACGCACATCTCGTCGGTGATCGTCTTCGCCATCACGTCGAGGGTGCCGCGGAAGATGCCGGGGAATCCGAGCGAGTTGTTGACCTGGTTGGGGAAATCGCTCCTGCCGGTGGCAACGATCCTCGCTCCGGCCTCCTTTGCTTCCCAGGGATATATCTCGGGGATCGGGTTTGCGCAGACGAATACGATCGAGTCGTCGGCCATCGACGCGATCCATTCCTTCTTGACCGTATCGGGACCCTGCTTCGAGAGGGCGATCAGTACGTCCGCTCCCTTGATGGCTACTTCGGGCCCACCGGAAAGGCCCTCGCCGTTCGTAATCTGGGTCATCTCCCACTTTTCCTTGTACAATTCCTTCAGGTCGGCCTCGCGGCTCTCGTGGAGGATGCCTTTGCTGTCGATCATGACGATGTTCTTCGGATCGACTCCCGCAAGGATGATCATCCGCGATATGCAGATGTTCGCCGCTCCGGCGCCGAGCATGGCGATCTTGACCTCGTCGAGCTTCTTGCCGACGATCTTGACGGCATTGATCAGGCCGGCTAGGGTCACGGCAGCTGTGCCCTGCTGGTCATCGTGCCAAACGGGGATGTGGCACTCTTTCCTCAGCGTATCGAGAACACGGAAGCATTTCGGCTGCGAGATGTCCTCGAGGTTGAAGCCGCCGAACGATGGCTGCAGCAGCTTGACCATCTCGATGAACTTTTCGGGGTCCTTCGTATCGAGGCAGATCGGAACTGCGTCGACGCCGCCGAGATACTTGAACAGGAGTGCCTTGCCCTCCATCACGGGCATGGCCGCCTCGGGACCGATGTCACCCAGGCCGAGCACGCGGGTTCCGTCCGAGATTACAGCGATCATGTTCGCCTTGTTCGTATGCTCGAAGACCGTCTCGGGATTCTCGGCGATGTCGAGACACGGCTTGGCCACGCCGGGGGTATACCATATCGCGAAATCGTCGATATTCCTGATGCAGCACTTCGGCATGACGCTGAACTTGCCCTTGTAGAAGGGATGCAGCTTCATCGCGTCGATACCGGGCTGCCTGGACTTCGCAAGCAACTCTTCCTTGGTCATCTTCTCTGACATCGGACCGACCTCCCCGGGGTTACCCCGTGTTTTAGAATTCGCGCACGGCACGCTTGACCCTGACGTTTATGTTCGCCCTGCACCCGGCGCGGACCGTCTCCTCCCGCACCGACGACCGGTTTGGCCCCCTACTCCGCGAGCAATTCTTCCCCCGTCTTCCACCCCTCGTCGAAGGCCTTCATGTTGATTTCCTCAGTCCCTTTCGGGACGCGCGCGAGGATCGCCTTTCTCATCGATTCCTCGGTGACCACTCCCGCTATCTTCGAGAGAATACCGAGTGCGACGATATTGGTCACCACTATCTTGCCTATCTTATTAGCGGCAATGCTCGTGATCGGCGCCGCGTAGAGCTTGAAGCTCCCCTCCGGAGGATACTTGACAATCTCGCTGTCGACGATCATGATGCCGTCTTCCTTGAGGTCGCCGCTGTACTTCGTGCACGATTCCTGGGTGAGCGACAGGAGCAGGTCGAGATCCATCGCCTTGGGATAATCGATCTCCCCGTCCTTTATGACTACCTCGGCCTTGCTCGCCCCTCCCCTCGCCTCAGGGCCGTAGCTCTGCGTCTGGACGGCGTTCCGCCCGTCGTATATCGCTGCCGCCTCGGCAAGGATCTTCCCCGCGAGTATCAGTCCCTGTCCTCCCGAACCGCTGAGCCTGACGTCGTATCTGTCCATCATTCCTCCGGCCTCATCTTCTCGATGAGTTTTGCGTACTCGGCGGTGAATTCCGGTTTCTCTATATCCTTGAGGATACCCGTCCTGAACTTGCCCTTGCGCTCCTCGTCGGTCATTTTCTCCCACTTCTCGACCGAGACGACCGTGTCGCGGAGCTGCTCCATCATCTTCACCGGTCTGGCCATCCTGTTTCTCCGGCCGAACGCGGTCGGGCAGGGAGAGACGACCTCAACGAGCGAGAATCCCTTCTTCTGCAGTGCCTTCCCGATCAGGGTCTCGAGCTTCTTGACGTTGTAGACGTCGCCCCTGGCGACGAAGGAGGCCCCGGCCGCGATAGCCAGACCACTGATGTTGAACGGAGGCTCGAGGTTGCCGTGCTGCGCCGTCGAAGCGTAGGCTCCCCTCGGGGTCGTCGGCGAGCACTGCCCGCCGGTCATCCCGTAGATGTAGTTGTTGTAGAGGAGTACTGTGAGGTCGATATTGCGCCTCGCGGCGTGGATGAAGTGGTTTCCGCCTATCGCCGTCGCATCGCCGTCGCCGGTCACCACGATCACATTGAGATCGGGATTCGCGATCTTCACTCCCGTGGCGAACGCCAGGGCGCGTCCATGTGTCGTGTGAAGCGTGTTTATATCGACGTATCCGGGTGTACGGCTCGAGCAGCCGATGCCCGATACCATCACCGTCTCATCCTGGGAGAGACCGAGTTTGTCCATCGAGCGGATAAGCGCCTTGAGGACTATGCCGTCGCCGCATCCCGAGCACCAGATGTGGGGGAAATTCTCCTGCCTGACATACTGGAGGTAATCGAACATCTAGACCACCTCCCTGATCTTCTCCACGAGCTGCTGCGGCGGTATCGGTCTCCCGTCCACCCTTCCGAGCTTGTGGACCGGGACCCTGCACTCCGAGGCGAGGGATACCTCCCTGGCCATCTGCCCGAGGTTGAGCTCGGGAACGACGATCGCCCTGACCTTCTGCGCCATGGCGAAAACGGCCTTCGCCGGGAAGGGCCAGAGGACCTTCGGCTCGAGGAGTCCCACTTTTATCCCTTCTTCCCTGCACATGCGGACCACCGCCTGCGCCGTCCTGGCGACCGAACCGTACGCGAAGACGCCGATCTCGGCGTCCTCGAGCATCAGTTCGTTGTTCCTTATGATGTCGTCCTCGTACATCTCTATCTTCCTGGTCAGCCTCTCGATCAGGCACTGGATATCGTGCGAGTCGTTCGTGGGGAAGCCCGTCTCGTTGTGGCATAGACCCGTGACGTTATACCTGTACCCCGTACCGAACGGCGCCAGGATGGGTACGCACTCGTCTGTGAGCCTATACGGAAGGTAGTTCTCAGGATCCTCGTCGGGCTTTTTCCTGTGCACGATCTCTATATCTGATGCGTCGGGGATGATGACCTTCTCGGTCGTATGCCCGGTGATCTCGTCGATAAGCAGAATCACCGGGGTCATGAATTTCTCTGCGAGGTTGAAGGCGCGTATTGTCTGCTCGTATGTCTCCTGCGCCGACTTGGCCGTCAGGGCGATCACTCCGCGGTCGCCGTGCGCCCCCCACCTGGCCTGCTGCACGTCCATCTGCGCCGGCAGGGTCGGCATGCCGGTGCTGGGTCCGCCGCGCATCACGTTGACGATGACACAAGGCACCTCGGCCATGCCGGCATAGCCTATGTTTTCCTGCTTGAGGCTGAATCCGGGACCGGAAGTAGCCGTCATAGATTTCTGCCCGGTGAGGGCGGCGCCGATTATGGCGCCCATAGCGGCCATCTCATCTTCCATCTGTATGAATTTTCCGCCGAGGCGCGGAAGCATCACAGAAAGATTTTCTGCTATCTCCGACGAGGGCGTGATGGGATAACCGGCGAAGAAACGGCAGCCGGCGGCTATCGCTCCCTCTGCGCAGGCCTGGTTACCCTGCATCATCCTGACCTTGCCGGGACGGTCATTGCTCAAGACACCTCTCCCCCTGGCATATGCGGAGCTACGGCCGCTCCGCTCGGTTCGCCGGCATAAAAAAACGAGGCCCCCCGCAAAAGGGGTCCTCATTCTACCGTGATCGCGAAATCCGGGCAGCGCAGCTCGCAGAGCATGCACTTAATGCAGTCATCAGGCCTGGCTACCTTGCACTTGCCGCCTTCCATCTCAAGGCAGTCCTTGGGACAGAACGCTACGCAGATCTCGCAGCCCTTACACCATACGGTGTTCACCGTGATGACCGCCGGCTTCTTTGAAGCCGACTGTTCCCCGGCCATCTGCAACCTCTCCGGTACCGGCTATCACATTGCAATACAATAATTTACATTATTGCTGCGGCCACATTTCCGCAAAGCGGTTTACAATATAAGAGATAGTTCAATCAGTATCAAGTCCTTTTTAAGACGATAAACGCTTTTTCTCGAAATAATTTACGGGGCCTGCCCCGCCGGGCCGGCCCCGTAGTTCACGTTATCCGCCAACACCTCTCGAGACCCTACTCGAGCAGATGTTTCTCGAGAAAAAGCATCATCGATTGCATCATGTAATCGCGGTTGCTCTTCTTCCTGAATCCATGACCCTCGTCCATCGCGAGCAGGTACCACGCCTCGCCCCCGTTCTCCCTTATCGCGGCGAGCATCTGCTCCGCCTCGCTGGCGGGGACCCTCGGGTCGTTGTAACCCTGGATGATGAACATCGGCTTTGTGATCTTGTGCGCGTTCGTCGTCGGCGAGATCTTCTCGAGATGCGCGCGCATCTCCGGATCACGCTCGTCGCCGTACTCGACCCTTCTGAGATCACGGCGGTACTCCTTCGTGTTCTCGAGGAAGGTCACGAAGTTGCTGATGCCGACCACATCGATCCCGCACCTGAGCCTGTCGTTGTAGTGGATCATAGAGGCGTAGACCATGTAGCCGCCGTACGATCCGCCGTATACGCATATGCGTGACTTGTCGAGGTCGGGCTGCTCCTCTATCCAGTCTAGCAGCGCGCCGATGTCCCCGACCGAGTCCTCCCTCTTTTCCCAGTTGTCGAGCTTGAGGTAACTCTTGCCATAGCCGGAGGAACCGCGGACGTTGGGAGCAATCACGGCGATGCCGAGATCGTTGATCATGTACTGCATACCCGCAGAGAAATACGGAGTGTACTGGGCTTCAGGACCGCCGTGGATGTTTATCAATACCGGGGACGGTCCCTCACTATTCGTAGGCTTGAATATGAACGCGGGGATCTCGCGCTGCTTTCCGTCGACCTTGTCGAAGGTCTCGTAGTGGAAGAGCTTCGGCCCGGTGAACGACTCGCTGTCGAGCCCGCCGATCTCGCTGTACGTCCAGCGCTCGATAGACCTGTCGGCGAGGTCGAGGACGTAGACGTCACCCGTCGAACTGGGGGTGCTGATTGTCAGCGCCACCTTCGTATCGTCGGGGCTGAACGCCAGCCCGCCGATGCTCCCTACGGGAAAGCCCTCGACCGGCTCGTACTTCATTCTCTTCGTGTCCATCAGGTAGAGCTTCGTAATGCCGTCCTCGTTCGTGGTAAAAGCGAGTGTGCCGCGGTCGTGGCTGATCGACATCCCCTGGACGTCCCACTCTATCTTCTCCGTGAGGATCTTCTGCTTCTTCTTCTCGAGGTCGTAGTACCTGAGGTGCTGGAACTCCGTATCCTCGTCGGACGAGAAAAACACTCCCCTGCTGTCGGCCGACCATATCGAGCCGCCGTAAGCGATCTTCTTCTCGGAGGGATTCATCTGCTCCAACTCGCCGGTGGCCATGTCGAGAACATAGCCGTAAGACTCGTTGGCCGATATGTAGCGGCCCACGAGGAGCTTCGAGTCGTCGGGGGACCAGTCCATGGGGAACCAGACACCACCCTCCTCGAGAACGGGCTTCGCCTCCTCGGGCTTCTCGATAGTAGATACGTAGAGGTCCCAGTCGCGGCCGTTGCGTTTCGTCGTGTAATAGACGAAACTGTCGCCCCTGTTCGACCAGCTGAAGCCGCCGTTTCGCGATTTGCCGTCGGTGAGCATCGTGTACTTCGCCGTAGGTACACTGAACCAGAATATCTGGTAGAACTCCCCTCCCCCGACATCCTTGCCGAAGAGGAACCCGTTCTTGAGATGATCGGGACAGACTGCCGCGCCTCCCACCGGCTCGTTGAAGAACGTGATCTGAGTGCGGGCGCCGCCTGGCTTCTTCACGAAATGTATCTGCGAGGTCTCGCCGAACCTCGTCCCGATGTAGATGCCGGAACCGTCGGTGCTCCAACCCCTGACGCCTGCGCCTCTCGTGTTCTGGTACTGGAACATACGGTCGATCACCCTCTGCGGGATCTCGGGGATGCCCTCGATGACAAGATTGCCATCCTCCCGCCTCTCGACCTCCTCCGCGGCGCGGGCAAGCACCGGGGCAAGCAGCACGAGAACCAGGAGCACGGGGATAAGTCTCTTCATCCTGAACCCTCCAGGAAAGACGTGGATGTGGGAAAAGAAAAATGGAGCTGGTGGACGGAGTTGAACCGACGACCTACGCATTACGAGTGCGTTGCTCTACCAGCTGAGCTACACCAGCCCCTATGAGTAAACTGAATATATTATTCCATATAGGCTTTTCAAGTCTTTTTTATCCCGCCATGCCGGCCCCGCTTTTCGCTTGGTTATTTGAGCGCTTCGGCTCTCTTTGCGTGGAAGTCCCGGTAGAAGCCTATCGTGGAGAACACGTCGGAATCGATGTCGGGTTTGCCGTAGACGATGAGCTTCGCCATGTTCAGTCCCACTCCGGGCCCGAGCATGAATCCCTGTCCGCACATCCCCACGGCGAGATAGAGTCCTTCCATCTCTCTCACCCTGTCGAGGATTATAATCCCATCGGGCGTCATCGGGTATAGCCCCCTCCATACCCGCCTGATCAGCATGTTGCGGAGGCGAGGTATAAGCTCGATTAGCCTGCGGGAGATCACAGGCATGAACTCTGATGTGACCGCCCTGTTGTTACCAACAATCGGCATTATCGGTGTATAGCAGAAGATCACATGGCCACGGTCGTTCTGGCCGAAGTAGAAGTTCGCCGACCTGCCCTCGGGCCCGGGCCTGATGTCGACGATCAGCGGATCGAAGAACCTCTCCATCGGCGCGGAGATGCCTCCCTCGTGGCTGTCGGAAACGACTGGGATCTCTATCCCGGCCATCCGGCCTACCTCACCGGCATGGCTGCCGGCAGCGTTGACTACAACATCGGCGTAATACTTTCCCCTGTTCGTCTCGACTCCCTCGACCCTGCCGCCGCTGCGCAGGAGCCCTGTGACAGGCTCGCCGAATCGGAACTCGGCGCCCCTGTCCCTGCTCTCCTTCCAGAAGGCGGCTGCCGCCTTCAGCGGTGAGACCTGACCGTCGTGTGGCGAGTAAGTGCCGCCGCGCAGCCCGACGGGATTGATGCCCGGGACGAGCTGTATGATCCTCTCGGGGCCTACCCAGTCGATGTTGAGACCAAAGCTCTTCTGAACGGGAAGGAGCGCCCTGAGCTTCTCCTCGTCTATCTCGCGGTAGACTGGGAAACAGTACCCGCCGTTTATCCATCCGATGTCCGTCCCGTGCTTCTCTTTCCACGTGGAGAATATCTCGAGGCTCTCGAGGCAGATCGCGATCTTGGCAGGATCTGAGTGGGTCGCCCTCACTCCGCCGATCGCCGCCTTGTTCTGGCCCTGGCCGGCGGAATGCTCGCCGTCGAGGACGAGGACCTTCATGCCCTCGAGGGTGAGGAAATAGGCGATCGGGCAGCCTACGCTTCCGGCGCCGATTACTATGGCATCGTACTTCGCCAGGCTCACTTCCCGTCACCCCCCTTTATGCCCGCGAACGCCGAGAGCGGCACCTCCGCAACAAAAGGTCTCTCCGTGGGAAGAGTTACGTCGTCGAGATCAATGCCTTCCTCGCGGTAGAGGCGGAGTATCAGTTCGGTGCAGGTCTTGCCTCCGCAGGCGCCCATCCCCGACCTTACGGTGGCCTTAAGGATGTTCATGTCGAGTACGCCGGCCCTGATCTCGCCGCGTATCTCGCCGGCAGTGATCCTCTCGCACCTGCAGATAATCGTGTCGTCGGATATTGAGTCGGCGATGTCTCCGCCCATCTCACCCTCCTCGGCTTCCAGCTCGAGAAGGGCCGCGACTTCGATCGCTTGTTCTGACGGAACCTCTATCGAGACGAGCAGCCTCTTGTCGTCTCCCGGTGCCTTGCGCATCTTTACGACCGTCCCGGTGCCGACCGGATTCCCTTCGAAGTCGACGGTACGGACCTCCATGTCTTCCTCGAGCCCACCGGGATCGAGCTCGTACGGGACGACGACGATCGAGGTGCCGTCCCTTTCCCCGGCATTCGGGCGCACCAGTGTGATCGCCAGTGCGGGACATGCAACCACGCACTTGAGGCATCCCGTGCACTCGCCGGTGAACTCGGGCAGACCCATGATCGGATCGCCGGGGATCACGATCGAGCATATCGAGCACGAATCTACGCACGGATTGCAGGGGATCTCCTCGACGCACCTGATGACGGGAAAGGCCTTTCCCTCTCCCGCGAGAGGTTTCCAGTCGGCGACGGCGCCTGGCTTGCTGCGGAGCACCTCCTGCTTCGACTCCCAGTCGTCGGGTATCTCGACGTCCCGGCCGAGTGCCCGGGCTATTTTTCTTCCCGTGATCTTGCCGCCGAATATCGCGGCCGACGCCTCGGCGATTTCGGCGGAGTCGCCGCAGGTCCAGCACTCGAGACCGAACTCGGTTAGCTTGTAATATAATTCGTCTATCGGGGAGAGACCGACCGCCACGAGGAGCGTATCGACATCGTAGGTCCTGGCGGTGCCTTCGATCGGGTTGAAGGATTCGTCGACAGCGGCCGTCGTGATTCGTTCGAGATTTCCTTCTCCTTCGGCTGATATGACCGTGTGGGATGTGTATATCGGAACTCCGAGGCGTGTCAGCTTGTCGGCGTGTACCTTGTAGCCCCCGCATCTCGGCAGGGCCTCGACGAGACCAATGACCTTTATCCCCGCCTGGATGGCGTGATAGCCTGTGATCAGGCCGACATTCCCTCCTCCGACGATGAAAAGTCGTTCGGTGGGAATGATCATATCCCGGTTGAGCAGCGTCTGGAAGGCGCCTGCCCCGTATACCCCGGGCAGGTCGCATCCGGGAAACGCAAGCCCTTTCTCCCTCGCTCCGCAGGCAACGAGCACGACTCGCGGCTCTACGAGAAAATACCCATCGCCGCTGTACATCCCGACCTTGCCGTCGTAGAAGGCGCCGACCACGGTCGTACCTGTCTTTACCTTCACCGAGTCGAGTTTCGAGAGCTCGGTCGTCAGGATGTGCGCGATATCTATGCCGCGAATCCCCGCGTAGCAGTCCTCCCTCGAGCCGAAGAACGGGTGTGTCTGGAGGGTGAGCTTTCCGCCGAGCTCACTCTTGTCGTCGACGAGCAGCGTCTCTATACCAAGGGTCCCCAGTTCGATGGCAGCGTTTATCCCTGCGGGGCCGCCTCCGATAACAAGGACCTCCGTCGATATCGTATCTATACTGGAGAACGCAGGCAGGTCGTCGCGGCCGGGCAGCTCGGGCACGCCCTCGCAGCTGGCGACCTTCATCCCCTCACGGACCTCGATCATGCATCCCTTCACGGGAACGCCTTCGACGAGGACCATGCACTGACTGCATTGTCCATTTACGCAGAATATTCCCTGTGGCGCGCCGTCGCGAGGGTGATGACCAAAGACCCTGATCCCGTTGGCGTACAGGGCCGAGGTAATGACCTCACCCTCGAGGGCCTTCATCTCCTGCCCGTTGAACGAGAAGGATATATCCTTTCGTTCCCTGATAGGCAGTATGGGATGAGATGTCAGACGGTGCGTTGATCCTGAGGATGCTATGGCTCGGACTCCTTTTCGACTGTCCCGTCAGCTGGAGATGGTCAGAAGCACCTGGTTCTTCTCGACAGACGTTCCGGGGGAGACCTTTATCGACTTAATCGTTCCTGTGACGCTGGAGGTGAGGCTGTTCTGCATCTTCATCGCCTCAAGGATGACGAGGACGTCGCCCTGACTGACGCTGTCACCTTCCTTTACCTCGTAGCTTATGACCATGCCGGGCATCGGAGCGGTGAGCGTGAACTCCGATCCGTCCCCGGCGTCAGCACAGGCGTTGCCCTGCTCGGCCTGCTTCTTCTTTTCCTTCTTCTTCCTGCGGCCGCCGTCTTTAATGACGATAGGAGCGGTGTTCCCGGCAGCGCGTGCCCGCGTCTTCCCACCGACCTCCTCCACCTCGATATTGTAGTACTCATCACCGACGAAGACATTGAAGGTCCTCAGCGCAGAGCCCCTCTCCTGCCTCTCGCCGCGGCCGGCGGTCACGGAAACGCTTCCGCTGCGAAGCTTCTCGACGAGCTCCTCCTCCTTCTCCACGTCCTCGAGAGTTACAGGCTTTACGTCGTCGGGCGGCTCCTCGAGCCCGTACTTCCACCTGAGGAACCGCATACCGGTCGTCGGGTAGAGAGCATATATCAGGACGTCGCGTTCGTCTTTCGCCAGACCCTTCACGCCTTCGCGCGCCTTCTCCATCTCAGGCTCGAGTATGTCGGCGGCGCGGCATGTTATCGGCTTCTCGCCGCGGGGATAACCCTTGAGGGTGAGCTTCCGTATCTTCGGATCCATCGGCCCCGGAGGAATGCCGTAGAGCCCGTAAGCGTAGTCCTTGACCTGGGCGCTGATCATCTTATAGCGCCCGAACAGTACATTCTGCACCGCCTGGATCCCGACAATCTGGCTTGTCGGCGTTACCAGCGGAGGATACCCAAGCTCCTTGCGGGTCCTGGGCAGCTCCTTGTAGACCTCGTCGATCCTGTCGAGAGCATCGGCCTCCTTGAGCTGGCTGACCAGATTGGTGAGCATCCCGCCGGGGATCTGGTGCTCGAGAACACCGGTGTCGATCACGGCCATCCTCGTCGTGTTGAGGAATCGCCTGTACTTCGGAGCAACCTTCTCTACGAAACCGCCAAGTTCGAAGAGCAGGTCGAGATCGAGGCCCGTGTCCCTTGCGGTTCCCTTCAGCGCGGCGACGATCGGCTCAACCGCCGGCTCCGAGGACCTCAGCCCGAACGGGGCGAGCGCGCAGTCGAGCACATCTACCCCGGCCTCGACAGCCTTGAGATAGGCCATCGACGCCATACCGCTCGTATAGTGGCAGTGAAGCTGAACGGGAATGCCGACCTCGGCCTTCAGCGAGCCGACCAGGTCGTAGGCATCGTAAGGATTCATCAGACCGGCCATGTCCTTGATGCAGATCGAGGTGGCTCCCATGTCCCTGAATATCTTCGCCTTGTCTATGTAATATTTCAGGTCGAAGACCTCTCCTCCGAGCCTTCCCTCGGTGAGCGAGTAGGAAAGAGTCGCCTGAATCTCCTTGCCCGACTTCTTTATCGCCTCGAACGACGCCTCGAAATTCCGTTCATCGTTCAGCGCGTCGAATACCCTGAATATATCGATGCCCGCCTCGGCCGCCTCGTGGACGAACACCTCGACGACATCGTCCGCATAATTCCGATAACCGACGAGGTTCTGGCCGCGGAGCAGCATCTGGAACGGGGTCTTCTTTATCCTCTTCTTCAGCTCGACGAGGCGCTCCCAGGGATCCTCGTTTAGGAAGCGTGTAGCGACGTCGAAAGTTGCCCCTCCCCACACCTCCATCGAATGGAAGCCCGCCGCGTCCATCTTCTCGGCGATCGGGAGCATGTCCTCCGTACGGAACCTCGTGGCAAGGATGGACTGATGTCCGTCGCGGAATGTGGTATCAGTGATCTTTACGGGACCGGAACCTTTCAGTATCTTCTCGCTGGCAGGCATATAGTTCAGTGAACCTTTCTTTCAGGCAGCCTCGTTCATCGCAGGGAGAACCGGTTGAGACGGGTCCTGAGCGGATTTACCCTGGCGGCGAGCGAGCGCCTTCCGAGCTGCTCCTTGCGCGCCCCCATCTTCCATGGGCTCAGGACCTGCCCCTTGTACTGGACCGGCCCTGTATCCTCTTGCTCCATATAGGCTTGAACAGCCGCAACAATCGCGGCCATGGTCTTCGCGTCCACATTGCCCCTTCCGTCCCGAGCGACTATCAAAGATAAGCCCGTTGTTAATTTACTGTCAACAGTATTTCATCCCCTTATCGAGGCCGCGGACCACCTTACTGCGCAGATCCGGAATCGTTCTGGAATTCAGTTGAAGATATCGCCGTAATATGCTAGAATGCCGTCGCTTGATTGCCACGGCGCCCGGCCAGGCAGCCATCTGGATCGAGGGCCACGGAGATACAGGCTTGATATGTACAACAGATAGAGTTTCTTCCCGAGCCCGCTGATATCTTCCAGCGGCAAGCAGAGAAAGAGGCCGGATGCCCTGTCCGGCCTCTTTCTTATTAACAATCGGTGGTGGGAAGGGAGGGAATTGAACCCCCGACACACGGATTTTCAAACCTAAAAGATGGTTCTCACAAGACTATATATATCACCGTTTTCCCTTGTCTGTATTGACTTTTCGCCGTTTCCAACTTACTGTGACTTTCGGTAATATTAGGCATCTTTTCATTCCAATGACTACAATTTGACTACAGTACCTTACCTGTTCGCTAGGTATTCAGCCTGCTGCCTTGATGCTGCTTTCAGGTCGTTCTCACTCGTGATATTATAGCGGTCGAATACGGAACGAGTCCTGTGTCCAGTGATCTTCATAATCACTGTCTCAGGAATCCCCGCCC
>JAUWCL010000016.1 GCA_030609325.1 Candidatus Krumholzibacteriota bacterium
ATCACCAGCCTCGGAAACGTCGGCCCCGCGCTGAACCAGTCCGGAACGGCTGCAGGCGTAATTGGCGGAGAATGCTCAGATGTCTACGGCATCGTCGATGCCGGTACGGCCCTTGTCTGCACCTGGGACACCCTGACGATCATCGTCTGGGATCAGGCCGGCACCGTCTACGATACGTGCGTACAGGCGATCCATGTGGTCGAGCCTATACCCGTACCTCTCTTCACCGCTCCGGTCGTGACGATCCTGGTCCTTGCCATGATCCTCGCCGCCGCGGTCATCATGAAGAGGCACGCCGTAAGCAAGGCCTGAGAACCGAATTGCCGATGATATCGTGAGGTATTGAAAGAGTAACGGTTGGGCCACGGAAAGAAGCCAGAAGGTCAAATAGGAGAGTCGCGAGGGAGTTCACGATCCTTCCGCAGGGATTTTACCGTATTCCTGATTCTCTTCTTTGCCCTCTGGCTTTTTTCCTATTTATTGACCAGGAGATACCCCGGAACAGTCACTGGAATGCAGCTTCTCGTGGCCGGGGAGCTCGACTGGTGCCTCGACAGGCTCGGATATCTGTTCACCAGGGTCGACTCCACGTTCACATTTCACACAGACCATGGCGGCGAGCGGCTCATAGTAATCGCGGAGTGCACGGGGCTCTACACGACGATCATCTTCTATTCGATCATCGGGGCATACCCCGCGCGGATAAGGGAGAAGATCACCGGGCTGCTGATCGGCATACCTTCCATCCACTTCCTCAACCTCGTGCGGATGGTGGTCGTCTCGCTCGTGCTTTATCACAGGAGAGAACTGTTCGATTTCTTCCACGGGTATCTCTGGCAGGTGAGCTTCGTCATCTTCATGCTCCTGCTCGTGATATTCTGGATGGCGAAGATAGTCAAGCCTCGCGAGGCGGGATAGGCAGATATGATTGAAGCGAAAGAAAGAAAACCCGACATGAAGAGGATGCTGGTCTTCTTTGTCCGGTTTGTCGTAGTTTCGCTCGTCCTCTATGCCGCGTGGATGTTCATCGGGAAGTTCTATACGCTGATAGTGGCGTGGGGGGCGAAACCTCTTGTAGCCCTGACGGGGAACACGCTCAACGTGGATCGGGTCCTGAATGTCTCAGAGGATATCTCTCTCAACCCGGTCGTCTACATCTCGCTTGTGATCGCTGTAACGGGAGTCGCCTGGAAGGAGAAGTTCAGGCCCGCGCTGATCGGAGTGCTCATCCTGACGGCGGCCAACATTATCACCGTCTTTTTCATGTTCCTCAGCGCGTTCACCCGCAGCGAGCAGTTGTGGACCGGGACGGAGTTCCTCAACCTTACGATCAACTTCTTCCTGCCCATCCTGCTCTGGGTCATGCTGATGCCGAAGGGCGACCTCCTGCCCGTCAGCTCTTTGCGCGACTGACCCTCGGCCCTCCCGGCCTGTCCTCTATAGTGAATCCGGCCTCGAGAACACTGCCGCGCAGCTCGTCCGCCCTGGCCCAGTCCTTCGACTCCCTCGCCTCTTCCCTCTCCCGGACGATCTGCATGATATCTTCGGGGACGTCGCCTCCGGTCTTCGGAAGACCGCCGGCGAACAGCCCGAGTATCGAATCGTACGTCTCGAGGTCGCCGAGCAGGGTGTCGAGCGACGCGGGCGATTTCGCCAGCCTTGCCGGATCTCCGCCGGTGATCGTGTTTGCCTCGCGGATCAGGCGGAAGATGTGGCCTATCGCCTCGGCGCTGTTGAAATCGTCGTCCATCGAGGCGAGGAAATCCTCTCGTACCTGCCGGGCGAGGCCGTCGATCTTTTCGTCTCGTCCTTCTTCATCCGCGTCGGCGCCGCGCGCCTCGTCGAGCCTGACGCAGAACTCGCGGATGCGCTCGAATCCGGCGGCTGCCTCCGCAAGCCTCTCGCGCCCGAACTCGCTGTTGCTCCTGAAATGGGTCGAGAGGAAGTAGAACCTCACCACCTCGCCGGAAAATTCCTTCCGTATGTCCTCGATAAGGAAGAAATGTCCCGTCGACTTCGACATCTTCTCGCCGCTGAGGTTGAGCAGGCCGTTGTGCATCCAGTATTTGACGTACTCTTTTCCCGTCGCCGCCTCGCTCTGCGCGATCTCGTTCTCGTGGTGAGGGAAGACGAGGTCCATCCCTCCGCCGTGCATGTCGAGGGTTTCGCCGAGGTACTTCATAGACATCACCGAGCACTCGATGTGCCACCCGGGACGTCCGGGGCCCCACGGGGAGTCCCACGCCGGCTCCCCCTCCTTGGCGCCCTTCCAGAGGGTGAAGTCGAGGGGGTCATCCTTCTCCTCGCCGACCTCGGTCCTCGTGCCGGACTGCAGGTCGTCTATCACCCTGCCCGAGAGCTTCCCGTACGAGGAAAATTTCCTCACCCGGTAGTAGACGTCGCTGCCGCCCTTGTAGGCGTACCCGTTCTCTTCGAGCTTCGAGATGAGCGCTATGATGTCGTCGATATGCTCCGTGGCCCTTGGATAGATGTCAGCCGGCAGGATGTTCAGTTCGCCTGCGAACCTGAAATACTCGTCGATGTTTCTCTGGGCTACTACCGTGAAATCGACGCCCTCGTCGTTCGCCTTCGATATGATCTTGTCGTCGACGTCGGTGAAGTTCTGCACGTACTTGACGTCGTACCCCCTGAACTTGAGGTAGCGCCTGATCAAGTCACCGGCGACGAAAGCAAGCATGTGCCCCATGTGCGGCTTGTCCTGGACGGTCATACCGCAGAAATAGATCCCGACCTTTCCCTCACGGACCGGCTGGAACTCCTCTTTTCTGCCCTTGTACCTGTTGTAAACCTGCAGTGACATCAACGTATTCCTTCCTCCCGCCTCCCGCTCAATATAGACCGGTGACGGTCTTCGCGTTCAGGACCCTCGTTACCTCGACAAGCAGTTTTACGGCGCTGTCGAAATCCTTCCTGTGCACGATCCCGGCAGCACTGTGTATATAGCGTGTCGGAATCCCGATTACGAGCGTCGGGACCCCCGATTCGTTCAGATGGATCCGTCCCCCGTCGGTGCCGCCGAAGGGTATGGCGCTGAAGTGATACGGGATCTTCTTCCTGTCGGCGATGTCGGCGGCGAGATCCCTGAGCTTCGTGTTTGGAATGAGCGTCGCGTCATAGACGCATATCGAGACTCCCGCGCCGAGCTTCTCGGATTCTTCCTCCGGAGAGCCGGGGAGGTCCCGGGCGATGTTGACGTCTACGGTGAAGCAGACATCGGGCGAGACGGCATGGCCGCTCGTCACGGCGCCCCTGATCCCGACCTCCTCCTGTACAGTACCCACCGCGTAGACGCTGTTGGGCAGGCTCATCTTCGAGAGCTTCTGCATGACCTCGACAATGGCAACGCAGCCGAGACGATCGTCCCACGCCTTGGCCATGTACGTCTTTCCGCCCGGCATCGCGGTAAAGGGGAATACCGGGACGACCGGGTCACCCGGCCTGATGCCGAGGCTTTCCGGCTTCTTCTTCCCGGTCAGGCCGACGTCGATGAACATGTCCTTCGGCTTGACCGGCTTGTTTCTCTCTTCCTTCTCGATGAGGAACGGGGATTTCGTGGCGACGACACCGGGGATGCCGCCCTTTCTCGTGATGATCCTCACCGGCAGGCCGACCAGCCTCGGCGGCCACCAGCCCCCGAGCGTATTGAATCTCACGAAATTCCCCGAGAAATGCGAGACCATCAGCCCGATCTCGTCCATGTGGGCGGTCAGCATTATCCTGGGAGAATCGTTCCCCTTCGAGAGCTTCCCTATGAACGATCCGAGACGGTCGCCGCCGACCTCGGCGATCTTCCCGAGATGCTTCTTCATCAGGGCGAAGACCTCGCCCTCGGCGCCGGAGACTCCCGCCGCCTCGGTGAACTCCTTCATAAGATTTTCTATACGGTCCATATCTCCCCTCGCTATCTGCCCCTCTCGCGGGCCATCATGCATATCCTCTCTACAAGCTCGCCGAACGGCAGGCCGGCCTCGGCCGCCGCCATCGGAACGAGGCTGAGCTCGGTCATCCCCGGCAGTGTGTTGACCTCGAGACAGAAGGGCTCGCCTTCCTCGCTCAGCCGGAAATCGACCCTCGCATAATCCCTGCATTCAAGCGCGTTCCAGGCAAGGAGCGCCTCGCGCTTTATCCGCTCCTCGATCGGTCTGTCCACCCTCGCGGGGACCTCGTACCCGCTCGTTCCCTTCGTATATTTCCTCGTATAATCGTAAAAACCGCCTTCCGGGATGATCTCGACGAGCGGCAGGGCCTCGCCCTCGAGAACGGCGGCGGTTACCTCCCTGCCCGGTATGTATCTCTCGACGAGCAGCTCGCTGCCGTACTGCACCGATTCGTCGAGCGCAGCGACAAGATCTTCGGGCTTCTCGACGAAGGAGAATCCGACGCTCGAGCCCTGGTTGTTCGGCTTTATCACGACGGGGAATCCGATCCCCGCCTCGATCGTCTCCATGATACGGTGAAGCTCCACGTCGCCACCGCCCATCGTAAGCAGGTGCGGGGCGGTCTGTACGCCCGCCTCGCTGAAAAGGGCCTTGGCCCTGTCTTTATTCATCGCGAGCGCGCTGCCGAGCACCCCGGTGCCGGTGTAAGCCTTGCCCGCCGTCTCGAGCAGCGCCTGTACGGTGCCGTCCTCTCCGGCTCCGCCGTGGAGCCCGATAAAGACAAGCTCCGCCTCGAGGATCCTCGGGAGCTTGAGCCACTCGAAGACACTGTCGGCCGGAAGGGCGGGAATCGCCTCGGGCGGCGTGTCCCCTATCACCGCGAGGCAGGAATCGGCCTGATCCGCAGCCGGGAGCGCCGGATCGACGGGGCAGACCCTGTGCCCGCGCCTTCGGAGCGCCTCGAGAACGCCCTGCCCGCTTACGAGGGATACCTCTCTCTCCTCTGACAGCCCTCCCATCAGGACCGCGATATTCATCTTTTCCCTTCTGCTCATCATCTCCCCAGCCTCGAAATATTCTCAATGGCGGCGGTGATCGAACCGGCGACGTCTTCTATGCCCCTGATGACCAATATCGACGAGAGGTCCGGGCCGTGCGCCATCCCCGTGACCGCGATCCTCAGCGGCATGTAGAGCCCCCTGCCCTTTACTCCCGTCTCTTTACCCGTTTCCTTTATAGCCGTCCTGACCGGTCCCTCGCTCCAGTCGGAAAGGACCGAAAACCTGTCCTTCAGCGCGGCAAGCATTCCGTCCGAGCCGGACATCGCCTCGAGTGCATCGTCGTCGTATTCGGGCGGACCCGGCATGAACGACGCCGCCTCGGCCGCGAGCCTCTCGAAACAGGGCAGGTTCTCCGACGCTATGTCGAAGATCCGCGCCAGTTCGTCGCGGCCGTACCGCTGCCTCATCCGCGCCGGGAAGAAGGGCAGCGCCTGCTCGAAGTAGCGCTCCGAACCGCCCTCGCGGACGTGGTTGGCGCTTACCCAGTTCAGCTTGTCCTCGTCAAAGACGCTCGGGCTGTCCGATACGCGCGACAGATCGAACTCGGAGACCAGATCGTCGGCCGACAGTATCTCGCTCTCGCCCCTGGTCGACCAGCCGAGGAATGCGAGATAGTTGACGAGCGCCTCCGGCGGATATCCCCGTTCCCGGTAATCCTCTATGTTGGGCGCGCCGTGCCTCTTGCTCAGCTTCGCCCGGTCGCTTCCCAGTATCAGGGGGATGTGAGCGAACCGCGGAACGGGCATCCCCAGCGCCTTGTAGACGAGGAGCTGGCGGACAGTGTTCGAGAGATGCTCCGCCCCCCTTATTACATGGGTGATCTCCATATGGCCGTCGTCGACCGCGACGGCAAAGTTGTAGGTGGGCATCCCGTTCGAACGCATTATCACGAAGTCGCCGACCATGTCGGGAGGGAACTCGACCGTTCCCCTCGCCATGTCCTCCACGATCCTGGCCTCATCGCTTTCAGGCACGAGGAACCTCACGCTCTCCGGAAGGCCGGCATCTCTCTTTTTCTTCCGTTCCTCCTCGCCGAGGTTTCTGCATGTGCCGTCGTACCTCGGAGGGCGGCCCTCCGCCTTCGACGCCTCGCGCTTCCTCTCAAGCTCCTCCTCGGTACAGAAACAGGGATAAGCCCTGCCCGCCTCAACGAGTTTATCGGCGTATTCCCTGTAGCTCTCCATGCGCTCCGACTGCCGGTAGGGACCGTGCCCGCCGTCTTTCCCGGGTCCCTCGTCCCATTCGAGCCCGAGCCATCGGATATCGTCGAGCAGGCCCTGTTCGAGTTCCCTGCTCGACCTCTCCAGGTCCGTATCCTCTATCCTCAGTATGAAACTCCCGCCCTCGTGCCTGGCGAAGAGCCAGTTGAAAAGGGCCGTTCTCGCCCCGCCTATGTGCAGGCGTCCGGTCGGGCTGGGAGCGAATCTCACTCTTACATCGGGCAAATCTTCAAACCTTTCATCAGGCCGTCTCCTCGAGCAGGACGACGGCCCTCGCCGCTATGGCGCGCTTCTCGCCGACCGGCCCGAGGCCCTCTCCCCGCGTCGCCTTCACCGAGATCCTGCCGGGATCCGTTCCCGCCGCCGCGGCCATCGCCTCCGCCATAGCCTCCGAATGGGGAGATATCTCCGGCTGCTCGGCGTGGACGATGCAGTCCGCGTTGACCAGCCTGTATCCTTTCTCCGCCGCCATCGCCGCCACCTTCTCGAGGAGCCTGAGGCTGTCGATATCCCGGTATTCCTCCGTCTCGGGGAAATGCCGGCCGAGATCGCCCTCGCCGATCGCACCGAGAATCGCGTCGCAGAGGGCATGGACGAGCACATCGGCATCCGAGTGGCCGGCAAGGCCCATTTTATATTGGAGACGCACCCCGCCCATCACGAGCGGCCTGCCCTCGACCAGCGGGTGTATGTCGTATCCTATTCCGATCCTCATTCCCATTACCCCGACTCAGTCCTCATCCGAACCGGAAAACTCGAGTTTCGTGCCCGAGAGAAAGCTCGTCACTATCTCGAGATCGTTCTTTACGGTGACCTTGACGTTCCACCTCTCGCCATCGACGACCTTGACGGGCATCCCCGCGGCGAGCACGAGGGAGCTCTCGTCGGTCATCTTCTGCTCCGACCCTTCGGCGGCCTCGAACGCCTTCCTCAAGACTTCAGTCCTGAATCCCTGCGGGGTCTGTATGCCGACGACGCGGTCTCTCGGAACGATCGCCTCGAGCTCTTCCCCCCTCAGCCTCCCGAGGGTGTCGGTCATATGAAGGGCCGGCACCGCGGCGCCCGTCTCCCGCACGCCCGCGATCACGCGCTCTATCAGCGCCGGGGACACGAACGGCCTCGCCGCGTCGTGCACGAGGACGATATCGGCGTCGCCCGCCGCTTCGAGGCCTATCGCGACCGACTCCTGCCTCGTCTCCCCGCCGGTCGTCACCGCGGCTTCGATGCCGGTGAAGTTCTCCGCCAGATCCTCCTCGGCCTGCTGCTCCCATCCCTCGGGGACCATCACCACGAAACGCGATATTCCGTCCCAGGCGCTCAGGCTCTTCAGCGACCTGACGAGGAGCGTCAGGCCCTCGACCGGATGAAACGTCTTCGGCGTCTCCCGTCCGAATCTCTTGCCTCTCCCCGCCGCCGCGACGAGGCAAACGATCTTCTCGTCATCCATTAAAACACCTCGATCTTCAGATACTTCTTCGGGTTTGCCTTTATATCGGTAACAAGCTCGTCAAGTCCGGTGATGGCCGATTCGAGCTTGTATAGCAGCTCCTTGTCGTTCAGCAGGGCGCCCATAGTGCTGTCGGTGTTGTTGAGCCTCTCCGTCACGTCCTTCAGCGCGGCGGTCAGCTCGCCGACGCTGGCAGCGAGATCGGGCAGCTTCTTCGCCGCTCCGTCGAGGTTTGCGATGATGCCGTCGAGCTTCGTCTCGTTGCGCGCCATCAGCGAGTCGGCCCTGATCGCCGATGAGCTGAATGCGGCGACTCCCGTCTTCAGCTCCGGCGAGAGATCCCTGACCATCACTCTGATCTGCTCGCTCGCGTCGGCGAGATTCTTCAGCGTCTTGGCGATCTCCTCTCCTCTGAGGACCTCGGCGATCTCCCGTATGTCGGCGGTCAGCCAGTGAAGGTCCTCCATCACCTTGCCCATCGACGCCAGCGCTTCCGACATCCCCGGGTCGTATACACCCTCGATGATCGAGCCCGGCTCCAGTACCACCTCGGACCGCCCGACGATGATCGTCACGATCCTCTCGCCCATGATCCCCTGCGACTGCAGGACGACCTTCGAGTCCTCCGGGATCTTCGTCTCGATACCGATCGACATCGTCACGATCACGTCGCGCTCGCGCAGGACGACCCCGGTGACCTCACCCCTCTCGACGCCGTTCACGTTGACGGCATCGCCGGAACTGACGCCTCCCACCATCGGGAACACCGCGTGCACCTCGTACCGTTCGCCGCGCAGCTTGAATCCCTCGAGCCACATCATCCCTGCCGAGAAGACGAGTATCGCGATGAAGACCGTGAATCCGACTTTCAGCTCGAGCGCTTTGTATTCCATCTGCCTCTCCTGATATTCGCCCGCATCACGGGGCCTACACGACCCTGACGGGACCCTCTGCACGACCCTCTATGAACTGCCTGACGATCTCGTTGTCCGTTTCCCTTATCTCCTCCGGCGTGCCGGAATAAATGATCTTCCCTTCGTGAAGCATTGTTATACGGTCGCCCACCCTGTAGGCACTGTTGATGTCGTGCGTCACGACGACCGATGTGATGTCGAGCTCGTTCTGGAGATCCCTTATCATCGTGTTGATGACGTCGGCCATTATCGGGTCGAGCCCGGTGGTCGGCTCGTCGTAGAGGACCACCTGCGGCTCCATGACCACGGCCCTTGCCAGGCCCACTCTCTTCTTCATCCCGCCGCTCAGCGCTGCAGGGTAACTGTCGTAGACGTCGGTCAGGCCGACCAGCCTGAGCTTCTCCAGCACTATCTCCCTCGTCTCCTCTTCCGATTTGTGCCCGTGCTTTACCAGCGGGAGGCCGACGTTCTCGCCCACGGTCATCGAATCGAACAGGGCTGCACCCTGGAAAAGCATACCAAAATGCATTCTCATATCAAAAAGCTTTTGCCTGTTGAACTTCGTGATGTCCTCGCCCTCAAACAGGATCGATCCGTGGTCGGGCCTGATCAGCCCGGTGATGTGCTTCAGCAGAACGCTTTTCCCGCACCCGCTCCGACCGAGGATCACGAGCGATTCGCCCGAGTCGATATCGAGATCGGTACCGGTGAGCACCTCCTGCCGGTCGAACCGCTTGTAGAGGTCCCTGATGCTGATTATCGATCCTTCGCAGCTCTCGTTCAAAACCGCTCCGTTCCGCCCTCGATCAATCGGGCGCGAATATCACATTGAAGATCAGGAAGGCGAGCAGGTAGTTGGCGACGAGGATCAGAAGGCACGATGAGACGACGGCCTTCATCGTCGATATGCCGACGCCCTCCGCCCCCCCCCTCGTCCTGAATCCGTTGTAGCACCCCATGAGCGCTATGATGAATCCGAACACGAATGTCTTGAGAAGTCCGCCGACGACGTCCTGGTACCTGAAAAACATCGTCAGCCCGCTCTCGAAGGTGTTGAAGCTCACGCCGACGACTAGCTTGGCGACGATCATCCCGCCGATGATCGCCAGAAAGTCGGCGAACACTGTGAGTACGGGGAGCATCACCGTGGCGGCGGCGAGCCTCGGCAGGACGAGGTACTCGACCGGGTCGATCGCGATCATCTCCATCGCGTCGATCTGTTCGGTGACCTTCATCGTCCCGACCTCGGCGGCGATGGCCGCGCTGACACGCCCCCCGACGACGAGCGCGGTGAGCACCGGGCCGACTTCCAATGTGACCGACTTCCCGACGAACGCCCCGAGGAATCTCAGCGGGACGTATCCCTGGAACTGGTACGCCGACTGCACCGACGCGACCGCCCCGACGAATACCGAGGTGACCAGGACGAGGGGGATCGAGCCAATGCCGATCTTCTCCATCTGGATGAGGGTTTTGCCGATATTCCTGAAGATCCTGGGAGCAAGCCGGATCACGCGCCACAGCAGGATGAATATGCCGCCGATCTCCCCGATGAACCCGAGGAAATACCTTCCGAGCATTGCAAAGATCTTCAAAGGGCGCCTCCGGTCAGGCAGTCCATGCTCCCGCCCGCACTCAGAATACCCCGTCCGGCTCGGGGACGTGGGACGTATCGAGCGAGCGGAACCTCGTGTACTGTTTCTCGAACATCAGGTCTACGGTGCCTGTGGGACCGTTTCTCTGTTTGCCGATTATGAGCTCGGCTTTCCCTTCCTTTTCCGGATCGCCCGGGTCGTAGAACTCGGGCCGGTAGAGAAAGAGGACGAGGTCGGCGTCCTGCTCGATCGCGCCCGATTCCCTGAGATCGGAGAGCATCGGCCTCTTTTCCCCGCCGCGGGCCTCCACCGCCCTCGAGAGCTGGGACAGGGCGACGACCGGCACACCAAGCTCCTTGGCAAGCGCCTTCATCGTCCTCGAGATCAACGAGATCTCCTGCTGCCTGTTCTCGATCTTCCCGCTTGTCCGCGCGAGCTGCAGGTAGTCGACGACTATCAGCGATATGTCTCTCTCGACCTTCAGCCTTCTGGCCCTCGCCCTGATATCGAGCGTGGTGATCGCGGGCGTGTCGTCTATGAAGATCGGCGACTCTGAAAGGAGGCCGGCGGCGCTGGTGAGCCGCTCGATGTCCTTCGCCGAGGTGAATCCCCTTCTGACCTTCTGCGCGTCGACCTGCGCCTCCGAGCAAAGAAGCCTCTGCACGAGAAGCTCCTTCGACATCTCGAGGCTGAAAATCGCCACGGGCTTCTTCTCGTCGAGGCCGACATGCTGGGCGATGTTGAGCGCGAAGCTCGTCTTTCCCATCGAGGGACGGCCGGCGATGATCACCAGGTCGCCCGGATGGAACCCGGCCGTGAACTTGTCGAGGTCGATGAACCCGGTCGAGAGCCCGGTGATGCTCTCGCGCGATTCGTGGACGCGCTGTATCTCCTCGAACCTCTCCTTGAGGATGTCCTTGATATGGGCGAATCCCTGGCTGATCCTCGATTCCGAGACGCGGAAGATCTTCTGCTCGGCCTCGTCGAGGATCGAGCCGGCGTCCTTCTCCGCCCTGTAGCACTCGCGCGCGATATTGGACGAAGCGCTGATCAGTTGCCGGAGGATGTACTTGTCGAGGACGATCTTCGCATAATGCTCGATGTTGGCCGCGCTCGGGACGCTGTCAACGAGCTCGGTGAGAAAGGCGATCCCGCCGGCCGACTCGAGATCGCCCGACTTGCGGAGCTCCTCCGAGAGAGTCATCACGTCGATCGGCTCGTGTTTCACGAAGAGGGCCACCATCGCCCTGTAGATCCTCGCGTGCGCCGGATGGTAGAAGGCCTCCGGCAGGACGACCTCGATTGCGCGCGTAGCCGCCTCCGGCTCGAGGAGTATCCCGCCGAGGACTGCCCTTTCCGCCTCGGTCGCCTGAGGAGGCAACTTCTCGATGAGGTCCGTGTCTGTCCTGAGATTCATGTCCCGAGCCATACGATCATCCTCCGCTTCCCGTATCGTACCCTATCTCTCCCTGCCCGCGCCCGTGAATTCGTCATGAAGCGCCTTGAGCATCTGCAGGTCCTCCCACGCGCCCTTCTTCCAGTTCGGATTCCTCAGCAGGGCCGCGGGATGGTAGGTCACCACGACGCGTATCCCGTTGTAATGATGTATACCCTCCCTCAGAACACGCAGGGTCACCCTCGTCCCGAGCAGGTTCTGGCCCGCCACCCTTCCCAGAGCGCATATCAGCACGGGGTCTATCAGCTCGATCTGCCTCGCGAGATACTTCTCGCAGGCGGCGATTTCGTCTTCCTTCGGATCCATGTTGCCCGGCGGGCGGCACTTCAGGATGTTCGCTATGTAGACATCCTCCCGGGAGAAGCCGATCGCGGCAATCATCCTGTCGAGGAGCTTGCCGGCCCTGCCGACGAAAGGCAGACCCTGCAGGTCCTCGTTCCTGCCGGGCGCCTCTCCGATAAAGACGAGCCTCGCCGACGGGCTCCCGCCCCCGAAGACAGTGTTGGTCCTCGTCTCGTGAAGCCTGCACTTTGTGCAGCCGGCGACCATCTTCTCCAGGCCGGCAAGGTCGACATCGAGGACATCCGGCCCCTTTTCGCCGGCGGAGAAAAGGCCCCCCTGGGACGAAGGCCTTGTATCCCTCGTAAAGCCTTCCCTGGAAGGCCCGGCGGGCGAGGTTTTGACAACGATCTCCGCGGGTGAGGGCGCCGGCGCCTCTGCTTTCTCCACGACATACCGTGCGCCGGGGGCCATGTATACAACGCCTCCCGACAGCGAGCCCCGCCGCCTCAGATGCCTGATGATGTCTTCCCGCCGGGTATCGTGTTCCCCGCTCATCCGACCGCTTTCTTCACACGTCTGTCATCAGCCAGTATATCGAGTATCGCCGACGCAGCCTCTGACTTGGTCACGAGACCGGTCTCGGCGATCTTCCTGTTTCCCCTGAATACCGTGATCCTGTTCGTATCGGTGCCAAAACCCGTCCCGTCGCCGATCATGTTCAGAACGATGTAGTCGCACCCCTTCGCCGCTCCCTTCCTGCGTGCGGAGGCTTCTCCGTCACCACTCTCCAGCGCGAATCCGACGACGACCTGGCCGTCCTTCTTCCTGCCGGCCAGCCCGGCCAGGATGTCGGCTGTCGGCTCGAGATCGAGCGACATCCCGCCCGTGCCCCTTCTAATCTTTCCGCGCGCTTTCGAGGCAGGCGTAAAATCTGCGACGGCAGCCGCCATGATCAGCACGTCGCACTTCGGGAAGGCCTTCGTGACGGCCTTCTTCATCTCCGCGGAGCTGCCGATCCGCGTAACGGCGCTCACCGGCGGCTGCGGCACATCCACGGGCCCGTGGACAAGGGTTACCACCGCCCCGAGCTCCGCCGCGCGGCGGGCCAGCGCGAATCCCATCTTCCCGCTGGAGCGGTTCGATATATATCTGACAGGGTCTATCCCCTCTTCAGTCCGTCCTGCGGTTACGAGCACGCGGACGCCCTCGAGCGGACCGGTACCGAAGGACAACGCGAGCTCGGAGACTATACGTTCGGGCTCCGCCATCCGGCCGGCGCCTCTCGTGCCGCAGGCGAGGTCTCCTTCACCAGGATCGATGATACGCCTGCCGTCATCGGCCAGTATGTGGATGTTACGGCGAACGGCCGGGTTGTCCCACATCCCGTCGTTCATCGCGGGAGCGAGCCAGACGGGGCAGCGCGCGGCGCATACGACCGCCGAAGGCAGGTCGTCGGCGAGACCGCCCGCGATCTTCCCGATAAAATCAGCCGTGGCCGGCGCGATGACGACGGCGTCGGCCCAGACGGCCAGATCGACATGCTCGACCGGCGCGTCGGAGCGCGAGGCGAACATGTTCATCGGAACCGGATTCCCGGAGAGGACTTCGAATGTAAGCGGAGTCACGAACCTGGTGGCCGCGTCTGTCATCAGCACCCTGACAACCGCGCCTGCCCGCACGAGCAGCCGGACGAGAAAAGCTGACTTGTAAGCGGAAATTCCTCCGGTGACTGCAAGAAGGATCTTTCTGCCTTCTAGGCCACCTTCCCCCTTACTCCTGCTCCTCCTGCTGCTCATACTTATATTTCACTTTCCCGTCGATCGTGCGCTTGATCGCGATAGTGGTGGGTTTTTCCTCGATCTCCTCCCCGGAGAGCCGGATAAGCGCGTTTATCCTGCGCGCCTCTTTGGCGATCACCCTGATGGCTTCGTACCTGTTGTCTATATGTTCCAGGATCTTTTCCATTGCTTTGGTCTCCATCCGTTAACCTCTCTGCCTGACAGCGGCACATCCCCTCTCCGGAACAGAGACACGCCGCCGTGGACGCCTTATCGGCGCCCTCACGGATGCCTCTCCGGCCGGATTTTGCTAGAATACATATAACTAATACAAATCCGGCGATTTATCAATACCTAATCACCTGGGAGCTGAAGGATCGTCCGCGCCGTTTTTCTTCGATTCGGCCGCGATGATACCCAGAACCTCGCCGACGCACCTGTCCAGGTCGTCGTTCACGACCCGGTAATCGTAGTCTTTTGCCGATCCGAGCTCTTTGCGGGCGTTTTCGAGCCGCTTGAGGATCACATCCTCTTCGTCCGTACCCCTGCCCCTCAACCTCTCCTCGAGGATCCCGTCGGACGGCGGGAGAAGAAATATCAACACCGCCCGGGGGCGGGCGGCCTTGATGCTCATGCCTCCCTGAACGTCTATCTCGAGGAGGACACTCTTTCCCCCGGCGATCGACCGGTCGATCTGCTCCGCCTCTGTACCGTAGAAGTTGCCGTGGACCTCCGCCCACTCGAGGAGCATGCCCGTATCGCGCCTGGCGATGAACTCCTCCGGCGACACGAAATGGTAGTCCTCGCCGTCGACATCGCCGGCCCTGGGCCTGCGGGTAGTCACCGAGACCGACCTGACCAATCCGGGCGACTTTTCGAGCACCTGCGCGGCGACGGTCGACTTGCCGGCCCCCGAAGGGCCGGATATGACTACTATCAGGGGCTCTCCCGACGCCATTCCTTCCCGTCCCGTCACTCGAGGTTCTGGACCTGTTCCCTTATCTTCTCGACCTGCTCCTTGATCGCAAGGCAGTCTCTGATTATCCCGGGGTCGGCCGCCTTGTTCCCCATCGTCGTTGCTTCCCGGTGGATCTCCTGGAGCAGAAAGGTCAATTTCTTCGATATTTCGCCGCCCCTGTCGAGCGCCGCGCCGAACTCACCGAGGTGGCTGTTGAGCCTTACCAGCTCCTCCGCGAAATCGGTCTTCTCGGCGAGCACCGCCGCCTCGATGGCCCACCTGTCGTCCAGGATCTCGCTCTTGCCGACGAGGTTAGCCAGCCGTTTGCGCGCCCTCGCGAGTGTATCTTCCAGGGCCTTCGGGGTCCTCTTGTCAATCTTCGCCGCCGTCTTCGAGATGTCCCTCAGCCTCTTCTTCATGTCTGTCTGAAGCGTCTTCCCCTCCCTGTTCCTCATGGCGGCGCACCGGTCGACCGCGTTGACGAGGGCCTTCTTCAAGGCGGCCTTGAGCTTCACGGGAGATATAGTATCGATTTCCGGCCTGAACATGTCGGGCAGCAGAAGCAGGGTGCCTATCTCGAGGTTCCCCGGTATTCCTTCCTTTTTCGCGAAGGCGGTCAGCTCCCTGTAAGTCTTCCTCAGGAGGTTCCTGTTGACCGCCGAGGAGGTCGATTCGAATCCCTTGTCGAAGACGACGTTCACGTAGACGTGGCCGCGCCTGACCCTGCGCCTGACGGCCTTCTCTATCTCCTTCTCGTATCCGTTCAGGGGCCGGGGAACCCTTATCGAGAAGTCTATGAACCTGTGATTGACCGTCCTTATCTCGACCGCGATCTTTCCGTCTCCGACCTGCGCGGAACCCTTTCCGTACCCGGTCATGCTGGTCACCATCAGTAATTCTCCTTCCAGGTTGCGTCCGCTCCGGTCGTGATACTACAGTCATCCAGTCCCCATGTCCATAGATTCGACATCACCGGTTCGATTTGACATAAGCCCCGCCGGTACTTATGATTCCACCTATGAACGCAATGACCGCATACGCGCTTGCCCTGGAACTCGATCCCCTGCTGCGGGGAAGGGTCGTCGAGTCGGCCGCGAGGTTCGCCGGCGGGATGACGATCGTCTTTTCCGGCGAGGGGCGCCGTTTCCTCCACCTGGTGAACTCCGGGAGGGAATCGGAGATCATTCTCGACGAAAACCGGCTGCTGCCCGAAGAGGTGTCACGGCCCCTTTTCGGTGACCTGACCGGCGCGGAGGTCGCATCGGTCGAGCCTCTCGGACTCGACCGCGTGATCCTCATCCGTTTCGGGGAGAAGGGGAGCTGGGGCGAGAGCAGCACTCTTACTCTCAGGACAGACCTCTCCCCCGTCTTCCGCAGCGCGGCCCTCTTCAGGGATGGGACCGGTCGCGCCCTCGAGACTTTCGGCGCTCCGGGATCCAGGCCGCCCGGCTCGCCGGACCAGCTCCCTCCGGAAAAGAGGTGGACCCTTCTCGATCTGCCGGCCGGGTGGAAGTTCGATCCTTCGACGGACGCTCCCGAAGATGCCGCCGACGTGACGGAGCAGCTGTCGACCCTGCTCGTCCGAACGGTGAGCGGAATCGACCCTGTACTCGCCAGGGCTCTCGCGACGGGCTTCGTATCCGACCCGGAAGGGCTTGCAGAGGCGCTCGCGGTTATCGGAGCCAGGCTGTCGTCGGGCGAATTCGAATGGAAGGTCTACGATTTCCCCGAGTCGGGCGACCACGGCATATGCGCTGTCTATCCCGTCGCGCTTCCGTACGACCCGAGGCCGGAAAGTCCCTCGGAGATCTTCGCCGCACTCGATACCAGGATCTCGGAGAAGGTCGTTCCCGCTTTTGCCGCGGGGCTGAGAAAAACCGCTTCCACGCAGAGGCGACGTGCGCTGAAGAAGGCGCGCCGCCTCTTCGCCAATGTCGGCGAGGACCTCGAGTCGGCCCGCCGCGCCGACGAGCTGCGGTACATGGGAAACCTGCTCGTCACATGGCGGCACAGGCTCAGGACGGGAATGAAGGAAATTACCGTGATGGACTTCTCCGGCGAGGAAGAGCTCACAATACCGCTCGATCCCTCCCTCGACCCCGAGAGAAACATCCGCAAATATTTCCGCAGGGCGAAGAAGGGCGACAAGGGCCTCGCGATAATCATGGACAGAAAAGCGCGGATAAGAAGGGACGTCGTGGCGCTGGAGAAGAGCATCGCGGAGACAGATGCAATCGACGATCCGGCCGCGCTCGCCGCGATGATCGTCACCGACAGCGGCACGGGCACGGGCGGCGCCCGTGAGAAACAGAAGCCCCGCTTCAAGAGCTTCCGCGTCGACGACACCCATACGATACTCGTCGGACGCAGTGACAGGGAAAACGACGAGCTCACCCACCGCTACGCCACACCGGGCGACCTGTGGTTCCACGCCCAGGGGAGCCCCGGATCACACGTGATACTGAGGGGCGCCAACCGGTCGACGCCGTCGCGGATCATCGAGATGGCGGCCGAGACCGCCGCGTGGTTCAGCAAGGCAAGGGGCTCGGGAACGGTCCCCGTGATATGCGCCGAGAAGAGATACGTCCGGCGCCCGAGGGGCGCAAAGCCCGGAACTGCATCATGCCTCAGGTCGAAGACGCTCTTCGTCTCCCCCCGACTTCCGGAAAGCGGTCAATAAAAAGGGAACCCTTTCGGGCTCCCTTTCTTCTGCGCGACTGCGCCGTCACAGACGTACATGACCGCTTCAGCCACGTCTTCCTGTTACCACGGGATACATATGAAGGGCAAGCGCCGTACCACAACGGGGAAAACGGCTCGAAGCCGCGTCACTCCAACCTGTTGTCCCGATTACAAATCGAGGCCCGGTTGAAAAAGCTGCCGCTTCTCCCCTGCCGGGCCTCCCGAAGGCGAGTTAAATTTCTTGAAGGCGCGTAAAATTCTTTTTCTCGGCTATTTCTCGGCGTAGCCGGTCTCTGTACCGAGAATCCAGCTGTTCGTACCTCCCGCTTCGAGCCCTAGGGTCACCGCAGGGAACATCCCCCACTGGACGACTACCTCGCAGAAAGGCGTTACCCCGTCTGGTACGGGTTTGATGCTCAGAAAGTGATGCTCATCATCGATCCTCTGAAAGAACAGGTCACAGGATACCTGTGTCATAATCCTGTATACCATCCCGTCGAACCTGACCAGCGTGTACGTCGCCCCTGATGTCTTATCTGTGGGCAGGCCCAGGTCGTCTCCTGCCCGGGCGAATGGTGCGGCGAGAATCATCACGGCGACCAGCGCCATAAGGATCTTTCTGCTGCCCCTCATCAAAGACCTCCTCTCTACCTCATGGTAGATACCTCAGCACTCCCTGTCCGGTCAAAGCATAAAAGAACTGGGCATATGGCTGCACAAGCGCTAATATACCATACTTCTGATAATTTTTCTAGATGATTTTACGTGATATACGAGCGGAACGTAAAAATAGTTTACGCCTCCCCCAGAAGGCTCTTGACCTCCTCGAGGAGTGTTTCCAGCGGGTCTACGTCGATCGTACGGACTATCTCGCCCTTCCTGAAGAGGACGGCGCCCTTCTTCGAGCCGGCGATCCCGATATCGGCCTCACAGGCCTCTCCGGGGCCGTTTACCTCACATCCCATCACAGCGACGCTTATCCCGGCGCCGCAGCCGCTCAGCTCCCTCTCGAGCCTGCCGGCGATTCCGTCCACGTCGAGACGGGACCTCCCACAGGTCGGGCATGATATGATCCGGGGGAAATCGTCCCTCAGGCCGAGCGAGGAGAGGAGAGCAGCTGCCACGATGATCTCGTTGACCGGATCTCCCGAAAGGGATACGCGGATCGTATCACCGATCCCCATCGAGAGGAGCTTCGTCAGCGCGACGGCCGATCTCGCCGCGCCGCTGAGCGGCGGCCCCGCCTCGGTGACTCCCGCGTGTATCGGGTAATCGCTGCTCCCGGCAAAGAGCGCGTTCGCCTCGACGGTAACGGCCGGGTCGGAGGACTTCAGGCTGAATATGATATCGGTGAATCCCCACCCTTCGATCATCTCCATGTATCCGGCGGCGCTTTCGCTCAGGGCCCGGGCCGGTGCGCTGCGGGCGAGCTCCTTCAATCTCTTCTCGAGGCTTCCCGCGTTCACTCCTACCCTCACGGGTATCCCGGCATCTCCGGCCGCCTCGATCACCTCCCTCACCCTCTCTTCACTCCCGATGTTCCCGGGGTTGATTCTCAGTCCCGCCGCTCCCGCTCGGGCCGCGCCGACTGCAAGGATGTGGCGGAAGTGAATATCGGCGACGACCGGTATGCTGCTCTTTTCGAGGATCTCCTGCAGCGACTCGAGGTCACCCTCGTCGCGAATCGCAACGCGCACTATCTGGCAGCCCGCCCCGGCGAGGGCTTCTATCTCCCCGAGGGCATCCTCCGTACGGGAGGCGGGGCAGGTGCACATCGACTGGATGCTGACGGGCGCACTCCCGCCTATCGCGACATCGCCGCAGAAGATCTGTCTCGTCTTTCTTCTCTCCGCCGTTCCGTTCATCCCGTGTCTCCCTTCATGGAAGGGCCCGCGACCCTCGTGTCGCCTTCGCGCCTCGTGCAGCCGCTGTTGTCGAGATACTCCAGCAGCGGGACAGCATATTTCCTCGACAACCCGAGCTCGTCCTTGAATTCCCCCACGGACATCGAGCCCTTCTCCCCGATCATAACAGCCACTCTCGCGGTGACCTCGGAAAGGGCCGGGGCCGAGATCCATCCATCCCCTCCCACACGTACGATCTTCCCGCTGTCCTGCAGTATGTGGATGCAGTTCATCATCTTTTTCTCGTTGCCCGCCGCTACCGAGAGGAGATCGACCTTCATCGGGAATTTCCAGCCCGCCTCAGCGACGAACGCATCTAGTCTCTCGACGAGGACCCTCGTCTCGCCGGCGAGCTCCAGCTCATCCGATCCCGCTCTCACCTTCCCGCCCTTGAAAAAGAGTTTCCCTTCAACCCTCCCCTTCCTGAGCAGATGATCGAAGAGGGGGCGTCCCGAAAGACCTGCCCGCGCACGAAGTTCCTCGCGGTCGATGCCCCATACCAGCTCGTTCCCGCCGGCGAAATCCTCGAGCACGTCGAGTATCCTTTCCTCATAGCGCCTCGCCGCTCCCGCGTGATAGAACCTCTCGCCGTCCCCGGCCAGGACCCCGGACGACTCGATGGCCCGCGCAGTCCCGGCAGCAACCTCCGGGTCTATGCCGTACATCGCAAGCCGGCCAGGTTCGATCCCCGCCGCCCCGGCGCCCGCCGCGAGCGCGGCGATCATCCGCTCCGGCTCTCCCGAGACCAGCTCCGCGAGCAGCGCGAGCCTGTTCTCCCCGAAACGCTTCGCCTTGGGTGCGGATGGATCGAGGATCCGTCCGCCGGCGAGTATCCTCATCGGCGAATATGTCCGCAGCACGAACCGGTCGCCGCCCATCGCCGCGGCCGGGTTCTCGAGCCGAAGCTGGACCATCCCGCTGTCGCCGGGCCCGAGATGCTCACTGTCGAGCAGCACCGACCGCGCGAGTATCTCGGCGGCGGCGTGATGGAACCTGACCCGCTGCCTGTTCTTCAGCTTCGAGCCGGGCAGCCTGCTCATCTCTATGCGGACGTCGATCATCGAGGAGACCGGGAGAACGTCCGGCTCGACGAGCTGATTTCCCGTATGGACATCCTCTACTTTGACGCCGTGCAGCGCCAGCGCGGTGCGCATCCCCGAGGCCGCCTCGTCTATATCATGCTCGAAACTCTGGACTTCCCTCACCCTGACCCTTCGTCCCTGCGGCTCGAGCGACAGCTCGTCGCCTGTGCTCACGCGTCCGCTCCATGTCGTCCCGGTCACTATCGTCCCGATGCCGGTTCTCGTGAAGACCCTGTCGACAGGCATCCTGAAGAATCCGCCGGGCGCTCTTCCCGCAGCTTCGTCGGCTGTGCGGGCAAGCACGGCCCGGAGCTCCTCTATCCCTTCGCCGGTCACGACCGACGTTCGCACAAAGGGGCTGCCTTCGAGAGGGGTTCCCGCAAGCAGGTCAGCGACCTCGCTCTCGACCACGCCTGCGATATCATCGTCGACGAGATCGATCTTGGTCAGGGCGATCACGCCGCTGCGCACGCCGAGGAGCCTCAACACCTCGAAGTGCTCCTCGGTCTGCGGCATCACGCCTTCGTCAGCGGCCACGGCAATCAGCGCCACATCGACTCCGACCGCGCCGGAAACCATGTTCTTGACGAAGCGCTCGTGGCCGGGCACGTCGACGACACCGGCCTCGACGCCGGTGCCGAGATCGATCGGAGCGAAGCCGAGAACTATCGATATCCCACGCCTCTTCTCCTCGGACAGACGGTCGGTATCGTGCCCGGTGAGGGCCTTCACCAGCTCCGTCTTGCCGTGGTCGACATGGCCGGCCGTTCCTATGATCACGTGTTTCAAAAAGAGGCTCCCCTGCAGGGGTCGGTCAGTCCGTTACTCTCTCTATCTCCACGCCGAGCGCGCGGAACTTGTTCTCGATATCCTCGTATCCCCGTTCGATATGATAGATCCTCAGGATCTTCGTCGCGCCCTCCGCGACGAGACCGGCGAGCAGGAGCGCCGAGCTCGCCCTGATATCGGTGGCCATCACCGGCGCGCCCTCGAGCCGCTCCACACCGGAGACTACGGCTACGCTGCCGTCGAGCGTCACCCTGGCGCCGAAGCGTCTCAGCTCGGGGACGTGCGTGAACCTGTCGGGGTAGACGTGCTCGACGATCGTGCTCGCCCCGTCGGCAATGCAGAGGACCGCCATCATCTGCGCCTGCATGTCTGTCGGGAAGGCGGGATAGTATCCAGTTTCTATGTCCACAGGAGATATCTTCCCCGGGCCGACGACCCTCATTGTGTTCTCCTTCACGCTCACCTCCGCGCCGCACGCCTCGAGCTTATCGATCACGGCGTGCATCTGGCCGGGCCTGCAGTTCTCGATCGTCACGTCGCCCCCGGTTATCAGAGCCGCGGCTGCGTAGGTGCCCGCCTCGATCCTGTCGGGTATTACGGTGTGCCTGAACGGCTCGATCGATTCGCGTCCCTGTATGTGGATCATCGAGGTACCGGCCCCCTCGATCTCGACACCGGCGCACCTGAGCGCCCCGGCGAGCGCCGATATCTCGGGTTCGCTCGCGGCGTTCTCGATCACCGTCTCGCCGTTGGCGAGCGAGGCGGCAAGCATCAAGTTCACGGTGGCACCGACGCTCGGCACGGTAAGTATCACCTCGCCGCCCCTGAGCCTGTCGGCCTTCGCATCGATATACCCGTGGTCTATCTTCATATCCGCGCCGAGTGCCATCATCCCCTTGAGGTGGAGATCGACCGGCCTCGGTCCCCAGGCGCATCCGCCGGGCATCGAGACCCTCGCCCTCCCGAATCTCGCGAGAAGGGGCCCGAGCACGTAGATCGACGCGCGCATCGTCCGGACGAGATCGTATGGCGCCTCGAAGGAGGTCACCTCGGTCGCATCGATCGAGAGAACGCCATCCTCGAGACCGGACGGGATGCCGAGCACCTCGAGGACCTTCATCATCGTCCTCGTGTCGCGCAGGTCGGGGACATTGTCGAGGACGCAGCGCCCGCCGGTGAGGATCGTCGCAGCCATCAGAGGCAGCATGGCGTTCTTCGCCCCGCTTATCTTCACGTTTCCCTCGAGCCTGCACGGCCCCCTGACCATGAAACTGTCCATCAGTCTCCTCCTGCTCCTTCCGGCCGCTTTCCGGCGACCATTCTCTCGAGACCGTTATAGTCCTTTCTCATCTCGACATCGAGATAGCCGGCTTCGGTCAGTATCTCCGAGACCGCGTCACCCTGCCCTTGCCCGATCTCCACGGCGAGAGCCCCGCCGGGTCCGAGCAGCCGGCAGCCCGCCTCGGCGATCACCGGATAGAAGCACAACCCGTCCTCCCCGCCGTCGAGCGCCGTACGGCTCTCCCAGGAAGAGACTTCCTCCTGGAGACCGTCTATCCCGGCGGCCGGTATGTACGGCGGATTCGACACGACGAGATCGAACGTTCCCTCTTCGGCAAATTCTCCGAAACCGCCGGCGGTGAGGATCTCTATCCGGTCCGGGACGCCGAGCGCCTCGATGTTGGCAGCGGCAAGCGCCGCCGCTTCGGGGGATATATCGAAGGCGATCCCCGTCCACCGCCGGTTTGCCGCGGCCAGGGCGCCGGCAATCACGCCGGATCCCGTGCCGAACTCTATAAATCTTACGCTGTCGCGTCCGCGCATCAGCTCCTCGGCCAGTTCGACGAGAAGCTCCGTCTCGGGCCGCGGTATGAATACATTTTCCTCGATCCTGAAGCTGAGCGAGCGGAACTCGACCTCTCCGAGGATATACTGCAGGGGTATGCGCCTTGCCCTCTTCCTGAGGTCGCCCCGGTACTCGCCGAGGACCGGCTCGCCGAGAGTCTCCTCGAATCTCAGGTAGAGATCGAGCCTCGTGCACCCGAGGGCCTTCGCGAGAAGGTGCTCGGCACTGAGCCTCGGAGACTCGACCCCGTGTTTCTCGAGGTACCCTTCCGACATCCTGACTGCTTCGATCACGGTCGGTGCGCGGTTCATACGATCAACCTTCCGCTGCGGATCCGCTTTCCATCTCCCTGGCGAGAAGCTCCTCGCGATGCGCCACGGCGAGTTTTTCTACGATTCCGTCGAGATCCCCGTCGAGTATGCCGCCGAGGTTGTGCACCGTCAGCCGGATCCTGTGATCTGTGACCCTCCCCTGGGGAAAGTTGTACGTCCTGATCTTGGCGCTGCGGTCGCCCGAGCCGACCATGCTCCGCCGCCGGGCGGCGATCTCGTCCTCCTGCTCGCTGCGTGCCTTCTCGAGCAGGCGGGACCTGAGCACCTTGAGCGCCTTCGCCTTGTTCTTGTGCTGGGATTTCTCGTCCTGGCAAGTGACGACGAGTCCGGTGGGGATATGTGTTATGCGAACGGCCGAGTCGGTAGTGTTTACGCTCTGCCCGCCCGGCCCGCTCGATTTGTAGACGTCTATCTTCAGATCCTTCGCCTCGATATCGATGTCGACCTCTTCGGCCTCGGGAAGCACCGCCACCGAGACTGCAGAGGTATGTATCCTGCCCCCCGACTCGGTGACCGGGACCCTCTGAACCCTGTGCACGCCGCTCTCGAACTTCAGTTTCCCGTACGCGTTTTCGCCCGTTATGAGAAAGATGATCTCCTTGCAGCCGCCCTTCTCGGTCGGGTTGCCGCTCAGGATTTCGACCTTCCACTTCTGCCCCTCGGCGTACAGCCTGTACATCCGGGCGAGGTCGGCCGCGAAGAGGGCCGCCTCGTCTCCTCCCGTTCCTGCCCTGATCTCGAATACTGTGTTGCGCGAATCGTCAGGGTCGCTCGGAATCAGGAGGAGCTTGATCCTCTCCTCGAGCTCGTCCATCCGGGGCCTTATCTCCTCGAGCTCCGCCTTCGCCAGCTCTACGAGCTCCACGTCGTCCGAGGACCCGGCAACCTCGTCGTCGTCCCTTGCCCTCGCGTCGAGCTCGAGCCATTCGCGCATCGCCGTGACGGCGGCGCCGAGTTCGCTCCGCTCGCGACCCAGCTCCCTGTACTTCCTCTGGTCCCTGATGTTCTCCGGCTTCCCCAGCTCCTCGGCGAGATGGTCGTAGCGGGCCAGGACCTTTTCGTATCTCTCGTTGCTGTTCATTCCGGTCCTCCGGCGGAAAGTCTGCGGCGGAAACGGGAAACTTTCCGTTCCGGGCAGCGGTTCCCGCGAAAAACACTAATCTATAAACTGTCTGGATTCCAGCAAATTGTCCGCCAAGCTGGCGTTCGGTGCAGCTATGGCCACTTCGAGCTTGTTGGCGGACGGCTCTCTAGTCGTGAGCCTATGCATCATGAGCCCGGGCCGGTAGACGAATCCGAAATACTTCCAGGCGGCCGGCTTCGAGGGTGCCTTGAGCACCTCGTAAGACAGCCCCCCGATCAGGGGGATCATGACGAGCAGGAAGGAGGTGCTGCGCCTGGGGTGAAGCCTCGGATGCCTCATCGCGCTCTCGATCACGGCCTGACCACCGACCTGGAGACGTTTTCCGGCACCGCAGTCGGGCATCTTTCCCTCTGTCCTGATCGAAGACCCGGGAGGCGGGAGCTGCTATTTGCCCTGCTCGGTGGCTTTCTTCCGATAATCGCCGTACTTGCGCTGGAATCTCTCGACGCGTCCCGCCGTATCGATCAGCTTCTGCTTTCCGGTAAAAAACGGGTGGCACTGCGAGCAGATCTCGACGTGGATATCTTCCTGCGTGGAACGCGTCTCTATCACGTTGCCGCACAGGCAGGTTATCGTGGTCGTCCTGTACTCGGGGTGGATTTCCTTCTTCATCTCATTATCTCCGGTATTATCCCTGTCTCACTTCCACATATCCGGCAACAGCCGGGGAATAGACAACTTAATAACGCGCCCCGGCAAATTCAAATATATTTTTCAGGTCTCCGCCACTACACGTTCATCGATGAGAGGAACTTCGAGTTCGACTTCGTCCTCAACATCTTCTCGAGCAGGAACTCCATCGCCTCGACGCACGATTTGTCGCTGAGGAACTTGCGGAGGATGTAGACCTTGCTCAGCACCTTCTCGTCGAGGAGGAGTTCTTCCTTCCTTGTTCCTGAGCGGAAGATGTCGATCGCCGGCCATACCCTCTTGTCGGCGAGCCTGCGGTCGAGGACTATCTCGAGGTTGCCCGTTCCCTTGAACTCCTCGAAGATCACCTCGTCCATCCGGCTTCCCGTCTCGATAAGCGCCGTGGCGATGATCGTCAGGCTCCCCTGCTCCTCGGTGTTACGGGCCGCTCCGAAGAAGCGTTTCGGCCTCTGGAGCGCGTTCGAGTCTACGCCTCCCGAAAGGATCTTGCCCGAATGGGGGACGACAGAGTTGTGCGCCCTGGCGAGCCTCGTTATCGAATCGAGCAGGATCACGACGTTCTTGCCGTGCTCGACGAGGCGCTTCGCCTTCTGTATTACCATGTCGGCGACGTGAACGTGCCTGTCCGCCGGCTCGTCGAAGGTCGAACTGATGACCTCGCCGTGCACCGAGCGCTGCATATCGGTGACCTCTTCGGGGCGCTCGTCTATCAGGAGGACTATCAGCACTATTTCAGGATGATTTGCCGTTATCGAGTTGGCTATCTTCTGCAGGAGGATGGTCTTTCCCGTTCTCGGGGGAGCGACGATCAGGGCCCTCTGTCCCTTGCCGATCGGGGTGAGCAGGTTCATCAGCCTCGTCGACATGTCCTCCGGCTCGTGCTCGAGATCTATCATATCGAGGGGATAGAGAGGCGTGAGGTTGTCGAAGAGCGTCTTCTTCTTCGCTTCCTCCGGATTCTCCCCGTTTACCGCCTCGACCTTGAGCAGGGCGAAATATCTCTCCGAATCCTTCGGCGAGCGCACCTGCCCCGAGACGGTGTCTCCCGTGCGGAGGGAAAACTTCTTGATCTGAGACGGCGACACGTAGATATCGTCCGGCCCGGGAAGGTAGTTGTAATCGGGCGACCTGAGAAATCCGTAACCTTCCGGCAGCACCTGAAGAACGCCCTCGTTGAATATGAAACCGTTCTGCTTGGCCTGCTCCTCGAGGATCCTGAATATCAGCTCCTGCTTCCTGAGGCTGCTCGCCTCGCTGATCTTCAGGTCGCCGGCCAGACCCATCAGCTCATCGATCTTCTTGCTTTTCAACTCTGCTATTTCCATAAAATATGACCTCTTTGCTGTGACCCCTCACCACCGCCGGGCGCCGCCCTGCGGCTTCGCACATTCTTCCTTTCTTTCCTGAAAATCGGGATTTATCGAAACCGTCGATATCAACAGTGTTGATCCAGGTCTCCGTCGATGTCGGTGGATTCCATCATGCTCGAATATGATATTCGGTATAAATCACCAGGGTTTATGCGAGGACCCGTTACCGGGAAAAACCTCCATCTTTTCGGGAGAACAAGGGGCAACGAAGAAATAAACCCTTACTTCATCAATAATATTCGAGATTCCTCCTCGTGTCAAGACAAATGGAGATTCGTGCGGAGAGAACACTGGCGGGTCGGGCGCGCGTCGGGGGCGCGTATCCGGCGCCCCCCGCGATAGTCCTCTCAGCCTCCCATCAACTCCTGATATTTCCTGGCCGCCCCCTCGGCCTTGATCTTCATGCCCTTCTTGCTGAAGGAGAGACTCAGGATCTGCCAGCCCCTCGCGTCATCGGGGAATTTCTCCGTGTAGATCTGGCCCTGCATGATCGCCTCGTCCCAGAACTCGCCCGAATAGTACGCGAGAAGAAGGCTGTAATGCGCCGCCTTGTTCTCCGGTTCAATTATCAGCGCGCTCTGGAAAGCGTCGGCGGAGAGCAGGAACTTGTCGAGCCTCAGATAGCAGACTCCCATGTTGTAGTAGAGATCGAAGCTCTCTGTCTCGGTCTGACGGCGGCCGTCGACTGCCATCTGGAAGAACTTCACCGCTTCTTCCCACTCTTCCTTGACGAGGTAGCCGTTGCCGACATCCTCGACGACCTCGGCGTTGACCGGATCGTCCCTCATCAGCCTCTCGAAGATCTCGTAGGCCCTTTCCTTCTCGCCCTTGACGATCAGGACACGGCCGGCGAGCTCGAGGACCTTGCCGTAATCCTGGTCCTCTTCAGTTATCAGCGTCATCAGGGTGTCGGCGACCACGAACGACTTCTCCCAGTAGGTCGAATCCTCGTCCGCGAGGCGCCTGTACGACCTGGCGAGGTTGAGCCATCCGTTGATCTGCCTCGGATCGGCCATGACAGCCTCCTCGAACTCGACGGCGGCCCCCTCGATGTTGTCGCCCTGGAATTCGGCGATGCCGGCGTTGAAATGGCGCGCCCAGTTCGACTTGATATTGTCTTCGGCGAGCTTCGTCTTGTTGAGATCGTACATGGAGGCCTTCATGAAATTCTCGTACGAGAGCGCCATCTCTTCCGTGTAGGAGTAGGCAATGCCGAGCTGCAAATACGCCTCTGCGTCAGTCGGATTCTTCTCGAGACCGAGCTTGGCCTGCGCGATGGCTTCTTCGTAATTGCCGGTCTGGTTATGAAGCATCGCGCTCGTCGTCTCGACGCTCTTGCACGCAAAAACGGTCGCGAGAGCGACGACGAGGAGCATAAGTAACACATGCTTCCTGTTCATGGGCGAACAAACCTCCTTCGAAACCTCGGGTCCTGTCTTCCGATCTCTCCTTGTCACGATACAAACCATCAGCGAGGGTTCTTATCCGCGTTTCCGCTGTGAGCCCGGGGAATCCTCCCGACATCGATTAGTCTGGACGGGAAATGGAAGTATCGTGGAAACTTCTCTTTGCACTGGAAAACTAGCAACCGGCGGCCGCCCTGTCAAGCGGAAAACCCCCTGCGGCATCAGAAGATATCGAGCGGGTCGACGTCCCACTGCAGGGAGGCGCCGCGTATGCCTGAAACGGCCTCACGGGCCGCGTTGACCAGTACCCGTTTCTCTTCCGGTCCGATATCTGCACGGACGAGGAGCTGGACCCTGAACATCCCCCTCAACCTCTCTATCATCGCCGGCACGGGGCCGAGGATGCTCATATCCGGTACGGCCCCCGACGACGACGCGGCGGCCGCTACGGCTTCTCCGCCCTCCATCGCCTTCTCCCGGGTCCTCGCCGAGACGGTCATCAGTATCAGGCGGCCGGCCGGCGGATACCCGAACTGCTCTCTCGACGCGATCTCTGCTTCGGCGAAGCCGGGAAAATCGTGCCTGACGATGAAGTCGAATATGTAGTGCTCCGGCGTATATGTCTGTATGTAGACCTTCCCCCCCTCTTCTCCCCTCCCCGTCCTTCCCGCCGCCTGGGAAAGGAGCTGAAAGGTCCTCTCCGAAGCGCGAAAATCGGGGAAGTTCAGGCCGGCGTCGGCCGAAAGGACGCCGACGACGGTGACGTTCGGATAGTGATGCCCCTTGGCGACCATCTGGGTGCCGAGGAGGATGTCCGCCCCTCCGGCGGCGAACTTCTCGAGTATGTCCGAATGCCCGCTCTTTCCCGTCGTCGTATCGAGATCCATCCTGAGTATCCTCGCGCCGGGAAGGAGGTTGACCAGGTCTGATTCGACCTTCTGCGTCCCCCCGCCGAGACGGACGAACCCGTACGCCCCGCATTCGGGGCACTTCTCCGGGGTCCCCCCGCTGTACCCGCAGTAATGGCAGGCGAGCCTGCCGCCCCTGCTGTGCCACGTGAGAGATATCGAGCAGTTCGGGCACGTCCCGATCCACCCGCATTTCGGACACTGGAGGTAGTTTGCGAAGCCCCTGCGGTTGATCAGGACTATCGCCTGCCTCCCCGCCGAGACGCAGGCGTCGAGGGCGTCGAGAAGGATCTCCGAGATCCCCCGGCGTTTCTTCCTCATGTCTATGATCTCGACAGGGGGAAGCTTCCCCGCGCCGGGACGGTCGGGAAGGACGAACCTTGTGACCGGCCCGCCCGCCGATCCGTACCACGATTCGAGAGACGGCGTGGCCGAACCGCTGACCATGACGGCCTTCTCCGCGCGCGCCCTGAACTCCGCAACATCGACCGCGTTGTAGTGAGGCTTCTCCTGCTGCTTGAAGGACGAGTCCTGCTCTTCGTCGACGACGATCACCCTGAGATTCCTGACCGGGACGAACACTGCGGAGCGCGCGCCGATCACCACATCGGTCCTGCCCGCCGCGGCGTCCCTCCATATCGAGGCCCTCTGGGGCCCGGTGAGCCTGCTGTGGATGACGGCCACCCTTTCCCCGAACCTCCTGCTGAACCGGGCGGTCGTCTGGGGAACTAGGGATATCTCGGGGATCAGCACTATCGCTCCGCCGCCGGCGGCCAGGGCTTCCTCGATGCACCTGAGGTAGACCTCGGTCTTCCCGCTGCCGGTAACGCCGTAGATGAGACAGCGCGCGTACTCTCCCCTGGCGATCGAACCCGATATGCAGGTGAATGCTTTTTCCTGCCCGGCGGTCAGCTCCGGGCGGTGCGCCTCCTCGGGAAACATCGAATCGCTCGAGACCGGCGCCGCCTTCCTTCCCTTTCCTTTCAGAGATGCGGGGAGTATCGCCCTGAGGACCTCGCCGAGGGAGTGCACGTATTTCTCCCGCATCCACCGGGCGAGGTCGAGGAGGGCCGGCGTTATCATCGGCTCGTCGTCGATCAGCGCGGCGATCTTCCTGAGTTTTAATCCCCCGGGGGGCTCGGAGTGGGTCGAAATGACGTAACCCGTCATCCGCCTGCGTCCGAAGGGCACCGTCACGCGGCACCCCGGGGCGATCGATCCGTTGATCTCTTCAGGGATTATATAGGTGAAAGTCCCGTCCACGGGGACGGGAAGCGCGATCTCGGCATAGCCGTGTATTTCGCGGCGCGGCGTCATGACGGTGCGGATTATATGACGCTACGGCCGCTCCGGGCAACCGGGAATGCTATTTCGAGCCGACGAGCAGCTGGTGGATCCTGTCCACGAGCTTGTTCGGGCTGAAAGGCTTGACGATGTAGTCGGTGGCGCCGACCTCGTAGCCGAGTCTCTTGTCGATGTCCCTGCCCTTGGCGGTCAGCAGAACGACGGGTATACCCTTGGTCAGGGGATTGGCCTTGAGTATCCTGCAGGTCTCGTAACCGTCGATCTTCGGCATCATGATGTCGAGGATGATCAGGTCGGGCTGCTCGCGGCGCGCCTTGTCTATCGCCTCTTCGCCGTTCGCCGCGGTGATGACCTCGTACCCCTCCGCCCCGATGCTGAACTCGAGTATCTGCGTGATGTTTACCTCGTCGTCCACGACGAGGATCTTGCCCTTCGCCATCAAATGCCCTCCTTGAATGCTGCTACTGTTTCTCCGTGTTCCATCTCTTTTTCCTCGTGTTCCATCTCTTTTTCCTCGAGCTCCTTCTCGACCGCGTCGAGCACGAGCTCGAATCTGTCGTCCCTGGCGCCCAGGTCGTGAAGCGATTTCACGAACGCCCCGACCACCTTCGGGTCGAACCTCGTCCCGGCGCCCTGGATTATCTCGTTCTTCGCCTCGTCCATCGAGAAGCACCGGCGGTACGGCCCGGGCATTATCAGCGCCCTGAAGGAATCGACCACGTTGATGATCCTCGATTCTATCGGTATCTCGTCTTTCATCAGCCCCGCCGGATAACCGCTGCCGTCGTAGTTCTCGTGGTGGCTGCGGACCATTCTCATGATCCTCTCGTCGAGCCCCATCGGGGAGATGAGCGAGCATCCGAGGTCGGGATGCTCCCTGAGCTTCTCCCATTCCTTCTCGCTGAGGCTCTCCTTCTTCACCCTGAGCAATCTCGGGATCTTCATCATGCCGAGGTCGTATATGCTCATCCCCATTCTCAGCGCGGTCAGCGACTTCTCGTCGAGGTTCAGCCTGCGCGCGACGGACATGGCGATCATGGTGAAGTTCAGCATGTTTCTCGCGCCCCAGACCTCTCTTATGTGCAGGATGCTCTTCATCGCATCCTTGAGTTTCTCGAAATTCGAGGAAACGGTCTCGTACGCATCGAGCTTCTTGACCATTCCCGATATGACCGGTCCGAGCGATTCGAGGATCTCTCTGTCTGCTTCGGTGAATCCCCTGTTGTTGACGTGATCGGCGACGTTGAGCACGCCGATGACATCATCACCGTCACGGAGCGGGACGGATATGAACGACTTCGTCCAGTAGTACGCCGTGTTGTTGCTCCTCGACACCTTCGAGTCCCTCTCGATGTCGAAGACGTGCAGAGCCTCCTCCTCGGCGAAGACCTTTCCGGAGATGCGCTCTCCCACCTCGACGCGGGTATTCTGCACAAATTCCGGGTCGAGCCCCTTGGCCGCGACGACCTGGAGAGTGCGGTTGTACGGGTCGAAGATCATGATCGAAGCCTTCCTCGCCTGCAGGAATCCCGACAGCATCTCAACGAGCAGCGTGAGATATCGCTCCCTCTCGAATCGCACCGCCCCGATGAATCCCGACGAGACGGCATGTCGCACGATGACGTCCTTCATCGGAAGCATCACCGTGAATTTCGCCCCCGCTTCCTTGACGTTCTCCACCCAGATATTACCGTCGTGCCATTCGATGATGTTCTTGCATATGGCAAGCCCGAGGCCCGAGCCCCCGTGCTCGCGCGTGTCGCTCGCGTCGACCTGGTGGAACCTCTCGAAGATCTTCTCGAGCTGATCCTCGGGAATGCCCTTGCCGGTATCCTGGACGACGATCCTCGCGGCGGAGGCCTCCTCCTCCAGAATAACGGTCACCCGTCCACCCTCGGGCGTGAACTTGATCGCGTTGCTTATCAGGTTGTGGAGCATCTGGCGGATCAGCTCCCTGTCGGCGTCGAGGACGACCCTGGTGCGTGGCAGCTTGACCTCGCTGTTGACCCGTTCGGTCAGCATTCGGTTCTCCAGCCCGGCATGCACCTCTTCAATTAAACTACCGAGATCGCACTCGGCCTTATCGACCTTGAGGTGCCCGTTCTCCATGCAGGCGTAGTTCAGTATGTTGTCGACGAGGGTGATGACCCGGTCGTTCTCCTCACCCATCACCTTGAGGAAATCGCGGACGGTGTCGGTCTCGATCGACTCGACGTTGTCCATCAGCGTCTCCGTATATGCCTTTATCGATGTCAGCGGCGTTCTCAGCTCGTGGGAGACGATCGAGAGGAAATTGCTCTTCATCTGATTGACGCTCTCGAGCTCCTCCTTGCAGAACACGAGCTCCTTTTCCCTTTTTCTCGTCCTGCCGGCCCAGATCTCCCGCCCCACTATCTGCATGATGTTCACCCCGTACGCCTTCAGGGCCTCGGGCACTCCGCCCGGCATTTCGTCGCGGAAGAAGCCGGCGATCGCTACGGCCCTCTCCTCTCCCCCCTCGCGGAACGGCATCACGACGACCGATCCCTTTTCAGCGGAGAGTGCGGATGGTACGAACGCTCCCCTGTCCTCGCCGAGCGTTTTTTCGTCGAGGACGAACACGCCGGGGGCCGCCCCTGCGCCGATGCAGTATTTCCTCATCCTCTCCCGCGTCAGGCTCAGCGAGAATGTGGGAGAACGGGAATCGTTCCCTTCGGCGAAGTATCCCTTTACCTCAAGCCTCTCGTCGTCCTCGCCCGAGGCGCGCACTACGACGAAGCCCGCACCGGTCTCGGCGGATATCGCCGCGGCTATTTCCCTGTATATGTCTTTTTCACGGCCGCCCGAGACGATTGTCCGGCTGATCTCCATCACATGCCCGCCCGGCGTCAACAGGGCCGGGGCATCGGCCGAAATACTGTTGTCCGCTGTCGTCTCTCCGGCAGCGCCGGCCGACCTCCTTCCGGCAGGCTCGAGCGTCAGCCAGGCGAGGAAGAGAAACATCCCCGTCACGTCGAGAAGCGCGCCGAGCTGAAACGCGAACGGCCCGCCTCCGGGGAGAACGGTCCATGCGTTGGTCGAGATCACGGCTGCCGCCGCGAGCAGAACGGCCGCGACCGCGCCGATGAAAAAACCTCCGGCGGCACGGACCGCGGTCCCGATGCCAACCGGTCGCCGACCCTTCTCTATCAGCATTCCGGCGATCAGCCCCGCCGGCACCGCGGCGGCGAAGATATGTCCCGTCGCAACGGCGGCGGGGCCGGCGATGGAATCGGGCAGGAGGACGAGGGCCGCACCGCCCAGGGCGGCGCCGGCGATCAGTCCCCCTCCAAGGACGGTCTTTCTCAGAGACGTATAGTCACCTCTCCTGCGGCCGGACAAGATCGACGTTATCATCAGATAGAGCCCCGCCAGACCGAGAACGGCCGCGAAGAGCGAGAGGCCCTCGCCGCCCGCCCTCATCGCGCAGAGGCCGATAGCGCGCGCAGCGACGAACAGGACCAGTCCCGACGCCAGAGCGCCGAGCTCCTTCCTGCCGCCTTCCCTGCGTGCCGAGACGGCCCTGCAGATGCATGAGAGCGAGAGAAGGACCAGGACGAAAAGATACGTCACGGCCCCGGCCTCGCCGATGAAAATGTTTTCCGCGCCTGTCCTCAGCATCGGATTCCTCCGCCTACGGCATGGCGTGGTGCCTGCCGCCGAACCTCAGCCTGTCCCTTATCTCCGCGTATTCCTCTATCTCTATCCGTCCCTCGTCGACGAGCACCTCCATGAAGGCGCCGACGACTTCGCGGTCGAACTGTTTTCCCGCATTGTCCACCAGTTCGTTGATCGAATCTTCGAGGTCGAGCGATTTTCTGAACGGGCGTTCGCTGACCATCGAGATCCACGCATCGAGCACGGCGATGATCCTTGAGCCTATCGGTATCTGTTCGCCCTTCAGCCCCATCGGGTATCCCCCGCCGTCCATCCTCTCGTGATGGAACAGCATCGTCTGGCTTACCGCCTCGACGAACTCGAACGGCCTCATGATCGCCGCCCCTCTCTGCGGGTGCTTGTGTATCTCATCGATCTCTTTGGCCGTCAGCTCGAGCGTCTTCGTGAGTATGTCGTCGCTGATCGTTGTCATGCCGACGTCGTGGACGCTCGAGACGAACTGGATGACCTGGATCTCCTTCTCGCTGAGGCCGAGTTTCCTCGCGATCCCGACCGACCATTCGACCAGCCTGTCGCGCATGTCCGTCTCGCCGGCAGCGCAGATCTCGATGAGCGAGTTGAACGAAGAGATCGTCTCGTGCAGGAACGCGTGGAAATCCTCGGCTGTTCGCATACGCTCGATGACCTTCGAGATCCTCTGGCTGATGCTCTGCATGAGGATCAGATCGTTCTCGGTGAACGGCTTGCCCGAGGTCTTGTTGTTGGCGTTGATCACGCCTATGACCGTCGAGCCGACGACGAGCGGCACGCTGATCAGCGATTTTGTCTCGTACTGGGGATTGTTCGTCCTTACCGCGGCGAGTCCCGAGTCCTCTATGTCCTCTATAAGGAGGGGTTCCCCCGTCTGGGCGACGCGGCCGGCGATGCTCTTGCCTATCATTACGCGCGCGTTCTCCACGATCCTCTCGTCGAGACCGTAGGCGCCCTTTATGAAGAGCTCCTTGCGGTCGTGATCGAGAAGCATCAGCGAGACGATCTTCGCAGACAACATCTCTGCGACAAACTTCACGGCGAGCTCGAACATCTCCTGGATCTCGTCGTGCGCATCCATCGAATCGAATATGCAGCCGAGCAGGTCGTTGAAGTGATGCTCCTTCGGCAGGGTGAAGACAAAGGCGCTCCCCTCGTTCATCTCGCTTGAGACCTGGATGTAGCCCCCGTGCTGCTCGACGATGTTCTTCACTATCGCCAGGCCGAGGCCTACCCCCTCGGAGGAATCGCTGCCGCCCTGGTAGAACTGCTTGAATATGTTTTTCCGGTCCTCATCGGGTATCCCGACCCCTTCGTCGCGAATCGTGATCTTGATTGAGACGGCCTCCTCCTCCGCGCCGAGGAATATCCTCGAGCCGGGAGGCGAGAACTTCACGGCGTTCCCTATGAGGTTGATGAACACCTGCTTGACGAGGTCCTCGTCCCCGTCGACGAGTGGCAGGTCGTCGGGAAACCTGATCAGAAGGTGAAGGTGTTTCTCCTTGAGATAGGGCTGCATCGACGTGTCGACCTCGCTCGCGAGGCCCTGCAGGTCGAACAGCCTGCGCCGCAGCATCCTCTGCCCGAACTCGATCTTCGATATGTCGAGGACCGTGTTGACGAGGCGGATCAGACGGTCGGTCTCGCTCGAGATCACGCAGAGGAACTCCTTGCCCTCGGTGAACCCGGGATCGTCGATATTCTCGGTGAGCGATTCGACGTACGCCCTGATCGAGGTGAGCGGGGTCTTCAGCTCGTGCGACACGTGCGAGATGTATCCCATCTTCAGCTTGTTCGAGCTCTCGAGCCCCTCGTTCTCCCGCTCGAGGCGCCTGATCCTTCCCGTCATGACTTCGTAGAGCTGACTCTTCTCGATGGCGGTCGAGACCTGGCCGGAAAGTATCGCCATCAGCTTGACGTCCTCTTCGGTGAACGGGTCGTATTCCTGATCGCCAACGAACAGGACGCCCTGCGAATCGTGACCCGACAGGATCGGCACGGCAAGGACGGGAACGAGCTTTCTCTTCTTTACGAGGTTGGATGCGCGGAGCGCCTCGTGGCCGGAGGCGTCCTCCACCGTGACGCCCTCCTCGCTGCCGGACATCTCCCGCAGCAGGGGATCGTCATCGAGTTTGCCGCCAGGCTCTTCGGAGCTCACTCCCTCCTCCCCGAGCTCTACGAACTTGACTATCTCGCCCTTTTGCGATATCAGGGCGACCGCGGCCCACGGACGCCTCAGCAGGAGGGTCACCTCCTTGCAGACCATTTTCAACAGCGTGTCGAGGCTGATCACCGAGTTGATCCCGAGGCTGATGTCATAGAGGCGGGTCAGCTCGATTATCCTCTTGCGCGTTGAGTCGAGACGCCTCTCGGTGTCCTGGAAATAGACATGGAAGTTGTCGTAGAATGTGCTGAACAGGTATGTCATCAGGCTCATGAAGCCGCCGACCACGAGCATCGTGCCGATGAGGTAGTGCGGCTCTGCCGGCCCGGTGAAACCACCGGCGATAACGGGATTGTAAGGGATGATCCCTTTCAGCTCGAGCAGCCCCAGTGTCGCTATGGCCGCAATCGTGGCGAACGTCACGGCGAATCCGGACGTTATCGCGGGAAGCAGTCTTCCGGCGAAGAAGAGCGGCACCACGACGAGGAACATGAACGGGCTGTTGACCGTTCCCGTCAAGTAGATCAGCGACAGCACGGTGGCGAGGTCTATCATGACGGCGAGCCAGCACCAGATGCGCTGGCTGCATACCGCGCTGCCGTGGTTGTGCATTATCCCACGCAGGGAGAAGACGGTCACGTTGAGAAATGCCGCGCCGAGGAACACCGTCACCACGAATCCCGTGTTGTAGATAAATCCCGCGATCTCCCTCGCGACGTAAAGGATGGTGAACATGACAACGAGCTCGATCAGCCTTACCTGCGGGATGCTGACGAGCGGCGGGGATTTGTCTTCTCTTCTGTTATTGCGTGTCATTTCCTACTCTCGTTTCGATTCGCCGGGACGGCTGTCGCCGCGCGGCGGGACGCTGAAAGTCACCTTCGTGCCCTCGCCCGGTTTGCTGCTCACCCGGATCTCTCCCCCCATGATATTTATGATATTCCTTACAAGGGCCAGTCCGAGGCCGAGTCCCCCCGCGCGCCGGACCGAATCGCCCCTGTAGAACGGATGAAATATCTCTTCTATCTCGTGCTCGGGTATCCCGACCCCCTCGTCCGTGACGTTGACGATAAGCACGCTCTCCCCGGCGTTGCCGCGCCTTTCCCTGACGATCTCCGCTTCGACCGTTACCAGAGCGTTTCCTCCGCTGTGCTTGAAGGCGTTGGAGATCAGGTTGTCGAGCACCACCTCGAGATGTTTTCTGCGCAGGAGGACCGGCGGCATGTCGGGATCGATTGCGTTTCTCAATCTCGACCGTTCCTCGTCTTCCTGAGGCCTGAGCTTCTCGACAAGGCCGCGTATGTCGACCCGCTCGAATATCCCGGCCTGCTCGCCGACGCGGTCGAACCGGAGCAGCTGCACGAACGATTCGACGAGCTCCTGGAGCCGGCCGATCGATTCTTTCAGCCTCGAGAAGTATCTTTTCTCGTCCTCGCCCGAGGCGTCCTCGAACCTTTCCTCGAGAAGCTCCGCGTAGCCGCTTATCGAGGTGAGAGGCTTGGCAAACTCATGCCCGACGATCATGCTGGCAGACTCGAAGACGTTCCGGTAGTGGTCGAGCTCTTCCTTGAGGAGTTCTACCTCACTCCGAACATCGAGAGCGGTCTCCGCTCCCCGGCCCCTGTCTATATCGATCGTTCCAGCCACTTCACCCTCCGGTCAAAGACTGTCGACCTCGGCTGGTTCCGAAGCCTCCTTGCGCCGCTCCCTCACGACGACGCTTCCCGTCATGCCCTTTCCAAATTTCTTCAGTTCGGAGGCAATATCGCTGACCTGCGCGAAATGCTTGAGGCGCTCACCGTCGTTGAGAACGAGCGCTATCGTCAGTGACATGAGGGGCACCCTCTTGATCTCCCCGAGACGGTTCTTGATCTCGAGATACCCCCTCCTGATATCCTCCTCGTTCATCAGAACGAGTGATCCCTTGTCGAACTCGTCGATGATGTGGCGCCCTATGAACTCGGCGCGGTCGAGAGAGGTGACTATGACGAAGTCGTCCCCCCCGATATGGCCGACGAAATCTCCCTGCCCTCCGAGCGAGTTGACCGCCTCGGTGATGATGCTAGCGAGGAAGAGGATAGATTCATCGCCCTTGTGATATCCGTAGTAGTCGTTGTATGCCTTGAAATTGTCGATGTCGATGTAGAGGAACGCGAAGGCCTGGCAGACCTCGATCCTTCTCGCAAGCTCTTTTTCGATCGCCTTGTTGCCGGCGAATCCCGTTAGCGGGTTGGCGTCCTTCTGATGCTGGCTCCATTCGAGCACGTTGTGCACCCGCAGCAGGAGTTCTTCGTTCGAGTATGGTTTTACGAGGTAATCGTTCGCGCCGCCCTTCAACCCCTTGATCTTGTCAGGCAGGTCGCTCTTGGCAGTGAGCATGATTATCGGGATCTGGCTCGTCTGGAAATCGTCCCTGAGCCGGCGGCAGACCTCGAATCCGTCGAGCTTCGGCATCATCAGGTCGAGGAGGATAAGGTGGGGCGCCGCGCGCCGAACAAGCTTCAGCGCCTCTTCGCCGTTCTCGGCGGTGACGACCTCGTAGCCGTTCTTCTCCAGCTGAAATTTGAGGATACGCCGGATGTGCTCCTCGTCGTCGACGACAAGTATTCTGTTTCCCTCGATATTTTTCCCTGCGCTCATCTATCCAGATCCCCGAAAAGGGTATGATTCTGCACCTCGAAACGGTTCTTCAGCCGATCGCCACGGAGGGAAACGCAATTAATGTGCCAAGGAGGAAACGTATCGGAGAGGGGTTAAATCAATGCGTGAACAGCCTTTATATCAGTGCTTTCCGCCCGGGAACAGGCTGGTGCCGGAAGGAGAAATGCAACGGAAACGACGGATAATGCAATTCGGATAATGCACTAAAATATTGTCAGAAATAAATGTAACGGCACGAAAAACGGGAAGATAAACGATCACGCCCACGACACGAGCTCACCCCTGGGGAAGGTGTTCAGGTCGAGTCCGTCGCCTCGGCCGGCGGAGAGGTGGTACCAGGAAGCGCATGCGATCATCGCCGCGTTGTCGGTGCAGTACCCTATGGGCGGCCATGACACCTCGGCGCCCGCATTGCCGACCCGTTCCCTGATCACCTCGCGGAGCCGGCCGTTGGCAGCAACGCCGCCGGCTATGTAGAACCTCGACGTCCCCGTCTTCTCGACCGCCATGACCGACTTGAGCGCCAGCGCATCGACGATAGCCTCCTGCGCCGAAGCGGCAACGTCGGCCACAACCTGCGAAGATAGAGCGCCGAGCTCCTCGACCTTCAGCCGCACGGCGGTCTTCAGGCCGGAGAAGGAAAAATCGCATTCACCGGAGTTCCTCATCGCGCGGGGGAAATCGAACGCCGCCGCGTTCCCGCCGCGCGCCGCATTCTCGATCGACGGTCCGCCCGGATATGGGAGGCCGAGTATCTTGCCTATCTTGTCGAACGCCTCACCGGCGGCGTCGTCCCTCGTCCCGCCGAGAAACCCGTACCGGCCCGGCCTCTCGACGCTGAAGAGCTGCGTGTGGCCTCCCGACACGACGAGCGCGATCGCCGGAGTCTCCATCGGCCCGTCTATCGCGTTGGCGAGTATGTGCCCCTCGATGTGGTGGATCCCGGCGAGCGGGATCCCGCTCCCGTAGGCAAGCGCCTTGGCAAACGAGAGGCCGACGAGAAGGGAGCCGGTCAGCCCCGGGCCGTTCGTCACGCCGATGCCGGCCAGGTCGCCCGGGCCGACCGAGGCTTCCTCCATCACCGTCTCGTAGACGGGGAGCAGCGTCTTCATGTGCGTGCGCGAGGCGATCTCGGGCACGACCCCGCCGTACTTCGCGTGGTCGAGCTGGGCAGCCGTCCTGTAGGCTACAACGCCTTCTTCAGGCGAATAGATCGCGCACGACGTATCGTCGCACGAGGTCTCTATGCCGAGATAAAGGCGCATCGTACCAATCTAACCTTTCTTCCACTTCCACGGCATGAGGTTGAAGTACCTGATCCTCGGCGCTCCGGGACAGGCGAGGTCGAGCAGTGTGACCGACGCGTTCGCCACGGCGAGCCTGTGCATCGAGTCGAGGTCCATGCCGAGGTAATGGGTGATCACCGGCTTGATCACGTCGGCGTGCGAAACGAGCGCCGTCTTCGCGCCCCGCGCCTCCCCTGCAATCCTCGCGACGGCCGCCAGCGCGCGCTCCTGGATCCCCGACATACCCTCGCCGGAGGAAAAGTTCGATTCGGTCGGGCGCGTCCCGTACAGGTCGAAGTCGGGATCGCCCTTCAGGTCGGAGTACGATCGGCCGACCCATCGCTCGTAGGCCGATTCGTCGAGGCGGGGCTCTTCAATTAATTCTGCTCCCCAGGCCGACGCGAGTATGCCGGCTGTCTCCTTCGCCCGGGCGAGCGTCCCCGTGTAGACCGCCGCTATGCCCTCACCGGCAAGCTGTCCGGCGACGGCCTCGACCATCTCCCGTCCGGCATCGTTGAGAGGCACCTGCTCGCGCCCCATTATCCTGCGGTCGTCGTTCCAGTCGGTCCTCCCGTGCCTGATCATGTATATCAGCATACAGCCGGCTCATTCCCATTCCATGTTTTCGATGTGTCTGCGCAGATGCCCGGCCGTCCTGAACTTCCGGGTGATCAGCGATCTCTTCAATCCCGACACGATGTACTTGATCTCGGGGGACTGCTTCCGGTAGGTGCGCTTCCCGCCGAGGACGTCGTATAAGATCCTGACGAGGTCGCAGACGTCGTCCCTGATGTTCTCGGCCGCCGGCACCCCCCAGTCGTACATATCGACGACCTTGACGTTGAACGACAGCCCCTTTCGCCTGATGATGATGTTGTCCTCGTGAAGATCGCCATGATACTCGCGCGCCTTGTGAATCTCCTCCACCCCGAGGGCGAGCTCGTGCAGGAGATGCAGCCCCTCGAAGGGGGTGAGTCTCTTTCCCGGCTGTCTCTTCAGAAACGAAGCGAGGATCTCCCCTTCGACATATTCCGATATCAGGACGTTTACCTTCGTCCCCCTGATCTCGATCCTCTCGCCCGTGTGGTACTGGATCAGGATAGGGCATTGGCGCAGCTTGTTGAGCTTGCGTGCGTAGAATTTCGTCGCCCGGTTTCTCGCGTCGCTGTGCGGGTAGAAGAGCTTGGCGGCGCGCTCTACCCCGATCGCCCTCTCCCTCACGCGGTAGACCTCCCCCTCCCAGCCGGACCCCAGTTTCTCGAGGACCTCGTACTTTCCCGCGATCATATAACCCGGTTCGAGATCGTATTTCATTTCCGCCTCTCTCTAGAACTCGTGCTCGTATCCCATCAGGGGAAGCGGCCTTGTCATGCCGTCCGGTCCCTCGATCAGCAGCCCGTCTTCCTCGCCGGTCACCTCTCCGATCACGGCGGCGGCGGGCGGAATGAATCCCGGATCTACGGCAGCCAGGGCGACATACTCCTCGCCGCTCGACAGAGCGAAACTCGTGAGCTTCACCCGGTCGCCTTCCAGAACCCCGGCAAGAGCGGCGGGGACGGGGATCGCATCCTCCGAGATCACCGCTCCGACGCCGCTCTCCGCGCAGAGCGCGGCGAGGTCCTTCCCCAGCCCGTCGCTGATGTCGATCATCGCCGTCACCGCCGACGCCCACTCGGGCGAACAGTTCACCGGCGGCTCGAGAGTGAGGGGCGAGACATGCCTGCCGATCAGCGCCAGCGTCTCCGCTGAGCCATCGGGGAGGCCCCTTGCAGAACACGCCGCCTCGATGTCGGCCCTCGTCGTGTCTACCGACAGCGTCCTCGCCGCCTCGCGCAGGGCCGTCCGGTCGGCCTGTGGCGGGATCAGGGCGTCGAGCGGTCCCGCCGAACCACCGCCCGCCAGTCCCTCGAGGAGCCGCAGCCCGGCGAGCGAACCGCCGACCTCGCCGAAGAGGACGAGCAGGTCGCCCGGCCGCGCGCCGGCGCGCCTGAAGACCCCGCAATCCCCGGGCACCGAGCCGATTATCGCCATGTCGAAGAAGTACCCCGAAGGGGACAGGACCGTGTCGCCGCCGAAGAGCCTTATGCCGTAAGCCCCGCACGCCCTCTCGAGCCCGTCGACAATCGAGACGAGGTCCTCCTCGCCGCATCTCCCGGGGAGCCCCGCCGTGAAGACTATGCCGGCGGGCTCGCCTCCCATCGCGAATATATCGGATACGTTCGACGTGACTACCTTCTGGACCGCCTGACCGAGGGTCGAGAATTCGAGCCTGAAGTGGACCTGCTCGACGACCGCGTCGGAGGCGAACAGCAGCCTGCCGGGGGGCGGATCGATGACGGCGGCATCGTCGCCCAGCCCCGCGTCCGGGAAGGAATCCCTCAGAAATCCTATGACGTCGCGTTCCCTGATGACCCGACCTCCCTGCTTATCTTCTGACCGTCCGCTCCAATATTTTGGCCACTGTCATTTAAATGGTGTGAAGCGAACCCTCAATACTATTATCGATACGTCTAATGGCATCATACTTAATTCGCATGTCAGCCCACCCAATCAAGGCGAAAACATTAAGACACTCGAAACGGTTACGCGTGGCCACCCGTCGTCATCACCGGAATTGCCAATTTGAACCAAGCGAGTCTTCATCTCACTACACCCACTTGTAGCCGCCGTGCCGCGTTCACTCATCGACATCCTCGTACTGCGGTGGCGACGCCCCCCTCTTTTCGATAACCCCATAGCGCACGTCAGGGCCGGTCGGACCCATCATCTCAACGACTACTTCGTGCCACCAGGAATCTCCGAAATCGAACAGGTACTCGAATCGTTGCCCTTCCTTAAGCCGAAGGCCATCGATTGTTGCTTCCGAAGCATTGAAGCGGTCCTCATCACCGAACGGGTCGGTATCGTCGAACATTGGAGGGGCTGTGTACTCCTTCGGCGCACGCCCAGATTGTGGCCGACGACTCGGAGCCTTCGGAAAGTAGAAGGAGTACAGATGCGGATCGTCCCGGTCGAATGCCCCGAAGATCGCCTCGTGAAGGTCGTCCAGAGTCTGGTCCCCACGCAGCGCGATCGTGCGCCAAATGCGCCTCGCGCTCTTCAGGTTCACCTTGAAGAGGTAGCAGGTGTCCGACCTGGCGGCCTTCATAGTTTCGTGTCCTTCCGTGCGGTTAATGGCTTGCTATGCCAAGCCCTTTCTTTCCATTATTGCATGCAGCATTTCTTATACTTTAAACCGCTCCCACAGGGACATGGCTCATTTCTGCCGACCTTGGGCTTTTCATACACAACGGTCATATTGTCAGAATTGCCCATACGAGGCCGAGATGTAAAGGCTTGCGGATTTAACAAATACTCAACCTCACATAGGTCTTCAGGTTCATCAGGTTCAAATCCTCCAATAAATTTCCATCCGTTTTTATCACAGAGTGACGCAATTTCCTGTAATCTTTCTTCAGTTTGAACCCGAAATCTTACCGGTCTTTTTTCAGTGCCTAATTTTGCCATTGAGCTATCTTTCTAATTCTTTTCCGCGTGTCAACTGAATGCGCTGGCTTTCTCTGCCGGAGACAGCTCAAACATGAAATAATCCGGGAAGCGATCTCTATTACGCTTAACCTGTTCATTCAGTCTCTTGGTCGCGACTCCATAAAATTCAGCGAGGTCCGTGTCTACGATAACCTTCTCCCCTCGAATCAGAAGAATCCTCTGCTCTGGAGCCCTAACATCACGAATGAGCGGCTGTGCCGAAGGCACAGTCAGCTTCATGCGATTGCTGGAAGCCTCTTAGTTGTTATCAATCCTGTCAATATCTTCGAAAAGCGCATCGCCCAAAGCGGTTTCGGCATCCAAGACAGCCTTCATTTCGGAGCCACAGGCCTCCGAGCAGACCATGAACATGAAGTCATGCCCATCCAACCGAGCTTGGGACCCGGCTGTGGGGATAACAGCCATGACGCTGCGGTCCTGCGTGATCAGCGATATGCGTATGGCACCACCTTCAAATTCAGCTACGTCAACGCCTGGTCTCTTTTTACCACCGAAACCGAAGACAGGTGTATTGTCAGCTATAGATTCGCCACACCATGAACACTTGCCCATCGCTTCTTCGTCAGAAACGCGACATGCTTCCACAATAAACGCTCCTTTCTTCCTGGCTTCCAGCGACGCGCTTGAGGTGACGGCTCACCTTCGTTTCGCAACACCTCACGCGCATGTTATGCGGCCTACGCACCTTTCCCGAATGCAATCCAAATGAACTCGCCATATTCATCCTTTTCCGCCCAGAACTCATGAGTCATTCCAGCAGGAATGAAGACGGCTTCGCCCTCGACAACGGTGCGCTCCTGCCCGTCGAAGCGACCTTTAAATCGGCCGCGGGTGATTATAATTAGTTGCGGGAAGTCGTTTATCTGATCGCGCGCATCCTTGTTGATGTGCATCCCAGGCTTCAGTTGATACCAGGCACTCCGGAATTCCTCGTCGTACAAAAGAACGGCGCCATTACCTCCGTGTACCAACCGAGCGGCCTTTTCGCCAAAAGGGCCGATTTCAGGCCAACCGCGAGTCCAAAAGTGAAATGCAACCCGGCGGAAGAGCAGCCCCGCATCCGCTCTGTTTGCCAATTGGGGTCCAAATCTGGGAACCAGCGGAATTGGATCACTGCTCCGAGCCTTTCCCATGGCTGTGAGCGCGCTCATCTCGCCATTATCAAGACGTCGGAGAAATTCAATATGGAGCTCGAAGCCGATGTCCCACTGCTCCGGCACGCCGTCTTGAACAATGGCCCTCGGATTCTCAGATAGTACGACATGATAATCACCACCCAGTTTCCCCTTTACCCAGAAAGCAATGACAAGTTCACGCTCCAGAGCCAGCTCCTCGCGGCCACGCCAAGCATCCCCATATCGCTGCAAGATAATTCTCGCCGAATCGCCTGTGTTCAAAGGTGCTTGGGCTAACTGGGCTAGTACATCGCCGCACAACACCGACACCGAACATAAGGCGATTACAAATATTTGAAGCGCGAATAGTCCAGCCTTTCGTTCCATACACGTCTCCCATGGTTATGCCGAAACAGGGCGAACATTGTAATCAAGTTCTTATCATGAATTACCACGTATCCGGACCAGCACTTACGGCTAGAATGTTGAACTTACCAGCCGCCTGCGGCTCGACCGTGACCTCAACCACGATGCGCGGATCATCATCGTAACGGAAGAGTGCCGTTGCGTACATCTCGGTCATCAGATCCTCAACCTGCTGCCGAGTAAGACCAGGCAGGCTCTGTTCCAGGAGGTCCGTAATCTCCGCAATCCTCCTGTCCTGAACATCGTGGGACGGCTCTCGAGATGCATTCCAGATGTCGGCAACCACACCAAAAATGGCGCGCATCACCTCAATCGGCGGATCGGCACCGAGCTTATTCACCCAAGGATATGCCACATCCCCGAGGATTTCAGACACCTTCACTGGAGGGCGCTCGTCTCGACGCTCTCGGCGGTGCCCACGGCCTGATTTCCGTCGCTTCCACATTCTGATATTCATCCTGCCTCAAGTGGTATCATTGAAGAATGCCTCCGACGACCGGCATAACGATAAATATTATACAGTCCGGATAATACTACGACCAGGGTTGTTACTGTCCTTTAACCACCACTTTTTATCATTCTCGTTAATACCCCTTTATTTCAAGCCAGTTATGCTGTTTTCCCCTTTGTAATGGTAACGGGGTGATTGCTGCGGCCCCTACGGCGTGAGCTCCTCGAGCTCCCTGACCGCCATCGGCAGCGAGTCGGAGCAGTCACCCGCGATCATCCCGCGCTCGCCGGTCAGCTCGGCGGCGATCTCGGCGGCCCTCGAATGGATGTACGTACCTGCCCTGGCAGCCTCGTCCGGACCGGCTCCCTGTGCCAGCATCCCGGCAATGGCCCCCGTAAGGACGTCCCCGCTGCCGGCGGTGGCGAGCCCCGGATGGCCGTGGGCGTTGACGTCGATCCGCCCGCCGGCGTGCGCGATGACGGTCGGCGCCCCCTTGTGGACGAGCGTTATCCCGGTACCGACGACGAGCTTCCTCAAAGCGTCCGCCCTTTCGTCGGGGCCTGCCGGCACGTCGATGCCGGTCAGCCTCTTCAGCTCCCCCGAGTGGGGGGAGATTATGATGCTCCTGTCCTCCGACAGCGACTTGAGCTTGTCATAGAGTCCAGCAAACGCGTTGATGCCGTCGGCATCTATCAGCAGCGGCGCCTCGCACCTCTGCACGAAGTCGCGCACGAACCCGGCCGTCTCATCCTCAACGGTCAGGCCCGGCCCTATGGCGGCCGCGTCGAACTTCAGCTCCTCGAATATCAGGTCGCACGCCCCGGCTGCTATCGAGCCGGAATCCGTCTCGGGGAGGGATACGAATATGATCTCGGGGTATGCTGTCTGGACGATAGTGCGGATAGGCTCGGGGCCGGCGAGATATACGATCCCGCAGCCGGTCCTCAGGGCCGAGATGGCCGAAAGGCAGGCCGCCCCCGAATATCGGATGCTCCCGGCGACAACGAGCAGGGCTCCCCTCTCGAACTTGTGCGCCTCGGGACTGTGATGGGGCAGGCCAGCCAGCGCGGCCATGTCGTCGAGGACCCATGTGTCGATCCCTGCAGCATCGATCACCTCGGACGGGATGCCTATATCGACCACCTCAAGCGATCCGGCGAACGCCTTGCCCGGGTAGAAGATCGATCCGATCTTGGGAAGGGCCATCGTCACCGTGATGTCGGCCATCACTGCCATCCCCATCACCTCTCCTGTCGTCCCGTTGACGCCGGAGGGGATATCGACCGCCATTACGGGAAGCCCCGAATGGTTGATCAGCCCGATGATCTCCGCGTAGTGCTCCCTGACGGGGCTGTTGATCCCCGTCCCGAGGAGCGCGTCGACGATCAGGTCGCATTCGCCCAGTCCCTTGAGGACCTTGTCCTCCCATCCCTCGAGATAGAGGGTGATTTCCTCGATAACGCCCGCCTTGCGGAGTTTCGCCAGTTTCGCGTAGTTCTTGAACGCGTCGGGAGAGAAGTCTTTCGGCTCGTGGAGGTAGAACAATGTACACCTGACGCCCTCATCGGCGAGCAGCCTCGCCACGACGAGCCCGTCGCCGGCGTTGTTCCCGCGGCCGAGGAATATCGAGACGCAGAGGTCCTCCGCGCCGCCGGCGAGCTCGAGTATCGCGTCCGCTATCCCCTGGCCGGCCCTCTCCATGAGGGTCAGCCCCGGCACGAACCTCTTGATCGTCTCCTCGTCGAGGATCCTCATCTGCTCATTCGTCACGACGTACATGTTATTCCCTCTCCTGCTTATTTGCGTTCAGCTTGTCGACGATGCCAACGAGCGAGAATATGTCGGCTATCTCGTGATCCGCTCCCGATTCCCTCGTCCCGAAGGTGTCCCCGTACCTGGCAAAGACGGTCTGTATTCCCAGTTCCGAGGCCCCCGCGATGTCCCTCTCGGGCCAGTCCCCGACCATGAGCGCCTCCGTAGACTCGATACCGATGCGCTCGAGCGCAAGGCGGAAGGGCACGGGGCTCGGTTTGCGCTCGCCCGTGTCCTCGAAGGCGATGACCGTGTCGAACATGTGATGGAGCCCGAGGTAGCAGAGCCGCAGCCAGGCCTCCTGCCTCGGCGCGTCGGAGATGACGGCGAGCTTGAGACCCTTCTTGAGCAGGGTGAGCAGGGTGCGGTTGACGTGCGGGTAGAGGACGAGCGCCGCCTCGCGGGCCTTCCTGTACCCGACGATCCCCGCGGCGAGGATGCGGTAGTCGACATGGTCTATCAGGTCGATGAGGAGCTTGTTGAAGACCCTCTGGTACTCGATCCCCTCCTCGCCGTATATCCTGTAGATCTCCTCGTGGATCTTTTCTTCGGGAAAATCGAGCCCCGCGTCGATCATCGACCTGATCGCAGCTTTGATCGATTCGTCCTTCATCCTCATGAAGTCGGTCAGCGTGTTGTCGAGATCGAAGATGATAAGCTTTATCATGGTGCCCTTTCTTCTTGCCCGGCCTTTCGGCCGGCGATATAGTCGATCCCCGTGGAAGAGAGGAACGAAGAATACGGCCCCGAAGGGAAAGGGTCCGCCGGCGAGCCGGGGCTATTCGGCAGGATGAACAACTGGCTCCTGCTGGTCTACGCCTTCGCCTGCTATCTGATGGCCTCGTCCCTCGCGGGGATCCTCTATCTCAACGGGAATGTCGTCCTGTCGGTGATCTTGCCCGGGATATTCGGCTATATCCTTCCACTGACGATAATTACCAACAGGCGCCGCCTGAGCTTCACCGGCGAGTTCAGGCTCCTCGTCCCGGACACCGTTACGGCGGCGCTCGTGATCATCATCGCGGCGGCCGCCATCTACCCCGTCGACTCGCTCTCATGGCTGTTCAGGCGGGAGCGGCCGGTGGACTCCGATTATATCAACATTCTTCTCGCGTTCAAGCCCAAAGGGGCCTGGCACTTCGCCGCGATGGCGCTCGGGCTGGGCGTCATCACCCCTCTCGGCGAGGAGCTCCTCTACAGGGGCGTGATCCAGAGCGTCTTCCACAGGAACATGACCGCGGCCGCCGCCATCCTCTTCTCCGCCCTCGTCTTCGCCATCTGCCACGGAGTGCTCTACATCATCCCCGGAGTGACTCTCCTCGGAATCATCCTCGCATATGTCTTCTACAGAACGGGCGTCCTTACGTACGCCGTGATGATCCACGCCCTCTTCAACCTCTTCTCCCTCTACAGGCTCAACGGCCTGAGCGAAGAGACGATACAGAACTTCGAGTGGTCGGCGCCCGACGCCGGCTGGCTTGCCGTCTCGACGATCGTCCTGCTCGCCGCACTGGCGATGCTGACCAGGCACACGGCTTCCCGGACATAAAAAGAGAGGGAGGACCCGCGTCCCCCCTCTGTCGTCGTTAAATCATGCAGCCACGGGCTATTTGGATGAATAGCCCAGTTGTTTTCCCATGCTGATCTCGCCGTTGTCTATCCTGATATTGAACCCGCAATCCGGGTTGTTGCAGACCCAGGCCTTGTAGCGGATCGGCGCACCGTCCCTTCCGTAGTCCGAAAGGGGCAGAAGAACGCCCTGTTTACATTTAAAACATTCTGTATAAGCTTCCGGCATGTTCCCCATCCGGCATCCCCTCCAACCGGATTTCTCACCTCCATCTCCGCGTTAGACACCACCTGAACACGACATCCCTACCTTTGTGGGTATCTATCTTTATGAGTTTCTGATAGACTGTCAAGGGAAAACGAATGTTCCTAAACGAATGTTCCGCGGCCTTCCCTGACTGAGGTACGGCGACTATGAGACCCCGCTTTCTTCTAGACGGGATGCTCGGCAGGCTCTGCCGGAAGATGCGGATGCTCGGCTGCGACTGCGAGCTCGCGGGAGAGGGGAGGAGCCCGTACCTCCTTCTCGACGCCGAGAGCGCCGGTCGCATAGCCGTCACGGCCGCCACGCGCAGCGTCGACAGGCGCGGCCCGCCGCCCGTGATCCTGCGCAGCGCATCCGTCCCGGAGAGGATCGCCGAGCTCTTCGCCGCGATCGGGGAAATCCCGGCGATCGAGCCGTTCACCCTCTGCCTAGAATGCAACGCCCCCCTCGGCACCATCTCCCCGGAAGAGGCCGCACAGCGCGTTCCGCCACGTATCGTGCGTGATTTCAAGGAATTTCACGAGTGCACGGAGTGCGGCCGGATCTACTGGAAGGGATCCCACCATAACGCGATGGAGAGGCAGGTCGAAGCGATCATGCAGCGCCTGCGCGATGAGGGCCTGCTCAGGTCTTCTGGTCCTTCTTCCTCGCCGCGGGGAAAAGGATGTTGTTGAGGATCAGCCTGTATCCCGGCGAGTTCGGATAGAGGTTGAGGTCTGTCGGAGGATCGCCGACGAAATGCTGGTAGTCCTCCGGGTCATGGCCGCCGAAGAAGGTGAACGTCCCCTTCCCGAAATTGCCGTGTATGTAGCGGACCTCGTCGCTTCCCCTGACCTCTCCCATCACGAGGACCTTTTTCTTCAGCAGGCTCTTCCTGAACGAGGTCGTCTGCCCCATGAACCCCTTTATCACCGAGACGTGGTTCTGCACGAGCATCGTCGGCACCGGGTCATGCTTCGCGGAGAACTCGAAGAGTGTGAACCAGTCGTTCCCCTCGCCCCTCATCGCAGCCTCCATCGTCATGTCGATGTTCGAGAACTCATAGACCATCGGGTTCATCTCGAGGATGAAGCCCTCGAAGGCGAGGCACCTTGCGTAGTCGAGCTTCTCCTGGCAGCCCGGCGTCGTCCCGTCGTGATCGAACTGGCGCGGCGCGATGTCGATGCCCCGCGCGGCGAGGGCGAGGTCGATCGTGTCGCAGGCGGAACACATCGCGAAGAGAAAGCCTCCGCTGCGCACGTATTCGCGGATCATCCCGGCGACCGCCTTCTTCTCCTCGGAGACCTTCGAGTAGCCGAGCGCCTCGGCGATCTCCTCGAAGAGGATCTGCTGCCTGATGTACCACTCGGCGCTGCGGTATCCCCTGTAGAACTTGCCGTACTGGCCGGTGAAATCCTCGTGATGGAGGTGGAGCCAGTCGTAGAGCTGGAGCGTCCCGGCGAGGACCTCGCGGTCATAGACGATCTTGTAAGGTATCCCGGCGTGCTCGAGAGCCATCATCACCGCGTCGTCCCACGGCTGCTTGTTAGGCGGTGCGTAGATCGCTATCTCCGGCGCCTTCTCGAGGAGGACGACCTCCATGTTGCTCCCGTCTATTTCCTGGAGTATCGCCGCGATATCTGCGCCGCCGACCCTCTCCATCCTCACGCCGCGAGCCTGCGCCTCGAGGGTTATACCGGCCGTCTCCGGGATGAGGAACGAGCCGCCGCGGTAGTTGAGGAGCCACCGGACGTTCCCGCCCCCGGCGAGGACGTGCCAGGCGAGCCCGTACGCCTTGAGGTGATTCGACTGCGACAGGTCCATCGGGACGAGAAAATCGGCCAGCGCCGCCGCGGGCATCGCGACGGCGACAATCGCCGCGGTCATTATCAATCCGAGTCTTCTCATGTCTCGTCCGCCTCCGCCTGCCGGCCGCCCTCGAGGCTCTTTCTGAGCCTCATGTATCTGCTGCGGACCCTGGTGGCCCAGGGATCCTCCCCGTACCGCTCGAGAAAGAGCGCGTACCACCGGGCCGACGCCTGCGGGTTCTCCTCTTCGAGGATCGACGCGAGCGTCTCTACCGCCCGCGGGGCCGCCCTGCTCAGCGGATAGGCCTCGGTGATCTTCTCAAGCATCGCGACCGATTCGTCCCGTCTCCCCGCCCTCTCGAGCAGGAGGGCGCTCTCGTAGAATGCCTCGGGGGCGAGCGGCGAATCGGGATATCTCACAGCGGCGCCGGCGAGCGAATCGGCCGCCTCGCCGTATCTGCCGCTTCCGCCCGCCGCCATCGCCGACGCGAACGAGGCCAGGACGGCGGGGTCCTCCCTCTCCGCCCTGCGGATCAGGACGGCCGTCTCGAGGGCGTCGTTCGCCCATTTGCTCCACGGAGCCTCGGCGGCGACATCGGAAAGTGCCTTGGCCGCGTCTTCGAACTTTCCGCGGTAGAAGAGGACCATCCCCCTGCCGTATTTCCCCGAGGCGGCGAGCGACGAATCTGGAGACGCGGCAAGCGCGTCGAACCTCTTCATCGCCTCGTCCCGGCGGCCCGATAGGACTAGTGCTTCGAGACGTATGGCCGCAGCCTCGCGGGCCATGTTCGCGTGACGCCACGCCCCCGAATCGACCGCCTTCAGGGCCGCGGCGGGATCGTGCAGATGCTCGAGCGACACCCTCGCCTTTATCAGCAGGGCCTTTCCCGCGTACGGCCGACCGCGCTTGTGGGATATCGTGCTGTCAGCCATCACCACGGCCCTCTCCGCAGCCTCCCGCTCGCCGGGGCCGCCGCGCCTCGCGGCGAGCTCTGCATGCCCGGCGCCCTCGAGGAGGAGTCTGGGAGCCCGTGGAGACTCACCGTATTTTCGGACGAAGAGGGATGATGCCCTGTCGAGATATCCCTCGAACGCGGGATCCCCCAAATTCCCGCCGAGCGAGTAGAGGCGCAGCACGAATGAGTAGAGGTCCCTTTCCGGCACCTCTCCCCTGCCGGCCAGCACCAGATAATGCGACGCGGCGCTGTAGTCGTCGATCTCGACGAGCAGGGCCGCGTGCAGGGTGAGGAAGAACGGCGCGTTCTTCCTGCTGCGCAAGGCGAAGGAATCGGTTGCCGCGACGAGCTCCGGGGGGGAGCCGGCGTCCCTGAACGATGATATCGCCCCTGCCGCCCGGCCGAGGTCGGGCTTCTCCTCCATCTCGAACCCGGAGAGCGCCTCCATGAACGCCCCGCGGTCGTTGCCCCTCGTTCTCTCCATCCTCACTATCTCGGCGGTCAGCTGCGCATAGTGCCTCTCGAACTTTCGCGCCTCCTTCAGCGTCTCTATCGCCCGGTCGAACATCCCCGCGTTCCATTCCGCCCGCGAGACCTGCATGTACCGCCTCGCGCTGCTCTCGTCGTCGCCGAGGGCCGAATGCCAGACCTCGACGGCTTTTTCGGACCGGCCGAGCTCGAGATACGCCGTGCCGAGCATCTCGGTAAACTGGAAATCGCCGGGCCGGCTCTTCCTCGCGTCCTCGAGAAACTCCACAGCCTCGTCGAACATCCCCGCCGCCTCGTAGCAGCGGGCCAGCAGGACCGTCTCCTCGTAGCGCCCGGGATACCTCGCGAGTATCTCCTTCAGGGGCGCGATCCCGTCTGCGGGACGCCCGCGCGTCAACGCAATGAGCCCCGCAGCGCGCAGCGCCTTCGCCGCATCGTCGAGCCCGTCCGCCTGCCCCGAAAGTCCGCCGGGAGATCCTGACACAAGCGCGAAAAGAAGGAGTGCGGATACAGCGATCCTGGTCATCGCAACTCCCTCGCTTTCCCCGACAGCGCCCTGAAGTATAGCCTGTTGAGCTCCTCGTATTCGGCGGGGCCCTTTTCCCTCATGGCGCGCCTGATTCGATCAAGAAGGACCTCTCTCTCGTCGGGCTCGTACGCTCTCGAGCCGGGATCGACTGCGCGGAGGTCCCCGCCCGTCCGGCTCTCCCTGCGCCTGCTGTAGTCGCGGCGGTTGAGCGACCTCTGCGATTCGAGCAGCCTGCTCATCACGCGCTCCTCGCGTTCGAGGAGCTCGCTGTCGAGCTCCCCCCGCTCGAGGCGGCGCGCGATCTCCTCCATCTCACCGCCGACGTCGCTCAGGTCGCCGAGCATCTGCTGCGAGCCGCCCCCCTCCTCGAGGATCTGCTGTAGGAGATCGTCCATGCTGCGCTGCTCCGCGGCGAGCCGCGACATCGCCGCGCGCTGCTCCATCGACCAACCCTCTCCCTGCCCGCCGAGCATCTCGCGCATCCGGCTGTCGATCTTCATCTGGCCGCCGGAGAGCTGCTGCATCCCCTGTCCCCCCCCGCCCGAGCACGAGCCGCTCGACGAGGTCGATTCGAGGAGCATGATTGCGGCGAGGTTGATCCGCTCAGGGACGCGGGCGGCGGTCCTCGCCGCGTCGGCCGTCTTCCTCGACTCGATCTGGCTCATCGCCTCCTCCATCGCCGCCAGGGCGAAACCGAGTTCGACGAAGGCATCCTGCGATATCCTCATGCTCTTTCGCGCCACGGCGTAGAGGTCGTCTGTGATCGTGGAGACGGCGTCCCTTATCTCGAGCTGTCCGCCGATCATACCCCGCACCGGCATCCTGCCGCCCGACGACGACAGCGAAGCGGCGTACTCCTCCTGGAGATTCGACGTCTCGATCAGCTCGACGACGGAGCGCTCGATCTGTTCGTTGACCTGCTCGTCCACGAATGAAGACATCGACATCTGGCATTTCCCGAGCTTCGTGTATAGCGAGAGCATCCTGCTCAGCGCCTCGCCCTGGCTGCACGCCGCGCCGTCCATCTGCCCCTCGCGTATATCGGCCGCGGCCGCTTTCATCAGCGAATCCACGCCCGAGAAAGAAGCCTGCTCGGCCGTCTCGTCGAGGCCCGGGGTGCGAGAGCTCTCCGACTGCCTGGAGAACTCGCCGAGATCCTCCTCGAACTCGCCGAACTCGTCCCCCAGCCGGTCCTGATCGTCGGCAGTCTCCTCGTCGCCGCCGGCGAGTGTCGAATCGCGCAGCTCCCTCTGCTCGGCGATCATCTCCTCCATCCTTCTCATCATCTCCTCGACCCTCTGCTCGTCAAGCAGCCTCTGGAGGAGCTCTATCGTCCGGTCGAGGCTCTCCATCAGCCTGTCGGCCGTCATCTCTATGTCCTGCATCGCCGCTGCGACCTGGTCAGGATCGGCTTCTTCCATCATGGATCTCAATTTCTCCATCGCCGCACGCAGTTCATCGCTCTCGATCTTCCTGATGAGCGACTGTATCTGCTCGAGCTTCTCCCCGACCTCGGCCGAGGTCATCCGGTTGGCCTCGAGGCTCTCGAGCGTCTCGTCGAGCCGCACTGCCGCCTCCTTCAGTTTTTCCCGGAGGCGCCTCTGCTTCTCGAGCAGCTCGCCCGCCTCGCTACGCCGGCTCCAGTCCATCTCGCCCTCGGCGCGTATCTCCTCGGAAAGCCCGGCGATCCTCTTCTGGATCTCCCTGCCCTCCTCGAGGATATCGTCCATATTCTTCTTCTGGAAGTTCTGGTGGTCGCGCGATTCGGCGTATAGTTCCGACAGCGAGGGAGCCCTCAGCGCCCTCGTCCCAGTGCGCGAGACGGACGGCCCCGACACTGAATTGTTGTCGGCCGCCTCGAGATAGAAGAGCACCCTGTCGCCGGGCAATATCCGCTCGTCCGCAAGCGTCCAGTCGTACGGACCCTCGATCCTCCCCGCCCCAGGCTGCCCGTCGGGGAATATCTCGATCTCCTTCCACCCGCCGCCGCGCCGTTCCAGCATGTAGTACAGGGTTATCCTCGAGAGGCCGTAGTCGTCCGATGCGCGAAGGACGAGCGTGACCCTCTGCGAGCGGGGCAGCAGGTCGCCGTCTTCCGGCGCGAGTATCTCGATAACAGGCGGCCTGTCGGGAACAGGGATTACCGGCACCCTCGACGGCCTCTCGCATGCGAGGCCGTTCTCTCCCGTCACGTATATGTATGCCGTATCCCTCGCGTCCACGCGGAACCGGCCGGTAAAGCCCTCCGCCGATGGGGTCAGCGTAGCGCCGCCTCCCGACGCGAGCCTGATCTCCCCTCCGGCGACGGGGATGCTCGTCTCGCCTGACAGCGTCACCCTCGTGCCGACGGGGGCGGTTATCCTGCCCGTCAATGTCTCTATTGTCTCAGCCGAAAGCCCGGTATAAGCCGGATGGTCCAGCCTCGCAGAAATGCGGTTGATGACGGGCCTTCTCGCGACGACGATCCTCGTCTCCACGGTCGTCTCGCCGCCGCTCTCGAACCTGAACGCGACGTCTTCGCGAAGACCGGCGAATGTGTATTCGAACTTCTCCAGCGCAGCCTCTCCATCACCCGCCCGGCCGGCCTCGAGATCCTCCGACCTCCAGATGCCGGGCACCGAGCTCCACGAGATGCGTACCGGGTCTTTCCTCGAGCCGAGCCTGACGGCGGAGACCGTCACGTCATCTCCCGAGACGGCCTCGATCTCGCGCCCGGGAATGACAAGCCCGTTTACCGGCTCAGAGCGAAAGGAGCGGAGCGGGTCGGATACGTAACGCGCCACCGAGAGCGACCCGCCCGGATCGAGGACGGCAAGCACCAGAACGACGAACCCGAGTATAAACGCCGCCGCCGTCGCTCCCGGCCTTCCCGCCGAAACGAGGATCGCAGAGGGGTCGACTCCCTCCAGCTCGAGCTCCGCTCTGCGGACCGTCTCCGAGACAAGGTACTGCGAGTACCCCCCGAGGCGATCGCCCCCCCGCGCGAACTCGAGCGCCGATACGAAGAGGCTCCCTGCACCCGAACTCCCGCCGAGCTCGGCGGCCATCCTCGCCGTCCCGCCGGAGGCGGCGAAAAGCCTCGCCGCGGCGGCAACCGCCGCGATCCCCACAATCAGCCAGAAGACGATGAACGCAATAAACGGGAAGAAGCGTTCCCCCCCAACCGCGCCGGACAGAAGATAGAGCACGATCCAGACGGCGATCGGGGGAAGCAGGAGGACAGAAAAGACTCCTGCCAGAAAGGCGCGCCTTCTCCCGGCGGCCAGCTTCGCAATCAGCCCCCTGAATTCCCTGTTATATGAGTCGGCTGCCGTGATCACTCTTTTCTCGCAGGCGAAAGAAATGCCAACACGATTTCTTTCCTGGCCCGGATTCCATCCCTTGACTTCACTATCAGATTCATCTCTACAAGTGCGTTCATATCCCGCTGCACTGTCTTATCTGTCTTCGACGCATACGTTTCTGCGATCCTGGGAGATATATATCTTATCTGAGAGACCGGCACGGGATCATCGAACTCGGACAGATCGATCACCAGTCTTCTCCTTCGCAGATCTGCCGCGCTGTCCTTATATTTGAACACCGTATGAACGTGGTTTATCCAGTGAACTTCCATCTGTTGGTCCTTGATGATATCGATCTGCTCCTTCAGCCCGTCGATGAAACCCCGCAGTGCGTACTCTATGAAGGAAAACGCATTGTTTCCGGCCTTATGACTCAGATCGAGCTGCCTGTAGTACTCGGCTCTTGTCTGGTTGTAATGATTGCTCAGGAGATGCGCCGCATTGGCAGGGACTCCCGCGGACAGAAGCAGGTGAAATTCGACAAGCCTCGCAGTTCTGCCGTTTCCATCTCCGAATGGATGGATCCAGGCCAGATACAGATGGGCCAGGACTGCCTTCAGTATTCCGAATGCCATTCCATATTCCGGCGGGGCATCGAGTTTCCGGTTGATCCAGTCGCACAGCTCGGAAAGAAGGAATTCGCAGTCATCCTGCGGCGCTCCTTTGTATGATCCCACAATCACGCTATGGTCGCGGATCTCACCCGGAACGACACCATCGCCCAGGGGCAGGTCCCTTAATACAAGCCCGTTGCAGCGCTTGACAGTATCAACGGAAATATCCGTATCTTCAGCTTTCAGGATATGATTTCCGATAATATTGCATGCCTCGATAATGTTATCGACTTCCTGCCTGAGGTATTCCTTTGAAGGCGGAAGCTCCAACTTGCCTTCAAGGTGCATCAGCACCTCATCCTCGGTCAATGTATTGCCCTCGATCGCCGTGGTAGCCGTAACTCCCTTTGCCAGAAAGACCTTGTAAAGGTGCTCCGCGACATCCGGGAGAAGAGGAATCCGTTCAAAATGCCTGCATCTGGACTGAGCCTCGCCCAGCATCAGCCATTGATTAAACCGGGCATTGTTCAAATCCAGCGAAAAATTAATCCAGGGATGTGTCTGTTCATATGTCCGCACGATTGACCGTCCCAATAAATATATAACTCATAATATCACAAATGATTAGTCGCTTCACAACAATCATAGCACCAAATATTTATCGTGTCAAGTGCAGTGATTATGTCCACATGTATGTCCATCGCATTGTCCATGCCATCGGCGGGGAAATTCAATCGGATCTCCGGGATTATCTCGTCAGGGCGTAGTAGAAGACGTTCACAGCCATCCGCATCGCTAGCTCCCTCTTGACTGGAGGGTCGCCGTGAACGTCAGGGTCCTCGAGCCCGTCTCCCACGTCGCTCTCGTACGTGTAGAAGAGCATCAGCCTGTCCCCGTCGAATATCCCCAGCCCCTCAGGCGGCCTGCCGTCGTGCTCGTGTATCTTCGGCGGGCCCTCGAGCTCGTAGAAGCAGCTGTATATCGGATGGTCGAGGGGAACGGCGGCGAGCTCGCGCCCGGGAAAGAGAAGAGCGACGACCTTCCTGAACGACTCGTCCATCCCGTAGTTGTCGTCGGCGTAAAGGAATCCCCCGGCCAACAAGTGTGAGCGCAACCGCTCCAGCTCAGATCCTGAGAACGAAATGTTCCCGTGCCCCGTCATGTAGAGGAACGGGTATGAGGAAAGCTCAGGATCTCCAGGCTCGATGACCTTCTCGGTGGAAGCGGTCGGTATCCCCGTCCGCCTCTCGAACGCATCGAGAAAGTTCGGCAGCGAGGAAGGATCGGCGTACCAGTCCCCTCCGCCACCGTACTTCAGCCTCGCCACGGTCACCCTGTAGTCATCGGCAATCTTTATATCGTTCTTTCTTCTCGACGATGAAGGCTCCCCGCTGCCTGGGCGATGCGCCTGACCAATAACAATGGTAAAAGCTGACAGTAACAATGCAGCCGCCGCCGCGGCCCCCATCAGCATGCGAATAACCCGGCTATATATATGATTCTTCATCTCCCGAAAATTCTGGTTATATTCCGGCACTTATACCTACCTGCCTGATAGTCAGCCGCCCGCGGCAGGCAGTGTCACAACAGCTTTTACCCCCCTCGCGTCCTCCCTGTTCCGGAGCATTATCTCCCCGTCCATCTCCCGCGCGAGGTTCTGGCATATGGCAAGCCCGAGGCCCGTGCCGTTCGTCTTCGTCGAGAAGTAGGGCTCGAAGAGCTTCTCCTCCGCCTCGCCGGAGAGGCCGGCGCCCGTGTCGGTCACGCTGATCCTCGCGGTCCCGTCCGAGACCTCGTGGCCCACTACGATCCCGCCGCCGCCCTGTATCGCCTCGAGCGCGTTCTCGACGAGGTTGACGAGTATCTTCCTCAGCGCCTCCCTGTCGGCCAGCACCGCCCCGCTGCCGCCGGCGTACTCGATCGTGACATCCTCCACGCCGCTGTATCCGGCAATCACGCCCCTGATGAACTTCTCGATCTCTATTGTTTCACACTTCAGCTCGACCGACCTCCCGAAGCTCGAGAACTCGGAGGCGATCTGCCTGAGGATCTCGGTCTGCTGCATCACCGTGTCGATACCGCTGCTGAATATCTCACCAAACTCGTCGCTCCCCGCGTCGTACGCCCTCCGCATCAGCTGCGCCGAGAGCTTGATCGGGGTGAGCGGGTTCTTCACCTCGTGGGCGATCTGCCTCGCCATCTCGATCCATGCGGCCAGTTTCTTCGTGCGGATCAGCTCGGTGAGGTCGTCGAAGACGATCACCGTCCCGAGTCTCTCCCCACCCTCGGACAGGCCGGTGACGACGGTCTTCAGCGTCCGCCTATCGCCGTCGTGCTCGAGGGAGATCTCGCGCTCGATCGTCCTGCCCGTCTCGAGGGAGAAGAGGTCGAAAAACGCCTTGAGGTGAGGGCCGCCCGCATCTGACGCCCTCGTCCCGACGAGGTCTTCTTCAGATATGCCGAGTATCTTCTCGCCCGCCGGGTTGAGGGTCACGATCGTGCCGCCGCTCCCCGCCGAGATGACCCCGGTGGCGATGTTGTCGAGCACCGCGGCAAGGTATCTCTGTCTCTCGAGCAGGTCGCGCCTCGCCGCGGCGAGCGATCCGGTCATCGAGTTGAACGAATCGACGAGCTCTCCGATCTCGTCGGTCGCCCCCGATTCGAGACGGAACTCGAGATCGCCGCGTATGATCCTCTTCGTCCCCACTCTCAACTCGGCTATCGGGTTGAATATCTTTCCGGCGAGGAAGACACCGAGGGTGACCGCAACGCAGAGTATCAGCACGAGCAGCCCGAGCAGGACCGCCGAGGTCCTGAGGACCTCGCCCTGTACGATGGCCGTCCTGTAGAGGTGCGGCACGGAGAGGACGGCGCTCTCTCCCGGCACGAGCGGCGGTATCGCGATGCTCGACACCAGGTACGAGTAGTCACCGAGCGACTCGCTCGTCACAACAGTCCTGCTCCCCCCGAGCGCCACATCGGCGTAGGTACGCGGAGCGAGCAGGGTCCCGAGGAACCCGCCCACGAAGAGCTCCCGCTCGCTCGACGCCGAAAGCGAGCCCCTGTAGTATATGTTGAGATTCCGCCCGAGGACGGCGGCCGTCCGGCTTATAAACTCGTCGTCGAGCTTTCTGCGGTAGTAGAGGAACCCTCCCGGCCTCATCGGCAGTGAAATCGGTATCACCGTCCCTGCGTAGAGGCCCGGCCTGTCCCACGTGATCGTGACGCGTCCCGACGGGGCTTCGCGCCTTATCGCGGGGATCCTGCTCCTGTCGACGGGAAAGCGGCTGTCGTCGAGTATCACCCTGCCCGCGGCATCTATTAATGTAAAGAGCGCGTCCTCGTAGTCTGGCGCGTCTATCCCTGCCGACGCCTCTCCCGACTCGAGCATGTCGCTGAGGTACCTGCTGCGCCCGAAGGCTTCCGCCTCGGCCCGCACGCCGTGGCGAACGAGCGCCCCGGCCGACGAGGCAGCTTCGTACGCCTCGCTCTCGCCGACCGCCTTGTACCTGTACCGGATATACCTCGACGAGAAGACGCCCATCATCAGCACCGGTATCATCGAGACCACAATAAACGAGAGCAGGAGCTTGCGCCTGAATCCCAGCCCGCCCCGCATCGAGACGTCCGGCGTGACGCTCCCGAACACGGGCAGCTTCCGAACGAGCAGCAGCAGCGCGAGTGCCGCTATCGTTATCATGATATCGACCGATACCACCGTCGCCCACATCAGGACGCTTCCGCTGAAGCCGGGCGAGCGATATCCGACAACGTACTGCAGGTCCCCCTTGCCCGGCTCGAATACACAGTGGTACTTCCCGTCCCCCGTGTCATGGACGAACCACTCCTTCGGCACGGTGCGCAGCGGCGTCCCGGTGCGCAGCGAGGGATCGGATGATTCGGCCACGAGGCCGTCCGCAACCCTGGCGACGAGCAGCTTCTCCGGCTCGTCTATCCTCGGCGTCACCGAGCCCCTCTCGACGTTGCGCAGGATCTCGGGCGCCGCCGGCCCCGCGATGGTGAGCATCGCCGGGTTCTCGTAGTGGTATGGCCACTTGACCTCTACCCTCCCGGCGAGCCTTCCGCTCGGATGGCGGACCGGGGTCACGCCGACGAAGTAGAACACCTTTCCGAAATCGCTGTCCCGGACCATCCTCACGACGCCGGGATGCAGGGTAACGTCGCCCGCGTCGTCGAACACGCCGGCGATCTCGAACGGAATGCCGATGGAGAAACTGGAGAACTTCGTGCCCGCCGCGTCGAAGACGTCGAATACGCACGGCTTCCCGAGTCCGCTCAGGTCGCTCTCCGCCCATACCTCGAAGGCCGCCGATTGCATCCGCGACATGACCTTCGAGACAAGGCTCCTGTCGGCCGCGATCTCCTCCATGCCGAACTGCAGCGCCAGCTCGAACATGTTCTCTTCGGGATCGTTTATATCCCTGGCCAGCTCCTTTACCCTGGTCTTCCTTATCTCGTCGTACCCTCTCGCGCCGACCCCGAAGATGACTACCGAGCATATGAACACGAGGAAGAACGAGGCGAAGACGACCGACAGCAGCTCCTCCTTCCGCAGCATCGGGAAGATCCGTGCGGCGAGGAAGATCAGCGCCGCGGCGGCGGCGAGCGCAGACCAGTGCGGGTGCAGGACGAAATAGACGGCAACGAGAGCGGCGGCCGCGGATATGGACGTCTCGGCCTTCGGGCCGCCTCCCCAGCCGAGCAGCAGCCTGAATAAAAAGACAGCGGCGATGAACATCGCGGCCACGGCGAACAGGAGGGCGGCGTGAAGCGTGAGCGCGGGGATGCTGAAAAACCCGGCGTCGAGCCCTATGAGGCGGGGATTTGCGTTGAGCACCGTCCGCGAGACGACAAGCGTCGAGCCGGGCACCGTCCCGGCGAGTATCACTGCGAGCAGGACGGCCCGGGCGAGCATCCGGACGGGATCGAACGGCCTGCCCCTCGATAGCCGTTTCTCGAGGATGCCGCTATAATATGTCCTGAAAGACTTGACCACCCCGAAGACAAAGGTGAGCATGAACGCCGAGGAGATCAGGTAGTCGCCGGCCGTCCTCATCAGGCCGCCGGGCACATCGTCCGCGAAGAGGGCCGAATCGAAGAGGTCGACCCCGAAGATCCCCCCGGGCATCTCGAGCCGCAGCAGGAGATACCGGATCACTCCGAGGAAGAAGACAAGCAGTATGATACGCCGCAGGAGGGTCGGCAGCCTGCTCTCCCCGCGGCGCCTCCGTTTTCCCCACCCGTTGTAGATCCAGCGGGCAATGACTATCACCAGGAGCGTCAGGAGAATGCCCGCCCAGGTCGCGCGCCGGCTCGAACCGCCTGCGGCCGCGGCGGCGTACGTTTCTCCCCTGACGACGAGTCTCGCCAGCGGCAGCCCGTCGCTCGAGCGCAGCAGGCCCCTTATCCTGACGGCCCCGTCGGGGGTCCTCGAAACCTCGGGCGCCTCCTGCCCTGCCGTCTCCCCGTCCTCCCTGATGCTGCCCCCGCGCCGTCCCATCCAGTAACTGTACTCGACCTCGACCCCGTGCCTGCCGCTTATGACCTCGCCGAGGCTCGTGCTCCTGAGGAACCTGTTGCTTATCCTGTAATTGACCTCGAGCGGCAGATCGATGACGACCCTCCCACCCGACTCGAGGGGCATATCCCTGACCAGCACGGTGAACAGCCGTGCCCTTGCGATGAAGATCTTCGTCCCGTCGGCCTTCGTGTCGACACGGCCGTGGTACCGCGGCCTCCCTCCCCAGGCAAGCCTGCTGCCGCCGGCAGAAAAGACCTGGATGCCGAGCTCCTCGACAGTCTCGATCCCGGCGGAAGCCGCGGCTGCCAGCGAATCTATCGCGTGTATCATATCGATACGCTCGGGATCGTCCGATGCGGAGACGTCCCACCGGGCGAGAAGCGCGCCCGCCTCGTCACCCGCCTCGCCGAGCCTGCGCTCGAGGCCGGCCAGGGTCCCGGAGGCCTCGCCGTATATCGAGGCGAGCCGCTCCGTCTCGCGGGCCGTCCACGCCTCCTCTCCCCTTCCGAAGGGCGCTGCGAGAATAATAACAAGTAGAAGTATTAAAAGAGGAAGTAGCGGAACAGGATTCACCGTCCGCCCTGGCCGAAGCATACCAGGATCGTCAGCAGCAGCATCTTCGGGCCTCTCGACTATCTCGCCGATGTCGCGCGGATACCATTCCTGCCGCCGCGGCTTCTTCCTTCCCCCGATCCTTTGCCTGCCCGGCATCGGCACGAAGAGAAAGATGATAAAGCCGGCGTCGATCAGGAGAAAGGCGAACCAGACAGACGGCGGGAGCTCTATCCTGCCAGCGGAGATGTATATGAAAAAGAAGACCAGGGCGGATATGAGGAATGTCCAGAGGACGGACAGGAATATCTTGTTCTCTCGCTCTGCATCCACGGCGAAGTGTCTCCGGTAACTGCGGCCGGAATCAACGCGTCGTCTTTATCTCGGCCACGACCCATGCGGGGCCTTCCCGGCCCAGCGTAACATATACCTTATCCTGAAAGACCTTGCCGCTGCGATTGTTTTTACAGCTCCTGTACGCTATTCCGTAGACCTTCCTGTCGGGCTTTTCCAGATTGTGGAACTTGACGAATTCGAACTTCAGCTGGTCGTCGACCTTGAACATGTCCCTGAAAAGATACTTGACCTGCGACCTGCTGTAGTAGCCGCCCTTCTTGCCTATCCCCCTGACATCGAGGTGCACGCGCCCGTTGCCCACGTACGAGGCGATGCCGTCGGCGTTCTCCTTCTTCCACGCACGCTCGATCCCCTTGAATACCTTCAGGGGATCCTGCACCTTCACCGACCGCTCCTCTTTCTTTATCTCCCTTTTTTCCTGGGAGAAGGCGGGGGCGGCGGCAAGCAGGACCGGTATCGCGATCGATGCCGCTGTCAGCCTTATCAGTCTCTCTCTGGTCATCACCTGCTCCGGTCGGGAGCGCCGCAAGGACATACCTCGCCCATGCTGCACTTACCCGAAAGTACTTTAACCGCAATCGTCATGCCACAAAACAACCTTGAATATCAATGGGTTACGCCGGTGCAGGAGCAGAACATGTCCACTTTTGGATAATCGCGTCCTCAAAAGCGGACAATGGTGAGGTTAAATAGGGTCTCAGCCTCTGATGCAGCAAATATGCGTTAACATCAGCGAGCTGGATAAAATACGAATGTTTCGAATCCCGATGAACAGGATCTTCCAGGCCACTGTAAATATGTCGTAGTCGGCCGGTGTCATCTTTCCTGACTACGACGTTCATTATGCTGATATCAGGCAGGGATGCCTCGAAATCGATGATATCCCGCAGCATTCTCAGCCTGACATACTTATCAATACGCTTTAATTCCCCGGGATGCTGAAGAAAGTTCGAAGCATGGATCTCTTCACGCAACTTCAATCCAAATTTATCTCGAAGCAATCTCCTGAACTCAACGATCGCGCTTAACGTGTTCTACCAGCGCAATTCATGCACGACAAATACACTTAACCCACCTGCTCCACTTCTTCGCCAGGAGCACCGATTTGATTATGTGCTCTGTAAATAAGGATCCTCTAAACTAAGCGTGCCATCAGGAAGTTCGAAATATGTCCGGCCATTTATGAAATATACGTTCGGGATACCAAGCCGCCGGTTCTCCTCCTGCACCCTGCGTACAGCCTTATTTCCGATCCGCCGGATCTCGATCGCCTTCTGGATAAACCGAGGGTCAAATAACCTGCCGCTCATCTGTCAATCCTTCCGTCTCGTGAAAGGTATTATAAGACTGTTCCTCAAAAACCATGCGTTCATCTTCCCGCCCCCGGGCGACTTCGACGAACTGCTGTTTCGTATTACATATCAGGTACCAGCTGTCTGCTTCGGCCCTGTACATCTCCCAGAAATTTACGATGCTCCTGTGGAAGCGGCGGATCACATCCTCCTCCGGCACATGATGGCCGCCTCTCCTGGTACGCTCTTCAATCCTGCTAACGCAGAATTCTGGTGAATCAAGGTATATGTAGATGATATCAATGGCATATCGTTCGTGCTTCATCCGCCGGAGCGCGGAACAGGTGAATCGCCCTTCATCAGCTGATCGATCATCTGCCTGATCTCATCCGCTGTCAGTCTCATGCTTCCTATCGTCCTGAAGAATGCCGGCAGGGCGCTGTACACCTCCCTGTTTTCCATGACATAACTCGGGATCTCCCCGGCGTCGACTGCCGCCGCATCGACCAGTTCTTCCCATTCACCCGATCCCTCTTTGATATCAAGGACATCCGCTATATGCCGCATTTTCTTTCTCTGCAAGGGCGGTCTCAGGATCCCCCTTTCCACCTTGCTCCAGTTGCTCGGATCCTCTCCCAGCCTCCTGCAGAACTCCCTGAGGGTCAGCCCGAGCTCGACCCGTCGCGCTTTCACCAGCTCGCCGAACATATCTCACCTCCCTTGCGGTTCATGTGGTATTTTTTATACCACACTATAAATATAGCGTCAACAGCAATTATTTTGTTGGCTGATGCAAGGGATCGGTTATTCAAGTCCTTGGAACAAGGAGGCTTTGATGATCACCGCCACGACCGTACTATAAATATCACCAGTACTGCCAGCGCTATCGCGTACTTCACGAAATAGGCCCACAGCTTCCCTACAAACGCCCAAAATCCGGTCTTCAGGGCGTCATCCATCCGCTCGTACAGGATGTACTCGGCCAGGACCGCCCCGCCGAACGCTCCGAGCAGCCCGAAGATGACGCTGCCGATGACGGGCAACACGGAGGTCCCGAGAATGGCCCCGATGATGCCGCCGGCGAACGCTCCGAGCGCCCCCCACTTCGACGCGCCCTTCCTCAAAACCACGGCCGTGCCGAGAAAAGCCTCTACGATCTCACCGACCACCAGGAGAATGCCCATGACGATCCACCACGGCCACCCGATGACGGCGAACTTGTTCGCGAGATCATATATAAAAATTACTCCCAGGCCTATCCAGCCGCCCGGAAGCCCCGCGAATATCAGCAGATTTACGAGGAATACAAAAAGATAGAGCAGGACGAGTCCCGTGTGTTGAAGTACCGAGACCACGTCCTGCTCCTTCCGAATTCTTATCTCTGTCGCTTACGCCTTCGCCTTGCGGCCCGTCAGCCTGTTCTGCCACTCGACGAGCATCGGGCTCGCTACGAATACCGACGAGTACGTTCCCACGATAATACCGACCAGCAGCGTGAAGGCAAAATCGTGGATAACCTCTCCGCCGTAGAAGAACAGTGCCATGACCACGACCAGGGTCGTCAGCGAGGTTATCACCGTACGGCTCAGCGAACTGTTGATCGAGATGTTGATCATATTCTCGTACGACTCGCGCCGCCTGAGACTGAAGTTCTCCCTGATCCTGTCGTAGACGACGATCGTATCGTTTAGCGAATATCCCACGATCGTCAGAATCGCCGCGACGATGACGAGGGAGATTTCCTTGTCGAAGATCGTGAGGAGACCCAGAGTGATAAGCACATCGTGGATCAGCGCGATGATCGCGCCGATGGCGAACTTGAACTCGAATCGCCAGCTGATGTAGACGAGAATGCCGAAGAGCG
>JAUWCL010000030.1 GCA_030609325.1 Candidatus Krumholzibacteriota bacterium
CCGGGGATGCCAGACTGGTCGCAGGGCTTCTTCATCGTCGTCATCGTCACTACCTCCAGTTAGAAGTCTTATCTGCCCCCCTCAGGGAGTATTATAGCACGGGTTTTCGGCAGGCTCACAGATCGCGTATATGGCGAGAACGCAGGCCGAGGCAAGGTTGAAGCCGGAATTTTCGATAGGCGCGCAGGAATGGGCCCTGAGACTCGCACAGCGCGTAAATCAGCGTGGGTCACGGACTTTCGCGAAAAGGGGGTGAAAATCGCGTCAAGGGAAATCTTCGGAAAATCGTATTTTCTGGAAGATATTTTCAGGATCATCCGTGCCGGCTGGAGCAGAGAGAGAGAGAGAAAGAGGGGAAGCGACCTCTGAAATCGCTCCCCCTCTTTCTCATGTCACTACAGTCTCGACCAGTATAATCAGGCGGTCATCACTGTATCGACCGTATGATCATAACCGGTACGTCGCTGATCCGATGGGCCGGCATCCAAAAAAGCAAGGGGCGAGGCAGTAGCACCACGATGCCGGTCATACTCAGAAGACACTCAAAATGATGATTCGAAGATTCCTTCCTCGCCCTTTCATTCAACCGATGACAAGCACCTTCGCTCCGCGGATCTTTCTCTGCTTCAGCTCAAGAAGAGCCCTGTTTGCCTCTGCGAGTGTGTAGGTCTCCGTCTCCGGTCTGATCGGGATCTCCGCCGCAAGTTTGAGGAACTCGGCGATGTCACTGCCGGCGACGTTGGCCACGCTCTTGATCTCCTTCTCCATCCAGAGGTGCTCCGTGTAGTCGACATTCAGCAGGTATTCCTTGTCGCGGTCCTCCTTGCGGATCGCGTTTATCACGAGCCGTCCACCCGGAGCGAGGTTGCGCAGCGCCTCAACGACCGGCTTCCAGACAGGCGTCGTGTCGATGATCGCATCGAGCTTCTCGGACGACTTGTCGGTCGTATCGCCGGCCCATACAGCGCCGAGCTCAAGGGCGAACTCCCGCTCGCCGGGGCTCCTCGCGAAGACGTACACCTTCATGTCTGGATACATGTGCCTGACCATCTTGAGAACGAGATGGCCCGATGCGCCGAATCCGGTCAAGCCGAGCCTCCCGGCACCCGAGATTCCTGTGAGGTTCATAGAGCGGTAACCGATCGCCCCTGCGCAGAGAAGCGGAGCCGCATCCACGTCAGTGAAGACGTCGGGTATCGGAAAGGCGTGGGATTCAGGGACGGTCATCAGCTCAGCGTACCCACCGTTCACGTCCCGTCCAGTAGCACGGAAATCGGCACAGAGGTTTTCCTGTCCCGATACGCAGAGATCGCACTTTCCGCAGGCCGAATGTATCCATCCGACACCGACCCTTTCGCCGGACCGGTACTTCTCAGCCCCAGATCCGGACTTCTCGACCTTTCCGACTACCTGGTGTCCCGGGACGACGGGCAGTACCGGAGGCGGGGTCCTCCCCTCTATCTCATCGAGCTCGGTGTGGCAGACACCGCAGGCGGAGACCCTTACCAGGATCTCTCCGTCGCCGGGCTCCGGATCAGGCAACTCGGCGAGGCGCAGCGGCTCACCGCATTCGCCGAGATCGCAGATCTTCTCGAGGATCATCGCCTTCATTGGATCACCTTCCACGCTCCCGGCATTCTGATGCAGGTGAATCTGAAGTGTCACTCAAGATACTATACTCTCCCCCGGCCTGTCGTTCAATGATCCTTGGCCGGGCGAATACTTGATTTTCAAGCGTGGATGCGGAACAGTGAATGCTTGGTTTTCACGCGCAGATAGCGTCAAGTTCTACGGCATCCCAGCCTGTTACGAAATCAACTCGCTCACGCACATGGTCCTGGCCGTATCGGATAACAATGAGGAGATCCCCGTAGTCAGCATCCTTTCAATTACCCGAATCTCAGACCGACGATCCGGCCTTCTTCTGGAACTTCCTCACCTTGATACCGAAGGTGATAATCAGAACGCCGAACATGCTAGCGAAAAACCCGATCAGCCAGGAGATCGCAAGGATGCCGGCTTCCGGGTGCGCGAACAGCATGACGCCGAAAAGTACCGAGATGATCCCGCCGAAGACGAGAAGCCATTCGCTGTCGAGTTCCCTGCGCAACCTGATGGCCGCGATGATCCTGAACAGGCCGCTCCAGATCGCCCACAGTGCGACGAATACGAGCAGCACCATTCCCGTAACGGCAGGGCGGGTAAATGAAAAGCCTTACAGATTGTGCGGGTTAAGTGCGGTACGGGTATTACAGGTTTCTAGTATTCCTGGAGGACCTTCTCCCACTCGCGCGCGACACTGATGCGGCGCTTTACCAGGTCGATGATCTTCGGGTTCCCCGTCTTCTCGCGGAGCTCTTCCCACTCGGCAATCGCCTGTTCGATCTCGCCGAGGCGCGCGTGCAGGTATCCCTTGATGAATATCGTCTTCTGGTTGTTCGGCCTCATCTCCCTCGCTTTCCTCAGATAAACGAGAGCCTCGCTGAGCCGGTCCATCTTGTAGTATATCTCGCCGAGCATGCGCAGGGCCTCAAAGCTGTCCTGGTCGATCTGCAGGACCTTCTCGAACTCCGCCGCCGCCTTCTCGAGATTGAGGCGGCTGTAGTAGTTCCGGCCCTTCCGCAGCAGTTCCTCGATCCGCTCCTCGTTGCCCGCTCCGACCTCGGGATCGATGTCGTCGGTGACAAGCTCGATCACGCCCATAACCACGAGTCCGTAGATGAGCTTGCTGGCGGTGAACAATTCCTCGCCGACCTCGTCGTTGATCTCGTTGACCGACCTGTGCCCGTCGATCAGCGAGAGGATCTCCCACTCCCTCGGCTTGAGGTTGAGGGCCTGGTTCTCCTCGTTACCCTGGCAGAGGTTAAAGACAGAGTGTCTCGACGGCACCTTGTTCTTGATGTTAGACCACTCGTCGATGCGTCTGGCGCCCTCGAGGATGAGGTTCTCCGTGTTGAGCCTGACGATGACTTCCCGCCTCTCATCGAGGTCCTCCTCGATGAAACGGCAGTCTCCCTCCTCCCATTTGAATATGTCGTAGACCGATTCGCGAACCCTCGCGCCGAAGAAGTTCTCGAGATGATTTCCGGAGGAGATTCCGAGCGCCTCGAGACATTCGATGAGGCTCTTGTGTTTGGGAAGCGCCTTCTCGATCTCTACGATCGAGCCCGAGTCCACAACCCCCCATTCCTCGAGGAGATCCACTATCGATCTGGGCGACCTGTCATGTATCGACGCCATGCATACCGATCCGCCCTCGAAGAGGATGATAGCTTCGCGGCTGCCGTCGACGTCGGTGATGATCAACCTGCCGGTCTTCCCGTTCATGTGAAGGATCTGAAACAGGTCGAACAGCCCGAGTTCTTCGATTGATGACTGAATCGCCATTGTCCGTGTTCCTTTCGGCTTCTACAGATCGATCTTGAGGTCCTCCAGAAGATCGACGGGGTCGTCGTCTTCCGATACGGACATATCCTCTATCGTCTTCACGCCGGATTTCTTCTTCGCGTCCGCCGCCTCGTTTTCCTTCGTATTGCCGTCTTCAGCGGCTGCCGGTTTTGCGGCTGCGGAAGCGGCTTTCGGAATCGCGGCCCTGTCCTTCATCCTCTTCAGGTCATCCTTCCCGTCGGCGAAGAGCGATTCGAGGCTCTCGCGAATCGTGTCGAATCTGCGGCTTGTTCCGGCCTGCAGCAGCTTAATGAGCTCGTCGTCGGGCTCGTCGCGGAGCTTCGAGTCGACCCTGACGGAATCGGTCGTGACCTGTTCCCCGTGAGATATGAGGAAATGCATGCCCGTGTACTCCGGATAGATCGCAGCACCCTCGAGTATGCTCTGGATCGCCCCCCTGAAGTTGTCCTCCCTCAGGCAGATCAGGCCCTTGAGATAGTGAGCGTCGGCATGATGCTTGTCGCACGTCAGGGCGCTCTCGATATCGAACAGGGACAGCGTCATCCTGTTGAGCTTGTAATGAAGCAGCGCTCTCTTCTCGTAGAGGATCGCGCTCTTTCCCGTGAAGGCCTCGAGCCTCTGGAGAAGATTCTCCGCCATCATGTATTCCTCGCGGAACAGGATGCTGGTAAGATAGTTGTAGTTCAGCTCAAGGTTGTACAGGTTGATGTTCAGTCCTTTCTTGAACATCCTCTCCGCTTCCTCAACGAGCCCTACCTGGTAGAGGAGCACCCCGAGGTCGTTCATCGTATCGGCGTCGGCCGAATTGAGCCTGAACGCCTGGAGGTAACAAACTGCCGCCTTCCTGTGTTCTCCCGCCTCATGATAGATCGTCCCGCAGAGCAGGAACGCCTCAGGATTGTCGGGATTCACCTCGAGCGCCTTGAGCAGCAAGGCGAGGGCTTCCGCTCCATCCTTCTCTGCCAGGTGGACCTTGCCCATCTCGATATAAACGCGGTCCTTCTCCGGCATGTCCTGCAGAGCCTTGCGGAACTCCTTCAGGGCTTCCTTGAAGTAGCCGCGTTGCCGGTAGGCGGTGCCGAGCGTGAACGCCGTGCTTTCAAGACTCGGGATATCCTGGCCCAGGCTTCTGCCACCCTCGCCGGCCGCGTCGGAAAGCGCAAGATTGGCCTCCATGTTCTGGAACGACGGGTTGAGATTCGACGCCACACGGCTCTCCTCAAGGGCATCCTGGTAGTAGCCCAGGTCGCCGAAAGCAAACGACAGCAGAAAGTGCGAACGCCAGTATTCGGCGTCGATCTTTATGGCTGTCCGCAGTTCGGATATCGCTTCGTCGGTCTTTCCAAGGTTGTAGTAAATCTCGCCGAGATCGGTATGAAACACGGACGATTTGCTTACGTTGTCCGCCGCGCTCAGGAAATGCTCGAGCGCCTGCTGGTAGAACCCCTGCGCCTTGAGCACCGAGCCTAGGTGAATCCTGGCCATGTAATGATCGGGATTCTTTCCCACGACCTGGCCGAGTATCTCGGAGGCCTCGTCGAGCCTGCCCATGTTCTGATAGCTCACACCGAGCCTCAGAAGGGCCTCTTCGTTGGCGGGGTCTTTCTCGACCTCTTTCTTCCACCTGCTTACATCGGGATCCTCCATCTTCGTCTCGGAGAAGAGATAAAGAAGATTCTCCCTCGCCAGCTCGAATCTCGGATCGATCTTCAGCGCTTCCTTGAACTGCCTGATCGCCTCGTCGTACACACCCTTGCGGTAGTAGAGCACGCCGAGGTTGTTCAAGGCTCCGGGGTCGTTTCGATCGACCCTTTCGGCGAAGCCCAGAAGGACGTACCTCTCTTGTTTATTACGTTCGGGCATATCAGGTCCTTTCGATCCTCCCTCAGACGTTCTGAACCTGGTTGAGGATCTTTGAAACCACTTCGATCACTCTCGAAGGGTTAAAGGGCTTGATCAGAAAATCCTTCGCTCCGGCCGTCATCGCATCCTGGACAAGTGCCTGCTGGCCGAGTGCGCTGCACATGACGATCCTCGCCTGGGAATCGCCCGCCATGATATGACGCACCGCGTCGATTCCGTTCATCTCGGGCATGATGATGTCCATCATCACGAGATCGGGCTTGAGCTCCTTGTATTTTTCTACGGCGAGCGTGCCCGTGTCGGCCTCGCCGACGACCTCCATGTCGTTTCCCTCGAGAATGTCCGAAATCATCTTCCTCATGAAGATCGCGTCATCCACTACCAGTACTCTGGCTTTCACTGTTATCTCCTTTCTTCTCTTAATCGACCTTGATCGCCTCGAAAATCGTGTCGATAGAGTCTGACGTTGGAATAAAAAACAGAAAACCCTTGCACTCGCTCTGCGAGAGCGTGAACGCCGTCTCCAGAACGATCGCGTAATCCGAATCCAGGCTCAGGTCGACGAGGATAGAATCCATCACGGCGCCGAGCATGTCGTACGAAATCTGGGGGACGGAGTGCATTATCTTCTTTCCGAGAAATGTCGAGTAGGTATTCAGATAGCAGCCGCACATGATGTTGCCGATCTCCTTCAGGGTGGAGAGGGCGTACTCATCGGTTATATTCGGTCCCTCGACGTGCCGGCCCGTTGCCATCTCGACCATCTTTTCCGCCTCGGGATGAGGAAACAGCAGGAACATCATGCCCCTGAAATTCTCACTGTAGCCCTCGAGGTAGACAACGGATATCATCGATTCCGGTCCGTTGAACAGCGTGTAGATGATCTGAAGCGGGATGATGTCCACGTTCGTGATGGAGATATCGATCCTCCTCTTCAGCAGTTCCGCGAGACCGGTGATGGCATGCGCCGAGCCGATGTTCCCGAGCTCCTTCAATGCGTCGATCCTCAGATGCGACGGCCTCTTAATGGGGCTCATTCAGACACCTTCCTTTGAATAGAAAACGTGGATCCCAAATAAAAGCTATTTTTCCGCTGCCGAGAATCGTCGCGCCGGTGATACCGCTGACTCCGCGGATCAGCGAAGGTAACCCCTTGATCACGATGTCCTGCTGACCGAGTATCCTCTTCGTGACCAGACCGACCTTCCCGTTTCCGGTGTCGACGAGAATCAGCTTTATGTATCGCGAACCGTCTGCGGACGTCCGAATGCCGAACAGATCGTCCGGCCTCACGACCGGAATGACTTCATCGCCATACTGTATGACCTCGTGTCCCATCACGGTCCTGAGCGAATCGCGCTCCAGGCGCGATGTCTCGCATATGTATTCGGCCGGAAGGGCGTACACCTCGTCCCCGACCTCGAAGAGAAGCGCCTTGATTATCGAGAGGTTGATCGGAAGCTGTAGCAAGACCGTCGTGCCTATTCCAGGCTCGCTGTGGAGCTTCATCGATCCCCCGATCGCGTCCACCGCTTTCCTCGCAACGTCCATGCCGACTCCCCTGCCGGAGAACCTGCTTACTTCCTCACGTGTCGAAAAACCTGGTGTGGAGAGTACCCGGCAGAGCTCGTCGTCGCTCATCAATTCGGCTTTCGTCCCGTCCGTCCCGATCCGCTTCTTTTCGAGGACCTTTTCGAGATCTATCCCCCTGCCGTCATCGGTCACCTGGAGGACGACGAAATTCCTGTCCCTCTTGGCGCTGAGTACGATCCTCGCCGTCTCGGGCTTGCCGAGGGCTATCCTCTCTTCGGGAGACTCGACGCCGTGGTCGACGGCGTTGCGGAGGAGATGGACGAGCGGATCGACCATCGCCTCGAGCACGGTCCTGTCGAGGCCGATATCGGCTCCCATGATATCGAGCCAGGCGCTCTTCTCGAGGGCCAGCGAGGAATCCCTCACGAGCCTCTTGAAACGCTGGAAGACCTGGCCGACCGGTATCAGCCTCGCCTCCATCACTTCCTTCTGGATCTCCGAGATCAGCCTTCCCGAGGAGGAGAGCTCTTCGTTGAGCGATTGCGATCCGATCTTTCCCGCCAGGCTGACAAGTTTTATCCTGCTGATTATCAGCTCTCCGACCAGGTCCATCAGGGCATCGAGCCGTTCGAGGTCGACCCTCGTCGATGTGACTCTCTCGCCGAATCCGCCCTTCGAGGCGGTCACGGCCGGATCGTTCCCGGCAGTGGTGGTATCTTCCTCTTTCGGCTCCTCATCGTCCGACTCATACGCATCCTCAATAGCGTCAGTATTTATATCTTCGGAATCGAGTTCCGGTGATGGCGTCTGATCTCCAGCCGGATGGCTATAGAGAGTTCTTGTAGTCATCGGCGAGAGCAGCACGAAGAAATCGCCGAGCAGGTCGGTGTCATCGCACTCATCCTCGTCGACGGCGACCCTGACGAGCTCCCTGAGCATGTCGATACTCCTGAGGAGCAGGTCGGCCTCGGCCCTGGAAACGCTCATCTCTCCCTTGCGGCAGCGATCGAGTACATTCTCGAGGGTATGGCTGGCCTCGACTACATGGTCGTATCCCATCGCTCCCGACATACCCTTGAGGTTGTGAGCGTTGCGGAAGAGTTCCTCAACGCAGGCGGCGCAGTCCCGGCCGATCTCGAGAGACATCACGCCCGACTCGAGCGACTGCAGGATCTCGCCTGCTTCGCTGGTAAAGAGCGCCTTGTAATCACTGACTTTCACTGGCCACTACTCCCGCTGTCGCGTTTTCCACCTCGCGCACTATGCAGGCGGCTATCTCCTGGACCGGCAGGACCTCGTGGGCGAGCCCCGCCGATACGACCGCGCCGGGCATGCCGTATATCATGCTCGTGTCGCGATTCTGGCAGATAACCCTGCCTCCGTACTTCCTCACGGCGTCGCATCCGACCTCTCCGTCCCTCCCCATTCCAGTCAGGATGACAGAAATGAGCCTTTTCTTGAAAACGGGTGCAATCGACGTAAGCGCGAAATCTATCGAAGGACATGCCGTCCTCTGTTTCTCGTTTCTCGGAAGCAGCATCGTCAGCGGCTGGCAGCCCTTCTCGTCCATGAGAAGATGCCTGCCGCCCGGCGCCACCAGTATACTTCCCGGCCTGATCGGCTCTCCGTCCTCGGCCTCCATCACATACATCGCCGACCTGGCATCGAGCCTCTCGGCAAGGTAGGTGGTGAAATTCGAGGGCATGTGCTGGACCACGATCACCGAGGCGGGCAGATCGGCCGGCAGCCTGGGTATGATCTCTCCGAGCGCCTGGGGTCCGCCCGTGCTCGCGCCGATCAGCACGACGCATTCCGTCCTCGACTTGCGCGATGGCCTCACCTTGGCCTTCAGATCGAATTTCACCGGCGCGAAACGGACCTTCTCGGCGTCGACGGTCGCGGCAAGCTTGACCTTCGAGATAAGCTCTCTGACGGGGAATCGCATCCCCTTGAACGTCTTGGCCACGAAATCGACCGCTCCGTACTCGAGACAGGTGAGCACCATCCTCGCGCCCTCCGCAGTATGTCCGCTGAGGATTACCACGGGCGTGGGCCATTCGCTCATGATGAACCTCAACGTCTCGAGGCCGTCCATCCTCGGCATCTCGAGATCCAGTGTTATGCAGTCCGGCCGCAGGTCGACAAGTTTCCTGAGAACCTCGCGGCCGTTGGACGCCGTTCCAACAACTTCTATCCCGGGTTCCGCGTCGAGAGAGTCGGCGATCACACGGCGCATAAAGGCGGAATCCTCGCCTATCAGCACCCTGATCTTCCCATTCGCCGCTGCTTTCTCCTCAACTGCCATCAGAACTTCTCCCCTTTGTTCTGAGCGTCCTTTACCGTCACTCTTCCACTCGTGACGTCAAAAAAGACCGTTCTTCCCTTCGTTCCTCCGGTCGATTCGGCAACTATCGGGATGTTCCTCCTCGCCAGCTCCTCCCTCGTCGCCTTCACGTTCTCCTCCCCGATCTGAATCACGCCGGGGCTGGCGCTTATCGACTGGAACATATTCGCGCCGCCGAATATCTTCGCCTTGATCCTGCTCCTCAGCGCGCCCCTCTTGGCCATTCTCGAGAGCATCAGTTCCACGGCGGTATCGACGAACTTCGCCCTGTTGACGTTGTTCCTGACCCTCTCGCTGCTCGGATGCATCACATGAGCGAGCCCTCCGATCTTCGAGACCGGGTCGTAGAGCACGATGCCTACGCACGATCCCAGGGCGAAAGTAATCATCCTGGCCGGGGCTATCGCGACTATGAACTGCGCCATCCCGACCTTTATGAGTGCTCCTGTTTCTCTGGTGTCTATCATCGCTGTGAATCCGGAAACCGGACCTGCTCCTCTTTCTTTCTGCATTTTCCCTGCTGCCGCCCTCTATACCTTGGTGAGGTTCTCTATATCGAGCGATTCGGAGACGAGCTTCTTCGGGTCGAGACAGATAATCATCCTGTCGCCGACCTGGGCTATCCCGAGAATCGCTTCCTCACACCTGTGATCCAGGCTGACGCCGGGCGAGGCCCTTATCTCCTCGTCCTCGATCTTGATGACGTCCCGGACCTCGTCGACCACGATCCCGAACCGGCCCTCGCCGGACTCGAGAATGATCACCCGCTGCTTTCGGCTGTTGTCCTCTTCCGTCTCCCTCGATCCCAGGACGAGATGTATCCTCAGCACGGGAATGATCTCACCCCTGAGATTGATGACGCCCTCTACGGGGCCGGCCATCCCGGGTATCGGGCAGGCCTCCATAGACCTGATGATCTCCTTGACCTTCCTCACAGGGATCCCGTAGTGCTCCCGGCCGAGACGGAACGTGACGAGCTGCGTCATTGTCGTTGAATTCCGATCGTATCTTTCGTTGCTCATCGATCTACGCTCCTTCCATGGCGGCCAACCGGTCAGTTCGCATTTACCACTTCGTCGACCTGGTCGATGACGCTTATCTTGAAGCGTCCGACATTCTCGCGAAGCTGAATCGCCATGTCGCTGAGCTTCTGGGCCGAAGAGGCCACGTCTTCCATGCTCGAGGTCATCTGCTCCATCGACGCCGCCGTTTCCTGCGTCGACGAGGCGTTTTTCTCGGCGCTGGACGATATCCCGTCGACCGAATCGATCACGTTCTTCATCCCGCGACTCAACTCTTTGGTGGCTGCCGAGATCCGCCTCGCCATATCGCTCGAGCTCTTCAGCACCTCTACGATCTCGTCGAGCGATTCTCCGGTCCTCGTGATGACCTCGCGGCCCTCGGCGACCTCCTTCGAGCCGAGCTCGATGCTCGAAACAGCAGTCTGCGTGTCCGCCTGCGTCTGCTTGATGAGAACGGCGATCTCCTCGGCTGCCTTGGCACTGCCCTCGGCGAGTTTCTTGACCTCGTCGGCAACGACCGCGAACCCGCGTCCGGCCTCGCCGGCCCTGGCGGCCTCTATCGCGGCGTTGAGGGCGAGCATGTTGGTCTGATCGGCAATGTCTGTGATCACGTCGACGATCTCACCGATCTGGATCGATCTCTCGCCGAGATGCTTTATGATAACCGCCGACTCGTTGGTAACGGTGTAGATCGTGTTGATCTTCTCGACGGCTTCCTTGGCGGCGTCGCCGCCCTTGGTGGCCGTCTCGGAGGCGTTGGTGGCGGCCGAAGCGGCAAGCTCGGCGCTGTTGGCGACCTGCTTGACCGACCGTTCCATGTTCCTGATCTCCTTGATCGTCTCGTCGACCTTGTGTGCCTGAAGGTCGGTCGACTTGGCGATGTCCTGTACGGTCAGGGATGTTTCCTCGGTGATCGAGTTCATCTCTTCTGTCGAGGCCGAAAGGCTCTGGGCCGAGAAGTTGACCTTGTCGGCGGTCGACCTGATAACATTTATGATCCCCGCTATGTTGGAAAACATGTCGTTCAGCGTCGTGCCGAGCCTTCCCAGCTCGTTGTTCGACTTGATGTCGATCTTCGTCGACAGGTCGCCGGCATTGTTCGCAAGTATCCTGCTCGCCGAGAGGAGCTGGCGTACGGGCTTCTTCACGACCATATGGACGAGGTAGTAGAATACCCCGAATATGCCGAGAAGGGTGCCGGCGATGATGCTGAATATCTTCCAGCGAAGGCCGCCGGCCTCGTATCTTTCCGCCGGGGCAACGGTGACCCTTATAGAACGGACCGAACCGTTCTCGACAGGAGCGGTGAAGCTGCCCGCGGAGGCCGCGTCGGGAGCGACTTCGCCCTCGACGATCTCCGAAGACGACATCAGTACGGCGCCGTCGCCGTCGAGGATCTCGATCTTCTTTACGAAGGAATAATCCTGCTGCAGTTCTCCGAGCAGCGCGGCCAGACCCTGCTTGCTCTCGTCGCCCGTTACCGATCCGATGACGGCAGGCATGAACGCCGCCCAGTCGTTGTCCCTCTGCCTGACAGCGTTATCCACGGCACCGCTGGAGATCTTTATCAGCGTGATCGTCGAAAGGGCGCACATGAAAAACGCGATGAGCGCCATCGATAAAAACACCCTGCCGGAAAGGGTCTTGCCGAATCCAATGTCCTTCATCTCAATCCTCCCTCGTATGGTCTTCCTGCGGTTTTTTCCTGTAGATCTTGCATGTCGGCTTCACAAGCTCAAAGAGATCCTCGAGCGGTCTCGACAGGGTCTCGCTCTTGCCGAGAACGAGCAGCCCCCGGTCCCGGAGCGATCCAGAGAAATTCGTGACGACCTCTTCCCTGACCTCGTGCTCGAAATGTATCAGCACGTTCCTGCACATGATCAGGTCGAGATGGGAGTACGGCGACGCGGCGAACAGGTCGTGAGGCCTGAATCTCACGAGAGACCTCAACCTCGACGCGACTTTCCACGACCGTCCTTCCTTCTCGAAATACCCGTCCCTTAAATCGGCGGGCAGGCCCTCTATCTTCTCGTCGCTGTAGACGCCCTTCCTCGCCGTCCTGCACGAGTCCTCGGATACATCAGTCCCGTATACCTCGATATGCATGTCCGGGGAGACCCTGCTTACGGCGCGGTCGATCATCATGGCCATGCTGTACGTTTCCTCCCCGGTGGAGCACCCCGCGCTCCAGGCCCGGACGACTCCGTGACCCGAGGTCTCCTTCTCGTCGACGAGCGCCGGGACGTATCCCCGCTCGAGCGATCTGAAGACGTCGCGGTCCCTGAAGAACTCGGTCACGTGTATCGTGATTGTGTCCATCAGCTTTTCCATCTCTCCGGAATCAGAGGTCAGGCACCCGATGTACTCCTCGATATCTTTGCAGCTCGCCATTGCCATTCTGTGCAGGACTCGCCTGTGAAGACAGGTCGACCTGTAACATGATAGGTCGACCCCGTACCTGCTCTTGACAATCCAGGCGAGTTCGCTCAGATCGAGCACATCCGTCTGGTGGGCCATCTGCCTCCCGGACCGGCGGCAACGGCCGCCGGATCAAGATGAAAATCATCGGGCGGCTCTCGTCACCGGAACGCGAAGTCCCGATGACTCGTGTCGCCCTGTTGCATTTGCTGTTATGCATTGTACCGCCCCGAAAAATCGGGGACTGTTGCCGGGAACCGGAACTGCAAGTGCCATACCACAAGGAGACGAAGAACGCTTTACAGAACGGCAATATTGCCGCTCGCGCCCCGTCCGGACAACAAACGACATAGTATGCTTTTTGCAAAGGAGTTATGCCGTTTCAGCAACAACAGGGACCGATCGGGAGCAGGGATGGAAGACGGGGAAGAACGCAGGAAATTGCACCATTTTATTGCTTTTTGCAAATCGGCGGAAATCCTGCCGGCCTCCTCTTCTACAGCACAGACTCCCCCGAAACGGGGAGCGCCCGGGCTCGACCAGTTGATGATCCCGATCAGGAGCAAGGATACGATCCTCGAACTCAATCCCGACCTGATCAATCTGGGGCTCTCGAACAGGAAGCACGGAATCCGGGCGAACCACATATTTTCTACCGACACCTTCAGCGAGGACTGCGTCACGTATTCGAGACATTTCGCCCCCGCCGTGGGAATGTGAGAGGATCCCGGAACCGGCACCGCCGCCGCGGGCCTGGACAACTACCTCCTCCGTCACGGAATCGTGACCTCCGGAGAGATGATCGTGGAGCAGGGCAACGACAACAGCAGCCTCGCCCGCATACTCGTCGAAGTCGAGGAATCGATGCTCGACGAGGGCTCGGCGCGCATCGGCGGCCTTGCCGCGACATCGCTCACCAGGGAGATCTCCCTGGGGAGCGGCGACGTAGTCATCGTCTGAGTTTTACTGTGAGACCTTCACCCTGTCATACAGGCAGCACGACATCGGGATGGAGAAACTGAACGTCGATCCCTTCCCCTTCTCGCTTTCCACCCAGACCCTGCCCCTGTGCAGGGTAATATAGTGCTTGACGAGACGCAGGCCTATGCCAAGACCGTTCTTGCTCCTCGAAGTCCCACCGTCGACCTGCGTGAAGTTCTCGAAGATCTCCTGCGTCTCCTCAGGCTCCATACCCGGGCCTCCGTCCCTGACTGAGACGATTATCTCGCCTTCGCCGCATCTCGAGGAAACGGTCACCGCTGCCCCGGAAGATGCGAACTTGACGGCGTTGCCGAGGAGGTTTACGCAGACCTGCCTGATCCTCTGCGGATCGAACATCGCGATGGGGATCAAGTCGTCGAGCTCGGTGACGATGGTAACGTCGTTCTTGCGCGCGGAAGGCTCGGCCATCTTCACCGACAGCCTGATTATCTCGTTTATGCTCGCCTCGGTGACGTTAAGCATCGTATCGGAGACCTCAACCTTAGACAGGTCAAGCAGGTCGTCTATCGCGGCAAGGAGCTTCTTCGACTGGGCGTCGATGATCTCGAGAAAATCACGCCTTGTGTCAGCTTCGATCTCGCAGTCGGAATCCTCGATGAGCGTGTCGGAGTAGGCCATGATTATCGACAGGGGTGTCCTCAGCTCGTGGCTGATGCGTCCCAGGAACTCGCTCTTCAGCCGGTCGAGCTCCATCAGCTTCCTGTTGACCTCTGTCAGCTCCCTGTTCTGGATTGTGATCCTCTCATCGAGCATCTTTCTCTCGGTCACGTCGTGCCCCACGCCCAGGACATACGGATGTCCCTTGATCTTGACAAGCGTCGCCGATATGTCCATGTAGACGACCTCGCCGCTCTTTTGCAGACACGGGATCTCGGAGAGCGTGGCCGGTTCTCCCTTCAGGACCCCCGCGAGATTGGAGCGCGAGAAATCCCTGCGGTCGGGCGTCGTGAATAGCCAGAAGCTCTTCCCGATAATCTCCTTCGGCGAATAACCGAAATCCCTGTAGACCACATCGTTGCATTCAACGATGTCGCCGGAATAGTCGATCAGCATGATGACTTCGCTGGCATGGCTCATCAGGGTCCTGTACTTTTCTCCGAGTTCTCTTTGGCTGTCGATAAGCTGAGAGTTCTCGATGGCGATCGACGTCAGCTGGCTGAACTTATTGACGATCTCGAGATCGAACTCGCTGAAATGGTTCTTCTCGTAACTGCCGAGGTTCAGCGTGCCGATAAGCGAATCCTTCGCGATGAGCGGCACGACGATGTCGGAGCGGAGATTGTCCTCTTTCATTATCTCGGAGAACCTGTCGTCGGAAGATATGTCGCGTCTGAGTATCGGTTTCCTGTTTATCGCCACACAGCCGACGAGATTGGACTCCTCCATAGGGACGAACCGTCCCTCGTACGAGGTGTCCCCGTTACGCCGGTGGATGTGCCTGATGTAGAGACAGTTGTCGTCCTTCTCGTAGATGGCGAGACAGCCAATGTCGTAGTCGATTATCCGGGCCAGCTCGCTCGACATCTTCGACAGGATGTGGTCGAGGTCGAGCCGGGAGTTTATCGCCTCCGCCATCTCCATGACGGCGGAGAACTCCCGGATCAGCTCGTCCTTGTCCTTGGCGGGCGAGTATACAGTGCTAAAAAACCGTTCGCGTTCCATTGATTATCCGCTTTACGAAATATTTCTCTTGAGAACCGATCAGGTCTTTTTCAAGCATGAAATATTCCATTTTACGGATAAACGTAACAAACCACCGGAATCGGCCCTGTCAGCTCCTGAACGAGAATCGGCTCTTGAAGTGCCTGAGGCTCAGATCCCTGCCGTACTCGACATTTACGGCCGGTATCCTGTCCCGGTTGTCGGCGAGGACCTTTATAACCTCTACCACCGAGAAGAGGTCCTGGTCCTCGTAGACCAGCCTGGGAACCGCGGCCCTGACGCAGTTGACCCTCGGCTCGGGCGGGATCTCCTTCTCGCCGTCGAAGCTTCCGAAGGCGTACAGGCCGAGCTCGCAGACGCGGTGCCCCGCGATCAGGAGCAGCGCGGTAAGCGAGATGCCCTTGAAATCGTCGTCGCCGGCCGTACCGTCGAAAAACCTGTCGAGGTCGATATAAACGGCGTGTCCGCCAACCGGCCTGATCACGGGGATCCCCGCCTCGTAGAGTTGAGTGCCGAAGCGAACGACCTGCCCGATCCTCGCGTCGAGGTACTCGTCGCGGACGACCGTCCTGAGGCCCTCCGCTATCGCCTTGAGGTCCCTGCCGGCAAGCCCGCCATACGTCGGGTGCCCCTCGGCCATGATCTGGTAGTCGGTGATCTCCTCCTTGAAGTGGGAAAACTTCTTCGAGAAATCGCCGTCCATGCGGATCACGAGCGCCCCGCCCATGTTGACGAGACCGTCCTTCTTGAGACTGATGTGGAATCCGTCGGCGTACCGGAACATCTCGTGGACGATCTTCCGGATCGAGCTGTCCCAGAACTCGTCTTCTCGCTTCCTGATGAACCACGCGTTCTCGGCAAACCTGCATGCGTCGAAGAAGAAGGGCACGCCATGCTTGCGCGTAACGTTGCGGATCTTCCTGATGTTGCTTATCGAAACTGGTTGCCCTCCGCCCGTGTTGTTCGTAATGGTCAGGTAGACAAGGGGTACGCGGTCTTTCTCGTGCTCGAGCAGGTTGTCGAGCTCCTCGACGTCCATATTGCCGCGGAACGGGTATATATCGTCGTTCTCGAGGTGCTCGCGGCAGGGCAGGTTCAGCGGTATCATCCCCTTGTCCTCGATGTTCCCCTGCGTTGTGTCAAAATGGGAGTTGCTCGGAATGATCCAGAGGGGCAGATCCTTCGCGTGCCCGTTCGAGTTCAGTTTCGATTCGATACGGCTCTTCAGCTCCGGCATCAGTCCGTCCGATAGAGGAGCGCTGCTGCCGCGCCCTGCAGCGGCCAGCTGCCTGGCCAGGATCGAGAAGAAGGCGTTCTCGGCCGCACGGCCCTGGTGGAAGAGAAAGAGACTCTCCGACAAGCCGCCCGAGATGCCGTCCTTCTCGCACCAGCCAGCGCCGAACGTCTCTGCGAACTGCGACCTGAGCTCGAAGTACCCCTCGTTCGACCCGTATGCCTCGTCGCCGAGCATCATCGCGGCCCACTGGGCCATCGTCATCGTGGTCGTCCCCGAATCGGAGAGAAGATCGCATCCGGGTATTTTATCGGCCCTGAAGAGAAAAGCGTTGAGCCCGGCCTCGTTTATCAGGATGTCACGCCTCTGCTCGAAATCGTATATCGAACAGTCGCGGAACCTCACCACGGCGTTCCGGTACGGTCTCGGCCTGTACCACTGCCCCGGCTCTTCCGGGGTGTCTACGTTTTCCCGGAATTTCTTGATGAAGAAGGCTGTGGAATCGGACATCAGACGTTCTCCCTCGTCGGAATGTTCATCACTTCCCTGACTTCCTTTATCGTCTCTTTCGCAATCGCGCGGGCGCTGTCCGCGCCGGCCCCGAGTATTTCCCTTACTAGCTTCGGATCGGCCTCCAGTTTGGTGCGCCTGTCGCGGATCGGCTCGAGGACGGCGTTCATCTTTTCCGCCAGCTGCATCTTGCAGTCGACGCAGCCCCTCTCACCCTTCTCACACTCCGAGCGGATAACCTCGAGCTCCACCCTGTTAAATATGCCGTGGAAAGCGTAGACGACGCAGCCGTCGGGATGGCCCGGATCGTCCTTGCGTATCTTGACCGGATCGGTGAACATCGTCCGGATCTTCTTCGTCGTTTCTCTCGCACTGAGATTCGTCGCGATATAATTTCCCGAGCTCTTGCTCATCTTCCTGTCGACGCCGTCGAGGCCGGGCACCTTGGGCACCTCGGTCAGGAGCGCCTGCGTGATCGGGAAGACGTCCGTGCCGTAGAGTGAGTTGAACCTCTGCGCGAGGTCCCTCGTCATGTTGATGTGCGCCTCCTGGTCCTTGCCGACGGGAACGAACTCGCCCTTGTAGACGAGGATGTCGGCCGACTGCAGTGTAGGATAGCCGAGGAGCCCGTAGCTCGGGTTCTCGATCTTGTACCCCCGGACCATGTCCTTGTATGTGGGATTGCGCTCGAGCCAACCGAGCGGGGTGATCATCGAAAAGAGCAGGTGGAGCTCTGCCACCTCGGGGACGTGCGACTGCACGAATATAGAGCACTTCCCGGGATCGAGCCCGGCGGAGATCCAGTCTATGGCCATCTCGTGAACGTTGGCGCTGAGATTGCCGACGTTCTCGAATCCAACGGCATTGCCGCCGCCGGGAGTGGTAAGGGCGTGCCAGTCGACGATGAAGTAGAAGCAGTCGTACTCTTCCTGGAGCCTGACCCAGTTATCGAGCGCTCCGAGCAGGTTGCCCAGATGGATACTCCCCGTCGGCCTCATGCCGCTGGTGACCCTTTTCTTTGCCATCGACGATCTCCTTCCGGCAAAACCGGCTCTGTATTATCGCAGTATTTGCGGATGCTGGAAATAAAAAAGTAGGGGTGGCAGGACTTGAACCCGCAACCCCCGGTTTTGGAGACCGGTGCTCTAGCCAGTTGAGCTACACCCCTTTAAACGATTCTATCGTAGGGGAAATAATATAGATTCGGGCGGGAAAGTCAAGTCGTTTGGGCGGGTTGCCCGAACAGCCGCCCGCACGCTCTATCTGCTCTGAATCGGGAGGGAGGGGGCCGCACGGCTCCCTCCCTCTGATGCGTCTATCCGGATATCCCTCAGCCGGCCAGCTTCGCCAGCAGGGCCGAGAGAAGGTTCCAGAACTGGCCGACGGAGGGTACGTTGACCCTCTCGTCGGGCGAATGCGGATTCTCGATCGACGGTCCGAACGAGATCATGTCCATCCCGGGGAACTTCTCGCCTATGATGCCGCACTCGAGCCCGGCGTGGATGGCCATCGTCCTGGGCTCCTCGCCGAAGACGTCGGAGTGAACGCCCTTGAAGACCTTCAGGAGGTCAGAATCGACGTTGGGCATCCATCCGGGATAGGGCTCGTTCTCGACGATCGAAGCGCCGGCGAGCCTCGCCGCGGCGGAGATCCTGTCGCGCAGAGCCTGCAGCGCCGTGGAGATCGAGCTCCTCGTCGAGGTCCCGATCTTGGCCTCCGTATCGGTCATCAAGATCGTGGCGAGGTTGTTCGAGGTCTCCACCAGCCCGTCGATGTCGTAGTTCATCGCCTCTACGCCGTGAGGCAGCGCGATGAGCAGGTCGAGAAGAGCCGACTGACTCTTTTCGTCGAGGACCGGTCCACCACCGTTGTCGGACGGGGTGAGTGAGGCGCCGATGTCTTTCTCCTTGCCGCCGAGCTCAACGGCGATCTTCGCGATCTCGTCGGAAACGAGCTCTTCGACATCGCCGACTGCGGTCTCGAGAATCATAAGCTCTGCGAAACCCTCGCGCGGTATGGCGTTGCGCTTGTTGCCGCCCTTGATTTCTACGAGATGGCCGGGCTGGCTGCCCGTGATCTTCGCGATGAGGCGGGTGAGGATCTTGATCGCGTTGCCGCGCTGCTCGTGGATGTCGATCCCCGAGTGGCCGCCGCGCAGGCCGAACACCTTGAGCGTGTAGGGCTTCGTACCGGCGGGAGCGTCGATACGGGAGAGAGGCAGGGTGATCGTCGAGTCGCCGCCGCCGGCGCATCCGATCGTCACCTCGCCGAGCTCCTCGCTGTCGAGGTTGAGCATGATCGAGCCCTTGAGGAACCCGGGCTGGATCTTGCCGGCGCCTGTCAGTCCGACTTCCTCGTCGACGGTGGCAAGGATTTCGAGAGGCCCATGAACGAAATCGTCCGCCTCGGCCACGGCCATGCCGGCGGCGAGGCCGATGCCGTTGTCGGCGCCGAGGGTCGTGCCCTTCGCCGTGAGCCAGTCGCCGTCCATCTCGGTCTGGATCGCGTCCTTCATGAAATCGAATTCGATGTCGGAATTCTTCTCACCGACCATGTCCATGTGGCCCTGGAGCACGACCGTCGGGGTGTTCTCCTTGCCCGCGGACGCGGGGATGCGGACGACGACGTTGCCGGTCTCGTCCTTCTCCGCCTCTAATCCCTTCTCTCCAGCCCACGCCAGCAGGTACTCGGCCATCCCGGCCTCGTTGCCCGAGGTGTGCGGTATCGAAAGGAACTTCTCGAAATGCTTCCACAGATTTCCCGGTTCGAGTCCGCTCAGTGACATATCTCTTGACCTCCTCTTTCCGTCCGTTCAGTTAATGGTTACCGTTGATTTGTCCGCATGAATCCCCGGCCGCCTGAGGCGGGCCATTCCCTGCCGCCCGCGGGCTGGCCGGGAAGTGGATTATAAGCAAGACCTCCTGCATGGTCAAGGCTTCCATTGGAGCGCCCGGTGAAGTATCATGGTCTCAGGCATCATCATGGAGGCTGAATTGACGAGAGATATACAGGTAAGAACGCGGAAACGAAACGAGCTCGTGGACATTACCTCGACAATTCGCGGGCTGATCGCCGAAAGCGGCGTTATCGAGGGGCTCTGCCACATATTCGTCCCTCACACGACCGCCGCCGTGACGATCAACGAGAAGGCCGACCCGGCCGTCGCCTCGGATATATCGAACACGCTGGGAAAGATCGTGCCGGCCGGCTGGGGATACAGGCATGCCGAGGGGAACTCCGACTCCCACGTCAAGTCGTCCCTCGTCGGGGCGAGCGAGTTCGTGATCATATCGGGAGGAGAACCCCTTCTGGGAACGTGGCAGGCGGTATTCTTCTGCGAGTTCGACGGCCCGCGCTCGAGGCGCTGCGTCGTGAGGATCACCGGAGAGTAATCGAGCTCAGGATGCCGGGGTTTACCGACTCATCTGCCGGTAGATGCCCTGTCCTTTTCTATCCCCCGACAGCCATATCTGCTCACCACGGATACAGGTCGAAGGTGAATCCCAGCGTGATCCTCTCCTCCCTGTCGAAGAAGGGAAGCCTCCTGCCCCAATCGACTGCCAATTCGAGGTCGGGGTGATACGAGCGTCTCTTCGAACGGGCAAGCGCCTCCCTCAGCAGCAGCCTCACCCTGGCCCGCTGCCAGTATTGCCACCCGCCCTCACGTGGATCGCAGGCCTCCACCCCCCAGGCGATCTGCAGGCTAGCCGCGAGGGTCCATGTGACCCTGGCCATCAACAGCGGCCCGCCTTCGGAGAGGCCCCCGACCGCCTCGATCGAGTCGTACCAGGCGTACCCCGCCCCGACGTCTATCCCCTTGAAGACGCTCGCCGCGTGCCTGTTGATCCCGTCAAAGAGGTTGTCGAGCCTGACCGCCGCAACTGCCCTCGCCGACGAGGCGGTGCGCAGAGCCCCTCCGGCTGACGATTCGCGGTAGTACGTGTACTCTCCCTCCATACTCAGCCTCACCGGGCCGGTCCATCCTCTTGCCGCCGCATCGATCCCGGTTCTCATCCTCGACGCGGACCTCTCGAGGCCTCCGCTCGTGTAGGTGGTGCCGTCGTACGTGAAGAAGGGCGTGACGGCGAACCTCCCCGATCCGAAGACCGGCTCGACGAATATCTCGGTCGATGCCTTCGACGAGGTGAAATCGTACCCTGCGGAGAGCCTGTTGAACCTGTACTCCTCGCCGTAAGCGGAAAAAGCGGGGGCTATGTATTCGCGGAAGAATCGGGCAGCCCCGCCGCCGACGCTAGAGGGGTCCCTTCCCGCGGGATCGCATGCAGGCCCGAGCTCCCTCGCCGACGGGCCGCTGCCGAAAGAGATCGAATAGCACCTGCGTCCCTTCAGCCTGCCCGACGAGAGGACGACGAACCTGCCGCTCTCTCCCCCCGAGACTATCTCGACCCTCGAGGGATTGAACGATTTCCCCGACGCGTCGTCCGTTATGACGAATTCACGTCGTCCGAGGTCGCTCGAATCGAGGGTATCGGCTGTAGTGGAGAGAGCGAGCTCGATCCAGTAATGTCCCCTCTCAAAGAAGACAGCGCATTCGCCGGTGAAATCGGGGCCGGCGGAAGCGGAGACCGGCCGGGGGATAAGCAGGAGAACCAGGATGACCGCCTGAGAGAGAAACATACTTTTCATGACTGCTCCTCCCCGCTGCGGCGCGCCCCGGCGCGCAGGAGATGCTCGGCGAACTGGATAAAGCTCTCGCGCCGGTCGTAGTGGGCAACGGCCTTCTCGCCGATGCCAGTCGACTCACCCAGCGCTTCGAGTATGTCGCCGAGCGTCTCCCCGTCGGGAACGTACTGCGCCTCGAAATCGCTGATCGGAGGCGGGCCCTCCGGCTCGATATATGTTTCCAGGAAATCTTCCCCGCTGATGCCGGTCCTCGAGGAGAACGCATCGGCGATCTCCCCGTAGATCCACTTCCTTCTCTCCGTCCAGCTCATGAACCCCTCCATGTGACAGATACGTCGACGGGCTGCGTGTGTATTACACTATTGGACAGAGATAATAATACACCGACATCGGATGTGGCAAGAACGAGAAGAATACCGGTCCGGGATCAGAAGAAATAGAGGAACGGGATCAGGCCCGAGGTGTCGCGTTCGAGATATGCCTTGAAATAGACATTGTCGATCCTGACGCGGCCGGCCACGAACTCCTGGCTCTCCAGCCGGACGACGCCCTTGAGATAGAACTGCTCCTGCCTTACCGCCTTTTGGATCAGCCTCAGGTTATGCGACTCGATGAGATAACGCTCCCCCTGCGCCTCTATGCGCACGGTGGCAATACACTCGCTTACCGAGGGGTCGCCGAGCGTTGCGGGGCTGTCATCGAGGCCGAGGTAAAAGCCGACCTCGAGATCGTAGTCCGAAGTGGCGTAGATCGTATCGGCGAACACGGTTGCGAAGATGTCGATCCTCACGATCTCGTACTCCTCGTCCTGCATCTCGGCCGGGGAGTCGAATGAGAGCGTTCCGAAGTGCTGCTCCGACGTCCCGGCGAATTCGAACGGCTGGAAGTTCTCGAGGTCGGGACGGTTGCTCAGCATCAGCTGTGTCCTGCATCCCGCCGCGAGCAGAACGACGGCCAGCGCCGCAAGGATCGTCCACTTCCTTTGCGTCATCGGTCAAAACCTCCAGAAGAGCGAGAGATGGGGCATGACGTCGGTCTTTATGCCCTCGTCGATTTCAAGACCGGGCCATATCACGCCGAGCTGCAGGGCGAAACTGCGCAGGACACCGAACCTCACACCGGCGCCTCCCCTGAATTCCTTGTACGTGAAATCGAAGCCGAGCTCGACTATCAGCTTTACGTGATCGAGCGGATCGAAATCGACGGCACCGAGAAACGACCTGTGGTGCAATCGTCCCTTCAGTTCCGCGTCGACAATCACCAAATCGCCCTCCGAATCGAGGGTGATCGGCCCGTTCGAGTCGGAATACCCCTCGACGTATTTATACTGGTATCCGAGGTGCAGCCTTACCTTCGGAAGGATCTTCTTCGTCAGGGTGACGTTCGCGGCAAATACCTCGAGGCCCGACGTGAGATCTGCATTGTTGTCATCGAGGGCCTGCTCGACGACATAGTCGACGGCCATATCGGAGCCCGCGAGGTTGTAATACCCGATGAGAACCGCAAGGGCGGGCATCCTGTTCGATTCCTGCAGTATCGCCCCCTTGACCTGGAAGTTGACCATCGTAATGATGTCGAGAAGCGTGTTGGTCGTCAGCTGGACCCTGTCCCTCACCCCGAATCCCGTCTCGCCCAGACCGATCTGGACGTTCGCCCCGCTGCCGAGGATATATCCCGTATCGAGGCTGAAGAGCTTCGTGGGATATTCCATGTGCGGCGGTTTTTCACACAGGGCTTCGCCCGGATACAGTACGATAACCGCCGTGACGGCTATCGCCGCCCCGATTTCGCAGATTCTTCTTAATCCCTTGTGAATATCCATGTTCTGTCCGGTTCCCGGCGTATCCGACTGGAAGGAAACCATCCGGAATCGCCCATATAGACGGACTTGAGCAAAAAAAATGCCACCTGAAAACAACCATAGCTCCTTTGAAGTGGAAAGCGATCCTAAGGGACTCTCACAGGAGCATTGCTGGTCGAACCTGACGAATCAGGTGGAAGCCTTCTCCCGATAAGCGGCTCATCTCCTAGGGGAAGAGATGGGGGTTTTGTGGTAGGAAGGAAAAAGCTCCCGTTATATCCAGGCGGCAAACCCGTCGATATTTGTTTATCTATATTCCCTATACGGCCTCCACAGTGTCGCTATTCCGGGTACGCAATTATGTGCCGTGCTCTGATGTTTGGTCTGTCTGTTATTTGGCTCTTCCCTGAAGCCTTTATACCCGCATCCGCAGACTGCCTAATCATAACGTATACCGTCCGGTATTACTATAGGGGATTCGACCTATTTTCATGCGGGTTTCCGTACTTTATGGATTATGGCCGCCAGAATCCGTTCACCGCTCCATGTCGAGATCGACGAGGCCTATCTGGATCGCGTAGCGCACCAGCCCCGCTGTCTCGTGGATATCGAGCTTGTTCATGATATTCGCCCGGTGGTTCTCCACCGTCTTGACGCTGATGAACTTCTTCTCCCCGATCTGCTTGCTCGTGTATCCCTCGGCGATCAGTTGGAGGATCTCCCTCTCCCGGAGAGTAAGCCTGCTGAACTCGTCGGTCGGCTTGCCGGACTTCTTGTGCTTCTCGTATTTCTCGATCGCATCGACCGGCACCTCGGGGCTCAGATAGGTCTCCCCGGCCATGACCGTCTCGATCGCCTCCAGGAGTATCTTTATGTCCTCTCCCTTCACCACGTAGCCGTCCGCCCCCGCGTCGAGCGCTCCGAAGAGATAGTTTTCCTCATCGTGTATCGTCAGGATTATCACCTTCGTTCCCGGAACATCCTTCTTGATGCGGGTCGTCGCCTCTATGCCCCTCATGATGGGCATGCTGATATCCATGATGACCACGTCCGGTGACAGTTCCATCGCTCTGGTTATGGCGTCCTGGCCGTTATCGACCTCGCCGACGACCTCGATGGACTCCTCCTCGACGAGCCGCCTCACACCCTGCCTCACGATCGTGTGATCCTCGGCCAGCAGCACCCTGACTTTATTCGTCATCCTGTCCCTCCATCGGTATAGACGCGCGAATCCTCGTCCCACGGCCCGGGGCAGAATATATTCTGAATCTGCCTCCCATACCCTCGAGCCGCTCTCGCATGCTCATTATCCCGAGGCCCCTCCCTCTGATCTTCTCTTCACCCGGGGTGAAGCCCTTGCCGTCATCCTCTATCGTCAATATCAGGTCCGGATACCCCCGGATGATCCTGATGGTAACGTTCCGCGCCTCCGCATGCCTCACGACATTCGTAAGCGCTTCCTGCGCAACGCGATACATCGCCAGTGACTCGTCGCCGATCAGCTTGCCGTCGAATCCCGTCGTCACGAGTTCCACGTGGAGATCGTCGCTCTCGACGAATCTGTCGATATACGAGCTCAGTGCGGGCCGCAGCCCCAGATCCTCCAGCACGGCCGGATGAATCGAGTACGACATCTTCCGAACGTTCCGTGTGAGCTCTTTCAGTTGCCCTTTGATCTTGGCGAGAGTTCCCCTGGGATTATTCTCGCAGGATTCGATCTGGTTTTCAAGAAAAAGAATCTCCGCGTTGACGGCGATGAGCTCCTGCCCCAGCTCGTCGTGGAGCTTCATGGCCATCATGTTCCTCTCCTGCTCGAGCAGGCCGATCAGGCTGACCGTCAGCTCCTTCAGTTTTTTCTCGTGCCATTTTCTGTCTCCCAGCAGTTCGCGCCTTTCGAGCTGCAGGGCAACCTGGCTTCTTATAATCTCGAAATACCGGATCTTTTCCGGTTCCAGGTCACGCTCCTTCCCGTAACCGATCATATAGATGGCTATAATCCTGTCCCTGACGCTTACCGGGAACACGACCGTCCGCAGGACCCCGAGGCGTTTTATCGCATCCGCCCTGTCCCGGGGATGTCCTCCGGCGTCCTCGAGCACGATGACCTTGCCGCCTTCGATTATCCTCGCCGCAGCCGCTTCATCGATCGGCGTGCGCATGAATTTCCCGGCGAAATCCGCGGGCACGTTCCTCGTCACCGACAGGACTATCTCACGGGATTCTTTATCGACCAGGCCGACCCCTGCCATTAATGCTTCACTGTTCACGAGCATCGCATCGAGCACTTTTTCCAGGATCTTCGGATCTTCCGTCTCCGTGTCGAATATATCCCTTATCATGTTGACCGCGGCAAGTTCCCTGTTTCGCCTCGCGAGCTCTATCTCGGCGGTCTTCCGATCGTTGATATCCTTTACCGCGATCATGCCCCTCGGATACCCCTCTTTCGAGGGCGGCAGAGGCTTGGCAAACGCCTCGACCCACACGTTCCCGCCGGATTTCGTGACAATCCTGAACTCGACCGACTCGACCGATTGCTGTCTCTTGAGTCCGGGCAGGACCTGCATCAGCATCGGACGGTCTTCGGGATGGACGATGCTGAACTCTCCCAGCATCTCCCTCAGCCCTTCTCGCGTATAGCCTGTTATCTTCTCGAACGCGCCGGCCATCCACTCCCTGCGCAGGGTGCCGTCGGGAAGGAGCGTGGCGACGTAGGTGTAGTCCGATGTCATCTCGGAAATCGTACGGTACTTCTGTTCCGATTCTACGAGCGCGTCCTGGGCCTTCTCACACCGGGCGATCTCCTCGCTTAAGAGCCTGTTGATCTTTTCCAGGTCGGTGCGCGCGTCCTCGAGTTCCGAGATGTCCCTTAACATGACGAGGACAACGGGCCTTTCTCCGTCGGATATGTAATTGACCGATATCTTGCAGGTCTTGTCAGCGCCGTCTATCTCAAGAATCTTCCTTGTAACGTACTTGCAGCCCGGGCCGAGATTACTCTTGATCTCCTTTATCCAGGGATGCAGTTCGGGCATATCGATAACGGAATCCTTCTGGCCGGTATAGTCAACATCGGGGTCGAGGCGGTGCAGTACCTTCCATGCCCTGTTGCAGTAGATAAACGTCCCGTCGGGTTCGAACATCGCGATCGCATCGATGGCGTGATCGATCCCTTCGATTATCCTCTTAAGGTGCCCGGGCTCCCACTGTGTCATTTTCCGCGTTTCCCCCAGTGTCGATTCAGTTCCATATACCTGTGCTGCCATAATATCAGATGCACTGTATTATCATAAGGAAGTATACGGTCGGGCGAAAGCCCAATAATACAGGGGCATCTCCCGATCTGACTTGACCCCGCCGGCCTCGTGGCGGCGGCGGACCTGGCACAAAGCGGCGAAGATGATCGGTGAGAGGCTCAGGGAGAGGAAGGAAGCCCTGCAGCAACAGCAGCCCTGACGAGATTCTCACCTTCGGCGAGGAAGCCGGGGCCGGCCTCTATCGACATCTCGACATCGGGTCTCACGAAGTAGAACACGACCCTCCCGACAGGCGAGATCCCAAGGCGGTCGAGCGCGTACGCGTATGCCGCTCCCTGGGGACGGTACGCCTCGAGACGTGAGGGAACGTCGCCGGCATCCAGATCGTCGGTCTTGAAGTCGACCACCGTCCAGGAACCCCCGCTCTCGAACACGAGGTCGAGCCTGCCGTCAAGCACCCCTCCGGGAAGGGGAACGGTGAAGGGCGGTTCGACCATGAGTCTTTCCGCCTCTGCGGCCCTTTTCAACAGGTCCGACCCGAGAGCCTTCGTGCCGAGGGCGAGCAGCTCTCTTTCCAGGTGGACCGCGCCATATTCGACAGCCGCTTCGCGGGCCGACGACGCCGCATCCATCGGACGGTGCTTCCGCAGCGCCAGCTCCATCATCCTGTGAAAGGCCTTCCCGAACATCAGCGCCGCTTCGCGGTCCGATTCGCCGGACCTTGTCGTACCACCCTCCTCTTCCGGCGGCAGCTCGTATACCTCCAGACCCGACGGGCTGACGTTCACCGGCCCGGGCGGCGAGCTCTCGAGAAGCTCCTTCCTCGCCGTCGCCCATCTCGCCCTCGCTTCGGCGCTCGCAGCCGTATTCTCCGGCGTGATCTTCGGCATGACCGCGAAAGGCCCCCCACCCACCGGCAGCTTGGGGAGATCGGACAGGAGGATCGGGCGGACATCGGCAAGAGCGGGAGCGAGAAATCGGTAGAGCAGTTTCCCGCGTTTGTTTTCCGGAGAGCGCGGGATGATGAGCATATCGCCGGCCCGGGTCGCCGCGACGTAGAGCATCCTGATCGTCTCGGCCGTGTCCATCCTCTCCTCCCGCAGCACCGCCTCCGCGTAATCGCTCGTACTCCGGCCGGAAATGTTCAGCGCCGGCATCATCCCCCCCCGCGCGATGAACCTGTCGGCCCTGTGCATGCCCTGAACGAGATTGACGAGTATTACGACGGGGAACTGGAGGCCCTTCGCCTTGTGTATGGTGATCATCCGCACCGCGTTCTCGCCCTCGTCTATGGCGGGCGATTCTCCCTCGGCGGCACCGAGGATGTCCTGGTCCCTCATCCATCGCGCGAAATGCCTGAAGGAGTGCATCTTCTCCTCGAAGACCCTGGCCGTCTGGATCGCCTTGCGAAGGTTGAGCACCCTCTGCTCGCCATGCACCCTGAGCTTCGAGGCCGAAAGGTATCCGGTCCGCGCGAAAAGCCTGTTCAGCGTTGAGACCGGCCCCGCGCAGTTCCGGTCCGAATGGAGCTCGGACAGGAGTTCTAACGCCTCCCGAAAGGCATTGAATCCCCTCTCTCCCGGAACTTCCGGCTCAAGATAGCAGAGCCTGCCACCGGCCCTTCTGTAGAGGAATATCTCCTCGTCACTGAAACCGAACATCGGGGAACGCAGCGCGGCGAGAAGAGCAGCCGAATCGTAAGGGTCCTCGACAACCCATACGGCATTGGATATGTCGCGGACTTCCTGCCGCGTGTAATAGAGCTTGCCCCCCTCGACGAGATAGGGTATATCGGCCTCCCGCAGCGGGTCCTCGTAATGGTTGACGCCGGTCGTGCTCCTGTAGATCAGCGCTATGTCCCCGAACTTCACCGGCCTGTTCTGTCTCGTAACAGGATCGAGCACCGGCCTGCCCGACTCGACAAGGTCCCATATGAACCTCGCGACGGCCTCACCTTCCTCGCGGCGGAAGTCGTCCGATCTCAACGTATCTGTCTCGAGATCCAGGTGAAATACCGCCGGTCCGCTCTCTTCACGCATCGCGTGCACCGGCTCGTATTCGGGCATGTACCTTCCGTCGTCCGGTTTCTTTATCAGGCTGGAGAAAGCCCCGTTGACCCAGTCGATCACTCCCGGGACCGACCTGAAGTTCTGCGTTATGTTAAGGACCGAGCCCGCCCCGGCGATCGATTCCTTGACCTGCTCGTATATTTCGACGTCGGCCCCGCGGAACCTGTATATACTCTGCTTCGGGTCGCCCACGACGAAGAGCCTGCCAGGCTCCGGATCGACTCCGGAGGAGCCGGGCCTGCCGGCAAGGAGTATGATTATCTCAGCCTGAAGGGGATCGGTGTCCTGGAACTCGTCGACGAGAATGAAGCGGTAGCGGCGGCGAATGGCCTCGAGCGCCGTATCGTCTTCGAGCAGCCTTCTCGCCCCGATGAGCAGGTCATCGAAATCGAGCACCCCCCCGCGCCTCTTTCTCGTCCCGGCAAACTCGACGAAATCGTCACACCAGCCGGCAAGGCTGTCACGCAGGTCATCCATGTAAGCGGAGCAATAATCGCCGTGGGCGGCGGCGACCGCCCTGCAGAGATCCTTCTGCGCCGTGCATGATTCCGGGGGCGACCAGTTGCCCTTGTTGCCCTTCGCCTTCGGCGGCGGGACGGAGAGAAGGCGCGCCGCGAGCCCTGCGCCCTCGAGCCCCCCGAGATGCTGTACCTCCTCGTAGAAGACCGTTATCGCGACGAGGCCGGCGTCGCCGGGAGAGACGCAGTCCGTCCGGGCGAGACCCATCAGCCTCGATGCGGAAGAGACAAGATACTCCCTGTGGCGAGACGGATCGAGCCGCCTGTACAGCCGCCCCGTCTCGATCTCCGCCGGAGTCGTCTCGAAGATGCAGCCCAGTGCCCGGGACGCCCTGCCGTGATAGTGATGAAAGGTCAATTCCCTCAGCTTCTCGATGCAGAACGAGGGTCTGCCGAGCGGCATGAGCTTTCTCAGCGCCGCTTCGTGTTTCTCGTCGGCATGCCCGAGAAACTCGCCGAAACATTCGTCCTCGAAGATCGACGCATCGAGCCCGTCGAGCTGCTGGAAGTCGGGATCGATCCCTGCCTCGAGGGGGAACTCCCTGAGGATCGCCGTGGCAAAGGAATGTATCGTCGAGATCTGCGCCCTCTCCAGGTCGTCCCTCGCCTTTTCCAGCCGGGGCCTCTCCCCGTCAGAGAGATCTTCCTCACCGAGCAGTTCCTCGATCCTGCCGAAGAGCCTGTCCTTCATCTCGGAGGCTGCCTTCTCGGTAAAAGTGATCGCTGCGATGGCCGGGCATTCGGCCCTGCCGCTGCGGACGATCGAAAGGAACCTCTCGACAAGTATCGTAGTCTTCCCCGTACCCGCGCCCGCCTCGAGGCAAAACGAGGTATCGAGATCCGATATCGCCCGCTGTCTGGCCTCGTGATCGACCGGTTTCTTCCTGCCGCTACTCAACGGTGAGCCCCCTCATCCCAAGATAATCCAGCGCCCGCCTGTCGCCTGCGGCCTTAGCCGCGAAGAGCCATTCCCTGCCGGTCGGACAGGCCTGTTTCACTCCGCAGAAATTACATCCCGTTCCCGGCGGAGATGCGAAGAAAAACCCCGAAGTCATGCCCTTCACTATCACCCCGAGGATGCGGGCGAATTCGATCCGGTCCTTCTCCCACTCCCGTCCGGAGTAGACCGCCTTCTTCCCCGCGCCGCCGATTCCCACCCTCCTGAGCATCGCACTGCCTCTTTCAACAGGGATATCGAGGAGCTTCGACGCCGCGAGAAGGTATACCGGGAGCTGAAGGTAGCTTCCTCCGCCGAGGTCCTGATCCTTCGCGCTGATTTTGCCGGTCTTGTAGTCGATGACCTCGAAGCCGCCTTCCGGCATGATATCGACCCGGTCGATCTTCCCGTGGAAGGAGAGAGTCCTCCCGCCCGCTTCGAAGGTAACCGCCTCATCCGGTGTCCTTCCTCCGAACCACGCCTCGAACATCGACGGCACGGATCCGCTCTCCTCCCGGGCCTCGTCTGCGAGCAGCTCCCTGACCGATGCCGCGATCGTCTCACGTTCGTATTCCCAGAAGAGGGGATGGCCGACCGGTTCCGTCGACTCGTACATGTCCAGGGTCTCTCGCGTCACCCGTTCGGCCGCTTCCAGCGCGGCGGGAAGAGTCGCCTCCGATATCGGAAAGACCCTGGCGCCGGAAAGCTCCCGGTAGAGCCGCTCGAGGACGAGGTGCGTAAGCGTTCCCCGCTGCAGGGGATCGATGGTCAGCTCCCTCTCGGGCTCCTCCACCGACTCGATTCCGATGAGCTTTTCGACGAGAAAGGCGAAGGGGCAGTTCGCCCAGGACTGCAGGGTCGTGGCCGACAGGTTCCAGCCCTTTTCGGCCATCGCCGCGTCGATCTCCTCGAGGGCCCGGGGTGATTCGAAGACGCCGTCGTACGGGGTGAACCTTCTCGTGCCCCAGCGCGCCCTTATCAGTGCAGCCCCCCTCTCGAAGAACGAGGACGATGGATAGTGAATGATCTTGCCAAGCCTGCGGCCCGACATGAGGAAGTCGTAATCGTCCTCACCGAGCGGCACCTCCGTCCCCTCAGGCCTGCCTCTCAGGGGAAGACGGACCGCTTCCGCCGACCGTGCCGCCGGTTCCGCCGGGAGCCCCGGCACGAATCTGAGATATGATGTGGGTATGTAATCCCTGTTCCCGCCCGTCTCCAGCCTGGGCCAGCTGCAGACAAGCCGGCTGGAGGCGGACGAACAGACCAGACTGAAGATCATCGCCGATTCTTCGAGGCGTCCTCCCCTCAGGGACAGCCTCACATCTCCGTCCGTAACGGCGGATACAGCTTCCCGCTCCGTGTCCTTGATAAAGGGGTCCTGCCTGACTTTCCCCGGAACGGCGCCCTCCTTCAGCCCTGTCATGAACGTCACGGCGAATCCGAGCCCTCTGGCTTTGCTCGCCGTTATGACATTGACCCCGTCTCCTCCGAATCTTCCCCCGCTTTCGGCCCCGCCCTCCAGGGCCGTAGAGGCGATCCTCCTGAACCTCGCCGTGTCGCACGAGGGAGAGATCCGGTCGAGGGCCGTAAGGTCGTTCACCGTCCGTATCGCCGACGCCGAATCCTCGCCGTCGAACAGAGCGGCAAGAGCGCCGGCGAAAACCGACGAGAATCCGCTCCAGTCGCTGCAGTCCTCGAATCCCGCGCGTGCACGCTCGATCACGGAGATCACATCCGCCGCCAGCTCGAGGATTTCAGACTGCCGGTCTCCATCTCCGCCCTCCGCCTCGCGCCGCCTGACCTTCTCGAGCAGCCGGGCGTTCTCCGCGTCCCACCCTTCTTCCCCTCTCATCCCTTCACCCGCACTCAGGCGCACCCATAGCGAGAAAGGATCGCTGCGGGCTCCTTCGCCGCCCGGCACGGCGATCGGCGACGAGATGAGAAAATCGACCAGATCGCTCCTGCCGCCGTCTCCGCAGAGGATCCCGAGAAGCCTCACCGCTCCGGTCCGCACGGGATCGGCGGCCTTGTACGAGCCGATGCGCGAATACCACGGGATCCCGGCCTCCTCGAGCGCCTCTCTTAGCGGGGGCCAGTCCGACACAGACCACGGCAGGATGCCTATTTCGCCGAACCGCGGCCCGCCGGTCTCGCGCAGCTCGATGATCCGCCTGACGACCTCCCTCGCCTCTTCGATGGCGTCGGGGGCGTTGAACAACCCGGTCTCCACAGCAGACGCGGCATTGCTTTCGAGCGGCATTCGCTCGAATCCTTCTCCGCTCAGCCTCTCGACGAGCGGGGTCGCGAACCTGCAGGGAGTGTCTTCACACCACGGAACGAATACGGCGGCAGGCCCCGACCGCATCGTGGCAGTCAGCAGTCGATACTGGAGCTCGTTGAGATCGTAGAATCCGTAAGCGTATACGGCGCATCCCTCGAGAGCGGCCGCTGCCAGAGCGGCCGCTCCGGAAAACCGCGAATGCATGTCGCCGCCCTTCGCCTCGACGAGCTCCCTGTAACGGGCGTAGAGATCGAGGATGCCGCGCACCCTTTCCGGCCGGAGCCGGGGATCGTCGTTTTCGATGATGCGCCTCGCTTCAGCCGCTCCGCATCCGCCCTCGGCAAGATCATTAAAGGTCGAGTGAAGCACGGAGGTGAAACCGTCGGTCTTCGCCACTTCCGAGAAGCAGTCGGGGACGACTCCGCCGGCGAGCTCTTCGAGGAGGACCATCGAGGCGAGCGGGGAGAGAGGATCACGGGACGTGGACTCCGACCTCTGCTCCACGAACGACAGCAGATCGGGGAATGTCAGGAAGTGTACGTTGAATATACCGTCGAGCAGGACGGACAGTCTTCTCTTGAGATACGAACAGAGGAGGTTCGAACCGGCGATGACGATCACCTCGGCGGCGTGGTCGTTTTCCTTCAGGGCACGGATCTCGCCGGCGGCCGCCTCTTCGAGCCGCCGGAAATCGCCCGACGTATAAAGCCTTCCCGTCAAACGGAGTCCCTCCTCCAATCCGTCCCGCATCGGGAACGGGTCCGGGAGATTCTAGCAGAAAGGAACGGTCTTGATAAGCTCACATAGGGCTCACTGACAAAAAGGGCGCGGGGCATCAGGCCCCGCGCCCTTTGAACGCGTCTGTGAAATGCCTGTTATCAGATCCTGTTCACCGCGCTTCTCTTCATCACTACCACCGCGGCGGCGATCATGGCAAGGACCAGGATCGTCACGACCGGAGCTGAGAAGATCGGCACGGGTATAGGCTCGACCACATGGATCGCCTGTACGCATGTGTCGTATACGGTACCGGTAGCGGCGTCCCATACGACGATCGTCAGGGTGTCCCAGGTGCAGACAAGGGCCGTACCGGCATCGACGATGCCGTAGACATCTGAGCATTCTCCGCCAATTACGCCTGCAGCCGTTCCGGACTGGTTCAGCGCGGGGCCGACGTTTCCGAGGCTGGTGAT
>JAUWCL010000050.1 GCA_030609325.1 Candidatus Krumholzibacteriota bacterium
GCCAGGGAAAGGCTGGGTCTGGTCGGCAGGAACGGTCACGGCAAGACCACGCTTCTGTGTCTGATCACGGGCGAGGAAGAGGCCGATTCGGGGAATATAATCGTACCTAAGGGTTACTCGATCGGCTACGTCAGGCAGGAACCGGATTTCACCTGCGCCACAGTTCTGGAGGAAGGATGCAGCGGGTTGTCCTCTGAAGAGAGAGACCAGTCGTGGAAGGTCGAGAAGGTCCTTGCCGGGCTCGGTTTCGGGGCGCCGGACCTGGGAAAGGACCCCTTCGATCTTTCCGGCGGATTCCAGGTCAGGCTGAACCTCGCCAAGGTCCTCGTGAGAAATCCCGACCTGCTGCTGCTCGACGAGCCGAACAACTACCTCGATATCACTTCGATCAGATGGCTGACGCGGTACCTCAACGGCCGACAGGGCGAACTGATCCTGATAACCCACGACAGGAGCTTCATGGACAACGTGGTCACCCACACGATGGGGATATACAGGAAGACGCTCCGCAAGATCAAGGGGGATACGGGCAAACTCTACTCCCAGTTCGCCATGGAGGAAGAGGTCTACGAGAAGACCAGGATCAATGACGAGAAAAAGAGAAAGAAATCCGAGGAGTTCATAAGGCGCTTCAGGGCCAAGGCGAGGCTCGGGGGTCTTGTTCAGTCGAGGATCAAGACGCTGGAGAAGCAGAAGAAGCTCGAGAAGCTCGAAAAGACGAAGGACCTCGATTTCTCTTTCAGGTCGAGCACGTTCAACGGCAAGCCGGTCATGAACGTCAGGGAGATCTCTTTCGGATATGAGCCGGACAGCCCGCTCTTTTCCGACCTCTCCTTCTCCATCGGGCCTTATGACAGGGTCTGCGTCGTCGGCGAAAACGGCAAGGGGAAGACGACACTCCTGAAGACGCTGGCCGGCAGGCTCGTGCCTCAATCGGGGGACCTGTCGTTCAACACGACAGTCAGGAGCGCCTATTACGAACAGGCAAATGTAAACAGCTTGGAGGATGACAGGACCGTCCTCGAAACAATTGTGAGCTCCGACCCCGATGTCGACCACCAGAGAGCGAGAAATATCTGCGGGATGATGATGTTTGAGGGAGACTCCGCCCTGAAGAGGATAAAGATCCTCTCAGGCGGGGAAAAGAACAGGGTCCTGCTCGGAAGGATCATCGCCACGCCGGTAAGCTTTCTGCTTCTCGACGAACCTACCAACCATCTCGACATGGATTCGTGCGACGCCCTTCTCGAGGCGATAAACGAATTCGAGGGGGCCGTCCTCATGGTGACGCATAACGAAATGCTTCTTCACGGCCTTGCGGAGAGGCTCATCGTCTTTCAGGACGGGAGGGCTTTCGTCTACGAGGGCGGATATCAGGAATTCCTTGAGAAGAGGGGCTGGGAGAGCGAGAGGGAGGAGCCGGCCGAAGAGGCGGATGGTAAGGCGGTGGGAAAGAAAGCGGACAGGAAGGAGCTCAAGCGGCTTCGATCCGAGCTCGTCCGTGAAAGATCGAAGGCGCTCAGGCCCCTGGAGAGAATGATCGAGGAGGCGGAGACGGCGATAGTGAAGGCCGAAACGGAGCTCGAGAAGCTTCACCGCGAGATGGAAGAGGCCTCGTTGAACAGCGACAACGCGAAGATAGCGGACCTTTCAAAGAGGATCCACGCCTGCGAAAGGGATATCGAGGCCGGCTTCGCGCGGCTCGAGACCGCCTCCTCCGAATACCACGAACAGAAAGAGGTTTTCGAGAGGCGGCTCGGCGAACTGGAGCTCGGGTGAGCGTCTGCTGCGGGCCGGGCTCCCATCAGCTCAATCGTACGCCTTCATGACATCGTGATCCTCGTTCATCAGGTGACCGGCCATCTTGTCCATCTTCATATTGTCCCAGAAGGAGAGGTTCTCGTGCACCTTCATGTACTTCATCGGGATGGGATGAGTGCCGATGACAACGGGTATCCCGTAGCGCGATTCGATGAATTCCTTGAAGCGGCCTATGCGGGGGCATGGTGGATATCCCACGACGAGGCCGGTGGCAAGGTGGATCGCCTCGGCCCCGTTTCTGATCATCTCGTCGGGGACATACTCTACGTTTCCGCCGGGGCAGTCGCCGCAGAATGAATAGCCGACAAGCTCGAGCTCCATCTCCTCCGGGTAGAGAGCGAACCCTCCAACGCGCTCGCGCATGGCGCGAAGGCACTTGCCCCCTCCGCAGTTTTTGTATCGTCCACAGATGATGATGCCGATCTTCGTCATTGCATTCTCCTTTCCGGGCGAACGGTATCCTCCGGGGCCGAGTGGATAGGCGCGAGTATACGCCTTATTGAATCGTTTGACAAGTTGGTCCCCCGTCCATGTTTACGGGAAAGATGGTCCGCTCGACGGATTGACACCGCCTGAATTATGATTACCTTTGAAATACGAGGGAATATACAAGGAGGAAGAATATGGGTGACACACCGGATATCAGAGAGCTCCCGTTTGAACTCGCCTACCTTGCTCTGCTCACACGCTATCACCTGAAGCCGCTCAGCCGCTGGGAGGGAGAACTCTCACCAGCTCAGATTTCCACCCTGAACCGGCTCGGACTCGAAGTCGAACCTGTCATGAGATACACCCTCCTGGGGAAGGGTGTGCCCCGTTCTGTATTCTCCATGAACGCACGGTACGTCGAATCTTATCGTTCAAAATTCGAGGGGAAACGACTAAAGGCGACACCTTCCGTGGCAAAGCTCGAAGGGTGGTATTTCGGATATCCCTCATGCTGCGTTGAGCAGTTCATCAGGAAGCCGTATGTGCCGAACAGGCTGGATCAGGACGATCAGCGCATTCTTTTCCACTGGGCCTGTCCCGGCTGTCAGGCTACCTTGTCCCTCCTGCGCGAGTACCAGGGCATTTACCGTGAGTGCGTTCATGCGTTCGGCGGCGTAGAGCCGGAGGGGACAATGAGAGAATGGCTCGCATCAAATCAGAAAAACATATGGTATCACGCGTTTCACCGGGCACTTCCCTGGGCGGCCTCTCTTGCGGCTCTCGCCATCCTGCCGGGATTCGCAGGGGCACTGGATGTTGATCCCCATGTACTCGGCTCACCCGACGACCAGGATGGAGACGGGTTGTCATACATCGAAGAGATTCTGCTGGGCAGAAGCCCGACAATGAGCGACACAGACGCCAACGGAACATTAGATGGTATCGATGAGAGCCTCGCACTCTATGCGCTCATCAGCGTCCTCCCCCGGACACCGATACCGGACGGTCCATATGTCGAGGAATGGCAGATGGATGGTGTCGAGCAGTGTGCCGTATGCGGTGAATGGATAGACATGGGCTTTATCCGTATCATCCATCCGGCGAGAAATCGGGAAGTCGATATCCCCTACATCGGGCTTCACTACCTCGAACACGGCGGCCTGGCCTACGACGGCAGCATACACGATGGGAGGGTCGACATCGCAAGGGTAAAGGAGATCCTCTTTCCGTACGATCCATCCCACATCATCGATGGATACGTCTATGAGGATGAGGATTCAGACCGCATCGAAAACAACGAAGAACCGCTCCTGTCGACCGATCCTCTCCTTCCCGACACGGACAATGATTCAGTCGATGACGGATTCCAGATTGCCGAGGAGCTCACTGCGGCGCTTGGCGGCCTTCCCCGGGAACCCCGCAGCGATGGTCCCTACCTTATTGAGCACGAGCTGAGGGGGACCGAGACCTGTACCAGGTGCGGCTGCATTATGAACATGGGCTGGGTCGAGGTGGTGAACCCGCTCGAGAATCTCTCGCTGGAGCTGCCATACGTCACCCTGCATTATATGGCTCATGGCGGCCTGGTATATGAGGGCGACGTCCACCCCGCCAACCGTGCCCTGCCATCCGTTGTTTCAACGCTCGTTTTCGGCTCAGGCCAGAGCCACCAGCTGCTCATCGAGGGGGACAGCGATAGTGACGGACTCACGGACGCCGAGGAAGAACAGATGTATTTCCTGACGAATAACCACGATACAGATGGCGATGGGGTGAAGGACGGCCCCGACCTCGCCTACTTTCTGCACGAGGTCATAGAAGGGCTCCCGGTCGGCCCCCTGCCGGACCAGACATACATTATTCACCACCTCACCTACGGGATCTACGAGTGCCTGGTGTGCGGGGAAAGTATCAACATGGGCTCTATGGAGATCGTAGACCCTATACACGGGAAAAGCGCCTGGGTGAGTTACTATAACGATCACTTCATGAAACATGGGAGCTTCTCGACCGACCGGCCGGATCTATACGCACGGTTGGATGTAATCGAGCTGATCGATGTTACCGGGGTGAGTACTACGCAAGCAAGCGATCCGATGCCGAGCATCACTCCTCTCTCAAACACCCCGAATCCGTTCAGCACTCAGACGGAGATCAGCTTTTCACTTCCTGCGGGTCGGGATGCGGAGCTGATGATATTCGATGCAGCCGGCCGGAAGGTTTGTGACATTTACTCCGGACCGATCCGCGAAGGCAGTAACCGCTTTGTCTGGAACGGCAGGGATTCCAGGGGGCGGAATGTTCCCTCGGGTGTCTATTTCTGCAAGCTGAACCTGGGATCGTTTTCCCTGAAGCGAAAGATTGTGAAAGTGCGCTGATTTCAATAAGCTTTATGTGATATCCACAACCTCGGGCGGCATTTTTTAACTGGCATATCTATCTCTTGCCTTTAATTCTTCCATAGAACAGCGATAAATCATATTATCACCCGTGCAAGTCGTGGATTATCCAATCGGGAGAGTGTATGCGGATACTCGGCAAGCCTGTTTCGAAAGATGAATTGAAAAAAATTGCCACTGAGACGTTCGGCGATCTTGTGAAAGCTGTTGTCGATGTTCGCCTGGGCCTTCTCTCGATCGATGCCGAACTGCACTCCGATCTGGAGGCTTTGCTTCTCGAGAACGGCTCACGGCATAATGACCTCTGGGGCATCAATTTTTACCCCTTTCTGGAAGGGGATGATTTTGTCGAATTCGACTCGATGATCAACATGCGTCCCTCTCAGGGGAACATGAGCCGGGGAGTGGACGATGAAGCGATCCGCGAGGAGATAGTCAGGATCGTCGACAAATGGGTGGCGAGATGAAGCGTCAACATAGAGAGCTCGCCTCCGGCCGATGGAAAGAGATGTCCCTTTCAGAGCAGATGGCCAACATCGGCAGCGAAGTCAGCCGGGCGCTGAACTGGCGGAAGAAGGGGAACCCGGAGTATTCACAAAAAGCCGCGGTGAGGGCGCTGGAGCTGCTCGACCTCAGCCTCGATTGCATGGAATCCTTACCCAGGCTCAGGGAAGTGGCCCGACTGCGCGAAGCCGTCGTAGATTTTTTCTTCGGATCGAACGAGTTCTCTTCGTCCGAGGACCTGTGGCGCAAATACTTCGACCACTTCAACTATGCCGCCAGGAAATAGTGTAAGAAGAAGACCGAGTCTATGGAGGGTTTCCTCGGTGAAGGGTACGCCAGGCAGATATCACGCTTCTTCCATACCGATCTCGCTCCGATTCAAAATCAGCTCGACAGGCTGGAAGTGGGCGGTGTGCTCTACAGCCGGAAAGCAGGGAGAACGAGAATCTTCGGATTGGATCCCAGGTATCCCTTTCTGAAAGAGCTCAGTGTCTGCTTAAAAAGACTCTTTCATTTTACTCTGACTCGGAGAGAGAACGGCTCGAGATGGTCAGGCGGCGACCGAGACGAAAGGGCAAGCCGGAATGAAATCGATCGGCGAGATGACTCTCGGGGAACTGATGGCAGGTCCCCCTTGGCGGCGGGATCGGAAAGATCCGGCTCGTCGGCGGTAACGGGATGAGCGCTGTCTTTACAGGGCCTTATCTGCCGGTTTCCGAGCAATAACTGGTAATATTGCCGATTATTGTTATATTCTGATGCAGCCTTTCTCCATATTCCCTTGCCGGTCTCAGGTCCCTGGATCCTGATCGGTATCGGAACCTGGTCTTGGGCGTAGATCTGAAAATCATCCGGCAAGGGAGACCTCCGTTGAAGGCATTACTCGTAGCGCCCGATTTCCCCAACACCTTCTGGAGCTTCATCCACGCGCTGAAGTTCATTAACAAGAAATCCTTGCAGCCGCCCCTGGGCCTTCTGACCGTATCGTCGCTTCTCCCCGAAAGGTGGGAACGGCGCCTCGTGGACCTTTCCATCAGAAAACTCAAAGACAGGGACCTCGAGTGGGCCGATCTCGTCTTCATCGGGGCGATGTCGATACATAGGGATTCGGCTGTCAAGATTATCGACCGGTGCAGAAAGCACGGGAAAAAGGTCGTTGCGGGCGGCCCCCTCTTTACAGCTTCGTACGACGAGTTCGAGGGCATCGATTATTTCGTGCTGGGCGAGGCCGAGATCACCCTTCCGCAGTTTATTGCCGATCTCGAGCGGGGAGAGCCAAAACCGATCTATCTCTCTAAGGAACGTCCCGCCCTGGCGCTGACCCCGATGCCCGACTGGGACCTGATAAGGATGAAGGACTACATGATGATGAGCGTGCAGTACTCGAGGGGCTGTCCCTTCGACTGCGAGTTCTGCGATATTTCGGTCCTCTTCGGGCGAAAGGTCAGGACGAAGAGTGCGGACAGCCTGATCAGCGAGATGGAAGAGCTCTACCAGCGCGGATGGCGCGGAGGAGTCTTCTTCGTCGACGACAACTTCATCGGCAACAGGGTGAAGCTCAAGAGAGACATCCTGCCGGCGATGATTGCCTGGCAGGAGAAGAGAAAATACCCGTACTACCTGACGACGGAGACCTCGATCGACCTGGCCGACGACGAGGAGCTGATGGAGATGATGTCGAAGGCGGGGTTCTCCTCGATATTCGTGGGAGTGGAAAGTCCCAATGACGAGAGCCTCAAGGAGTGCAACAAAGCGCAGAACAGGGGCCGGGACCTGGTCGCCAGCATCAGGAAGATGCAGAAGGCGGGGTTCGAGGTCAGCGGAGGGTTCATCATCGGATTCGACAGCGATCCGCCCTCGATATTCGACAAGCTCAGCGAATTCATAAAGGACAGCGGCATCGTGACGGCGATGGTCGGGTTGCTGAACGCCCCGCGCGGGACGAAACTGTACAAACGCCTCAAGGGCGAGGGCAGGCTGGTCGAAAACATCTCGGGAAACAACTGCGACATGACGATGAACTTCATCCCGAGGATGGACATGAACAAGCTCATAGAGGGGTACCGGAAGACCATAAACGATATCTACTCCGCCAAGCCTTACTACCGCCGGATCCGGGACTTCCTGAGGGATTTCGAGCCGCCGCGGGGACAGGCCTCCAGGTTCAGGCCGGGAGATATCATCGCCCTCCTGAAATCGATGTTCAGGCTCGGCCTGATCGACAGGGGCAGGATGGACTATTGGAAACTCTTCGCCTGGACTCTGATGAAAAAGCCGAGGCTCTTTCCCCTGGCCATCACCTTTGCCGTCTACGGACTGCACTTCAGGAGGGTCTTCCAGCCCCTGATAATGAGGTAGGCGGTTGAGAGTGAGCCTCAGGCGGGAATCCGGCGTTTCCCTCATCCGTGCGGATGATTAAAAAAAATCTTATTTCGGGGTTGTATTTGTGAAAGATTATGTTATATTCCCCGCGAAACGGATGGATTCGGGATTGATTTGGTTCAGTTGACCGAAAAAGACGATGAACGAGGCCTGTCTAGTTGATCTTCTCTATTAGGGAACGTGGTATTATTCCGGAAAAATATCTGTTTGGTGTATTTTTCGCTTTGAGGCCTACAGGAGGCTGTAATGAAGATCTATGTTGGTAACATGTCTTTTGACACTGAAGAGAGCGATCTTAGGAAAGCTTTCGAAGAGCACGGATCGGTTGATTCCGTAGCCATCATCACGGACAGGGACACTGGCCGTTCGAAGGGATTCGGTTTCGTCGAGATGTCGAACGATACCGAGGCCCAGACCGCCATCGACAGCATGAACGACAAGGAGCTCATGGGTCGTACGCTCAAGGTTAACAAGGCGCGTCCGCGCAACGATAGCCGCGGCGGTGGCGGCGGTGGCGGCGGTGGTCGTGGCGGCTTCGGTCGCGGCTACTAGAGCATAAGTTCGAGTGCAACCGGTTGCTGCAGACAGGGCGGCTCACCGGTTAAAATAAAGAGGGAAGCCGGATATCCGGCTTCCCTTGATTTTTTACCAGGCATCTGTATCTGCCCGCTCTCAGGTCGAATCCTGCGTTCTCGAGATCGGCCGCGTAGAAGCGCGTTTGTGTCTCCTTCAGCATGTTTTCCTGCGATATGAACTCCATCTTGTTGTACGACTGGGCCAGGCCCGAGATATGCGTATAGAACCTGCAGCCATGCCAGGTCCCCACAACGCCCTGCAGCAGGACGGCCATCTTCTCCTCATCGATCTTGCAGTTGACCGCTTCGAGATATGAGCGGACCGCGCCGGAACAGACCGATGCATAAACGAGCTTTATTGCGTCCTCGAGGTGTCTGAGCCGGACGTCGGAGTCCGGATCGTTGTTGGGAAGGAAATAAGTCTCGTAGATGCCGGAAAAAGGCTGGGATTTATAATCTTCGAAGAGGCTCGACGACCTGACTGCAATTCTCGACTCCGCTATTACAAGCAGTACCGTATGCAGAAAGGTCGTTGTTTACTTATATTGGTAATAATCAGGACATGATGTCATAGAATTTGTCAGCAACATGGATCGAATATTCTTCCTCTCATGACATGTAATATTCCCGGCAACTTTGTAATTGTGAATTTACCGCGAGAGGTCCGGTTGATATATCACGAAGGCATTTCAAGTCATGTAACAGATATCTTGTAAACATCCTGGTACGGCGGGAATGATATCTGTTATTGGCGCAATAAGTAATGGCGATAATGCTGTCAAGGACTAATGCATCCCAGGATGCAAGCACCCACGAATAGCTATAGCGCTGTAAGTT
>JAUWCL010000028.1 GCA_030609325.1 Candidatus Krumholzibacteriota bacterium
AGAGGGGCCCGGTGACAAGCCGGGCCCTGTATTTTTCCATTTCAGGAATGGCGCATAATATATATTATGTTAACCACCTGATCCCTGTAATTCCCTTCATCAATAATTTTCTGTTTCCATTGTTGTTATACGACTATGTTGACGAGTCGCCCGGGGACGACGATTACCTTGCGTAAATCCTTATCCGCAACGAGTTCCTTTATCTTGTCGTCCGCCAGCGCTAGTTTCTCGAGTTCTTCCTTCGACGCGTTTTTTGCGGCATCGATACGCGAGCGTACTTTGCCGTTCACCTGGACGACCAGCGTGTAGGTGTCGGCCTTAAGCCATTCCGGATCCGCATCAGGCAGCCTCTGAAGAAATATCGATCCTTCATTTCCGATGCGCTCCCAGATCTCCTCGCACATGTGCGGCGACATCGGCGCCAGGAGCAACAGGATCGTACGTAAAGAATATCTGAACAGATTCAGCGCTCTGGCTTCGCCTGAGGAAAATTCTTCGTCCTTCTCCATATACAGGTACATCTCGTTGACCAATTCCATCAGAGCACTTATCGCAGTGTTAAAATGAAACGAGCCGCCCAGGATGTCTCTTTTGACTCTATCCGTCGACTGCTGGGTCTTTCTGTACAGCGATTTCTGTATATCCGTGAACGTTTCGGGGTCGAATACGCCCGGATCTCCGTCAGATTCTAGTATCTCCCTGTGGTTAGCGTAGAGTCTCCAGACCCTGTTGATGAATCTCGATGCGCCCTCGACGGCGCGGTCGTTCCACTCGGCGTCCTTTTCCGGCGGACCTATGAAGAGCGTGTATATCCTCACAGTGTCGGCGCCGTATTTCTCGATCAGAGGTTTCGGATCTACTGTATTTCCAGCGCTTTTCGACATCTTTGCGCCGTTCCTCGTAATCATTCCCTGCGTGAAAAGACTGCCGAAAGGCTCGTCGAAGGACATTAACTTCCTGTCATACAAGAACTTGACTATAAACCGGGAATAGAGCAGGTGCAGAATCGCGTGTTCTACCCCCCCTATATACTGATCTACAGGAAGCCATTTGTCGACGAGCTCCGAATCGAACGCCTTCTCGCCTTCATGCGGCGAGAGATACCGCAGGAAGTACCAGCTCGAATCTACGAATGTGTCCATCGTATCGGTGTCCCTTTTCGCTTCTCCGCCGCAGACGGGACAGCACACGTTTACGAAATCCTCCGATGCGGCCAGCGGCGACTTTCCATCGCCACTCGGCATAAATTCGATGTTATCGGGAAGCAGAACGGGCAGCTGGTCCTCAGGGACAGGCACTATGCCGCATTTCCCGCAGTGTATCATCGGGATCGGCGCGCCCCAGTATCTCTGCCGTGAGATCAGCCAGTCCTTGAGCCTGTAATGAACTTTCCTATTTGCCAGCCCCTTCTCCGCGAGGAAATCGGTGATCTTTTCCATCGCCTCGCGGTTTCCCATGCCGTTGAACTGCTGCGAGTTGATCATCACGCCGTCACCGACGTATGCCTCGTTCATCTCGGCCGGTTCATCGCCTTCAGGAAGTATGACCTGGACCACTGGCATCTCTACGGGAGATTCCTGCACGAACTCGAAGTCCCTCTGGTCGTGAGCCGGAACGCCCATGACGACTCCCGTTCCGTAATCCATCAGGACGTAGCTTGCCAGGAAGACGGGGATCTTCCAGCCGGTGGCGGGATTGACCGCGTAGCATCCTGTGAAGAAGCCCTCCTTCGTGAACACGGTCTTCTCGCGTTCCTGAAATCGGAGCTCTCTGGAATGGGCCACGAAAGCCTCACCCTCCTCCTTCTTCCCGCCTCTTTTGAGCATCCCGTCAGCGAGGGGATGATCGGCGGCGATCACGATGAACGTCGCTCCGTATATCGTATCAACGCGCGTCGTGAAGCAGTCGAGGTCCTCATCTCTTCCCTCCAGTGGAAAGGCGACCTCTACACCTTCCGAGCGGCCTATCCAGTTCTTCTGCATCACTCGAACGCGCTCCGGCCATTTGTCGAGCTTAGACAGATCTTCGAGGAGCCTGTCCGCGTATTTCGTTATCCTGAAGAACCACTGCCTGAGATCTTTTTGCTCGACCGTGCTGTCGCACCGCTCGCACTCTCCCCCTACGACCTGCTCATTGGCAAGAACGGTCTTGCAAGAGGGACACCAGTTGACCGAGGCCTCGGCCTGGTAGGCAAGCCCCGCCTCGAACAGTTCGCGAAACAGCCACTGCGTCCACTTGTAGTAATCGGGCTTGCAGGAGGCGACCTCTCTTGACCAGTCGTATATCACTCCCCACTGGTAGAACTGCTTCTTCATGTAGGCGATATTGTCCACGGTCCACTGCTCGGGCCTGATATTGTTCTTGATAGCGGCGTTCTCGGCCGGCAATCCAAACGAGTCCCAGCCCATAGGCGCCAGAACGTTCTTGCCTTCCATCATCTTGTATCTCGCCAGGGCGTCCCCGATGATATAGTTTCTCCCGTGCCCCACGTGCAGGTATCCCGAAGGGTACGGGAACATCATGAGGCAATAATACTTGTCTTTAGTGTCGACCGAATCGCAGCGGAACAGATCGCCCCAGCGCTCCTGCCACTTGCTCTCAGTTTCCCTGAAGGGGAAGAAATCCTCCATTATGCGTCTTCTCCGAATTCAGTCAGGTCCACGACTACATGTATGTCGTCTCCGGCGCGATCTATCTCCACGTCCGCATCCATGCCGGCAAAGTATGTCACGAGTTCGTCAGCCGCATCCTCGCCGGAGACGATTACCCTCAGGCGTCCGCCCCTGAACTCATCCAGCCTCTTCTTGACGAGCAGCAGCGGCCCCGGCGGGTTCAGCCCCCTGGCGATTATCCTCTTCTCTTCGCTGCCTGCCATAGCAATCAGCCTCCCTCCCCCTCACGGGAGATGATGTGACTTCATCATCATATATCAGAAGATAGGGATACGGGCATCCTGTCTCAAGCCGATTCGAGCATAGACTTGAGTTTTTCCTCTATAGCTTCCTTCGTGAGCGAACCAACGGCGCTGTCCACGATCTCGCCACCGTTGAAGAAAAGAAGCATGGGAATGCTCCTTACCGAATACCGGTTGGCCGTCTGATTGCTTTCGTTTACGTCGACCTTGAAGAACGAAACCTTTCCGTCGTAATCGGATGCTACATCGTGCAGTATTTCGTCCAGTTTTTTGCATGGAACGCACCACGTTGCCCAGAAATCGACTACAGCCGGCTTTCCGGATTCCAGGACGACATCGACGAATTCCTGGTCAGAGACCTTTTTCACCTTTGTATCGGTGCTCATGAGCTTCACCCCCGCATTATCAGATTCCTTATGCCGCGCCTGCCCTTCCCGCTTCCCGGTCGATCAGCCTGCCGTTCATCGAGTGAAGTATAGCGCTGTCGAGGAGGAGTTCCTCTGGAAACGCCGTACTCTTCATGAGAATCTCGGTTGTCCTCAGGTTCTCCAGCCAGTTCATTACCTCGCGAGTCTTCAGCCTGCCGGCCTCAGCCTTTAGCTTATCGTATCTGTAACCTCCTCCACCCTGTCCCGCCTTGATACGCAGCAGGGCCAGAAAGTGGTGTATCAACTGGTAGACTACAACAGAGGGCCTTTCCGCACCAGAAGTAATGATGCCGGACAAGATCATCAGCACGGAGGCCGGATCGCCCTTTCCGATACTGTCAAGCATGTCGAAGACGCTCCTCATCCTGTAGCTGCCAATCACGGACGCCACATCCTTCACGGTTACGCGCCCACCCTCGAAAGCCACGCCGAGCTTGTCCAGCTCGTTGCTGAGATTGTAGAGGTTCGTTCCAGCGCTCGAGAGCAGGCTGCTGACAGCCCTGTCGTCCATCTCGAAGTTGAGTCGTTTCGCCCTCGTGGAGACCCACTTTCTCACCCCGCTGTCGTTAAGGCGGTCGAACTGGATCACCCTGCCCCTGGCCTTGACCGTCTTCTCCAACGCGGCGAAATCCCTTGGTGGCCTGATCCTCCTCCCCTTGTCGTCGTGAGTGGCGAAGAGGAGGATGACTATCGTCGAATCGACGGGTTCGCTGCAGTATTCGACAAGCTGCTTCCACCTGCCCTTCAACCGCTCCAGCTCACGGATGATCATGACCCTCCGGTCCGAGAGAAACGGGAAGGAACGGGCCGTAGAGACAAAGGTCTTCATATCGATCTCGGAACCGTGGTTGACGCTGAGGTTGAAACTCCTCATGTCCTTCTGGACGAACCTGACGGCCAGACGCGTCGCCATCTCCTCCATCACAAGGTACTCCTCGCCCATGAGAAGATATACCGGCAGCGCCTCTCCCGAGTCGATCTCCGCGAATGTTTTCCTGTAGTAGTCGAGTCCGGCTCTCATGGCCTACCAGTCCTGAACGGTTGCGGCGATTATGCCCTCGACGAGATCCTGGTAGACCTCTTCGAGAGCTTTCTCGTAGTTCTGGTCTCCGGTCGTTTCCAGATAGTAATCACCGTGCGCCCTTATCACCTTGTTCTCGTAGATGTACTCGTTCTGTGAGGGGCTGAATAGCGACACCTGTATCTCAATCAGCAGACGGTACTGATCGGCCTGTATCTGTGTCTCGGTATGTTCGAACGTGAACGGCGTATTCCTGAATTTCATGACCGCGCCTTCGAGGGTCGCGTCTGCCTCTGTCTCGTCGACGACCTTCAGCGTGTTGTCCTTCACGATCCCGAGTATTATCTGGTCAGTGATCTCGATCTCCACGTCGGGCTCGGAAGTCTTGTTCGATAAATACGGCACCGAGATCCTGGCAATGTCGCCGGCCGTTCTGCTCGTCGTCCTGTAATACGAGCATGACGAGGCGATAAAAACTCCCGCCAGCGCGATGGTCATTGCTAGAGCCCTGCTATTCATCCTCGTTTCCACCATGTCCCATATCGAAGTTTTTCAGCCTGTATCTGAGCTTGTCGCGTTTCAGGCGCAGGAGCCTCGCGGCCCTGCTCTGATTCCCGCCGACTTCCTTCATCGCCTTGGATATCAATTCCATCTCCGTATCCCTGACCAATTCCTCGAATTCTATGCCGTCACCGGGGAACGGCCTCCCGAGCGCGACTTCAAGCTGCTGCACTACAGATTTCCGGGTGGCGTCAGAACCGCCGCTGCGTATGCTCTCGGGCAGATGCGCCGGTCTCAGGACGTAATCGTCCTCGAGGAGAACTATCCTCTCGACTATGTTCTTTAACTCGCGGATGTTTCCCGGCCACGGATAGGAAAGGATCATCTCGAACGTCTCGTCTTCCACCTCGCCGAAGTTCTTGTTGAACTGCTTGTTGAACTTGTTGAGAAAATGCTTGAGCAGAACGAATATGTCCTCCTTGCGCTCACGCAGCGGTGGGATGAAGATCGGAATCACCTTGAGCCTGTAATAGAGATCCTCGCGGAATGTCTTCTCCCGGACTGCCGTCTCGAGATCCTTGTTTGTCGCGGATATGATCCTGACGCTGACCTTTATATCTTTGGTCCCCCCTACCCTCCTGAATGTCATACGTTCGAGCACCCTCAGAAGCTTCACCTGAATAGTGAGGCTCATCTCCCCGATCTCGTCGAGGAACAGGGTGCCCTTGTGGGCTAGTTCGAGCAGCCCTACCTTCTGGGCCTTCGCATCGGTAAAGGCTCCCTTCTCGTGCCCGAAGAGCTCGCTCTCAAGAAGCTCCTCGGGCAGAGAGGCACAGTTGATCTCGAGAAAAGCCTTGTCATGCCGGGGGCTGTAGCGGTGGATCATGTTGGCGATTATTTCCTTGCCCGTCCCGCTCTCGCCCTGGATGAGGATCGTCGTGGTCTCGCTCTGCGCTACCGTCTGCACTACGCCGTAGATCTCCTTCATCCGGGCGCTCTCCCCGGGGACGTATCCGTCCATGTCGATCTTGAGCCTGCGCCTGAGCTGGAAGAGTTCCCTGTTCAGCTTCTGTGACTCCAGTCCCTTCTCGACTGTCAGGAGCAGCTGCTCGAGGTTCACCGGTTTGCTGACAAAATCGAAGGCGCCCTTCTTTATGGCGGATACCGCGGTCTCTATGTCACCAAAGGCAGTCAGCATTATGACGCTGACCTCGGGGACCTCTTCCTTCACCCGCTGAAGGACCTCGATTCCGTTGATATCGGGAAGTTTCAGGTCGAGCAGGATCAGGTCGGGCAGCTCGCTTCTCGTCAGCTCTAGCGCCTCTTCACCGGTGGCGGCTGTAAGGGCCTCATACCCCTCGTCCCTCAGCGTCTTTTCAAGAAACAGACGTATGGTGTCTTCGTCATCTACCAGAAGCACTACCGGTTTCAACTTTTCCTCCCTGTACTGGACGCGTCACAGGCAGATAGACGCGGAATATCGTACCATCACCGGGCTCCGAAATCACCTTTATACACCCCTGATGGTGCTGAATTATACTGTGAGTCACGAAAAGCCCCAATCCCGTCCCTCCCTTCTTCCTCGAGAAAAACGGCAGGAATATTTTCTGTTTGTCCCTCCCGTCTATCCCCGGTCCGTCGTCCGCAACATCTATTATGAAGAGATCCTTCCCTCGCTGCCTCCGCACCTCGGGATCGCTGTCGTCGAACGGGTTCACCTTTACGCTGACCTTCCCCCCCTCATCGACCGCCTCTGCCGCGTTCTTGATCAGATTGATCAGCACCTGAGTGATCTGGTCGGGATCGACCACGACCTTCGAGATGTCGGGTGCGATACTGCTGCTGAACTTTACCTTCCTGGACTCTATGACATCGCTGACAGACTTGTACGATTTCTCGACGATCATGGCCAGGTCGGATTCCTGATACAGGAGATCCCGCGGCTTGGCAACCTTGAAGAGATCCGTGATTATCCTGTTGAGCCTCGCCACCTCGCCGAGTATATGCGAGATGTTCTCCTTTTGCTCCTCGTTCAGTTCGGAGCTCCGGTCGAGATACTGGATACCAGCTGCTATACCTGTAAGGGGGTTTCTGATCTCGTGGGCGATTGCCGAAGTGAAGCGTCCGAGAACGGCAAGGTTGTCCAGGTGCCTGATCGCCTCTTCCATCCTCTTTATCTCGCTTAGATCGGAGAAGAGGACGATTGCTCCCTGTGTCTCGTTGTCGTCACCTATGAGCCTGGACACATTCATCCTGACCGGCATGCAGGAATCCTCCGGATGCATGAGGTAAGCCTCGTGAAACGCTATCGGATCCTTAGTACCCAGCGCCATGAAGACCGGTGAGCCGTTGCGTCCCTTTCCCGAATCGTCATCGCTGATAAGCTCGTCGATATGCCTGGAGAGTATCTCCTGCTCGTCGAGCCCGCTCATCTCTCTCGCGCTCCTGTTGGCGAACGTTACGTTCCCTTCCATATCGGCCACGATCAGCCCGTGCATCATCCCCTCGAAGACCTTTTCCCGGAATCTCTCCTCCTGGCGCAGCTCCTGGTAGAGCATCCAGTTCTCCATGTTCGAGCCGACGAGGGATCCGACCGTCTCTACTGTGACCTGGTCTATGTTAGTCAGTGAGGTGGCCCTGTATCCGTCCGTAACGATAAGCGCGCCGAGAAGCGGCAGGTCGGGGCATGACAGGCATTCGGTGCGGGTCAGGAGGGACGTCAGCTCGCCGGAGGCCTTGTCGAAGTTCCCCGTCTGTCTGAGGATACAGGAATCGTTCTCGCAGCATTTCCAGTCGCCTGAGGATTTCATCAGAGGCACGCAGATATATGACTCCATCGTACTGCCCGGGAAGAGCATTTCCCCCTCGACGTCTATCAGGGGGTGCATCCTGACATCCTTGATGAGAAAGGCTTTCCCTGTGGCCAGGGAGTTCCTGACAACCCCGTCCAGATCCTCAAGCCCGAAGTTCACGACGCGGCGTACGAGCTTGGTGACCCTCTCGATCGTCACAATAGCCTGGAAACACTGCTTCTTTCTGCGGAGTATTATGAATGCCGCTTCCTTGTAGCCCACGCCATGCACCAGATAATCGAAGACAGAATCGACCAGCTTTTTCTCGTCCAGTGAGCTTATGATGCTCCGTCCGATCTCCTTAAGGCTGAGCAACTGGATATTCTTTTCCACGAGCTTGAAGAGGGTCCTCTCGAGGTCGGTCAGGAGGGTGATTATCATCCTGTAGAAGACGTCGTCGCCCGTGTCCCCGATATTCTCGTCGAGAAAGAGCCCTTCGCTTTTGAGATTCGACAGCCGCTTCTGGATGTTCTCTATCCGCTTTCCGCGCAATCGCCTCCGCCTCCAGCCGACGAGAGCGACCACGGCGAGCCCCGCCGGGATGAGAAACCAGGCGGACGGGGGCCACAGTACGGCAGATACGAGAAAAACCGTATATATAATGGCCATCAAGAGATAATCGTGCATCCAACGCATATAAGTCACCAGTGATAGATTTTAAAGGCGAATTTGAGTGTAGTCAAGTAATTGCGACGGACGTGCGGATCACGGTGAATGACCCCTCAGCAGGCGCCTTTCCCCGATATGACGACGTAGACCGTCTTGAAAAGGATATTGATCTCCTGGGGTAGGGAGAGTTGAGAGATATACTTGAGATCGTAGTAGAGCTTCCCCTTCATCTTCTCCACCGTATCGGCATAGCCGTCCTCGACCTGTGCGAGTCCGGTGATCCCGGGCTTGACCTTCAGTCTCAGCGGGAATTCGGGCACTTCCTGGCGGACCTGGTTGATGAAGAAGGACCTCTCGGGTCTCGGCCCGACGATGCTCATGTCGCCCCTGATGACATTGATGAACTGCGGGATCTCGTCGATCCGCGTGCGGCGGAGCAGGTAACCGATCTTCGTTATCCTCGAATCGCCCTTGCTGGAAAGTTCCGGTCCCGTCTTTTCCGCGTCGATACGCATTGTCCTGAGCTTGTATATGTTGAACGGCTTGCCGTTGTGGATCTTCTTCCGCCTGTCGTTGTCCCTTCTCCGGTCGGGTCCGTCGTATCCATCCGAGATGTATCTCCGGCGGTCGCTCTTTCTCCTGTTCAGCCCTATCCTCTCCTGCTGGAAGAAGACCGATCCGGAGGACTCAAGCCTTATGAGAACAGCAACCACCATGATGACCGGCGAAAGGAGCATAAGCGCCGCTCCGGCGAAAATGACGTCGAAAATCCTCTTGATCCTCTCGGACGCCGAGGACATCCCCGTATCATCTCTGCCGACGATGCCGGCCAGGTATCCGATGTCGCTGACAAAAGGATCCAGAGCGATCCTTGCCATCGGAATCGACATGTCGAGATTGCTCACAGCTGTTCTGTTGAATACTACCAACTCGGACCGTTCGCACCTTTACGGTTTGGATATACCTTCCCCAGATCGACTAATCGGAAAGATTGCAAATTCCGTACCCTTTCATCGCCTGAGCCACTTTGCGTGGAATACGGTTTATATTCCACTCGTAATCTGTTGCAGTACAAGCAGAAAGCGAATGTTACGCCTTTGCACAAGTAATGTCCGGCAAACTGCGCGCCTCAAAACATAGGTAAAAACACCCATATTAATTAAGTGAGGTGGGAAATTTTACGCAATTAATACCGCTTATCCTGGCCAGATCACGGGGTTGCTGTCGTTACCTCGTTGCTGCGCGAGCTCCGTCCACCCAGATCGTAAACCAGAGCCCTATAATAGTACGAATTCGCGCCGGTGTCAAGCCCCATATCGTCAAACCACGTTATTTCCCTGTCGATTATGGCAGTCACGAGCTGAGAGGATTCGGTGACCCCGGGCGATGTTGCCCTGTATATCCGGTATTCCGAGAAATCGGAGTCAGGGTTTATCGTCCATTCGAGTGTGAGCCTGTCTGAACCGATTGCTGAAGGGTCGCTAAGCGTGACCGGTATCGGGATGGCATCGTATGTCGATGCGGCTATCTCGTTGCTCCCCGACGCCTCCCCGAGGTCGTTCACGACGTATATCCTGTAGTAGTACCTCACACCCTGGTCGAGATCGGAATTGGGATATGTAGTCTGACTCCGGAAATCGAGGCCCTGGACAAAGAGGGCCGGATCATCGGTGACCCCGGCCTGCGTATCACGGTATATCCTGTAGGCCACGAAGTTCTCCTCGTCCGATTCTTCCCATCTGATCGTGATCATATTGGTCGTCGAGTCTATAGATCCGATAAGCTGCACCGCATCCGGTGGGTCGGTAAAGGAGATCCTGCCGGTCAACTCGAGTGGAACGGCCTGGTTCCCGACGCGGTCGGTGAAGATTCCTGCCACGACGAGATCCGTTCCCCGGAACAGGGACGGGAAGATGTAGTCCGCCTCGTAACTACCGTCTCCAGCGACCGGGTCTCCCCCCCTTCCGTCGTCGAAGAGATCGATCGGCCCTGCGGACAGGCCCTCGATATCGACCGATGCCGATCCGCCGGTCTCGTCCCCCTCCACCCAGATTGCGAGATGGACTGTCGATCCGGGACTGTAGATGTGCGGTTCGGGAGTGATCGTGATATCCTCTATGCCGGAGTACGTATCGAGCTCTATCGACGCGCTGACCGCCGGTGACAACGCTCCCGTCTGGTCCTGAAACGAAACATATACCGTCTTCACGCCGTCACCCTCCGTCAGCACCCATCCCCTCGAAGTCGAAAAGCCTTCCCATACTGTCGATCCGAAATCGGGGATATCCGAGATCCGCATCACGGCCGTCGAGGCCGGGGCGGTCAGGGCTAGTTCGACGACCCTCGTCCCCGTATATTCCAGGCCTCCGTTGATCAGCAGCGAATATACCGAGGGTGTAGCGGGAACAGGTTCCGACCTTGCGCTCTCCACGCCCGATGAACCGATGGAAGAGACCGAATAGAGGTACTGAATCCCGTTGGAAACCGCCTCGTCGACATGGAAGGTATCGACCGTCTCGGCGATTCTTACCCACGCCTCGCCCAGGGTGGCGGACCTGTACAGCCTGTACGCTGCCGCCTCCTCTACGGATGTCCAGGAAAGCGCTATCTGCCCGTCGCCCGTGACGGTTCTGATGCTGGAAGGCGCCTGCAGATCCTCATCCTCGATGACCAGGGGTACCTCCTCGATATCCTCGAGGCAGGACGGCAACATGACAGCCGCAATAATCAGCATATAGAACATCATTTTCGTCATCAGGTTTTCCTCCGCTTATCAGAATCTGTACACCAGAGAGGCGTGCGTCGGGCCGACGCTGAATGACAGGTCGGACGGCGGAGCGTCCTCGCGCCCCGGTATAAATGTATCTATCACGCCCGCGGCCCATATCCCGGAAAGGATTCCGTAGGAGATATTCCTCCATCTGCGCGTCTTGTCCACATCGGCCCAGTACTCTGCCGACTTTTCAAGGAAATACTTCTTTTCCTCTACGGTCTCGGCCCCGTCGTAATATTCCAGGTTTATTTCGTAGGCGTTTACCGCCTCTTCGTACATGTTCAGGTAATCCAGCGCAACGAGAACGCCCGCCGTCGAGGCGAGCGAGTAGAACAGGCTCCTTGATCTCTTGCCCTGGTAGAACTGGCCCCGGCCGGGCCGGAACAATGACAGAAGGACGGCCTTCGCCGTGCTCGACCCAGACCCGCTGATCTCCACGACCGAGCCGCCGGCAGTGATCCGGGCCTTCGGAGGATTCCCGACGATCCACGGGTCGATCAGCTGAAAGGCGTACATGTAAGCCATGTATCCTAGACAGCGCTGGCTGTACTTGTTCTGGACGTTGAGGTCTCGCGAAGCTGTGTGAGCGTCGATCCTGATCCGCTGCCTGTCCTCGACGTTGTCCGCGGCCTCCAGCTGCGCCATCAGGATGTTGTGCCTGTTCTCTATGTGCTGATATTCATTATATTCCCTCAGCGTTACCATTCCCGCTACCGCGAGGGAGATCAGATCGCTCCAACCTGCTTCCTTCCTTCCTGCGTGTATCGAGCCCCACCCGGGCAGGATATTCCTCGCAAACGTTCCGAGACGGTTGCCCCTGACGCAGGGAACGCCGTTCCCGTCCAGCGACAGGTACCCTCGCCTGACCTCGAACCCGCGTCCCCTGACCGTCATGTCGTAAGCGAGCCCGGGCTCCAGATTACAGAGAGTCATGGGTACCGTACCGCTCAGGATCATTCCTCTTCGCAGCTCTACCAGAAGGTCGCTGGAATCGCCGGAGAAGTGTATGCAGAGTGAACCCCGCACTCCGGGCGAGCCCTGGGCATATGCATGCCCGTATATCGCAGCAAAGGCAACAGCTGCCGTAATGAATATCATCTTTGATCTCTTCATTGAATCCTCTGCTCATGCAGGGACGGATAGATCCGGCCCTCTACCTCTCGTCATCCTCCGTATATCCGTAATACCTGTAGTCATAGTAGTAGGGCAATACTTCGGACATGTTGTTCACAACGACGCCGAGGAGATTTGCGTTCGCGTCGAGGAGTATGTTCCTGGCCCTTATTGACACATTCCTGGGCGTTCTGCCAGCCAGCAGAACCAGAACGACCCCGTCTATCACGCTCGAGATCAGCATTGGATCGCTCACCGGGATTATCGGAGCGCTGTCCACTATCACTATATCGTAGTAGAACTTTATCTTCTCGAAGATCTCGGTCATGATATCACCCTCGAAAAGATGCGCCGGCGACTTGACCCGCCTTCCGGCCGGGATGATCTTGAGATTCTCTATGGGAGTATCCTTGATCGCCTCCAGGGGATCGATCTCTCCGTTCAGGCATTCGAACAGCCCCGGTTCCTTCGGCACGTCGAAGATCTCGTGGAGCTTCGGCTTTCTCAGGTCGGCGTCGACCACAAGGGATTTCCTGCCCCTGAACCTCGCCACGGTAAGCGCCAGATACGAGGCTACAGTGCTCTTGCCTTCCCCCCTGTCTGCGCTCGTGATGAGGAAACTCCTCTTCGGACTCCGTCCGTCGACATGCCTTATGTTCGAATAGAGACGCCTCATCTCGGTAGCGATGGGGCTCTCCTGGTCGAAGATCTCGTAGATAGTCTGCCTCTGGTCCTTGTCCAAATCCTACCTTCCCAGCAGGTCCTCGGTGAGTTCCACCCCGATGCTCGATTCCTGCAGTGCTTTCGCGTAGATGAACATCGCCCCCGAGACCATCGTGATGAAGAGCAGCATGCCGATCGTCCAGATCAGGAATATCCTGCCCCGCTTCTTTCTCTCCCACTCGAAGTGGGAAACAGTCTTCGGTATGGTACCCAGGACCGGGAGCTTCAGTACCCGCTGAACCTCATCGACCGTCCTGAACGAATCGTCCATATATTCCGTCACGAGTATCGATCCGAGCCCGCAGATCATACCAAACATCGCCGCCATGACGATGACCTTCAGCCTGTCGGGCTTGACCGGTGTGATCGGCCTTTCCGCCTTCTCTATCACGCTTATGCGTACACCGAGATTGGTGCTCTGTATCGCCTCGTTGATCTGAGCTGTAGTCTTTGACTCGAGGAACGCGTCATATATTGCCTGGTTCGTCCCGACCTCGTGAGCGAGCTTGCTCTCCTCGCGTTCGAGCTGAGGCCGCCTTCTTATATTATCCCTGTACTGTTCGACGAATCCTCCGAGCCTTCTCTCGATCGACCGGATGAAGTTCGTCTGCTTGCGCTGAAAGAAGTACTCGGTGATCAGGGGTTTCACATCGTTGGAGAACTCGCTGTATTCGTTGTGCACGATCTCCGAAACACGGGCCCGGAGTTCCTCCCAGATTGCTTCGTACTGGGTCAGGTCACTGACCGCAGTCTCGTTGCCCGACAGTTCCTGAAGTATTTTCCCCTCGGTATCTGCCAGGATCTGCCGTTCGATATTCGTCAGCGCCTCGTCTGTCGCGACACGGTCTGTCGACGGGATCATCCCGAATACCGATGTCAGCCTCTCCCTGACGCGCTTCAGCCCCATCTCGTTCCTGCCGACCTGTGCACCGAGCGATTTGATCCTCGCCTCCGCGGCATGAACGTTGCCGGCGTTGATCGGGTTGGTTCCGGCGCTCGTGGTGGCGAGCTCCCGCCTCACCCGGTCGATTTCCCGCTCCGCATCCTCGAGCTTCTCCTTGTATATGGCGAGCTGCTCGTCGCTGAACGCGCCTGCCTGCCTCAGCCCCTGGAGCCTTGCCTGCCTGGTGACCTCGATATACTTGTCGCTTATTTTGGCTGCGAGGACGTGGGCCGTACCTGGATTCGAATCAAGAACGCTGATACTGTAGAATCCGGGCAGGTTTGTTCTGACGTTTATCTTGTTGCGAAGTGTCATCACGAGGCTCCTGATCGCCAGCTCCTTCTCGGAGATACCCTCGTTGTCCCCGTTTCGCGAAGCCGATGCACTGAGCTCGTATGCCCTTAGCAGTCCGAGGTCCATGATGACTGTCTCGAGGAACTCGCGGCTCATGACCCTCGTCTCGATCATCGCCTGGAACCTTCTGCTCTGATCCTGCCTCCGGTTCTCTACCGGGGTGATGTACCTGCTCATAGTTCCGGCGAGGATGTTCTGCTCCTCGGCAGAGACCAGCGTGGAAGATTCATAAACGGGCGTGAGCTGCCTCACTCCGATAATGGCGATGACGAGCGAGAGCACCAGCGGCACGATCATGTAGAATTTCTTCCTCCAGAATATCTTCCAGTAGGTATGCAGGTCTATCTTCTGCTCTTCGTCGTCGGGTACGTATTTACGGACATTCTCCACTTTGTTCACCTATTGCAGTATCGCGTATACGGCTGCGTATGCCGTGACCGCGGCAAGCCAGAAACGCGGATCCCTGAAGACCGACAGGCCCGAGGCTTCGGGCGGGACGTGGACCGTGTCGTCGGGTAGTATCAGCGGGTTGTGCCTGATGTCTCCCGTTTCGAGATATCGCCTGAAATCGAAAGTCAGTGTGAGCTGCGCACCGTCGGGCATCGTCCTTATTACGTTGACCTTTTTCAGGTCGGCGTTTCCGGCCGCCCCTCCGGCGGCGAGGATGGCGTCCACCAGTGTCTTCTCGCCGGAAAGCACATACGGCCCTGGCGCAGCGACGGCGCCTACGACTCTGACCGAACCTGTGCCGGCATGTATCGCAGTGCTTTCGGATACGATGACAGCGTCGCCCGGCTCCAGGACGGGCAGATCGTCGAAGTTGCCCGACTCGATCGCCGCCTGCAGATCGACAATAAAGGTCCTCTGTCCCTCTCCTCCGGCGCGGATGATCCTGACTGTTTCGAGCGCCGCGGTCGATGTCGCTCCTCCGGCCTCCCTGATCGCCTCCCAGACGTTCGGGTTCTGTCCGAATCCGTATTTTCCCGGGACCTCGACCTCACCGTGAACGTAGATCATCCTCCTCGATTCCTCGCCGAGGAGATTGATCGATATCACCTGGACACTCGGGTAGATATCCCTCATAGATCTCAACAGGACATTTTCCGCCTCGTCGACAGACATTCCGCCGATCATGATCTCACCGATGATCGGAAGGGAGACGCGACCCGCCTCGTCTATGACCAGCCTTCTGTCGAGTTCGGAACGCTGGGGAACGGTCAGTTCAATCCTGTCCCCCGGCCTGAGCCTGATCGCCTGTGCGCCCAGTCCGGCAGGCAGCGAGAGCGCCGCTGCGACCAGCCAGATCGCGACCAGCATCAATCCTGTTTTCATATAGCCTTTCATCCTGCCTCTCATACCGGCCTTCAAGGTAGCCACAGTCCTTTCCGCGTGTAAAGGGAAAAGGGAATCCCGTCAGGGCGCTCCGGACTGCCTGTACCATTCGACCGTCCTCTTCAGTCCTTCCCCGAAAGCTTTCTCGACGGAGTAGCCGAGCAGCTCCTCCGCCATCGAGATATCAGCATGTGAATGTTTGACGTCGCCCGGCCTCGGATCCGCGTATACCGGATCGATCGATACGCCGATCAGCTCGCAGAGCATACCGTACAGCTCGTTCAGCGTGAATCTTCCACCGCAAGCAACATTGACGACCTGGCCAGCGGCCTTTTCACTCTGCGCGGCCATGATATTGGCCTTGACTATATTGCCCACATAAGTGAAATCCCTGCTCTGCTCTCCGTCTCCGAAAATCGTGGGACTCTTCCCATCGAGAAGATGGGAGATGAAGATCGGAATCACCGCCGCATACTGGGACGCAGGATCCTGTCTCGGGCCGAACACGTTGAAATAGCGTATGCTTATCGTCGGCAACCCGTATACCTTTGAATATACCGAGCAGTAATGCTCACCGACGAGCTTGCTCACGGCGTACGGGGAAAGCGGGGCCGGCAGCATGTCCTCTCTTTTGGGCAGGGCTTCGCTGTCTCCGTAGGCGGAAGAGGATGCCGCATAGACAACGCACTTTACGCTCGCGTGCCTCGACTCGTCCAGAACAGTGAGCGTGCCGCCGACGTTGACCTCGTTGACGAGCAGCGGTTCGTCTATGCTCCTCGGAACCGATGCCAGTGCCGCCTGATGTAGGACGTAATCGACGCCGTCGAGCGCTATTCTTACTTCCGACGCGTTCCTGACATCGCCCTTCACAAATGTGACGTCCTGCCGGAAATGTTCGATGTTTCCCTCGTGGCCCGTAGACAGGTTGTCGAAAACGACTACCTCCTCGCCCATTTCTACGAGTTCCTCCGCGATGTTGGAACCGATGAATCCGGCCCCTCCGGTTACGAGATATCTCGCCATGTATCCTCCGTTTCAGCAGGTTCTAGAGGGTGACGATACTGTCGGAGTCGAAATTCCTCAAAACGTTTCTCGAATCGAAGATCATCGGGCAGTTTTCCACCAGCACGGAGTAATCAACATCGGTATGACCGGTCACAACGATCGCGCAGTCCATTCCGGCCACGCTGCCCGCGTCATACTCGAGTAATTCGGCCGATCCGATCTTCTCCTCGAGTTCCTCGACGAACGGATCGTTCCAGTAAACATCCGCACCCATCCTGCTGAGCAGACGTATGATGTCGTAGGCGGGAGATTCCCTGGTATCGTCTATGTCCTTCTTGTATGAGACCCCCATTATGAGGATCTTCGAGCCGTTCAGGCATTTCTTTCGCTCGTTGAGAGCTTCTGAAACTCTCACCACGACGTACCCCGGCATGTCGCCGTTGATCATTCCGGCCAGCTCGATGAATCTCGCTTCGAACCCGCTCTGCTTCGCCTTCCACGAGAGATAGAACGGATCGATCGGTATGCAGTGTCCGCCGAGCCCGGGACCGGGATAGAAGGGCATGAAACCAAACGGCTTGGTAGCCGCTGCATCTATGACTTCCCAGACATTGATGCCCATCCTGTTGCACATCATCGCGATCTCGTTCACTAGCCCGATGTTGACGCTCCTGAATGTGTTCTCCAGCAGTTTGACCGTCTCCGCGACTCTCGTCGAACTGACGGGAACTGGATTCATCCCCGCGGCGCTGTACAGCATGGCCGCCAGTTCGGTGCAGGCCGGCGTAACGCCCCCGACGACCTTCGGTATGTTCTTCGTCGTGTACTGCTTGTTTCCGGGATCGACTCTCTCGGGAGAGAATGCCAGGTAGAAATCCTTTCCCACCTTCAGACCGGTCTCCTCAAGGAGGGGAAGCAGCACTTCCTCCGTGGTGCCCGGATATGTCGTGCTCTCGAGTATGATCAGCTGGCCCTTGTGGATGTATTTCCGGATCTCCTTGAGCGCAGCCACGATATAGGAAATATCCGGGTCTTTCGTCTTTCGGAGCGGTGTGGGAACGGCGATATTAATCGTGTCCACATCAGACAGGACTGAAAAATCGTCAGTCGCGCGAAGGATACCGGATCCGACCACCTCCGACAGCTCATCCCCGTCGACATCGCCGATATAGCTCCTGCCGGCGTTGAGCTGTTCCACCTTCCAGCTGTCTATATCGATTCCCACCGTCTCGAGGCCCGCCTTGGCAAATTCCACCGCAAGGGGCATCCCGACATATCCCAGTCCGATGATCGATTGAAGTGCCTTGTTTTTGGCCAGTTTCTCCCTGAGTTCCAAATTCGTCCCCCTTTCAGGATTTCGGTTTCCAGATTATAACAATTGTCCCCTGGCGTCAAAGGTTTCAGGCACGCCCGGCGAATTCTAGGCTGGAATAGGTCCTGATGCTGTCTTTTCCATCTGATTTCGCCTTATACAGGGCAGTGTCCGCCCTGTCTATGATCTTCTCGATATTAATAGCGTCATCAGGGTATACGGAGATCCCGATGCTGCAGGTGAGAAGCCCCGGCGTAATCCCGTCGAACATGTATCTCTTTACACCCTCGAGCACCCTCTGCCCGTACATGATCGCTCCCTCTCCCGAGGTGCCCGGAAGAAGGATCCCGAATTCGTCCCCCCCGTATTTCGCCACGATGTCTATCTCCCTGCTGCTTTCCTTCAGAACAGAGGCGATGTCCGTCAGTGCCCTGCTTCCCGACAGGTGTCCGTTCCTGTCGTTGTAGTCCTTCAGATTGTCCACGTCGAGCATGAGAAAGGAGAACATCGAGTTGAACCTCTTCGCTCTCTTGATCTCCACCTTCAGCGACCGGATGAGGAACCTGTAATTGTATACACCGGTCAGCCCGTCCGTGATCGATTCCATCTCGAGTTTACGGTAGAGAAGATAGTTCTCGAAAGCGATGGCCCCCTGGTTAGCCATTATCGTCATCAGGTGGATATCGTCCTCGCTGAAATGCTCCAGCTCCTGGTCCTGGATCGCGAGGATCACACCGAGAAGGGAGTTATTGGCCATCAGCGGGGCGGAGATCACCATCGTGGACCTGTCGTCACTGTCGAGGCATTCCGCCGCGAGAGTCGACAGGTCTATGGCAAAAACGCCGTCGCCCGCCCTCGGCATGCTGACTTCCCGGTTCAGCCAGTTCAGGATCCCGTCCGATTCGGGCAGCTCCTCGACGCTGATCTTCCTTCCCCTGTCCTGTCTCTCCCCCGTGTACTTGACGATTCTGTGATCGTCCACATAGATCAGGTACACCTTCCTGGCCGGTAGCAGATCGAGTGCTACATTGAGGATCTTGTTGAATATGACCCTGTTATCCTTACCGAGACTGATCAGGCTGCTGATCTCGGTGAAAGCGCTGAAGAGGATATCCTTATCGTCGATCCTGCCGGGCATGATTCTCCCTTCACGTCATCCAGACAGTCTTCCGAAAGCAAGAGATATGCCACGCATCAGGGTGAAGAAATCGATTAACCCGTTCTGAAGATAAAGGTTCCGTCAGGCTGGCACTTTCACGCGCGGCTTATTCGCGCTGTTTCTTCGATGCATCTCTCAACTCTTTGATATTATTAATGATAAAGCGTATGAGCACGAGTATGAATCCCGCAATGAGAAGAGGAACGCCGAAACGCTTCAGCACGGTGCCGTCGGGGAACATGCCCTGGAAGAGCTGGAGGGACACATAGAGCAGTATGCAAAGGAAGACGAGCAGGATGATTTTTACCACAAGAACCGATACCGCTGCGTAATAATATTCCCTCTCACGCCTGCGGGCCTCCCTGATCGGAGACCTGAAACGCCTTCTGTCAGTTTTCCTGGGAGTGAATATCATAGTGCTGCGCCTCCTCAGAGATCCTCGTAATCGGCGTCATCGATCTTCTGGTCGGTCAAGCTCTCGTACCTGTTATCCCGCTGCGCACCCTTTCCGCTTCCAGCCCCCAGGTTTCCGCCTGAGATCCACCGTACGAACCATTTGATCAGGTACCACCCGATCACGATGAAGAGCACTGTTCTCAGCAGGGCCATCACGTCCTCGATTGCCTTTCGTATGCCTTCAGGGTCATCTTTCTACCGCGAAGCGGCCGCGGTGACCGGTCGAGCGGCCGTCCGCGCTGAAAACAACCATCCTGTACATGTATATACCCGAGGTCAGCTCCGTGATTCCGGGAAACAGATCGCCGCAGGAATGACAGCTCAGGCCCGTGGGTACAGGAGTTCCGTAACCCGCACCGAGCCTGGCCTTTCCGAGCATTTCCCCCTCGAGTGAGAATATCTCCAGTATGAGGTTTACTTTCTCGGTGGTGTTTATGCAGAACATCGCCTCCGAAAAGGGACGGTTGACCGGATTCGGACTGAAATGATGGTTCTCGACCGCGGTGCCCGTCCCCTCCATGACGAACAAGACAGACGCCCTGTTATCTGACGGATCGTCATCCATTCCATAGACCGTTATCTCCGCCGTGACGATGTTCTCGCCTCCGATACCGCTGCCGGTTCCGAGAGGTATGTCTGCATGTGAAAATCTCAAAGGATCCGCCGGAGTAAGCTCGCCCGAGTATATCCTTTTCCGGCCGGCGGCGTTCTCGAGCCAGACATCGAGACGGACTGCTGCCTCGTCAGGCGACGGCGTCCCGCCGGTGTTCCTGACCCTCGGCCGCACGGATATCTCCTCGCCGGCCTGGAACACGTTCTCATGCCGGATCGCGCCATTCACGAGCACAAGGAGATCTGCCTCGAGCATCGAGTTCTCCGCCGGCGCACCGACGAACGAAGCGATGAACCCGTTAATGATTGACGCTATTCTGCGCGTCTGATCAAAATCTACGTTCTCGATAAGATCATCCACCGTGTGGTAGTCAGGATATGTGATCGATCCTGTCGCTGCGAGCGGCTCGGCCAGGGTTATAGCGGGCAGCCTTCCCTCTTCCCGCTCCCAGAAAGACGCGTGATCCCAGTTCGACGGACCGGGTTTTATCAGGCTTATTTCGAGGGAAGGATCCGTTATCGAGGCATATTCGATGATCATGTCGGCGAGCCAGCCGGAACGGAAATCGCTCATGACGGAAGCGCCTGTGCCATTGCCCGAGTACCCTATCATATCGGCATTGATCACCCCGAGATGACGGTCTGCGCAGTCCGCATCGCACAGTTTCACGTAATGGATACTTCCAAGTCTCCCGAGTTCCTCGGCGCTGAAGAGGACAAACTCCAGATCGAACGGAAGATCGAGCGGGGAGAGGACCCTGGCCGCCTCCATCACTGCGGCTACTCCCGTGGCGTTGTCGTCCGCTCCCGGGGCTTCGACGTGCACCCAGGCGCTGTCCCATTCTCCGGGATAGCTGCGGTGCGCTATGGCGTCAAAATGAGCCGTCAGAATGAGTACCCCGGACGACTGTCCACTTGCTTCCACCCTGCAGATTATGTTTTCAGCGGTGAATGTCGAGTCGTGATCGTCTAAACTCCAGGTGATCTCAAAGCTCTGACGCGTGGCGGCGACACCAGTATATCTCTCCAGCCTTGCGGACAGCGAATCTGCCAGCAATCCGAGCTCGCTCTCCCTGAATACGTATCTGCTGCGCGGCTGCGATGTGGAAGGATCGAGCGATAGGTACCTGACCATCGCCTCGAGGGAATCCCTGTCCGCCATCGCATCGGCCGGGACGCTCCCGTCCGATGCAGCGCGGCTCGCCTCCATGACCGGAAAGAGCGCCAGAAATCCGGCTATGACCCATAGTATACTCCGCAGCTTCAATAGATTTTCCTTTCATGCGGTTTCGCCGTCCCGCGCTTCAAGGCAGGACGGCGAAACCGTTAAACACGCCCGAGAGGATTCGAACCTCCGACACCCAGCTCCGGAGGCTGGTGCTCTATCCAGCTGAGCTACGGGCGCTTTTCCCAACGTCGAGGAGCTCCTCGGCGAGTCTCTCTCTGAGTTCTCCCCCACCTCCCAGCATCCTCGTTATCTCTTCCGTCCTCTGCTCACCGGTCAGAACAGAGGCGGTCGTCCTCGTCCTTCCCCCGCTGACGGTCTTTTTCACCGATATGTGCTGCACGGCTCCGGCTGCCACCTGCGGCAGGTGCGTGATGCATATCACCTGGTACCTCCCGGACAGGTCCGAGAGCTTTTCGGCCACGACCACTCCCATATCGGCCCCGAGGCCGGTGTCTATCTCGTCGAAGATAAGGGTAGGGATGCGTCTCTCGCGAACGAGGAGTTTCTTCAGCACGAGGGTGATCCTCGACAACTCACCTCCCGAAGCGACATCGGCAAGGGGATGAAGCTCCTCGCCCACGTTCGTCCTTATCATGAACTCCACTTCGTCCCTGCCCCCGTCAGATAAATCTAGCTCATCGCTTTCTTCCATGAAAGCTCTAATTTCCCGCGTTCCCACGGCAGTGCTGAACAGGGCGCCCTTCATGCCGAGCTCGGCGAGTTCCGCGGTAACGTCAGCGTCGAGCCTTGCCGCGGCCTTTCTTCGTTCTTCGCTGAGCCTGTCCAGCACCGGTTCGAGAAGATCTTTCGCCCTCGCCGTCGCCGAACGCTCTTCCTCGATCCCGTCCGAGCCCTCGTCGAGTCCTCTCAAGACTTCCCTGATCCTGTCGCGTTCCGCTGCAAGACCGTCGGCATCGGTCCCGTACTTCCTCGCCACCCTCTGGATGGCAGCCAGCCTTTCCTGCAACGGTTCGAGCGATTCGCCGCCCCCCCCTTCATCACTGCGCCCCATATCGATCTCCCTCGCCGTCTCCTGAAGGATTATAATGGCAGATGCGATCTCCGCGGACACCTTCTTCCATCTCTCGTCGAGATCGGAGATGGAATCGATTGCCTTCTCCGCCTCCCGGGCCGTGTCGATAGCACCGCCTTCACCTGTCAGTATTGCGGCGGCAGCTTCGAGGGCCGACCTGTAACGCCTGATGTTCTCCAGCATGTTTATCCGCTTCTCGAGCGCGCCGGCGATACCCGGCTCCAGCTTCAGACCTTCGAGCTCCCTCAGCTGGAACCTGAGGAATTCCTCTTTCTGCCTGTTCTCCTCCTGCTCTACGCGCAGTTCCCTGAGCCTCTTCCACGCCCCCCCGAACGACGCGCTCAATTCACGGCACTCTTCGAGAAGCTCATCGTAGCCGCCACTCATATCTAGAAAACGGACGTGCCTTGCTGAATCGAGCAGTTCCTGCTGGCCATGCTGGCCATGCAACTCTATAAGCGCTGAAGTCGCCACCCGGGCGTTGGCACCCGTCGACACGACGCCGTTTATCCTGATCCTGCTACGGCCCGTGACGGAGAATTCCCTCTGAATCGACAGGTGATCGTCACCTTCGTCCATCCCGAACATCTTCCTTATCTCTGTGGAATAGCGCGGCACCCGGAAGATGCCCTCTATGAAGAGGCTCTCTGCGCCCTTACGGATCTGGGACCTTTTCGCTCTGCTGCCCGACATAAGTTCAACGGCGGCAAGTATGATCGATTTTCCAGCTCCTGTCGCGCCGGTGAGAACATTCAGCCCGTTCACTAACTCTATCACGGCGTCTTCGACAACCGCGAGGTTGCGGATTTTAAGTTCCTCGAGCATTCAGCTTTACTCCCGTCATCTCTTCCTCAGCACACCGCCCCATTTCAGCTTTCTTCTCAGCAGATCGTAGAAATCATATTCATCCGTGACAATTATCTTCGTGACTTTCCCGCTTCGTCCGATCCTGATCCTGTCGCCCTCGCTTATCCCGCAGGCCTCCTGCCCGTCGATCGTCATCATGGAATCTCCTCCCTCGACCAGCTCGACAGTCAGCGTTTCTTCGCTGCTTATTACGACTGGCCTGACCGAAAGGGAATGCGGGCATAGAGGGGTCAGGATGAACGACTCGAGGGTCACCGGGTTGATTATCGGTCCACCTGCCGCGAGCGAGTAGGCCGTCGAACCTGTCGGCGTAGAGACGATCAGCCCGTCGGCGAGATATTCACCAAGAAGGGTATTCCCTATCGACATTCGCAGGTGAAGTACCCGTGAGACGCCGACACCGTGGATCACTATATCGTTCAGGGCCGTATAAACGTCGCCGTTATCGTCGTCCTCCCTGACGCTCTCGAGACGCATCCTCTCCTGGATCACGCATTTCCCCGAGAAGAGGTCCGACACTGCTCGTTCGGGATCGTCCTCGGTCAGGAATCCGAGGCTCCGGATCTTGATCCCGAGCACGGGAATCTCGTCGTCCTCAACCATCCTTGCAGCTCTGAGAAAGGTTCCGTCTCCTCCGAGGGAAGCCACCGCGTCGCATCCTGAAAGGGAATCCACCGTCTCTATCTTTCCTCCATCCAGCAGGCGCGCCGTATCCTCGAGGGCGACGACCCTGACCTCTTCAGGCACCAGGGCGACGACCCTGGACATCACGTCAATGATCTCTTTCTTTTTCACGTTGGATACGATACCAAAGGTCGCGATCTTCATCTCGATTCTCCGTCCGTCGCCCCATAGGATCGGGAGGCCGAAGAAAGCACTGCCTCTGCGATCCTCCCGGCTGTCAGCCCCTGCTCGTCTAGAAGCTCTTCCCTCCCGCCATGAGACACAAAAAGGTCTTTTATGCCTATCCTTATTACCGGCACAAAGATTCCGGCTTCGGCCAGATGCCTCGCCACGGCATCTCCGAATCCGCCCGCCACGGTGTTTTCCTCTATGACGAATACGGGCCTTCCTCCAGACGCGGCCTCTTCTATCAGGTCAGCGTCGAGCGGCTTGGCAAATCTGGCGTCGATAACTGAGGCCCTGATCCCTTTCGAGACAAGTATCCACGCCGCCTCTACGGCAGGTCCGGTCATCGTACCGATCGCTATCAGGACCACGTCCTCACCCTCTGCCATCATCCTGCCCTTTCCTATCTCGAGAGGCTCTTTACACGAGCTCATGTCGACACCCTCGACGCTTCCCCGCGGAAACCTGATCGCGGAGGGACCCGAATCGATCGCCTGCGCCGACAGCAGCATCCTCACCATCTCGCATTCGTCGGACGGCGCCATCATGATCATATCCGGGATCATGCCCATGTAGCTCAGATCGAACGTCCCGTGATGCGTCGGGCCGTCCTCTCCGACGATGCCCGCCCTGTCCAGTATGAATCGGACCGGCAGTTTCTGAAGCGCGACATCGTGCATCACCTGGTCGAAGCCTCTCTGGAGAAAAGTCGAATAGATCGCCACAAAAGGCCTCATCCCGTCACGAGCCAGACCTGCCGCGAATGTGACCGCGTGCTGCTCGCTGATACCGACATCGAAGAACCTTTCTGGAAACTCCTCGGCGAAGCATGTCAGTCCCGTCCCCTCTTTCATCCCGGCAGTAATGGCCACTATCCTGCCGTCTTCCTGCGCCATCCGCGTCAGGGCCTTGCCAAAGACCTTGCTGTATTTCTTGCTCCCCTTTTTGCTCCTCGAGTCTCCCGTGGTCTTGTAGAAACTCCCCACACCGTGATATTTCTCCGCGTCATTTTCGGCGAAGGAGTATCCCTTCCCCTTCTTCGTCACGACATGGACCATAACAGGGCCCGGCAGCTGTTGCAGCCTGGAGAAGGTCTCGATCAGCTGGGGAATATCGTGCCCGTCGAACGGCCCCAGGTACCTGAATCCGAGCTCCTCGAACAGTATCGTCGGGACTACGAGATTCTTGATGCTCTCCTTGATCCTGCTCGCGAGCTTTCTCGCCGTGCTTCCGTGGGCCGGTATCTTTCCGAGCAGTTCCCACACATCAGCCTCGAGCTGAATGCAGAGCTTCTTCGTGGTTATCTTGCTGAGATATTTCGCCAGGGCCCCGACGTTCTTTGAAATCGACATCTCATTGTCGTTCAGGATGACTAAGAATCTGTTCTTCTTCAGGTGCCCGGCATGGTTGATCCCCTCGAGGGACATCCCTCCTGATATCGCGCCGTCACCCACGACACCTATGACGAAATTGTCGTCCCCCCGCAGGTCCCTCGCGGCCGCCAGGCCAAGTGCCGCAGATATGGCCGTGCTGGCGTGCCCCGTTCCGAATACGTCGTGCTTGCTCTCGGAGATCTTGGGGAAGCCGCTGATTCCACCCTTCGTCCGCAGATCGCCGAACGCTTCCCGTCTACCGGTGATGATCTTGTGCGTGTAGCTCTGGTGACCGACATCCCAGACGATCCTGTCGCGGGGGGAATCGAAGACATAGTGCAGCGCGAGGGTGAGCTCCACACTGCCAAGGCTCGACGCGAGATGCCCCCCTCTCCTTGAGAGGACCTCTATGATGTAGTTTCTGATCTCCCCGGCAAGTGACGGCAGCTCGTCGATCTGGAGCTTCTTCAGGTCGACGGGCGAATCGATCCGGGATAGTAACTTACCGCCGCTCAATCTCCACCTGCCTCTTTCCTATAACAGTAAATACGTGAGCGCCGCGCCCAGAATCACACCACCGAGCACGTCCAGAGGCCTGTACTGCAACACCCTCTTTATCCGGTTCGAAACAAACTCACTGTATCCATCGATACTCGACATGATCCGGTTCAGCACGTCGACCTGTTTCTCCTTCGCTCTCTTGACCCTCATCGTATCGTGAAGGATCACGATGCTGTAGGTTGCGACCACCGAGTAGAGCAGGGATGAATAACCGTACTTTATCCCGATGATGGTCGATAGTGACGCGAAAACCGCAGCGTGTACGTTGGGCATGCCGTCGGGCTTTAAAAGCCCGCCGGGAATGAACTTCTTTTCCATCACGGAATATATGACGAGCTTCAGCAATTGGCAGACAAGACCGGCCGTTGTCGGAAGCAGGAATATATCCCTGTAGAGTATCTGCCTTATCATTTCAGGATGTCCGATCTACAACCATGCGGATAAGGAATTCGAGATAACCATCATCGCCAAGAGATGTTACCTTCTCTACTGCTCCTTCGATCAATCGGGCCGCGGTCACGCGGGAGGACTCCACGCCATAACTGGACGGCCAGGTGATTTTCCCCCTTTTGATATCCTTCCGCAAGCCTTTTCCGACCTTCTCCTCGCTCCCTTCCAGGTCGAGCATGTCGTCTGCGATCTGAAAGGCGAGTCCCGTCTCGCGCCCCGCTTCTCCGATAAGTTCTATCTCTTCCATTCCGGCAGAGGCCAGCGCCGCTCCGATCTTCAGGGAGACCGATATCAGCTCCGCGGTCTTCCTCGTATGTATAAACTCCACGAGCCCAGGTTCGGGATCGTGTCCCTCTCCCTCTATGTCGGCGGACTGCCCTCCCACGAGAAGCCTGGATCCCGCGGCCGAGGCCAGCATCCAGACTGACAGGGTCACATCTGCCGGTTTCGCCCCACTGCACGCAGAGAGTGTCTCGAACGCAAGAGCCTGCAGCGCGTCGCCCGTGAGAATCGCCGTGGCCTCCCCGAACTGCACATGGCACGAAGGCCTGCCGCGTCTCGTATCATCATCGTCCAGCGCGGGAAGATCGTCATGAACAAGCGTGTAGGCGTGCAGGAACTCGATTGCGGCCGCCGCTGCCAGCGAGTCGCCGGGATGAGGTTCTCCGAACATCCTGTGCGCCTGGAGACAGAGTATCCCTCTGAATCTCTTGCCGCCCCCGAGTGAAGAATATCTCATCGCCTCGTGCAGCGCAGCCGGACGCTCGTTTCCATCGGGCAGTATCTCGTCCATCTTTTTCTCGATGGACGATCTGTCGCTCGTTATCCTTTCGATCATGGGATCGCTACTCACCCGCGATTTCCTCCTCGAGCTTTCCGGAAAGGTCCCTGATCCTCCTGTCCGCATCGTCGAGGATCTTCCTGCATCGCTTTCCGATCTTCATGCCCTCTTCGTACAGCCTGATACTCTCCTCCAGTGGCACCTTCTCCTCCTCGAGCCTGCGGACTATCTCTTCGAGCCGCTTCATTGCGTCTTCGAACGTAACCTTCTGCGCCATCGAGCGTCCTTTCTCTTGCTCTCCACCACACATCCCGCGTCCCCATCGTAGAAGTTGACGGAGATCCTTCCCCCCTCTTCGAGTTCATCCACACTGCCTATTATCGTACTGCCGTCCTCCGCAGTACAGTATGTATATCCCCTGCCGAGGACCTCTCTCGGGCCGAGGCTCTTCAGTGCCCTGAGCTTTCCATAGAGTTCAGACCGTACAGACGACGAATTGCCTTCGGTCATCATCCGCGCCGTATTCACGAGCTTTTCGAGTCGCTCTCTCCTTGCCTCCACGCCTCCCGCCGGTGACAGCCCGGCGAGCCTTTCCGACAGCCCGGCGACGGAGCCTTCCGTGCCGCGCATCGCTCCTATGATCAGCGACCGCAGCCTGTCGCCCAGATCGACCACTCTCGATCTGCCCGATTCGGCAACGGCGCTGCGCCATTCGCCGAGCCTCTCGAACCTGTCTCCGAGCTCGAGCCTCGACCGGTCAAGCGCATGTTCGATTGCGGGGAAGGCGGAAGACCGCAATATGAATTCGACACGCTCGAGTCTCTGCCTCGCATAGGCCGAGCATAGGGACTCGATCTTCTCGACGAGCACGCCGGCGACCCTTCTGACGTCCGCCGAATCGGGCGACGCCACCTCTGCCGCGGCCGTGGGCGTCGCTGCTCTGACATCGGATACATAGTCGCAAACGGTCGTGTCGATCTCGTGGCCTATGCCCGTCACCACGGGAAACCTGCAGCCCGCCACAGCCCTTGCCACCGCTTCGGTGTTGAATGTCCAGAGATCCTCGGCGCTTCCTCCCCCTCTCGCGAGGATGACGACATCGATCCCCTCCATCTCATCCAGGAGTCCGAATGCCTCGACTATCGAACTGCCGGCCTCTTCGCCCTGCACTGCTGCGGGGAGCAGGACCGTCTCGGCCAGCGGCCACCGGCGACCGAGAGTCCTGCGGATATCCTTTATCGCCGCTCCCCCGGGTGAAGTAATAACAGCGATCCTCTCAGGATATATCGGCAGATCCTTCTTGATCCCGGGATCGGTCAGCCCCTCCTCCATCAGCCTGGCGAGGAGTCTCCGCTTGCTCAGCTCGAGTTCTCCCTCTCCGGCCCTTCTAAGGCTTACAGCTATCAGCTGCGTTCTGCCACCCCCGCCGTAATGGGATATCCGTCCCGAGGCTACTGCCGTCGTCCCGTTCTCCGGGGCAAAATCCACGTTCCCCGTATTCCGGCTGAATATGACTACGCCGAGCCTGCTCGTCTCGTCACGCAGGGTTAGATAGAAATGTCCCGAAGAATGCGCGGTGAAATTCGTAATCTCGCCCATGACTCTTACATGCGGGAATTCCGATTCGAGGCTCTGTCTGATCGCGTCGGAAAGCTCTGATACGGTGAAAATATCGTCGGCCTCTTCCACGGGGAGATGTTTATCGCGGCTCTCCATCATCATCGGCTCCCAGCGCCATTCGTGCCGCCTGGTACGTGTTCTTCATCAACATCGCCACTGTCATCGGCCCGACGCCTTTCGGTACTGGAGTGATCTTGGAAGCTTTCGGCATTACCGACTCGAAATCCACGTCTCCTAAGAGCCTGTACCCCTTTTTTGCCGATGCATCCTCGACCCTGTTGATCCCCACGTCGATGACGGCGACGCCGTCTTTTACCATGTCCCCCGTAATCATTCCCGGGTTTCCGACGGCCGCAATAAGGATATCCGCCGTACGAGTTATCGACCTTATGTCGACTGTCCTCGAGTGGCAGACCGTGACCGTCGCGTTCCCGCCCGGCGCCTTCATAGAGAGAAGAAGCGCCATCGGCTTTCCGACCAGAATGCTCCTGCCCACTATGACCGCATGCTTCCCGTCCGTCTCGATCCCGTAATGATCCATCATCACTGTGATACCGAGAGGAGTGCAGGGAACGAGCCGCGGCCTGTCGGCTGCGATCTTTCCTATGTTGAAAGGATGGAGGCCGTCTACGTCCTTGTCCGGTGAAATCCTTTCTATCACTTTCTGCTGGTCCACATGACCGGGCAGTGGCATCTGCACAAGTATCCCGTCGATATCCGGATCTTCGTTCAGCCGGTCGAGACGTCCGAGCAGATCGCTTTCAGGCGTGGACGCAGGAAGTTCAACAAGCTCGGAATCGATCCCGCACTTCCTGGCCGTCTTCACCTTCATCCCGACATATACCTGCGAAGCGGGATCCTCGCCCACTATTATAACAGTCAGCCTGGGAGACCTGTGCTTCCTGGTGAAAGCGGTGATCTCGGATGCCAGATGTTCGATCACACTTTCTGCGACCGGCTTGCCGAGCATGAGCTTCTCGCCGGGTTTGATGCTCAATTGATGTCTCCTTCGGCTACCGGTTCGTGGATCCGCTCGACGTTCCTAGCCTTTCCGGTCGACTCGTCGATGTCCACGAGCATCCCCTGGATTACCGGCGTATCGCCGCCGACATGAAAGCGCACGTTTACACCCTTGAGGAATCGCTCGATGACCTGCTCAGGCTTCACCCCGATGACGGAGTTGAACGGCCCGGCCATGCCCACGTCGGACTGATAGGCGGTTCCCCCCGGAAAGATCCTCTCATCGGCGGTAGGAACATGTGTATGACTGCCGGCGATGGCGCTCACCCGGCCATCGAGGTAGAATCCCAGCGCGAGCTTCTCACTCGTCGCTTCTGCGTGGAAATCGACTATTCTGATCCTTACTCCGGGATCGAGCTCCGACAGCACCCGTTCGGCAGCTCTGAACGGACAGTCTATGTCGGGCATGTAAGTACGTCCCTGGAGGTTGATCACACAGACCTTCACTTCCCCCGCGTCGTAGACTCGCCAGCCCCTGCCCGGGACCCCGGGAGGATAGTTGGCGGGCCTGAGCATATCGGTACGCTCGTCGAGGAGGGATATCCCTTCCCGCTTGTCCCAGATATGATTTCCGCTCGTCATCACATCGACGCCGCTCGCCTTGATCTCCTCGACCACCTTGCGTGTCACGCCGAACATCCCCGCCCCGTTCTCGACGTTTGCGGTGCAGAAATCCACACCGAGCTTTTTCTTCAGACCGGGAAGTCCGTTTTTAAGCGCGAGCCTGCCTGTCTTCGACAGGACATCACCGATTACGAGTATTCTCATGTCGTCACTATCTCGCGTACTCTACCGCCCGGGTCTCCCTTATGACTACGACCTTTATCTGTCCTGGGTACTCCATGTCGGCCTCGATCTTGCGGGAGATGTCTCCGGCGAGTTTCGCCGCCTGCGCATCATCGACCCTCTTGTGACTGACGAGTATCCTGATCTCGCGTCCGGCCTGAATCGCGTACGATTTTTCGACTCCGTCGAATGCATCGGCAATCTTCTCGAGCTTCTCGAGACGCCTGATGTAGTTCTCCAGCGTTTCCCGCCTCGCGCCCGGCCTCGCCCCCGAGATCGCGTCGGCGGCCGAGATTATGTGTGCGATCAGCGATTCTGCCTCTACATCCTCGTGGTGAGCCGCAATGGCGTTCACGATCACGTCGTTCTCACCGTACCTTCGCGCGAATTCCGCTCCGATCTCCGCATGGGGCCCATCGATCTCGTGATCGGCGGCCTTGCCGATGTCGTGGAGCAATCCGGCGCGCTTGGCCAGCACCGGATCGATACCCAGTTCGCTCGCCAGAAGGCCGGCCACGAAAGCCACTTCCTTCGAGTGCTGCAGGACGTTCTGTCCATACGACGACCTGTAACGGAGCCTTCCCAGCAGCCTGACGATCTCGGTGTGGACGCCGTGCATGTTGAGATCCAGGATGGTCTGCTCTCCAATCTCCATTATCTCCTCTTCGAGTACTTTTCTCGTCTTCTCCACGAGCTCTTCGATACGACCGGGATGGATCCGGCCGTCCTTGACGAGTTTGTCGAGGGCCAGCCGCGCCACCTCGCGGCGTATCGGATCGAATCCGGAGAGGATGACCGCTTCGGGAGTGTCGTCGATGATCACGTCGATGCCGGTGGCGTTCTCGAAGGCCCTGATATTCCTGCCCTCGCGGCCGATTATCCTTCCCTTCATCTCGTCGTTGGGAAGATCTACCACCGATACAGTAGATTCGACGACGTGGTCGGCGGCGCACCTCTCGATTGCCAGTGTGATGATCTTCCTGCTGATCTTTGAAGCGTTCCTCTCGGCCTCGTCCTTGATCTCCTTGATCTGTTTGGCCGCCGCGGTGCGGGCCTCGTTCTCCAGATTGGTGATAAGGAGCTTCATCGCCGCTTCCGTACTCATCCCGGCGATCTTCTCGAGCTTCTCGTTCTGCCTGTGGAGTATCTCGTCGAGATGTGCGTTCTTCTCCGATATCGCCTGGAGCTTCTTTTCCAGCGTCTTCCTCTTGTCGATCATCTCCAACTCGCGCTTCTCGAGGAAATCGACCTTCCGGTTGATGTTGTGCTCCTTATCCTCTATGCGCCTCTCCACCTTCTTCAGTTCGACTCTCGCCTCGGCAGTGTCCTTCTCGAACTTCTGCTTTGCCTTGTACCACTCGTCCTTAGACTCGAGGACCGACGCCTTTTTCCTGGTCTCAGCCTCGCGCTGAGCCTCCGCGATTATGTTCTCCGCGAGTTTCTGGGTATGCTTCAACTGGCTCTGAGTCACCTTTCTGCTTATCAGCCAACCCAGAAAAAAACCGAGAAAAAGAACTAAGATCCCCGCCGAGATATAAAAGAAGATCGAATCCATCATCTTCCGCCTCGAATCCGGCGGTTCACCTCCATTGATCTTTTAACGCCACAAACCACTGCAAATGCATAAAATATGGGCCATAATAATTTCTTTATCGCTGGATAACTGTCTACGGAAGGAACTGCAATAAAAAATTCCCCACTCGTTGCCGTACGCGAGAGATCTTTTTAAGCCCTGCCTCGAAAGGTGGAAATCCTCACGTCCCTTTCAGCCCTCCCGCCACAGGCGGGCACGGCATCCCAGGCCGGATATCGGAAATCCGGGCTCAAAGTGTTGGCAAAAAACGATCTTCGCCTGCACGAACACAGCAGGGAATTTCTAAAAGCGTTATGCTTTGTTCTCTCTCTCAAATCCCCGCTCCATGGGTATCACACTATCCCCGGGGCGGAGGATCATCGTCCTACACTGATCTTGTCCTCCAGCATCTCGCCCAGTTTTGCGGCCTGATCGGCGAGCACACCTTTCGCTTTCTCCCTCTCGTCTCTTTCCTGGTGCAGCTCGTCGGCGATATTAAGCGCAGCTAATATGGCGATCCTGGACTGCGACATGATACCACTGGAATGGGCGATCTCTCTCATCTTGCTGTCCACGTAACCTGCTATCTTGTGGATGTATTCGGGATCGCCCGCCCCTTTTATCTTATATTCCTGACCGAATATCTCAACCTTCTCGGTGCTGCTTTTTTCGGTCATCGTACTACCTCTCAGATCAATGCGGAACCATCCTCACAACCCCATCCCGTAAACCGCCCGCAATAGCGTGAAGCCTATATGTCGAGTTCTTCCAGCTTCGCGAGCATCTCCTCTATCTTGTTGTTTAACTCCTCTCTGGTCTTTTCGAGGTCATTTTCCTTATTTTTTTCTTTCTTAAGGTGTTTCAGCTCTTTCGTCAACCCCTCATTATCAATATAAAGCGAATCGAGTTCCTCTTTCAACTCATTATTGATGTCCTCGGCCTGCTTTTTCTCAGCCTGAAGCTGCTCTATGTACTTCGCAGCCTTTCTGATCTTCTTTTCCAGCAGGTCGAAATCAGCGAGACCAGCTGTCCCCATTTCGACTCCTACTCGGACCTCAGCGTCACCTGTAACTCGTTCTGCAGGGACGCCAGCACCCTGTCAATAGTCCTGTCAACCGTTTCGTCGTCCAGAGTCCCCTCCAGTGACTTGAAGGTCATCCTGAAGGCATAGCTTCTCTTTCTTTCCCCCAGACGATCGCCTCGATAGTAATCGAAAAGTCTCACTGATTCAAGGTGTTTTGCTCTTTTCTTTACAACGTTTCTAACGTCAGAAAATGTAACCCTTTCCGGCGCCAGGACCGAGAGGTCCCTCTTCACGGCGGGATACTGACTGATCCTGCTGTAGCTCTTCCGACCGCTTCGTCCTGGAGGAAAGGCATCAATCAGCAGATCGAAAAAGTAGACGGGCGTGTCTATGTCGAACCTGGCCGCCACCCTCCCGGGGATCTTCCCGCATGTCCCGGCCGGGCTGTTCTTAAGGATCCACTCGAAGAGGAAGTCGGGCTCGTCGGCCTTTATTCTCTCCATGATCAGATCCTCCGGCGCCCCGAGCCATTCCAGCACGGATTCCGCTTCTCCCGTCATATCGAAGAAATCAAAGTCTCTCTGCTCACCGTGCCACGTCAGCGGAGCGCTCTTACGCGTGAACACGGTCGTGAGGTGAAGCTCTTCGTGAGGCAGCCCGCTCCCCTCTTCCCTCTGCAGGAATACCTTGGCGAGCTCGAAGATCCTGATACCCTCGCGCTCCACCGTGGCGTTGCGCTGGACCACCCTGAGCATCCCGGACAGCAGCGACGTCCTCATCGCCGACTGCGCAACCGTAAGGGGATTCGATATTTCTACCGGGCGGCTCCTCGGATCGCTCTCACCCCATTCGAATCTTCCCGGATCTCCCGGATCCATGAACGAAGTCGTTATCACCTCGGCGAATCCCCGCTCGGCGAGCCTGTCGCAGAGCTCCTCGTTCCTCCTGTCCACGATCGACACCTCGGAAAAGAGCGAGCTGCGCCGCTCCTCTTCCTTTCCAATATTCTCGTACCCGTAGAGCCGGGCGGCTTCCTCTATCAGGTCGACTTCCTCCACGATGTCGCGCCTGAACGTCGGGACCGTGACAGTGATGTCCTTGCCATCCTCTACCGATATCAGCTGAAGTCGCGAAAGCAGCTCGACGAGGTCATCCGCGGCGAGCCTCGTTCCCATGAGCCTGTTCGCCTGCTTCGTCCTCAACGTGATCTTGCGCGGCTCTACCAGCTCGCGGTCGGCGAGGTAGTCCGCGTGCAGATTCTCCGGCTTACCGGCTCCGATATCGGTAATAAGCCTGCATACCCTCATGAGGGCCTTGACCGTGATGCCCGGATCGCATTCCCTCTCGAAGCGATATGAGGCCTCCGTATCGAGCTTCAGTTCCCTGCTCGACCTGCGGACAGCCCTCGGGTCGAACCAGGCGCTCTCAATGAGAACCCTTTTCGTGCTGTCGGTTATCTCCGAATCCCTGCCGCCCATCACGCCGGCTACCCCTACCGGAGTTTCGCCGTCCGTGATAAGCAGAACGTCCTGCCCGACCTCTCTCTCGATGTCGTCAAGGGTGTACATCGATTCCCCGGATCTGCCCCTGCGGACTAAGATCCCGTCCCTGCCGAGCATATCACGGTCGAAGGCGTGCAGAGGCTGGCCCATCTCGAGGATTACGAAGTTGGTCACGTCCACTATATTGTAGATCGGCTTCACTCCGGCGGATATCAGCAGGTCCTGCATCCACTTCGGCGATGGGCCGATATTTATGTCGCTCACGAACGCGGCGCTGTACCTCGCACAGTCGCCGTCGTTTTCGGTCTCTACAGGAAATTTATATCCGGGCTCGAGGTCGAACAGCTCGGGCTCTCTCAGCTCACGCATGTATAGAGCCGCGATCTCCCGCGCTATGCCGAAATGTGAGAGTTGGTCGGGCCTGTTGGGGGTCACTTCCATGTCCATTATCACATCGCTCGAGCCCAGCCTGCCATCGAGGCTTGCTCCCGGTTCCAGGTCCATATCCAGCTCTATGATCCCGCCGGCGTCATCTCCGATGCCCAGCTCGGTCTCCGAGCAGATCATGCCCTCCGACACCTCTCCCCTGAGCTTAGTCTTCTTTATCTTGAATCCGCCCTTGAGCACTGCCCCCTGGACGGCTACGGCAACGCTCATGCCGGCCCTGACGTTCGGCGCGCCGCATACGATGTTCAGCGATATGCCCGTCCCGACGTCGACCGTGCAGACACTGAGCTTGTCGGCATTGGGGTGCCTGCCGCACTCGAGAACGCGGCCGAACACGACACCCGTGTATTCCCCGCCGCTGACCTCCATCGATTCGACGTTGAGGCCGAACATGGTCAGGTCGTTGGCCAGGGTCGCCGGATCCTCGTCGATTTCGACGTACATCTTCAACCAGTTCAGGCTTACCTTCACTCCTGCACCCCCACCCATGTCTCGTTCCAGAACTGCCCGAGAAATCTCATATCGTTCCCGAGGAAACGCCTGATATCGTCGATGCCGTACTTGAGCATCGCGATTCTCTCTATTCCCATGCCGAACGCGAAACCGGTAACCGCATCGGGATCGTACCCGGCAAACCTGAAGACGTTGGGATGGACCATGCCCGCGCCCATTATCTCGATCCAGCCGGTCTTCTGGCAGATCGAACAGCCCTCGCCCTTGCAGCCGAAACATGTCATGTCAGCCTCGGCGCTAGGCTCGGTAAACGGGAAGAAGTGCGGCCTGAACCTCACCCTGGCATCCGGCCCGAAGAACTGGTTAACGAACCAGGTAATGTCGCTCCGCAGGTCGGCCAGCGAGACATTTTTATCGACGTAGAGCCCTTCGATCTGGAAAAACTCCGCCGCATGAGACGGATCGGGCGTTTCGTTCCTGTAGACCCTTCCCGGGGATATTATCCGGAGGGGCGGCTCGTTCTTCTCCATGAACCTCACCTGAACAGGAGAGGTCTGCGTTCTGAGCAGGATGTCCTTGTTTACGTAAAATGTGTCCTGCAGATCGCGCGACGGATGGTCGGCGGGAAAGTTCAGGGCTTCGAAATTGTAATAATCGAGCTCGACGTCGGGGCCCTCGGCTATCGAGTAGCCCATGCGGTAGAATATCTCCTTGATATCACGGATTGCCCTGTGGAGTATGTGCAGGCCACCCTCCCAGCTCCTCCTGCCCGGCAGGGTCGGGTCGCCGGGGTAGGGCTCCTCGTCCCCGCACGATCCAGACAACTCGGCGCATCTGCTGTCGAAAAGGACGCAGAGCTTCTCCTTCCACTCGTTTATCATGCCACCGACGACTGGCCTCTGGTCGGCGGGAAGTTTCCCGATCGACCTCAGCGCAGACGTGAGCCTGCCTTTGCGCCCCAGCCAGACGATCCTCGCCCGCTCGAGCGTTTCGAGCTCGGAAGCCTCCGCAATGTCCCGCGACGCCTCTTCTCCGAGCCTGTCTATGGATTCTCTGTCGGGTATCTCTTCACTCATCAAAGAGCTTCCCTGGCGATATCGGCCAGTCTCGCGAATCCTTCCGAGTCGTTGACCGCTATCTCGGAGAGCTGCTTCCGGTTAATCTCTATATCAGACTTCTTCAGTCCGTTGATGAACCGGCTGTAACTCATTCCGTTCATCCTGGCCGCGGCGTTGATGCGCGCGATCCAAAGCTTCCGAAAATCTCTCTTGCGGGTACGGCGGTCGCGATACGCGTACGACAAGGCTCTGTCGACCGCTTCGCGGGCGCTTCTGTATAGATTGCCACGCCCGCCCGTAAAGCCCTTGGCCTGTTTGAGTACCTTTTTCTTTCTCTTGTGCGAAGCTACACTATGCTTTGTCCTCGGCATTGTATTATGTCTCCCTATCTTTTCCTTATTCGATGTGGCGAGGGCGGAAGCCTATTTGCCCAGCATACGTCTGATTCTTCCGGCGTCAGCCTTGGCGGCGATAGTCGTCTTGCGAAGAGTTCTCTTACGCTTCGTGGACTTCTTTGTAAGAATATGGCTGGAATAAGCCCTCTGTCTCCTGATCTTGCCGGTGCCGGTCAGGCGAAATCTCTTTGCCGCCCCTCTGTTAGTCTTGATCTTTGGCATCCCCTTCTCCACCCCCTTTTTTCGCTTTTCTATCCGACCGGGAACCCATGATCATGGAGATCATCCTCCCCTGTCTTACCGGTTCCTTCTCCACGTGCGCCATATCGGAGAACTTTTCTTCTATCACCTTGAGCATCTTGTAACCGCGCTCGAGATGTTCCATCTCCCTGCCGCGGAAGACCACCGTGAACTTGACCTTGTCCCGTTGTTCGAGAAATTTCTCTGCGTTCTTCATCTTGAACTGGAGATCGTGCTCCTCGATCTTCGGCCTGAGCTTGATCTCCTTCAGATGCGTCACATGCTGTTTCTTCTTCGACTCACGAGCCTTCTTGCTCTGCTCGTATTTGAATTTCCCGAAATCCATGATCTTGCAGACCGGCGGCCTCACGTTGGGGGCGATCTCCACCAGATCGAGTCCCTTCTCCTCTGCTATGGTCCTGGCCTTGTCGGTGGCCATGACGCCGAGCTGCTCGCCTTCCTCGTCGATGACCCTGATCTCGGGTATGCGGATCATATGATTGACCCTGGTGCGCGGCTCCCGCCTGTCGCTTCTTCTGAAATTACCTCTGATACTTCACCTCCCGCGTTCGGAATACAAAAAGGGCGAGTAGTAGTTTCACCCGCCCGGCGTAATCGGAATTAGACGAAACCCTACTGGTACAATTAAATGACCGTAAGGTGAGGGGCTCTCGCTCCCTGCTTCGATCAAAATCTGATTTTCAGTAATATTATGCTTTCCCTTCTATCTCGTCAACCAGTTCCTCGATGATTTCATCGAGTTTTCTGGCCCCGAGGCGTCCTTTCTTCTTCGACCTGATATCGAGGGTCCCCTCACCCATCTCCTTCTTCCCGGCGACGGCCATGTACGGAACCTTCTTGACCTCTGCGTCCCTTATCCGGTAGCCGAGCTTCTCGTCGCGCAGGTCGGCCTCGGCTCTGATTCCCGCCGCGATGAGCCTCTCGACACTCTCCCTGGCATAGTCCGTCTGGTCGGGGGAAACCGGTATGACGACGACCTGCACCGGAGCGAGCCAGAGAGGAAATGCCCCTGCGTAATGCTCGGTAAGGGTGCCGACGAACCTCTCTATAGAGCCCAGAAGTGCCCTGTGGATCATGTAGACGTATTCCTTGTTCCCCTCGCTGGTCACATACTTTACATCGAACCGGCGGGGAAGGTTGAAATCGAACTGGATCGTGGTGGCCTGCCAGCTCCTCCCGATCGCGTCGATCAGTTTCAGGTCTATCTTCGGGCCGTAGAACACCGCCTCTCCGGGCGTCTTCTCGAAGGGGATGTCCCTCTTCTCTATGGCCTTCAGCAGGGCGGCCTCGGCCATCCGCCATTCCTGCTCCGAGCCGGCGTACTTCTCCATGCTCTCCGGGTCGTGGGCGCTGAGCTCCACCTTGTAGTCGTGGAACCCGAATGTGGTCAGTATCTCGTGTGCGAGATCGAAGCACTTGTCTATCTCATCGTCGAGCTGCTCCGGGGTGCAGAAGATGTGTGCGTCGTCCTGCGTGAAGCCGCGCACCCTGAGCAGGCCGTGAAGGGTTCCCGAACGCTCGTTCCTGTAGACGGTCCCGAGCTCGGCATACCTGATCGGAAGATCCCTGTAACTGTGGATCTTGCTCTTGTATATCAGGATGTGGTACGGGCAGTTCATCGGTTTGAGTACGAATTCCTGATCCCCCTCGCCGCCTATGATGAACATGTTGTCCCTGTAATAGTCCAGGTGGCCCGATGTCTTCCAGAGTTTGCTGTCGGCGATGTGCGGGGTCATTATCACACCGTAGCCGTTGCGCCTGTGCAGGTCCTTCCAGTAGTTCTCTATCGTCTCTCGGAGGATATATCCCTTCGGGTACCAGAAGACGAGGCCGCCTCCCGCCTCCTCCTTTATATCGAAGAGCTCGAGCTGGGGCCCGAGCTTGCGGTGGTCGCGTTTCTTCGCCTCTTCGCGGCGATCGAGCTCGGTCTTGAGATCATCCGCGCTGAAGAAGGAAGTACCGTAGATCCTCTGCAGCATCTCCCTCTTCTCGTCACCTCGCCAGTAGGCGCCGGCGAGCGAGGTCAGCTTGTAGTTCTTCAGAAACTTCACGTCCGGAACGTGAGGACCAATGCAGAGGTCTGTGAATTCCCCCAGCCTGTAGATCGACACCTCGTCGTCCTCGAGATCGTTTATCATCTCGACTTTGAACGGCTGATCAAGCTTCTCGAAGAGAGCAATCGCCTCGTCTCTCGAAAGGACCTCACGCTCGAACTTCAGGCCTCCTGCCTCGAGGAGTTCCTTCATCTTTTTTTCGATCCGCTCGAGATCTTCGGGAGTCAGCCTCCGATCGAGCAGGATGTCGTAATAGAAGCCGTCCCTGATCGACGGGCCGATGGCGAACTTCACACCGGCGAAGAGCTTCTGCAAGGCCAGCGCCATCAGGTGTGAGAAGCTGTGCCTGAGCTCGTCGAGCGAACCCTCCGATCCTGCCAGGATGACCTCGAAGTCGCCACCCTCCTCGACCGTCTGCTGGAGGTCGTAGGTGCGGCCGCCGATGCGTGCCGCTATCGCCTTTTTCCTTACCGACTGGGGCAGTCCCGAGACTATCTCCATGATCGGGGTGCCGTCGGCGATTTCCTGCTTCGATCCGTCCGGATAAGTGATCTCAATCATGTCCAGATTATCCATCCTGAAGGGAAAGCCGAGTTTGCTGCAGTTGAATGGTGGGCGATACTGGAATTGAACCAGTGACCTCTTGCATGTCAAGCAAGCACTCTAACCATCTGAGCTAATCGCCCACACTGCAATCTTCAGGCAGTAGTATAGTAACCGATATTCGGTATTGCAACCGCATTTTCAAGAGGTTACTTCTTCTCGTCCTCTTCGATGACCTCATACTCGGCGTCGACGACCTTTCCATTCTCCTGCTCACCCTGGGGAGCCTGCTGCTCCTGGCCGGGCTGCTCGCCTGCCGCCTGCTGGTCGCCGGCCGAAGCCTGCTCGTACATCACCTGCGCGGCCTTCTGCCATATTGTGTTGTGCGAGTCTATAGCGGCCTTTATCCGCGCGCTGTCGTCGGTCTTGGCGGCTTCCTTCAGCTCCTCGAGCGCTTTGCGGATCTCATCGACATCGCCGGCTGGGATCTTGTCCTTATACTCTTCGAGCTGTTTCTCCGTCTGGTAGGCCAGTTGTTCTGCCTGGTTGCGTAGGTCGATCAGTTCCCTCTTCACCTTGTCTTCGGAGACATGTGCCTCGGCGTCCTTGACCATCCGGTCGATCTCGTCCTCTGAAAGACCACTGGAAGCCTGTATGATGATCTTCTGCTCCTTGCCGGTGGCCTTGTCCTTCGCCGCGACGTTGAGTATCCCGTTGGCGTCGATATCGAACGTGACCTCGATCTGCGGGATACCCCTGGGCGCTGGCGGAAGACCCGTCAGCTGGAACCGGCCAATAGACTTGTTCTGTCCGGACATTTCCCTTTCACCCTGAAGGACGTGTATCTCCACTGTCGTCTGGTTGTCTGCGGCCGTCGAGAATATCTCGCTCTTGCGGGTAGGGATCGTCGAGTTCCTTTCGATCAGCTTCGTCATCACGCCGCCGAGCGTCTCGATACCGAGCGAAAGCGGGGTGACATCAAGCAGAAGAACGTCGTGAACATCTCCGGCGAGGACGCCACCCTGGATTGCCGCGCCGAGGGCGACTACCTCGTCGGGATTGACCCCCTGGTGAGGCTCGCGCTCGAAGATCTCCTTCACCCTGGCCTGAACGGCGGGCATGCGCGTCGTTCCGCCAACGATGATGACCTCGTCGATATCAGAGGCCGAGATCCCGGCATCCTTGATCGCATTGCGGCACGGAGCGACGGTCCGCTCGACTAGCGCCTCGGTCAGCGACTCGAACTTCGCCCTGGTAAGCTTGAGGTTGAGGTGTTTCGGTCCGCTCGCGTCGGCCGTTATGAACGGCAGGTTGATATCTGTTTCCTGCACTGTCGACAGTTCGCACTTGGCCTTCTCCGCCGCTTCCTTGAGCCTCTGAAGAGCCATCGGGTCTGACGAGAGATCTATCCCCTGGTCCTTCTTGAACTCAACGACGAGCCATTCGATCAGCTTCTGGTCGAAATCGTCCCCGCCGAGATGGGTGTCACCATTGGTGGACTTCACCTCGAACACGGAGTCTCCCAGTTCGAGGATCGAGATGTCGAACGTTCCGCCGCCGAGATCAAACACGGCGATGGTGCGGTCGCCCGACTTGTCGAGACCGTACGCCAGCGATGCGGCCGTGGGCTCGTTGATGATCCTCTCGACCTCCAGTCCTGCGATCTTGCCGGCATCCTTCGTCGCCTGCCTCTGGCTGTCGTTGAAGTACGCGGGCACGGTGATTACGGCCTTCGTGACCTTCTCGCCGAGATACTTCTCGGCCGCTTCCTTGAGATACTGAAGCACCATGGCGGAAATCTCGGGAGGCGAATATTCCTTTCCGCTGGCCTTCATCCTCGCGTCACCGTTGGGTCCCTCGATCACCTCGTACGGGACCTCTGAGATCTCTGTAGCGACCTCGCCGTACTTCCTGCCCATGAAGCGCTTTATCGAGAAGACCGTGTTTGTAGGGTTGGTCACCGCCTGCCTCTTTGCTAGTACGCCTACCAGTTTCTCGTTATCCTTGAATCCAACGACGGATGGCGTCGTCCTGCCCCCTTCAGGATTCGGGATTATTACAGGCTCGCCGCCTTCTATTACCGCTACACACGAGTTCGTCGTTCCCAGATCGATTCCTATAATCTTCGACATTCTGCATCACTCCTTCAAATGGGTATTTCATTTGTTACTAACCATTTACACAATACATCAATTTCCGTGCCATAACCGGTCAGGCTGGTACATTATTAACTTATTGAAATCATAGAAGTTAGAACGGTTTTTACAGGAAGGCCGTTTCCGCTCTAAAAACGATGGCAGTCCGGCCTGTCAAGCCTGCCATAATGACATGTCATGTCAGGCCGCCACGTGAATTATTCCGCGGTGTCATCAGGGTCTTCTGCAAAACGACAGTATATGTCGCCGCTCTCCATCCTCAGGAGAAACTCGTAGCATATCTCGTAATTACGCTTCGCGAGGTCACCGTAGTCGTAGTATATGCATCTCCCGCGCTTGTAGCAGCGGTTTCTCTCGCGGCACATCTCCAGGTGCTGGGCAAGCCATGATGTGAGGTATTCCTCATCGCCCACCTCCCAGCGTCTTCTGCCGCTTTCCAGATCGTGATCGTGATGATACGGCAGTAGCTGCTTCCTGAGATCTTTTACGAGTTTTTTCAGTTCCTTCATGATCCTGTTCGGCCCATCTTTCCATCAGCCCGAAAAGCCTCATTCACTTTAAACGATTATCTCATTGACAATATAGGTGTTTCTCCCTATATTTTTGTCAGCCGGGGAGGGTTCCCGTGATTACCCTTTGCCCCTAACGGTTTTACTCGGCCGGACTCAGGTCGAGCAATACCCCTGACACCAGGTTGCGGGAGCCCGTCCCTTTTCATATCCTCTTCCAGTCCCTTATCAGCTCTTCCAGCTTCTCCCTGCTGTTGTATTCCGGATGGTCCAGCACCGCCTCGAGCAGCCCGTCGAGTATCACACCGACCTCCGGTCCGGACTCCATCCCGGCGATCTCCATCACATCGGTGCCGGTAACAGCGAGGTCACTCCTCTTGAAGGCAGTTTCCTCGAGCATCACTTTGTCGATGCGCCCCCTCGAGTACTCGACCTCTTTATCGATCCCCCCGTCGCCCCGCGAATCCCCGTCGGCTTTTCTTATCTCGAAGAGATCGTCGAGGTTTTCAGGTCCCACCCTCGCTATGAACCTTCTCACCGCCGAGTCAGACCACTCTTCGGTGATCATGAACATGTGGTTAACTATCAGATGCTTCGCGCCGATCACGAACGAGACGGGGAATACGAGTCTCGTGAGAATCTCCCCGGCGAGTCTCGCGCTCTCTTCCTCGTGCCCGTAGAATACTGTTCGCCCGTCGAGCGCCATCTTCATCTTCGGCTTGCCGAGATCGTGGAGAAGTGCGCACCACCGGATCAGGAGCTCCTTCTCTGCGATGTCGCAGCTCTTGACGCTGTGGTGGAAGACGTCGTCGGGGTGGAATTCGTTCTGCTCGATGCCCCAGGCAACGTCGAGCTCGGGGATAACGAGGGGCAGGATACCTGTCTCGTGCATGAATATGTAGCCGTCGCCCGGCCTGTCGGCGAGGAGCATCATCTTGTTCAGCTCGTCCCTTACTCGCTCCATCGAGACCGTTGCGAGAAGATCCCTGTCTCTTTCCATCAGCGCTCTCGTCCCTCTCTCCACCTCCAGACCGAACCTCGCCATGAACTGTACGCCCCTCAGTATCCTCAGGGGATCCTCAACGAACGAGGTATCCCTGTTTACCCTCAGTATCCTCTTCTCGAGATCTTCGGCTCCGCCGAGAGGATCGACCAGCTCAAAATCCCTCAGGCTGAGGGCCATCGAGTTGACGGTGAAGTCCCTGCGCTCCAGGTCGGAGTCCACTGGAAGGTCGGGATCGGATACGACCTTGAAGTCCCTGTGTCCTGGGCCGGTAGAAATCTCCGATCTCGGAATGGCGATATCGACGGTAAGGTCCTCGGGGGTCCTGAACTTTATCACGCCGAACGACTTTCCGACCAGATCGGCCCTGCCGATCTTCTCGAGCAGTGCGAGAAGGGCATCTTTGTCGATGCCCGATACGATATAGTCAAAATCGAGCGTCTCGTGCGCCCTGTCGAGAAACAGGTCGCGCACGACGCCTCCCACAAGGTATAGCTCGCACCTGTCGAGGATCTCTTCCTCCCAGTGAAAAAGCTCCCTGTCTAGTGTTATTCCACGTTTCCCGCTCATATTGAACTGTCCCGCGTGCTGTCGCCGGCTGGTCGAAACCGAATGCCGGGGGCGGGACTCGAACCCGCACGAAGCCACGCTCCAGCGGATTTTAAGTCCGCTGCGTCTACCAGTTCCGCCACCCCGGCAATTCCATTGTCAACGATAAGATAGCACAATCGCCGAATTGCGGGAAAAGGAATTGTGAGGAATGGAATGGTTCTTGTGTCTAATCAGTATCGTCTGAATA
>JAUWCL010000017.1 GCA_030609325.1 Candidatus Krumholzibacteriota bacterium
ATTTTAAGTCCGCTGCGTCTACCAGTTCCGCCACCCCGGCAATTCCATTGTCAACGATAAGATAGCACAATCGCCGAATTGCGGGAAAAGGAATTGTGAGGAATGGAATGGTTCTTGTGTCTAATCAGTATCGTCTGAATATAAACATCAAAAAGTGCTGATATTGCCAGGAATTCTGCCGGATATAGAAAGGAATGATGCCGGAAGGCATCTGATAAACGGGGGAAAGAGATGTCAAACGCGATTAAAAACCAGGTAGTCGTTCATTTCCGTGACGGGACCCTCCAGAAGGGATACACGCACGATTTCACTCCTCTCAATGACTCGTTCCATCTCGCGCTCGAGGACGGCAGCGGAGAAATAAAGGAGATCGGGATTACGCAGCTGAAGGCGATCTTCTTCGTCAAGTCCTTCGACGGGAACCGTTCCTACGTCGAGAAGAAGTTCTTCGAGCAGGTCGACCAGTCGAGGTTCCGCGGCCTGAAGATAAGGGTCGTTTTCAATGACGGCGAGATACTCAGGGGAATCAGCCTCGGCTACAGCGACAAGAAAAACGGATTCTTCCTCATCCCGGTCGATCCGGACTGCAACAACGACAGGATTTTTGTCGTTTCGGAAGCATGCAAGGATATCAAAGTGGGAGAGATAGCTCAGGTTTGACGTGTCCTGGCAGACGTCCCTTGCGCTTTCCCACATCGCAATCTCTTTCCTATCTTCCTGTATTATGGACATTGCCTTGTATATCGGTAACCCCGTATCAACTACCATTTGAGACGTTTTTGACATGTACTATGCCTGAGAATGCTCCGCGTTCAAAACAAACTGTCCGGGAGGTGCTCTTGTATTGGAGGAATTCGAGACATGAAAAAAAGGCGGCAACCGGATTCGAACCGGTGATAACGATTTTGCAGACCGTCGCCTTAGCCACTTGGCTATGCCGCCTCACAAAATATGGAGCGGGAAACGGGGCTCGAACCCGCGACCTCAACCTTGGCAAGGTTGCGCTCTACCAGCTGAGCTATTCCCGCTCTCCCCTTCGTTTTATTGATTATATAGAGCCGGTTACGTTGCTGTCAACCTCATTCCGGTGCGGCCCCTCGCCTTCCCGTACATCTCGAGATATTCCTTCGCCGATATCTTCCAGGAGTGGTCTTCGGCCATTATCCTCCTGCGGGTCTTCGCAACCGCCCTGCCGTCTGCGAAGAACTCTACGGCCTTCTTCAGCGCATTTATCAGAGCCGTCGGTGTATACGCCTTGAAGGTAAACCCGTTGCCCATGCTTCCCTTCGCGTCGACGTCGGAAATCGTGTCCTTCAGACCCCCTGTGGCCCTGACGACCGGCATCGTCCCGTACCGGAGGCTGTACATCTGGTTCAGCCCGCATGGCTCATACAGCGACGGCATGAGGAAATAATCGCTTCCAGCCTCGACGAGATGGGCAAGCCTGTTGTTGAACTCGAGCCGGACACCGAGCCTGTCGGGGTATTTCTCCGCCATTTCCGTGTAGAGCTCGTGGTATTCCTGCTGGCCCGTTCCGAGGATGACGATCTTCATTTCGAGATCGAGCAGCTTCTCGAGCGAATCAGAGAGAATGTCAAAGCCTTTCTGGTCGACCAGCCTCGAGACGACCCCGACAACCGGCTCGTCCCCGGCGGGAAGCCCGAACTCCCCGAGAAGAGCGGCCTTGTTCTCCCTTTTCCCCGATAGGTCCTTTCTCGTGAAGTTGACGGGGATCAGCTCGTCCGTCTCCGGGTTCCAGGCGTCCGCGTCTATGCCGTTGAGGATGCCGACGAGGTCCTTGCTCCTGTAGCGGAGCACTCCCTCGAGCCCGTATCCATATTCTTCAGATGTGGCGATCTCCTCGGCGTACGTCCTGCTCACCGTGCTGATTATTCCGGTGAACATCAGCGCCATCTTCATCACGTTCACCCTGCCCCAGAACTCGAAAGGGCTCATCGGCTGGAAGAGTTTAGAATCGAGTCCGGCCTTCTCGAGAAACTCGGGCTCGAAGATGCCCTGGTAGGCAAGATTGTGCACGCTGAAGACGGTACCGGTATTCTCGAAATGCGAGTTCGTCTCCTTTTCCCTCGCGAGATAGACGGGGATAAGCCCCGAGTGGAAATCGTTGCAGTGGATGACGTCGGGCGACATATCAAGCGCCTTGAGCGCCTCCATCACTGCGAGGTTGAAGAAGATCGTCCTCTCGTCCTCGTCCTCGAATCCCTCTCCCTCTGCGGTGGTGTAGATGTTCTCGCGCCCGTAGAAATAATCGTTGTCTATGAAATAGACCTTTATACCGGTGCCTGGCTTGACGCCAACTGCGAGACCGTACGAATAATCCCTGCGGGCTACGGTCACTATGAGGCCGCCGATCCCTTCCACATTCACGATCCCGTACTTCTCGCGGTCGATCGAGGCGTAGAGCGGAGTAAATACGGTTATGCCCGCTCCGAGCTTCTCGAGCTCGTCGGGCAGCGCGCCCATGACGTCGGCCAGTCCTCCGACTTTCGAGTAGGGCACGATCTCTGTCGTTACTACCGCTACGTCGATTTTTTCTGAGGCCATTCCTTGTCCTCTACCTTCTCTTTTCTGTTGTTCTCGTCATCTGCGCCGCCGATGTCGACATCCCTCAACGTCTCGGCTGCGTATTCAGGCGGGGTCGGGTTGATGTAGAAGCCGCTTCCCCATTCGAACCCGGCCACCTTCGTCAGCTTGGGCATGATTTCGATGTGCCAGTGGTAGTAGTCGAGATCGGGTGTCTTGCAGGGAGCAGCGTGTATAATGAAGTTGAACGGGGGCTCGTCGAGAGTAGCGTCCAGTCGGGTGAGGACGTTTATCATTATGTCCGCCAGCGCCGGGAACCATTCGGTAGGAGTCTTCTCGAAGGCGGAGATATGTTCAAGAGGGAGTATCCAGGTCTCGAAGGGAAACCGTGAGGCGTATGGCGCGATCGCGATGAAGTACTCGTTCCGGTATATTATCCTCTTCTCTTCCTTCTGCTCCTGCTTTAGAATGTCGCAGAATATGCACCTTTCCTTCAGCTTGTAATGGAACTTCGATCCCTCGAGCTCCTCGATCGCCCTCTTCGGAATGATCGGGGTGGCGATGATCTGCATGTGCGAGTGCTCGAGAGACGCGCCCGCCTCCTCTCCCCAGTTCTTGAAGATCAGGATGTACCTGAAACGAGAGTCCTTCTTGAGGTCGATGCAGCGGTCCCTCAGGGCCCAGAAGATGCTCTCGACATGCTCTTGCGGAAGGTGGTGGAGGTTCTTGGTATGGTCGGGCGACTCGATCAGCACCTCGTGCGCGCCGACGCCGCGCATCGTGTCGTAAATGCCGTCGCCTCGTTTGTCCAGGTCGCCCTCGATCTGCAGAGCGGGGAATTTATTGGGAACGACCCTGACCTTCCAGCCGGGACTGTTCGGCGTCGAAAGCGGATCCCTGTAGGCGAGGACCTCGGGGGGCGTCTTGTCTTCCTTGCCCGTGCAGAAGGGGCAGAATCCGCCCTTTTTCGGCTTCTTCTCCGTCTTGAAGTCGAGGGGCCGCTTTCCCCTCTCAGTGGAGATGATCACCCAGCGTTCCATGATCGGGCTCTTGCGAAGTTCAGGCATCCGGTGTCGTTCTCCTTCTTGCGCTATTTCGCCTTCATGATCGTGGTCTGCACTATCCAGCAGTCGGGATAGTCGGCGGCCAGTTTGGCGCGCGCTTCTGAAGCCTCGACGCGTGTTACAAAATCCCCCGCCCTGACCTTGTACAATCCATCTTCGTAGTCTATATAAACCGCGATGCCCGCGGTCGCCATGACTTTTTTCTTCAGGTCCCTCGCCCCCGCCGACTCTGCAAACGCGGCGAGCTGGACCCTGTATCCCAGATCGTACCCGGCAGAGGGCACGGGAGGTTCCACGGTCTCATCCACCGTGAAAGTATCAGCCTTTACCGGTTCTATGCTCTCCTCTGCCGCGTCGCCCTCGTCGACCGAATCGTCCTCGGGCATCTCGCTCTCGAGGTCGTACGGCTCATCAGCAACCGGCTTTTCCGGCTCCATCTCCTGCTTCGTCTCGCTCTGCGGAGGCGGCGGCGGAACGCTCTCCTGCTGTTCCACTTTCGTGCCAGTCGACCTTCCCGTCCCCGCGCACCCTGCGAGAAGACAGCTAAATATAACGAAAGCTGCCGTCGCAGTCAGTGGGTAGAAATGCCTGATTTTACTTCTCATCTTCGACCTCCCGACCCGTTCGTGTGACCCCGGAATATCGATTTTCTTTATCAGAAGAGGTGCGCGGTGTCAATACAAATTGCCGGCGGCGGGGAACCGAAGGCGACTAGATTACGCCCGCAATACGTTATCATGACAAAAGTTCCCTGTAGAGGTCCTCGAGGGAAACGGCGATCCTGTCCCAGTCGTACTCCGTCTCGACCTTCCTGCGCCCTGCTTCCCCCATCCCGGCGAGTTCTTCGGGACTCAGCGAGAGGATCCTTTTCATGGCCCTGAGCAGATCTTCGGAGTCACCTGCTCTGAATGATTCGGCAATGCCCCCTGCTACCTCGAGATTCTCCGGGATGTCGCTTATGAGCACGGGGCGCGAGTGGCTCATCGCCTCGATAAGGGATATCGGCAGGCCCTCGACCAGCGAGGGCAGAACGTAGAACGTGCAATGTGCGTATAGTTCCTCTATCTTATTCCCCGCCACATACCCCGGCAGCAGCACCCTGTCACCAGCCATCGCTTTTATCCGAGCCGCGCATTCCTCTTCGAACCTCGCGTCCCCTGCGATCACCAGTTTCAGGTCGCTTTCGAGCCTGTCGAAGGCTTTGATCAGCGTATCGAATCCTCTCTCAACGATGAACCGGCCTACGCTGAGGATGTAACCTCCCGGCTCGATTCCGAGCCCGGCGGCTTCCCCGAACCCGTAGCTCTGTCCGAGTGTAGCTCCATTCGGAATATAACGGACGTCTTTTCCGTACTTTCTCGACAGCTCACCTGCCATCAGTCTGGATACCGCGACGGCCGCATCGGCCTTCGTGACAGCCCTCTTTTCTCCCAGCATGAGGATCTTTTTCGCCTTCTCCCCCCACTTGCTCTGCCTGTAGTCGAGGGCATGGACCGTACAGACCGTTTTCGAGCCGGGCCGCACAGGGATCCAGCAAAAGATCGATGGGCCGATGCCGTGAAAGTGTACAATATCGTAGTCGCCGAAAAAGGCGGCGATGCTCGAGATCAGGGAATTCGATGCCGTATCGAGATTCTTCGTAGAAACCGACGGGAGTACCTTCACCGTGACTCCGCCGTGGATGCCGCTGCTGCTGAAGGGGGCACGCCCGTACACGGTCACCGAATGGCCCCTGGACGCGAGCCTCGTGGAGATCTCCTCGACGTGCTTTTCGATGCCGCCGAAAAGGGCAGGGATCCCCTTCGAGCCTATCATCGCTATCTTGAGGGAGCGATTATCCATGATCAAACCGGATCGTCAGTCGGAGACGCCGCGTCCGGTCAGGAGCCTTCCCCAGTTCTTCATGATCCAGCCGGCCGGCTTGTCGGGCCGCCTCTTCATCGATGTCCTCGCCGTACATATCATCCAGCAGGGCATGCTGCATACGTCGACGGCCTTCCGCGAGCCGACAGCCGCTTCGCCCCGCCAGATCTCCTCGAAAGAGTGCTCGAGGATGTTACCCATCTTTCTCTCGAGGGAGAGGCACGGAAAGATGTTGCCCTCGGGATCGAGGAAGAAGGAATCGCGACCGGCCCTGCAGCCGATCATCCTGCTTCCCATGGCGTTGTACTGGAGCACGCCCGAGTAGAAGTACGACCTGAGCCATCTCTTCGGACTGAGGCTGAGCAGCTCCTTGCGCATCACGTATTTCATCTCGTCCCTGAGCTTGTCGGGCTCGACTTTCTGGTTCTCGTCCGTAAAAAAGTAGAAATCTGAATTCTGCGCTACCGACGTTGTGAACTCGAATCCGAACTGCCTCGAGAGGTCGTATACTGCTCCGAGGTGCTTGACGTTCTCCCTCTGCGCGGTGAAGGCCACGCGGACGTTTGTGTACCCCAGCTTCCCCAACTGCTTGAGTGTCTCTATGACCTTGTCGAATCCGCCGTCAACCCCCCTGATCCCGTCGTGCATCTCCCCGATACCGTCGAGAGATACGGCGATGCCGACCTTCTTCCCGATCTTCATCAGGGACGGAGCGGCATGCAGGATCCTGCGGTGCTGGAAGCCGTTCGTCGATATCACGATCCTCGGGGAGCGGCAGCGTTCGTATATGGTGCCGGCGATCTCTACGATGTCCTCCCTGAGAAAAGGCTCGCCTCCGCTGAGGTTCACGTCGTTCAGGGTGGACGGGATCCGCCGATAGAACTCAGGCGCCATCTCCCCGCCGGGAGAAAGCTGCCAGATGTTGCACATGTTGCAACGTGAATCGCATCTGTATGTGACCGCTATTACTGCGTCAACCGGTATCATCTCTTCTCCGATATCTCGTCCTGTCCCTTCATCTCCTCGAAGAGCCGCGCGTAGGAATCTACCATGCCCCTTACGGAATATCTATCCTCCGCTTTCACCCTGGCTCTCGCGCCGATGACCGCCGCCCGCTCATCGTCACCTTCCAGCGCCTCTATCGCCGCCACAAGACCTTCCACATCCCCGCTCTCAATAATCATGCCATCGACTCCGTCCTCGATGATCTCGGGTACAGAACCGACACCTGTGGATATTACCGGGATACCCGTGGCCATCGCTTCGAGCACCGCCAGCGGGAAGGTCTCAACCACGGGGAACGAGCAGAGCACCAATGCGTCCGAACCTTTCAGGATCATGTCGACATCCTCCCTGTCCCCGAGGAATCTGACGGAATCTCCCAGCCCGAGCCGTGAGGACAGCTCCTTCAGCCTCTTCTCCTCCGTTCCGGATCCAGTTATCAGAAAGACGAATCTTTCCCCTTGCCTCTCCTTCAGAACAGCGGCGGTATAGAGAAACATCTCGTGATTTTTCTCCGGCCTCAGGGCGGCAACGATCGAGACGGCGAACCGGCCGCCGCCTATCCCCAGTTCCTCCCGTACTGCGGCCCCTGTCGCGTCATCGGCGGGGCTGAACCTGTCGATATCGACCCCGTTGTTGATAACGCTGATTTTCCCCGGCTCTATCCGTTCTTTCTCGACGAGATGGTCCCTGTGCATATCTGCCAGGGCCACTACCCGTTCGAAGCCTCGGAGGAAGAAGCGGTCGAGCCTCGTGAAGCTGCTCCCTCTTTCCCACAGGCCTGTCGAGTGGACCGACAGGACCCTGCGCCGCAGCCCGGCGAGCCTGGCCGCTCCGATACCAACCGCGATGGCGTCGTGATGGTCGAGCGACAGCAGGATGCCGTCGCTGTGCCCGGAGAACAGACGGGAGATCCTGACTGCTGAGAATGGATCATACTTTGCGACTAGAAGCCCGTGCTTCACCTGCACCCCGGCCGCCATGAGGCGTTCGCCCGTCCTGCCCGGAGCGTGGAGGCAGAGCACCTCCGGAACGTATCCCAGCCGCGGCAGCCCGAGGGCCAGAGACTCCACAACGTTCTCCGCTCCTCCCGTGACGAGAGTCGAAGCAAGCATGAAGACTCTCGTTCCGTCTTCTGGCCGGGTCATATCGCGACACCTACCGATATGGGGTCTCTCGCCTGCCGGTCTTGCACTTCAGGTCTTTCAGTTCGGCATGGACCCGCGCGGGATTTCCGTACGCCAGAACGTTCGGAGGCAGGTCCTTCGTGACAACAGAGCCGCTGCCAACGAGTGTTTTTTCCCCGATCGTCACGTACGGCACGACCGTAACGTTGATGCCGAGCCGGCAGCTCTTCTTTAGTACCGGTCCCTTCATGCACTCATCGGATTCCGGACATCCGGGGTGGATATCGTTTGCGATCATGACGCCGGGCGCCATGAAGACGCCGTCCTCGATCACGGTGAACTGGGCTATGTAGATGTTGCAGTGGATCTTGACGCCCGTGCCGATCGTGCAGCCGTAGTCGATGACCGAGTTGTTCCAGATTGAGAGATCATCGCCGATCTCGTTCTGCTCCCTGATCACTATGTTGTGTCCCGTCTCGAGGCCGGCTCCGATGGTGGAGCCGGCGTATATGACGGTTCCGCTCCGGATCCTCGCGCCTTCCCCTATGACAAGCTCGTCCGAGACGCCGCGCCTCGGCGAAAGGTAGCCGACGAGCGCCTCGGGGTCTATCTCGCAACCGTGGCCGAGGCGCACGCGCCCCAGCCTGGCATCGACTCGCCTGTCTTCCATGGTCCTCCTATCCCAGGGTCTTGGGATACTCTATCTCGATTTCAGCGCCGTTCTGCTTCATCGACCTGTCGATCGCGTCGAGGACTATGAGGACCTCGAGCCCGTGCCTTCCGCTGCTCCGCGGCCGGGCACCCTCTATGCAGTCGATGAAATGCTGGCACTCCATCTTGAGAGGCTCGGCTTCGTCCAGCTTAGGGATGTGGATATCCCCGTACCTGTACGAGAGCTGGAATTCGCCGAAGGTGTCGTAGTGCGGGATCACATCCACGCCCTTGTCGTAGATGCGTATCTTTTCGAGACTTGATATATCATCGTAGACGAGCATCTTCTTACTTCCCACAACTGTCGTAGACCTGATCTTGTTCGGGTTGAGCCATGATACGTGCAGGTTCGCGAGGATCGAATCCGGATAGCGCAACGTGACGAACGATACGTCCTGTATCCCGGGCTGGATGTACGAGTGTCCGATTGCGGAAACGGCCACGGGCCTCACTCCCAGGATGTAGTTCATGATCGAGACGTCATGCGGCGCAAGGTCCCAGACAACATTGATGTCTTCCTGGAAGAGCCCGAGGTTGACCCTTGCCGTCGACATGTAGTGGATGTCGCCCAACTCGCCAGAGCTGATAAGGTCCTTGACCTTGTTCACTGCGGCCGTGTACACGAAGGTGTGTCCGACCATCAGGGTCCTGTCCTTCTCATCCGCAAGTTCGACGAGTCTTACGCCCTCCTCGACCGACTGCGTGAGAGGCTTCTCGCAGAAGACGTGTTTGCCGGCCTCGAGGGCCTCGGCAGCAAGCGGGAAGTGAGTAGAGACCGGTGTGGCAATGACAACAGCGTCTATGCTCTCATCCTTTATGATCTCCCTGTAATCCGTCGTGACGGCGAGTGACGGATAGAGATGCTTCATGTGTTCGAGGCGGCCCTTGTCGAGATCACTGCAGATCCTGACATCGGCTCCCTTGAGATTGGTGAAGTTTCTGATCAGATTTGGTCCCCAGTATCCGCAACCTATCACTCCGACTGTAAGCAAGAGTCCTCCATTCTTTCAGCTTACGCTAGCGTCCACCCGTCCCGGCCAGCATCACCGGCACGGTCTTGAGCATGATCTTCAGATCGAGCAGCATCGACCAGTTCTCGATATAGTAGATATCCATCATCACCATTTCGTGAAACGTCACCGTGCTGCGTCCGCTGACCTGCCACAGCCCGGTGAGACCCGGCCTGACCTTCAGCCTCAACTTGTGCCACTCGTCGTAGCACTCGTATTCGTAAGGCAGCGGCGGCCTCGGCCCCACGATCGTCATCTCACCCCTGAGGATGTTGATGAACTGGGGCAGTTCATCCAGGCTCGTCTTCCGCAGGAACCCGCCTACGGCGGTGATCCGCGGATCGTCTGTTATTTTATAAACCCTGTTCTTTCCTGCGTCAAGCGAAGGTTCGGGCTGTCGCCCCTGGATGAAATTGCGCGTAAACTCTCTATGGAGGGAATCGTCACAGTCGATCCTCATCGTGCGGAACTTGAAAAGGGCAAAGCCCCCCCCATTCTCCCCGATCCGTTCCTGTTTGAAGAAAACGGGACCCTTGGAGGTCAACTTGATCAACAGAGCGATGGCGAGAAAGAACGGGAATCCGAGTCCAAGCACCGCCAGAGACGCCAGGATGTCTGTGCTTCTCTTCAGGATTCTGTCGAACCTGCTTCTCCTGAAGATCGCGTGACTCGTCTTGCTGGCCAGTCCCGCCTTTCCGAATTGCTCGGCGTTGGTGTAATTGTCCAGGGCCGCTGAATACTTTTCCATAGCAGCAATGTCCCGCCTGAAGACCCTAGTCTCGTATGTCATTAACCGTTATCCTATATTACCCCTCCTTTTGGAACCTGCTCAGGCAGACGGGATGCTCTTGATCACCTCGCAAACCTCGTCTACCTGCTCCTTCTTCAGTTCCGGAAACATCGGAAGTGTAAGGCTTGTTCGCATGAGCTTTTCCGCAACTGGAAAATCTCCTTCCGAATATCCCAGATAAGAAAAGGCCGGCTGAAGGTGGACCGGTATCGGGTAGTGCTGCCCCCAGCCGATCCCGGCCTCGCTCAGGGCCTTTCCAACTGCTTCCCTGTCACTGCATCCTATTGGGAATAGATGATATACAGGCTCACAGTCCGTGTGCGTCGCCGCCATCCAGAAGCCGGAGCCCTCGAGATTGGCCTTGTACCGGGCGGCGAGCTGTCTGCGCTTTTCGTTCCAGTCATCGAGATGCTTCAGCTTCACGCCGAGTACGGCGGCCTGCATCGAATGCAGCCTGTAATTGTAGCCTGGTACCGAATGCTCGTTCTTGACGATCTGCCCGTGATGTCTCAGCCCCTTGATCATCGCGACGACCTTCGTGTCGGAGGTCGTTACCGCTCCCCCTTCCCCGAACGCTCCGAGGTTCTTGCTCGGGTAGAAGGAGAAGGCGGCAGCGTCGCCCAGGGAACCGGCGCGGCGTCCCTTGTACCTGGCACCGTGCGCCTGGCATGCATCCTCGAGCACCTTTTTGCCGTGCCGGGCCGCTATCTCGTTGATCGGGTCCATGTCACAACACTGGCCGAACAGATGGACCGGTATGATGACCTTGGTGTTGCCCGTGATCGCATCCTCGAGCTTCGACGGGTCCATCAGGCCCGTATCCTCGAGAATGTCCACCACGACCGGCCTCGCGCCGGTCATGGCAATCGCTTCAACTGTGGCAATAAAGGTGTTTGCTACAGTTATGACCTCGTCACCCTCGCCCACACCGAACGCGATCAGCGCGGAATGAAGAGCTGAAGTGCCCGAACTCGTACCCGCGCAATATCCTGCACCGCAGAATGCGGCAAACGCCTCTTCGAACTCCTCCAGGCCGGGACCCAGGACGAAAGCGGTGTTGTCGATGACTCCGCTTATTGCCTGATCGATCTCCGCCCTGATGGCGTTCGTCTGCTCACCTAGATTGAAAAAGGGGATCTTACCCATTGAACAAGCCTCTTACGGTTATTATCCGGACCTTCGTCACCCTGACCCACGTTCATGTATTATAACACTTTCAGCCATTATTTTCTACCCCGTAAAACCTGCCATTTTTATCGGCGATGTGGCTGCCGGGGCTTTTTTCATTGCTTCGAGCATCGCCGATAGCCCATAATCCGGCGTCCGGCAGTCTTTTCGCTTTAAATGGAATACGTTATGAGAATCGTAGTCATATCGGAAGAGATCACATCCAGGCCTGCCGAGGGACTGCTAGTCTTCCTGATGCACATGTGCAGGTATCTATCGAGCCGGCACGACCTTCTGGTGTTGCATGAGAGGGGCGAGCCTGATCCGGACCTCGACACCAGACGGGTCCTGAAGGGCAGGTTCCTCCTCTCGCGCGAGCTGGCCGGCGTCCTCGACTGCTGGAAGCCGGATCTCATCATATACACCCCAGCCTCCGGACTGACAGGTTTCGGGATGCTCAGGAGCGTCCTTCTCAAACGCATGGCGGGCAGGCCGGCTATCGTCGTAGCGCTGCAGGCCCGCGGCACTGGAAAGATACACAGGGCGGTATCCCTCTGGTCAGCGCCGGATCTCGTCCTCTCCCCGGTCAGGGAGATGCGGCAGGCCCTGGATGACCTGAGAATCAACGCCGATTTCATAATGCCCGGCTACGACCCGGAACTGTTCCGGCCGGCCGACGCTGAGACGAAGATACGACTGAGGGCCAGTCACGACATCCCCGTCGACAGGTATATCGTCCTTCACGTCGGGCACGTCAAGGAGAGCAGGAACCTGCAGGCCTTCCTCCGGTACAGGGACTGGGGACCGGACATCCAGCCGGTAGTAAAGGGGGGAGAGGTCGAGCCCGTATGGCGCGACCACCTCAGGCAGGCGGGCATAATCGTCATAGACGAATATACCGACAATATCCACGAGATCTACCAGGCGGCAGATCTCTATTTCTTCCCCGTTTCGATCAGGACGGGAGCACTGGAATTTCCGCTCTCCGTAATAGAGGCTTCTGCATGCAATCTGCCCGTCCTCACAACACGGTTCGGCGCCCTGCCAGAGGTGCTCGAGGACGGCGGCGGCCTCGAATGGTTCTCCGGCGTGGCGGAGATCCCGGGCAAGATAGAAAAGCTGAGAAGCGTCACTGTCAATACCCATACCAAGGTCGCGGACCTCTCGTGGGAAAGGATATTCGACAGATATCTCACGCCCCACCTCGAAAGCCTCACCTCGCTTCCCGGCGGAGGTCAGGAGAATTGAAACGCGTATTCCGACCTGGCGGCCCCGGCAGGATACTCGTCCTCAGCGGACTCGACGGAACGGGCAAATCGACCCAGGCGACACTACTCGCCGGGCGTCTCGCGGGCGAGGGCATCGAGACGGCGACGGTATGGAACAGATGGTCGCCCGTGGTCACCGCCCCGTTGATCTCGCTCGCACGAAAACGGATCGACCCGCGGCCCGCCTCCGCCACGGAGGAATACACCGATTTCACGCGTTCTAAGAGACAACGAATGCGGAGCCCGGTGAAGCAGGCGCTGTGGCAGGCCATGGTCTGGAGCGAGTACACGGTCCAGGTCCATTCCCGCCTTCTCGGCGCCGGGTATCCGCGCAGGGCGATGATCTTCGACCGATATGTATACGATACACTGGTGGACATGGCGGTGAACTTCTCTCTCGAGCCTTCCGGTCTCGAGAAGCTATGTTCCCACGCGCTCCTGTCCCTCTTTCCCACCCCGGCATCGGTGGTGATCATCGACATCGACCCCGAGACGGGAGCGACGAGAAAGAGCGACGGCACTCCTCCGGAATACCTTGCCGACCGCCGGCCCTTCTATCTCGAGATCGCGAGGCTGACAGGCGCCGCGGTCGTGGACGGGAACGGCACAATAGAGGAGACTGCGGCCGGTATCTGGGAGGGCTGCTCACGGTGGAGAGAGAATCTGCTTTCAGGATAACGAGAGGATATCGATGAGAAAAGTCGTCGTGATCGGACTGGACGGGCTGGACTGGCTGGTAGTCAAGTCCCTGATGGACCGCATGCCCGTAACATCCAGGCTTGCCGGGAAGGGATGGGCCGGTGAGATCGAGGCCGTCTTCCCTCCCGACTCGATACCTTCGTGGATCAGCATATTCACCGGGCTCGATCCCAGCGGGCACGGCATCCTGGAATCGGTCGACTACTTCAGGAAGGACGCGAGGCAGTTCTCAGTCGATACGGGAGCGTTCAGGGGACGGACATTCTGGGACAGGGCGAGCGACGCGGGCAGGAAAGTCATCGTGGTAAACCCCCTTCTCGCCTACCCCCCATGGGATGTCGACGGCGTCATGGCGTCGGGTCCCGTATTCATTTCCGGCAGCACGGCGGTCGCACCCGATGGTGCCGCGGGTGATATCGAGATCCCCCCTCTCGGCGGGATAGTCGACTTTCCGGAAAAAAAGGAACTCGCCGCGTTCTACGAGAAGACTAAGGCCGAGACGATGGCCGTCACCGAGTTCACGGCCAGGCTCATGGAGACGAGAGAATGGGATCTGACCTTCCTGACCATTCTGACTACTGACAGGGTCTTTCACTTTTTCTGGCGATTCTTCGACAGGGAAGATCCGACCTGGCCAGGTGAAGGAGATCTCAGCAACGTCATTCCCGATTTCCACGAATTCATCGACCGGTGCGTGGGCAGGCTGGTCGAGGCCGGCGGCGATGACGCCGTCTTCATCCTGATCAGCGATCACGGTCACGCCATGCGTCCGCCGATGTTCTTCAACCTCAATCAGCTCCTGCTCGATGCGGGATTTCTAGAGAGCAGGATAAAGGGACCGAGACTCCTAAACCCGAGGTATCTACTCGACAGGACGAAGAACGCCACACTGGAGACCCTGCACAGGCTCGACTTGGAGGACCTCGCGTACCGTTTCGCTCACGTCTTCCCATGGACCCGCAAGCTCAAGAAGAGCGATTTCATGACCGAACCGACAGCCAACCTCGCCACCGCATCTTCTTTCGGGGGCACCAACCCGTTCGGAGGCGTAGAGATCTCGATCGAGAGATGCCGGGAGGAGTCACTCGACTACGAGGAGGTCAGGAGCAGGATCATAGACCTCCTCCTCGATACCAGGGACAGAGACGGTATACCGTACTTCCTCTGGGCGAAACGCCGGGAACAGATCTATAACGGAGAGTATATCGACCGCTATCCGGACGTCCTCTACGAGCTTCGTCCGGAGTTCGGGACGAGCTGGTCGGTACATCTCCCTCTCGTTACTGTCAATCCGCGGCACAGGAAGATATCGGGAGGCCACAGGAAGAACAGCGTCTTCATCGCCGGACCCCTTGACGGGATGGGCGTCAGGGAGGAGAACCTCCGCTCGCTCAACCTTCACGCTACGATCCTTGCCCTCCTCGGAGTAGAGGGAGAAAACCTCGCTTCGAAGAGTATAATCACTGAAGACTGAGCTTCCCTCTCATCGCCTTGACAACAGGCGCCGGTTGCGATTACAGTCATCACGTCCGTTCCCGGCGGCGGACCGGAACCAGCAAGGAAGGAGTCATCGATGATAGACGGTGTTAATGTAAAGAAACTGAGGGTAATTTCGGACGAGCGCGGAAGGCTGATGGAGATGGTGCGTTCGGATGACGACGATTTCGTGAAGTTCGGACAGGTGTACATGACAACATGCTACTACGGCGTGGTGAAGGGATGGCACTGGCACAAGATCCAGACCGATTACATGACTGTAATAGACGGCATGATGAAAATCGTACTCTATGACAACAGGGACGACTCACCGACGAAGGGCGAAGTCAACGAATTCTTCGCCGGGACGCACAATCCAGTAAGGATCACCATTCCTCCCGGCGTCTGCCACGGCTTCAAATGCATCGGCGGCGGAGAGGCCGTCGTAATCAACACAGTTACCGAGCCGTACGACTACGACGATTCGGACGAGTTCAGGATCGATCCGCACGACAACGACATCCCGTACGACTGGGAGCGCAGCAACGGCTGATCACGGCAGGTGATACGCTTTGAAGAAGATCTACGTTACCGGCGCCGACGGGATGCTCGGCAAAGCTCTAGTACCCCTTTTCCGAACGGCATATGAGGTCAGGGGGACCGACCTTCCCGAATACGATATTACCGACGCCGCGGCAATAAGAGAAGACATAAGCTCCTTCTCCCCCGACATCGTCATCCACCTCGCCTCGATGACCGACGTTGATGGATGCGAGACCGATCCTGAGACGGCCCGCAGTGTAAATGCGGAAGGCACGGAAAACGTCGCAGTTTCGTGCCTCGACTGCGGCGCAACGATGATTTACCTGAGCACTGGAATGATCTACAACGGACGGAAGCCGGTTCCGTATATCGAGTACGACTCGCCCGATCCGGTCAATACATACGGACGCACGAAATACGAGGGTGAACTGGCCGTCAGGAAGCACCTGCGCAACTACTTTATCTTCAACACGTGCTGGATATTCGGCGGAGGGCCCGAAGACAAGAAATTCGTCGCGAAGATAATCGAGCTCGGAAGAGAAAGGGACAGGCTCGAGATCGTCGACGACACATTCGGTTCTCCGACATACACGTTAGATCTTTCACGCGCGATATTCGAATTTATTGGGCAAGGCGACTTCAAGTCCAAGTACGGGCGCTACCACTGTGCCGGAAGGGGCTGCGTCAACCGCCTCGAACTTGCCCGCGAGATATTTTCAATCGCCGGCATCGAGAACTGCAAGCTCGTTCCCGTCTCTTCGGAAAAATTCGACCTGCCAGCGCCCAGGCCGCGGATGGAAGCGCTGAGCAACTTCTCCCTCGACCTGCTCGGCCTTCATCTGATGAGGGACTGGCGGGAGGCTCTCCGGGATTACGTGACGTCGACTTTCATCTGACTGCGCCGGCCGCGGATCAGTCTATCCTGTTCGCCCCCGTCTCCGCCACAAGCCCGTTGGCCCGAAAGAGGGACTCGAACGTCCCCGCATCGGTCCACCATCCGTCGAGTATGTCCCAGGCGAGATCGCCCCGCTCTATGTATGCGTTGTTGACATCTGTGATCTCGAGTTCACCCCTGTTGGATGGCTTCAGCGTTCCGATGATGTCGAAGACAGTGTTGTCGAACATGTATATCCCGGTCACCGCGTAGTTCGATTTTGGATCGGCGGGCTTCTCTTCGATCTTTACGACCCTCTTCCCGTTGAGGATCGGCACACCGAACCTCTCCGGATCCGGGACCTTCTTGAGGAGTATCCTCGCCCCGCACTCCTGCTTTCCGAAAGCCTCGGCTGCGGCGATGAAATTCTTCTCGATGATGTTGTCGCCGAGGACCACACATATCCTGTCGTCACCGGCGAAGTATTTCGCCAGTCCGAGGGCTTCCGCTATCCCGCCCTCACCAACCTGATAGGTGTAGTTGATATGCTCGAGCCCGAAATCGGAACCGTTGCCGAGCAGCTTCAGAAAGTCTCCCGCGTTGTTGCCACCCGTCACGATGAGGATGTCCCTGATCCCGGCGTTGATCAGCGACTGTATCGGGTAATAGATCATCGGCTTGTCGTAAACGGGGAGAAGATGCTTGTTCGTTACCTTTGTCAGCGGGTGCAGTCTCGTGCCCAGGCCGCCCGCGAGTATGATTCCTTTCATCGAGTCCTCTCCTTGATTTCGAGATGTGTGACCCCGTCAGTATAATAGCAACAGGGCCTTTAATACAAGCGGTTGACACCACTGCAGAATTTCCGTACCATTATGGCGCGTTTCGGACTGCATACAGTATTGAAACATATAACATTATGCCGAAAAAGAAGATAACTCACGAACCGTTTGAAATCAAGGATTGCGCCCTTGCGGCGATCGCCACAGGCCAGAAGGCGCAGAACCTCAGGGAACTTCGCGACAACATCGAAACGGTCGCACCAAGCTGTATCGCCTATCATTTCTGGGCCGGAAAGCTCAGGCCTCGGTTCGACGATCCCGAGTTCAACAACGATTTTGCCGCATGGGCGAGGCACGCCCTTCACGACAAGGTCCTCGCCGAGAGGCTGGGTATGATCGATCCCACCTCCTTCGACAGACGCGAGGATATGAAGCAGGAACTGCTCGATATAATCGAGGAACGCCTCGACGAGAACGAGCACATCCCCTGGGCCAGCGCCGACCAGCAATTCTATTTCATCACTTCGCAGACAGTCGTATTCAGCGCACTCAAGACTATCGTCAAACCCTCCGAGCTCGTATCCGTCGTTCCTGAGATGACCTCGAGCAGCATATTCTATCACTTCATAGACGCGCGCCGTAGGACCTTCGGGCATATCGACGATTTCAGGGCATGGCTCTACGGCTTCGAGGACGGGTATCGCGACCTCTGCGATATCCTTTCCAACATCGATCCGTTCTTCTCGACGCTGCCTGAACTGAGGCAGCAGCTCTGTGATATCTTCATCGATTACTTCGGTAAGGAGCGTTAATGGAATCGGCGCTCGACAAATATGCCGGGATTTGCGGACCCAACGTCATCGACCAGCTCCGGCAGCTCGTGGTGCCGCTGAAGGGCATCAAGGTGATTCACGTCAACTCGACACGTAAGGGAGGCGGGGTGGCCGAGATCCTTGCCAAGCTCGTTCCGCTGAAGAAGGAGCTCGGTATAGACGTCTCATGGGAAGTCATCGATGGCAACGCCGATTTCTTCAAGTGCACGAAGGGATTCCACAACGCGCTCCAGGGAAACAAGGTCGAGATACCGAAATCGCTCCTGAAGAATTTCGAGCAGACCAATCGCCGCAATTCCGAAGAGCTCCGCGAGAAACTCGAGGACGCCGACATAGTTTTCATCCACGATCCACAGCCGGCTCCTCTTCTGGAGTACTGCCCGGATCGCAGGGGCAAGTGGATCTGGCGCTGCCATATCGACGCAAGCAGGCCGTACAGGCCGATCTGGAAATACCTCCGCAGCTTCGTATCGGGTTACGACGCCAGCATCTTCTCGCTCGCCGCGTTTGCCCAGCCTCTTCCGCACGTGGAATACCTCATCGCTCCGAGCATAGACCCGCTCAGCGAGAAAAACATCGAGCTCGACCGATCCGAGGTGGAATCCGTGGTCTCCAGTCTCGGCGTTGATCTCGAGCGTCCCGTGATGACCCAGGTCTCCCGTTTCGACATCTTCAAGGACCCGGTCGGAGTCATCCGGGCCTACAGGCTCACGAAGAAGTTCATACCGACCCTCCAGCTCATACTCGCCGGCGGAGAGGCTACGGACGATCCCGAGACGCTTTCCGTTCTCGACAAGGTCAGGACCGCGGCAAACGACGATCCGGACATACACATCATGCTGCTTCCGGTCGACGCGCACCGTTCGATAAACGCCATCCAGCGCGCTTCCGACATCGTTTTCCAGAAATCGCTGAGGGAAGGCTTCGGGTTGACGGTGACCGAGGCTATGTGGAAGGGCAAGCCCGTGATCGGTGGAGACACTGGCGGCATCAGGATACAGGTCGTTAACCACCAGACGGGATTCCTCGTCAACACGCCCGAGGGAGCGGCCCTTCGGGCAAGATACCTTCTCTTCCACAGGAATCTCCTTCATGAGATGGGAGAAAAGGCGAGAAGCTTCGTTCGAGAAAACTTCCTCCTCACCCGTCACTTGCGTGAATACCTTACTGTCATGGTGTCGCTGTTGCACGGCCGGGGCGACAGGATAGAGCTCAAATAGATCGGCGTCCGGGGGAGGGCGCCTCCAACTGATGAAGATACTCACCTCGGGAACAAATCTGGACGCATTCCTCGAGCGCCTGGGATGCTCGGAAGAAAGGCTGCTGATGCTCGATTACGACGGCACCCTTTCGCCGTATAACATAGAGCGGCACGAGGCGGTACCGTATCCCGGTATCAGGGACATCCTCGCAGAGGCACTCGCCTCCGCGGACTGCAGGACTGTGATAGTCAGCGGTCGGTCGATATCCGACCTCCTCCCGCTTCTCGGGATAGAGAGGGGAATCGAGATCTGGGGCTGCCACGGCTGGGAAAGACTCGAGTCGGACGGTGACTACACGGGACCTGACCTCGATGCAGATACCTCTGCGGGTCTGGAGGAAGCGGCCGAATGGGCCGCGTCGGAGGGCCTCGAGAAAAGACTCGAGATAAAGGTCGCATGCGTCGCGATACACTGGCGCGGGCTCGGCGAGAAAGAAACCGCCGGAATCGAGAGAGATGTCTGCGAGAGGTGGCGCGCCATCGCGGATGGTATGGAACTGGAGCTGCATCGATTCAACGGAGGGATCGAACTACGACCGACAGGGATGAACAAGGGCATGGTGGTCAACAGTCTTCTGTCCGAGAGCGGAGTGGCTGCTGCCTACCTCGGCGACGACATGACCGACGAGGACGCCTTCCGCGCCATCTCCGGTCGAGGCCTCGGCATCCTCGTCAGCCCCGGCCTGAGGGAAACAGCCGCGGACGTATGGCTCACACCACCGGAAGAGCTGATATGGTTCCTCGAGAAATGGATCGAAAGCTGCGGTAAGCAGAATGAATAACGACAGTCGAAAACTGATTATAGCATCCAACAGGCTCCCCTTCGTCTTCGAGCGAAAGGGCGACTCGTGGAAGCTCATACCCGGTTCGGGAGGGCTCGTCACCGCGCTTGCCCCCGTGCTGAGAGACCGCGGCGGCGTCTGGATAGGCTGGCCGGGAATAACGGGAGCGGTAGACATCTCCGATCAGCTCTCCTTCGCCTCTAATACAGCCGGATTCTCCATGAAGCCGGTCCATCTCGAAGAGGAGGACGTCAGGCGGTACTACATCGGCCTCTCCAACGAGGTGCTCTGGCCGCTCTTCCACGACCTCCAGTCGTACTGCAACTTCGATCCCTCTTACTGGCAGGCGTACATGGACATCAACGCCCGCTTCGCGCAGGTCATAGGCGAGAACGCGGGGCCGGAAGATTTCATCTGGGTCCACGACTACCACCTTCTCTGCACCGCCAGCGAACTGAATAAAATCGGGATCACGGCGAATACCGGATTCTTTCTTCACATTCCCTTCCCCCCCCTCGACATCTTCACCAATCTCCCGTGGAGAACGGAGATCCTCCACTCGATGCTCGACTACGATATAATCGGCTTCCAGACGCTGAGGGACAGGCGCAATTTCATCCAGTGCCTGCGCACCTTCGTCGACGACATCTCCATCGAGGGAAAGGGACAGATCCTGACCGCGACGGTCGGCGGGAGGTCGATCAGGATCGGCTACTTCCCGATAAGCATTGACTACAACGAGTTTTCCCAGATGGCGGGAACACGTGAGGTGGCGGACGCCGCCTGGTACATCCACGAGGATCTCCCCAAGGGCAAGATCGTTCTCGGCGTCGACAGGCTCGACTACACGAAAGGCATCCCCTACAGGCTCAGGGCCTTCGAGAACCTGCTCGAAAAGCATCCCGAGCTGCACAGGAAGATCACGCTGTTGCAGGTAGTCGTCCCGAGCAGACGAAACATCCCGATGTACGAGAACCTCAAGATCAAGATCGAACGGATGGTGGGCGAGATCAACGGAAGGTTCACCCGCTCGGGTTGGGTACCGATCCATTACATCTTCAGGTCACTCGACCGTCCCGAGCTGCTCGCATATTACAGGACGGCTGAGATCGCCCTGATCACTCCGCTCAAGGACGGGATGAACCTCGTCGCAAAGGAATACTGCGCCTCGAACATCGAACAGACGGGTGTCCTGATCCTCAGTGAATTCGCGGGCGCTGCTCCGCAACTGAAGAGAGGGGCCATTCTCGTCAATCCGTACAACATCGAAGAGGTCTCCGATGCCATCTTCGACGCATGGAGGATGGACCTCCGTGAACGCCGCTCGCGGATGAAGAAGCTGCAGAGCTCTGTGGCAAGGAACGATATATACAGGTGGGTGAACTCGTTCCTCAACGCCTCTATAGCAGGCAACCTCGATGATTTCCCGCCTGTCGGGTACATGGAACCTCTCTGATTTTCTCTTCCCCCCGCAGAATAAAGGTGATAGATTCCTCGTGTTTATGATGGACAGAAAGGAATCCGATGAAGGTCTGCTTTTTCTCCCCTACCGCGTACGGGTACTTCAATCCGGACAGCGAAAACTGGGCCGGAGGAGCGGAGACCCAGCAGATACTGATCGCCAGACACCTGGCGGACAGGGGTATAGATGTCTCCTTCATCGTCGGGGACTACGGACAGGCCGATGTAGAGCTCTATGACGGGATCACCGTGATCAAATCGTTCGCACCGTTCAAGGGAAACAGAAAACTCAGATTTCTGCCGGACATGGCCAGGATCATGCGCGCGATGGAAATCGCCGATGCGGACGTGTACAATCAGAGATCCACGTCTTTCTATACCGGCCAGCTCGCCTGGTTCGCATCCAGGCTTGGAAAGTCATTCACCTTCTCTATCGGCAGCGACTATAACTGCTACCGGAACTGCCTGGGCCGCCTGTCCTGGCCAATGACATCCCTGTATGGATACGGAATAAGAAGATCCGACGCCGTCATAGCCCAGACGGAAAAACAGCGCGTGCTGCTCGAGGAAAACTTCGTGAGGGAATCAGTCTTGATCCGTAACGGTATACCGATAGATCCCGCACCGGAGACGGCGGAACATCGGCGCAGCCCCGATGAAAGACCGGAATTCCTCTGGGTAAGCAGCATCAGGAAGATAAAACGCCCTGAACTGATCCTCGAACTCGCGCGGCGTGTGCCGGAAGCCGATTTTACGATCATTGGAGGACTGAGTGTTGAGGGTCCGTATTCTTCGTCTATCGCCGATGAAGCTTCGAGGATCCCGAATGTCAATTTCACCGGGTTCGTCCATCCGAACGACATCGACGATTATTACAGTCGAGCGTACATATATATAAATACTTCGACACTCGAGGGCTTCCCCAACACATATCTCCATTCCTGGCGGAACGGGCTTCCCGTATTCACCATAGAGATCGATCCCGATTCTATCATCGAAAATAACGGCATCGGTATCACGGCGGGCAGCTTCGAGAGGCTTGTCACGGAGGCGAAGGCGATAATCACAGACATCGCCCGGAGGGACGCGATGTCATCGCGGGCTCTCGAGTATGTGCGGAAGAATCACGATATCCGTGAGAAGGGCGACCGGTACATAGAGCTCTTTAAACGGGTGTCCGGTCTTCACAAAAGTTCCTCGTAGACTTCCACCGTCCTGGCGACAGACCTGTCCAGAGTAAAGCGATCCTCGTACCTCTTCCTTCCAGCCTCTCCCATCCTTCTCATCAGGCTCTGATCAGCTGAAAGACAAAGGATCGCTTCCGCAAGTGAGACTTCGTCCCCCGGCTGCGTGAGAATCCCGGTCACGCCGTCCTCGACCTGCTCCGGAATGCCGAAGATCGCGGATGCCACTACCGGTCTGCCTGCCGCCATCGCCTCGAGTATGACGTAGGGTGTCGCCTCGAGCAGAGACGGGACGACGAGTATGTCCGATTGCGATATCAGTCCCGGTATATCCTCGACTCCGCCGAGCAGGGTTACCCTGCCGCCGTGCTTTCCTGAAGCGAGTTCCGCCTCGAGCCTTGCACGCATGGGTCCCTCTCCGGCGATGGAAAGACGGATCCTGTCTGGAAGCCGGTCCATCGCGGACAGGATCACCATGTGTCCCTTTCTTTCCTCCAGAGCACCGACCACAAGCAGGTTCACAGGCCCGTCGCCCGCCTCTTCCTTACCGCCGGTCCATCCGGGATCGGGGATCCCGTTGTGCACTACCCTGATCTTTCCTGCTGGAACTCCGTGCTTCTCCACGAGATGAGACCTGTTGTCCTCGCTGACCGTGATGAACCTAGAGACGTACGGCATGTGAACGGATCTGAATACTTTCGCCTTCGCGAACGACTCGACCATGGGCAGATGCTCGGTCGTCACGATTTTCCTCGCTCCGGACAGCCTTGCCAGCGAGGCAGGCAGCCCGTATGCGCAATCGAAGGGACCGGGCATGTTGATGTGGACTATATCGGGCCGGATTCTTCTTATGATGCCCGAAAAGAGCCTCGCCCCCCTCACCGAGATAAGAGGCTTTCCTCCAGTGGTCTCGTTCGGCACCCCCGCACCCTGAACAGCCGACCGTAAAGACTCGAGACCCGGCGAGCCTGAGGTGACGAGAACCGGCTCGAAAAGTTCCCTGTCGAGCCCGCCTGCTAAAAGCTCGATATATTTCTCGGCTCCGCCGGCGTAGGTGGCTCCGGACACGAATGCTATCCTTGTTCGACCGTTTGTTCTCATATTATCAGTCTAATCCGTGATGGTTACGGTTTCCGCACGGTAACCGGCAAACGTATCTTCGTTCAGAAAATAATCCTTCAGATGCCTGTTCTGCAGGTAAGCCCGTCTGTTTACGGATATCCTTACCGTGTAAACACCATTAGCCATCCCCTGAGGTATCCTTACGCGAATCTCCTGCTGCACCCTCTCCCCCGGGTTCCACATGTCCGGCTGCCTGCCTCCACCGTCGAGTCTCCCCGAAACTGTATACCGGTAGAGTTCCCCTCTCTTCCGCTCTACCTTTCGCCTGTACTGCTTGCCATACCACTCCCTGTAGAACGGCCCCTTCCTGAAGTCTGTGTCGAATCTTACCGTCCAGTAGAGAGGGAGCCCGAACTCCACCTGATTCGTCTCCGCCCAGCACACTGTGATAACGACGGCATCACCAGGAGCGTAGGCGGCTGCATCCATAGTGAATCCACCGAGGATGATCTCCTCTCCGACCGGGATATTCCCTTCGCCTGTACAGGCACCTGTGACGTTCGGAACTCTATCGGAATATGTCGATGAGGATGTGTCGACGGTAAAAAGCTTCATTGTACCTCTTGAACGGATCTCCCCGAGGAATTCGTACGATCCGAACCTTAGCATCGAACGTATGCCTGATTCCTGCGAGTTTACGCCGAAGAAATCCTCCATCATCGGCGGACCGGCATCGACAAAAAGGTATTCCGCGCCTCCGGCCAGTATCCGTTCGAGAACGATCGAATCGGAAACCGAGGGGGAATAGATATCCCTCGATCTCCTCGCCCTGTCGACGGCCGCCGTATCGGCCGGTGAACAGTGCTGATCCAGAATCACCGTAACGAAATGATCCGTGAATGCGGATATATAATAGCTCGATACGGGATCGGCCGCGATCACCGAACCGGCTGGGATATCCGAGAGGAAGTCAGAGATAAGCTCCCCACTTCCCTCTTCACCGGCGGCTCCGTGCCTGAGCACCGAGGACATCTTCGCAGGCAGTGATGCCGCGGACGGCCTGAGGAATACGGAGACGAACATAATAAATACAAGAGCGCCGGCCGCATGCACCACGGCCCTGCGTTTCCATCCTCTGTCACCGCTTTCTGGTCTCCATCTGCCGGTCAACGCTCCCCTTCCGGCCCCGAAGACAGCGAGGGCGATATATACCATCGCAGGCGCGGCGTATAGCAGACGGTAGTGCATGTAGCCGGCCGCCATATTAAGCGGAGTCGCCGTAAGTGGATTGAGCACGAGGAGGGCGGGAACGGCGAAGAGCAGCCATACCAGGCGGGATCTCCTGTACCCGGATGTCATTATGGGAAAAATCGGGATCACGAGGACGGCGAAGAGAAACGGGAATCCCATTCCGGCGATGAGCTCCGCCGGGTCCGTCACCCTCAGCCCCGCGCCGATCTCCATCATCCCCTGGATGTGTGTATGTATCATGTTCGGCCGGTCCGTTAAATGGATCAGCCTCACGGCGAGAGGAAGCGCAACGGCTGCCGATACCAGCGGGACCGCCTTCCAGAAGCGTCCTATCCATTCCCTTCCCCAACGTGCAATCGAAACATAAATCATCAGGCCGAGAAGAAACACTCCCAGGACGGGAGCGTACGAAAGATGTATCGCTGTCCCGGCTGCCGACGTGACGACGGCCATGCCGAGATCCGTTCCCCTCTGCGTCCTGAGATACCTGATCATAAACCCGGCCGTTCCCCAGAAGATGATCTGCGAGATGTTCCTGCTGTACGAGAGCTTCGTCAGCCAGGCAAACCCGTCGCCCCTGAAGAAGAGGAACAGGAAAAGAACGGAGAGGGCCTTCACCGGAATCGAACCGGAGAGCTCACCCGCGAGGAACCAGAACACGACGATGGCGAAAAACGACAGAAAGGCCGGCATCATAATCCACAGAACGTGGGGTTCGGTGTCGGCCTGCCATGCCCACAGGGATACGACCGGATGCCACAACCCCTTGCGCGGATCGAACGATGTTCCGTCTCCCTCGATATAAAACGAGTCCCCGGGAAGAATCCCGCCTCCGTTCAGGCTTCTCCTGATGAAGCTGATATGGTCGGGAGCGTCGGTGTCCACCCCCATCTCTCCGTTTCCAGCCAGCATCACGGTACATATTCCAAAGAGCAATATGAAGACGACCAGCATCGTCTTCTTCTCCCTGATTGAATAATCCTCCCTGCGTGAAAATATGCCTACGAGGTCCATCCCTTTTTCATACTCATCCTTACTCGTGGCAATACCCCGATATACGAGGGCGATGCCTATCGTCGAAGCGTATGCCACGGCGATGAACGGGTATGTTATTCCAGGGATGAATCCTATGCAGACGGCGAGGCACGAGGCCGACAAACCCGTCAGAAAAACCATTGTTATACCCTCGAAATCGGCCTTCACCCCTCCGAAGAGTATATCCGACAGAAGGATACCGGGAAGTACTATCAGCGAGTAAAAGGCGAGTGCCATCCCCGCACTGTCAGGGCCGGGCAGGATCCTCAGGCCGGTGAGAAGCGACAGCAACACTATCGAGATATTTACTATGAGAAAAGTCGTTCGTCTGATCAAGTACCGCTGCCCCCCGTCCTGATATACCGGTCCCGCTTCCCCTACTGAGCGGAAAATGTCCGGCCCACGAGGAATACGCCAAGGCAGATCACGAGGATGCCGATGAACCTCTGCACCGAGAAAGACTCGCCGAGCAGTACCGGAGAGAGAATCGCGGTGAGCACGTATGACAGGCTCACCATGGGAAATGCCCAGCTCAACTCCGCGCGGGAAAGGATTACGATCCACAGCACTGCACTGAAGGCATAGGCAAGAAATCCCCCGATGACAAAGCCGGACGTGACTACCCGGGGAACGTAATCGAAGAATTGCGAAATTTCTATCTTTCCTATCTTGTTTATCCCCGCTTTCATCATAAACTGTCCGGCCGTATTAAAACAAACGGTGATGAATATCAAGAGCAGGTTATTCAGCATTTTATCCTTCCCTATTTCTTCAGAGGTGTGAATCTCAGCTTGACCAGATACATAAGGTTCTCGAATCCGTCTTTCCACTTATCGAGTTTGACCTCGCCGACCCGCGGATGATAGTTGACATGGTACTCGCCGAACTTCAAGTCCGGATGCCTGATCGCGTTGATCTTGATCTCCTCGCTCAGCGGCATGCCGTCGCTCTTCAACTGGAGCTTCGGGTAGATCCCGCTTCTGTATATCCACATCCCCGACTGCGAATCCCTGATTCCGCGCATGAAGAGAACGAGCGTACCGAAAGTAAGTATCCCGTTCCCGACCTTGTTGGAGAAGTTCATCGCTTTCTGATCCTTGAGAGGGAACCTCGAGGCGGACACAAAATCGAGATCGTTGTCGAGAAGGAAATCGATGCATTCCTCTATCTGCTCGACCGGATATGTGCCGTCTCCGTCCATCGTCACGGTTATATCACCCGTAACGGCGGGCAGCCCCGCCTTGTAGGCCGCTCCGTATCCCTTCCGCTCCTCGAATACGATCCTGGCGCCCCTCCCCCGGGCCACTTCCGCCGTCCTGTCGGTCGAGTTGTTGTCAACGACAACTACCTCGTCCACCGATTCAGGCAGTGAATCGATGACCAGGACGATGCCTTCTTCCTCGTTGAAGCACGGGATAACCACGGAGATCTTCTTTTCACGGTACATGTTCGGGTTCCTTCGTCAGAATATGGATACGATCTTTTCCTTCAGCGGGATCGGGAGCCTCATCATCAGGGTCTTCTCCCTATCGCCTAACAATTTCAACAGCTTCACTCCTGCCAGCAGCAAGATTACCCCGATCAGCATCTGCACGGCAAGGGCGATGGTAGAATTCCATCTCGAAGCGCTTATTCCGAGCAGGGCGGTCGGCAATGCGGCTAGATAACACCTGACCACGAATCCGGCCGGTATCGCAAGGCCGGAATCGAACCTTCCGGCGACCTTCCTGAAAACCACGACGGCCAGCAGCATTACGGCAGCTACAGGGAAAAACGCCCCCCACAACCCAAACCTGGGGATAAACACAAGATCCAGACCGATATTGACGATGGCAAGGGCGGCGAATACGAGCATGTTGACCCAGCTTTTCTCCATGACGTACAGGGCCATGCTAAGTGGAGTATAGAGAAAGGAGTACGAGAAGACAACGAAAAACAGCCTCGTCATTTCGGCCGCCGGGGCCATCCCCTCTCCGAAAAGGAGCGGTACGAGAGGTCCGGAGAACGCGAATCCCATCGCCGCCACCGGGACGACGAGCAGAAAGAGCAGCCTGTAATAGACATCTACCGATTCGGTGAGCTTTCCGGGGTCCTTCGCGTAAGCCTCTGATATCCCCGCCATGACGATCGGCCATATCGAGAGCGGGATGAACTCGAGCGCCATCTGCGGGATCCTGTATGCGAGCCCGAAATGACCGGCGGCCTTCATGCCGGTGAAATGACCGAGAAAGAGGACCTCCGAATGCCTCCAGACGATCTGGTTTAGAATGCCTGTCGCCACGAATGGAAGTGAATATCTCAGCATTCGCGCCGCTCCCGGCCCGGGAACATCATCGGTCGGTCCCTTCCCGGTCAGCTCGATCACCTCGGGCAGCAGGAGCAGGATCATCGCCAGATTGACCGCGCCCCCGGCGACAAGCACCCCGGCAATACCCCAGCCTGCTTTCATAAACAGGATTAGTAGAATGACGTATGTTGCGTTACCTGCTACCATTACGATAGCCAGGCGCCTTGTCTCGTACCATGACTGGAGGACGTTCATAGTGAGCGACATACCCGCCTCGAAGAGGACGAGTCCGAGAGCGATGACGATATATGTCCTGAATACCGATGAATCCTGGTGGAACACCGAGGCCAGCCAGTCTCCCGAGAGGTACCCGGCGAGCGTCAGTACGGCCCAGACAAGCGCCTGGAGCACGGCCAGTCGTCCCATGTCGGATATCAGGGTCCTCATGCCTCCCTTGACCCTCACCTCGGGGATATACCGCAGGACGGCCTTGCCGCCGCCGAGCATCACGATGACCAGTGCGAACCCTGTAACAGTCCTGAGGACGTTGAGTACTCCCCAGTCATGCTCTCCGAGAGAACGGACTATGACGATATACGCAAGAGGCATCGCGAGGAACCGGGCGATCTTCGCCACCACGCTCCACGACATCGCCTTTCCCGCCTTCTCTAATATCATTCCTTCCTCCCACCCCCCCTGAATCCAGGCAGGAGAAATCGGGCGATTCCGGTGACAGGCGCCTCGTCCCCCTGAAACTCCTCGCTGGAGAACATTACGCTGTCCATACACGAGGCGCCGGGATGATACCCGTGCATCCCCTTCACGGGAGCGCTTCCCATGTAGCTCGGCAGGATGATCGTTCCAGGATCGCACAGGAACACGATGTCGCCGTACTCCCCCCGTGGAAAATGCACTCCGAGCGAATTCAGTTCTTCAGTCCCGAGCAGCTTCCCGCCCGGCGACCTCTCGAGGATTTCCGATATCGCCCTGGAGGCCCTTTCCCCCGAAACCCTGAAACGCGCCATCGTTGAATCATAAAATGGAACGTAGTCGCCGGGTATCTTCAGGCCTGTCGCCTCCACGGACTTGATCAGGTCGATATGGCCGGTCACGTCGCACATGCCGTGATCACCCAGCACGATGAATCTCGGGTCGGGGAATCTCGATACGAGCGAGTCGATCCTCTCGCGGTAGAGTCTCAGCCTCGAACCGATCGCTTCTTCTCTGGATCCGTATCTGTGCAGATCCGAATCGAGCCCGGCAGTGTAGACTAGATGGAATGAGGACTCCCCCGTTTCGAGGGCGGATTCGAGCTCGTCGAACGCCTGCTCCTCCGGAGTGTCGTAGTCCCTTATGAAAACGCCGCCCTCATCGTACGCCTGGTCCAGAATGCTGCGCCTGTTCCCGCCTCCCAGCGGGCCGAACACCGATTTCCGCGCTGGGAGATCGAGTCGTTCCAGGACCTCGCGCGGAATGTCGTAGAGGCTGAAATATGCCGTTACGCGGTCGATCCTCGACAGCTTCCATCTCAGAAGATTGCGTACCCAGAGCCTGTCAGGTCCGCCGAACAGCCTGAGTCCCCGGAGCAGGCCGAAAGGCGATCCCCCGCCGACGAAGGAAAACATCATCCAGAGCCCGTGAACGTCTGGGGCGCTTCCCGTGAGGATCGAGGTAAGCGCCGCCTGGCTGAAACCGAGAACAGTCTTGAGCCTGGTCCTGAACGGCAGACTCCCGGGACTGAAGCCATGGTGATCGACCAACTCGCATCCTAGCGCGTCTATGAGGATAACGACCGTTCTCTCACCCAAGGTTCTCCTCCTCCCTGCCCGTCACCAGCCTGCGCCATTCCGCCGACGTCCTGGAAGCGGCTTCCCCCCACGATGTCCTGCCGTGGGGGTAACCTCCCGGAGCAGCTCCGACGACGCCGCCCGTGCCCTTCTCCGCCGCATGCCTGATCAGCCTGACTGATTCTTCCCTGATATGCCCGCCGGGCTCCCGCCCCGAGAGCAATGATCCTATAAAAAGTTTCATCCTGCCTGCGATCGAAATATCGTGAACGGCTGCATTCCAGGCCCGCAAGAGATCTGTGAACCGCAGCCTGCCCCCCACGTCCCGTCCGTGATCCTTCCGCGAGATCCCGTCCCTTACTGCCAGCAGATCCCCGGCAGCCTCGAGCCACATGCGCCATGCTCGATCCTCTTCCATCCATACCCTGTCCGCAACGGGGTCGATCTTGAATCCAGTCCACCTCACAGCATCGTCCGTGAGAGATCCTCCGAGTTCCCTGCGTACTTCCGAAGCCTCCGGCGAGTTGGCGAGGAATTCGGCTCTCGCGACGTAACCCGACCGGTACATGCTTTCCGCGCACAGCGATGAAGTCACAATATCGGTATATACACGGGACACCCCGTAGAGAAATCTGTAGAGATCCTTACCTTCCGGCCTGTCCATTGCTGGTCTGTCGCCGAGGAATGCGGCCATCCTGTTCTCGAGAATCCTCAGGGCCTCCCGGGTCGCTATCTCACCGGGGCCGAACGACGGGAAACGATCGAGGAGTCCCTTTCCGCCGTGCAGCAGCACTCCCCTCTCACGCATATCGAACACCCCGGGAGACAGAGGCATCTCGGCGAGCTCTCCCGCCGTCATGACGCCTGCGTCTATCCTGCCTTCGAATCGGGCGTCTGGAAGAAGGTCCTCGCATGCCTTCCCGATGATCGATCTTCGAGGATAAAGCACCGCATGAGACTCCGGCGAAGATACGACCAGCAGAAGATCCATATCCGAGAGAAAAACGGGGCCGCCGTAGAGCATTACAACGCTTCCCTCGCACGACGCGAAGCTGCCCGAAAGGATCAGCCCCTCCACATTGCCCGGCCCGGCCTTCCCGACGATCAGATCGCGGCACTGTTCGATGAATCCGGGGAAGACGTCTGCGTACCAGGACTCGAGAGCGCTGTCGCTGCATCGGCGCTCAAGAGAAAAAACCCCGCGCCTGGGATTACACGGGAAGAGGTCTTCGCGGCTTTCGCCCTGCACTTATACCCGCCTGTATATGAACTCGGGGATATAGTATTTCTTTCTGTTGAGCACGGTCCCGATGAACCTTCCATCGAGCTTCTGGATCATCAACATGGCCCGCTTGATAACCTCGCGCTTTGTCTTGCCGGACTGTACCACGATCACGGTACCTGTCGCGTACGAACCGATAATCGGCGTCTCCGGCGCCTCCATGACGGCGGAAGTATCGATCAGGATATAATCGTACATCTCCCTTATCGCGTTGATGAAGGTGGACATATTCTCCGAGTTGAACAGGGGCTGTGTGATATCGGCTCCCTTCCTCGGACCGATTGTCACGACGTCGAGGAATCCCCCGTCGACGTTCCTGATAACTTTTTCGAGAGGAGCGGAGCCGGAGAGGTAGGTGAGTATCCCCCTGTCGTTCTCCAGCCCGAACAGCGTATGGATCTCCGGATTGATAACGGCGCAATCGACGAGGAGCACACGGTCGGTCTGGCCCAGTGCCAGCAACCTCGCGAGAAATGCCACTATCGTCGTCTTCCCCTCTCCGGCGACTGCAGAGGTGAACATGATCACCCTGTAATCGTTGTTCTTCAGCTCCGAGTCGATCGAGTTTCTCAGGGTCATCAGCCCGCGCTTGAAGTTCTCGTCGACACCGCGGAGAAACGTGCTCCCGGGTTCCTGCCCCGGCTCGCGTTGGACGCGCATCTGTTCCCTTTTTCGGGGATGTCCCGATTTGTTATTCTCGGCTTTTCTAAGCGCGTCAAAGATCTTGCTCACATCGATCTCCCTTCGGGATCACGTCGGCCTGTTGCGTCTCTGGGTGACAGACGCTTCCTTGCTCTCGAGATCCCTGATCCCCTCCCGGACGATGCGTCCGTCGATCGTCCTCATATTCGATACGAAGCCGAGCAGGAGAACCCTGTCGCAGAGAACGTTGATCAGCCTCGGAGTGCCCCCTGAATAATGATATATCTCGTCCATCGCGTCATGCGTGAATACCGGGCCCCCGTTATGCTTCCCCGCGATATTCAGCCTGTATTCGATATATCTCTCGAAATCCTCCCTGCTGAGGATCGTTATCCTGCATATTCCGGGAATGCGCTGCCTCAGCTGGCGCATTTCGTTGAGATTGAGCATCGTCTCGAGCTCCGGCTGTCCTACAAGCATTATCTGTATCAGCTTCCGGTCGCGTGTCTCGAGGTTCGAGAGCATCCGAAGCTCCTCGAGTACGTCGGGACTCAGATTCTGCGCCTCGTCGATGATCAGAACGGTGTTCCTGTTCCTCTCGTACTGGCTGATCAGGAACCTGTTCAACGTCATCAGCATCTGTGCCTTGTTCTGTCCCTCGACTTCCAGTCCGAAATCGTTGCATATGAGATAGAGGAGCTGGTCGAAAGGGAATTTCGTCGTGAATACAAAAGCGACCTCCAGCGAAGGCTGGAACAGGTCTATGAACGCGTTCACCACCGTCGTCTTCCCGACGCCCGCTTCCCCGGTGACCGCGATGAATCCCTTCTTCTGGAATATCCCGTAGGTGATATATGCAAGCGCGTCCCTGTGACTCGTGCTCCTGTACAGGAACCTGGGGTCAGGCGTGACGTTGAAGGGAAGCTCTTTGAAACCGTAATATTCCTCGTACATCTTATTTACCTCTTGGAGTCAGGGAAACTCGCCAGCACCTGACATCCAAGCGTCTCCTCGGCCTCGGCCACGTTCTTGATCGAGTGGTCGAGATTATCGACAAAAAACGCAAATCCCAACGCTACGACCAGACTGAACATGGGCCCGAGAGCTATCCTCACGTAATCTCTCGTCTTTTTCCGGTATCCGTGCGACGCGGGCGAAAGGATAGTGACGTTCCACTCCGGATTGCTCGCCACCGATATCTTCGCGCTCATATGCTGCTGCGAGAGATCTTCGAACTGGGTCTCGGCCTGGGCAAGATCGATATTGACCCGGTGGAATTCGATCTCTTTCCCGGGAAATGCTTTCTTCTCGAGATTGAGCCTCGCAACCATGCCGGCAAGAGATTCTTCTTTTGTCCTCAGTATGTCGAGGTTCGCCAGGCCGACCGTCGTGAACGATTTGATCTCCTTGTCCATGTAGTAGTAGAGATCCTCGATCTGCCTGCGGACCTGCTTGAGGTCCTTGTGAGCCGCCGTATACTTCACGGCCAGCTCCGATTCCCTGAGGCGCATGTCCATCAGCTTGTCGGCGTACCTCTCGATTGCCGTCTGCTTCAAGGCTTCCTGCGTCAGAGTGTTGGACAGCGCAGCCTGCTCGTCGATATCTAGATCCCGGAAGCTTTCGAGCTTCTTGATTATCTCTTCCTTCTCCCTGATCTCGTTGCGGACTTCCTCGAGCTCGATCAGATATCTGTCAAATCTGTCCAGTATCGAACGCTGCTGGTGCTTCAGGTCGACGATACCCCACTCGGTCCCAAGCCGGGTCTTCCTCTCCCGCAGGTGATCTATCCTTCCCTGCAGGCCGGCCAGTTCCTCCATGAAGAAATCTTCCATTTCGGGGGGAGTCCTCACGTTGAGATAGTATTCCTTGTACGAATTGAGGACCGCGTCGACCGCGACCCTGCAGAAGACGGGATCGCTCGAAACATATGCAACCCACAGTACGTTCGACGTGCCGACGACACCGGACCCGACCCTGCCCACGTGCAGTCTTTCATCGCTTGAATAATCCTCGGGGAACAGATCTTCGATCAGCTCCCGCGCTCTGCCGACAACGACCTCGGACTTGATCATCTCGATCTGCGAGGCGATCTCCTCTTCCCAGGTCAGTACCCTAACATAGGGATTGAAGACACCGGTGGCCTCCCCGCGCTGGACCATGAGCCTGCCTGTCGACTCGTAGACAGCCGGCTCTTTCATGTTCAGTATAAAGACTATTACGGTGGCCACGACCACGATGCCGAGGATGATCCATTTCCTGCGGAAAATGACCTCGATGAAATCCTTGACGGTCGATTCCTTGCTTGTCGTCAGGCTCTTTTCGGCCATACCGCTACCTCAAAGTTCTCGCGTAATATTCGTACACGACCCCGGCGTTTGCGATCTGCCAGCCCTTCAGATAAATATCCATGGGTCTCCCGACAACGTCCCACAGTCTGTCGATGAACTGCTCGGTGGTCGCTATCCTCGACTTGGGCACGAATACGATGTCAAAGGGCTCCAGTGGTACATCAAGCGAAAAATCGTTCTTGGTCAATATCGCGTCGATGTTTACCTCTATTCCGACAATGTGATTCTCCGTAACGCGTCTTATGATCAGTACGTTGCTCTTGCGCGCGTCGTCCGTGTAGCCGTTCCCGACGGCAAGCGCCTGCATCAGTGTCATGTTGCGGATATATTCGTAGCCTCCCGGATTGTCCACCTCACCTAGAACATAGACATTCTGCGGCTGGAAGTCCTTCACAATCACAGTAATATAGGGGTCGACGATGATCTCGGAGAATTTCTCGGTCAGTACGGTGTCGAGACGGGCGGGAGTCATGCCGGCTATGAACATCTCTCCGGCATATGGATATGTTATTCTACCGTCAGGCAGTACCTTCAGACCTTCCCTGGAATACTTGTTCTCGTAGAGAAATATCACGTCGAGGACATCGCCGTAGCCGATATAATAACTTTCGGCTTCAGGAGCGGCCGGAACGCTGTCGGGATCAAGGTCCGACCAGAAGATTTCGCCGTCGATCTGATCACAGACGCGGCTTCCGCCGGCTCTGCAACCGGACAGGACGAGCGCGATCAGCGCAAGAACAGCTAATGTGATGTAAATACGAGTTTTTCGACCCTTCATCGTATCGACCCCTGTATAAGGCCCCGCCGGAACACCTGAACCTGGTTAACCGGCGAGAAGCTAACCCCTTAGACACAATATGTCAAACACGTTTTAGCGCAAGAATGATGCCAGGCCAGAATCAATAGGCCCCTTTCCTGGCTATCACGGCTGGGATGGTTTTGAGCATGATCTTCATATCCGTGACGAGGCTTCTGTTGCGGATATATTCCAGATCGAGTCTCATCCACTCCTGGAATCCGATATGGCTCCTACCGGCGATCTGCCAGTAGCATGTGATTCCTGGAGTTACATCCAATCGTTTTCTCTGCCAGGGAAGGTACTGTGAGACCTCAAATGGGAGATTGGGACGCGGACCTACGATACTCATGTCGCCCTTGAGCACGTTGAGCAGCTGTGGGAGTTCATCGAAGCTCGACCGTCTGAGGAACCTGCCCGTGCCAGTGACCCTGGGATCCTCCTTCAGCTTGAAAACGGGCCCGTCTACACCGCTGAGGGACCTGAGAGACGCTATGACGTTCTCCGCCCCTACATGCATCGAGCGAAACTTGTAAAAATCGAACTCCCGGCCGTCCTTGCCGACCCTCTTCTGCCTGAAAAGTACGGGGCCGGGAGAATCGAGCTTGATAAGGAGCACTATTATGGGTATCACAGGAAGAAACAGGAGCAGGATCAGTGAAGCGACGGCGATGTCCGTAAATCTCTTGAAGATGCCGAAGATCCTCCTTCTCTCGATAGCGGGATTGTCGGCGGGATCTTCGACAATGGAGCTCGCGGGCTCTGTGATAAGCTCTTTCATTTCGGAGTACCCAGTCATTGCTCCTCCAAAAAACCCGGGTCTGATTCCTCAGCCCAGGTTCCGGCGCATAAAAAAACTGCTGCAGAACTCACTTCACGTCAATCGTGCTGTCTTAGCTGAAGTAAATACCTTTAGCAGATTTCTCTGAGTACACCTCCATGTACAAATAATATACTATCACGAAATGAGGCGCGGTGTCAACAGATATATTCGGAGTAAATGTTCAGGGTAAAATACCTGATTTCTGGAGTTTTCCCGTTTCCGGAATCATGAGAGCAGGGCCGAGTAGATCAGAGGGATAATTATCTCGTGATGGCCGGTAAGCGATATCGCCTCTCCGCCGAAGGCGGCAGGCCTCGAGAGGACATTCTCTCCGGGTCTGTAATGCGAGGTCATGTCCAGATTGCAGGCGGTTATCCCCTCGAAGCCGGCGCCGAGGTTCCTCGCGACGCTCAGTGCCTTGAGGAATACTTCCGGCAGTATCACGGCGGAACCGGCGTTTACGATGACACCGCCGTTCTCCCCCAGCGCACACACCCTCGCGGCAAATATCCTGAAATCCCTTGCGGAAAGCTCGCCCCAGAGGGACCCGTCGAAGCCGGGGTGCTGGACGATGATATCGGTACCGACAGCAACGTGGACGGTGACCGGCACCTTCTCAATCGCGGCCCTCGATGTGATGCTGACGTCCCTGTAGGGTGCGTCGCTCGCTGCGATGAACCTCCCGACCGCCTCTCCCAGGCCGAGGCCCTCAGCCGCTCCCCTGTCGACCGCATCGAAGAGGAGCCCGGCAGTTTCCTTCGCGAAACCGAATTCGCCTTTCTCGAGCTGCGCCGGCACATCCTCCGACGTCTTCCCGAAGAATGCCAGTTCGAGGTCGTGGATGATCCCGGCACCGTTGAGGGCAAGGGCGGTCACGTATCCCTTTTTCATCAGGTCGGCCAGGTAGGGAGACAGGCCGCACTTGATCACGTGGGCGCCGGCCATCCAGATCAGCTCGCGTCCCTTCGCCGATCGGGCCCTCCGCATGGCGAGCGTCAGTTTCCTGAGCCGGCTGACCGCCAGCTGGTCGGGCAGCGAATCGAGCCATTTCCTGAAGGCCTTGCCACCCTTGACGGGGGTCCCCATCATATCGACGGTGACCTTGCTCTCCCTTTCGGAGATCGATGACGTCCTGACCCTGCCGAGATCGACTTCTTCGTATCCGCTTCCCATCAGCGGGATGATCCTTCCGTTTCGAGGATGCGCGGCCCCTCCGAAGCCAGCGTGAATTCCTTCAGCACCGCCTCGAAAGAGCCCACGACCACCTTCGACCGCATGAGCACGGGCATCCGGACATTATCATCGGTCAGCCATATTGTCAACTTTCCCGTATTCTCGAAGATCGCGCTCGTTTCGAGAACCGGCTCGATGACGAGGCAGTCGAACTCGCCAGCCTTTACCTCGACCCGCTCCCTGCGCAGCGCCTTTACGAAGATCGGGTAGTTCTTCCCGTCCGAATGGTTCGCCATCCAGACCGCCTGACCGGGTTCGAGGGGGATCGTCCTCACGTAATAGAGCGCCGAGATGAAATCCTGCGTGTTCGGAGGTATGCCGACCTGCCTGTCGGTATATATGGCGATGTGGTTCGCCTGGTCGAAATCGACCTCTTTGTCCCTTCTGAACCTGCCCTCCCTGATGTGCTTCTCGAATCTCAGCGAGTAGAGATACTCCTTGTCCATGAACGATTCGTGCCTGTCCCTCACCTTGTAGATCACGTCGAACGTCTTGTTCGTCCTCGCAGTCGATACGAGATGGTAGGCCTGGCGACCGTCAAGCTCGGCGTCGCTGCGGACCTCGAGTGTCGCGTCGCCGGCGTATATAAGGCCGTACTGGATCGCAAACAGGAGATACTCCCCCTCGCCGAAGTACACCCTGTCTGGCACGGGCTGGACGAGCTCGAAGCCCTCTATCATCCTGTAGCCGTGATCCGAGCCGCTCCTCGTCACCACGTGAGCTGTTTCCTGAGCACGGACAGCGCCCGAAAAATGACCGGATAAGAGGACAACAAGTGTCAGCAGGAGGATAATCTGGCTCTTGCTCTTCTTGCAGTCCATTATCATAACATTCTCCTAACATCTAATCACCAGATAAGTTAACGGCTTGTACGACAATCCGCCATCCGGCGATTACAGATCCGGATATCTGTTATTGCAAGCGCCGTGCTCGAAATCACTCACCGCCGCTATCCTCTGCGAGCACCCTGGCGTATACATCGAGGGTCCCGTCCACCATCCTCTCTACATCGAACAGACGGACTCTTTCCGCAGCCCTCGAGGAGTATTCCTCTCTCACTGTACGGTCGGCGGCGAGACTCCCGAGCACATCGGCCAGCCCTTCCGGATCTCCAGGCTCGAAGAGAGCGGCCGCGTCTTCCCCGGTCACCTCCGGGATCCCTCCGGCCCTGCTCGCAACGCAGGGCAGTCCCGCTGCCATCGCCGCCATCAGCCCGGTCGACAGGCCCTCCTCGAGAGAGGGCAACACGTATATATCGAGAGCCTTGAGAAACAACTCCAGGGGGAGATCGTCTCCGGTACGGAAAATCCCCGTATCCAGCCCGCGCTTCGATGCTTCGGCGACGATCGATCTTTCGAGCCTTCCCCTGCCGGCCAGGACGAAACGCATCCGCACGCCTCTCGATTCGAGGATCGCACCAGCCTTGAGCAGGACTGCGTGCCCCTTCTCCTCCTCGAAGGCCGCCACCGTCCCGGCAAGAAGACGCTCCCCTTTCACCCCAAGTCTCTTCCTCGTATCCGGATCCCTGACTGCCGATCCGAATCTCGCAATGTCTATACCGCTGTGGACGATCGTCATCTTCTCATCGGTGACCCCCCTGAGCCGAAGGCTCCCGGCCGCCGCTTCCGATATCGGGATGTAGTGCGCTACTCCCTTTCCGTATTTCAGGGCGGATGCGGGTCCCCTGCCGCCACCAAACGCGGTCCTCCTGCTCACGACGAGAGGCACCAGCCCGGCGCACGCGGCCAGTGCGTGGGTGTGAGCCTTCGAGGTCTGGGCGTGGACGATGTCGGGGCCCCATCGGGAGATGAATGTCCTCAGATGAAGGGGCGTTGTAAAAGGAGGCGTCTCGAAGCGGGCCTCCAGCGATTCGCTGTCTGCGGGGAGCGCCGCCGCCAGCTCCGAGCCGTTACGAACGGCGAAGGCCGTCTCGACGCCGTGGCTGCGAAGCCGCAGTCCCAGCTCGAGGGTCTGGCTCTCTCCTCCGCGCATCGTCTTCGCACTGTTTACGAGCAGTACTTTCACCCTCCACCCTCCGGTCCTAGAATACCGAGCAGCCTGGCGGCCACCTTTTCCGGATTGTATTCCTCCCTGACCAGCCGTCCTCCCCCTTCGGCGACGGACGCGGCAAACCGCCTGTCGTCCCTCAAACGCTTCAGTTCTCCTGCAAGCATCACCGCATCCCCCTGCGGAACGCATACGAGGTGCTCTCCCGGAGTGAAGATCTCCCTGATTGCGGGAGTATCGGCCGTCACTACGGGCCGGCCGCATGCCATCGACTGATATACCTTGTTCGGGATGACCATCCCTGTCTTGGGAGTCGTGCCGAAGACCCCGAGAACAGCGTCCGCTTCCGAGATCAGGCCGGGAAGCTCCTTTTCCGGCACGTTTCCAGAGAGTTCGAACCTGTCTCCACCTATCCCTTTCGCCCGCCGCCTGAACTCCTCCATCGTCTGCCCGCTCCCGACGATCCTGAACCGGAATCCGTTGTCGAGAAGACGAGCCGCCTCTACTATAACATCCGTCCCGTGAAGGGGCAGAAAGGAACCGTAGAAGAGTACGCGAAAAACGCCATCGGGCACCCGCTGGGGGAGTTGCCCGAAAACGGTATCGTCGTATCCGAGATAGAGGGTCCTCACCTTTCCCTCGTCCACGTCGAATTCACCGACGTAGAATGCGGCATGAGCGTCGGTATCGGCAAGGACCAGATCGGACATCTTCATCGTGATCCTGTCGATGTTCCAGTTGTGCCTTGCCTGGGCGGAACCTTCCTCGGCATCGCCGCGATCGAGCACCCTTGTCTCGTACCGCGAGACGAGCGGATCGAATATCAGTCCCCTGCGGGGCAAACGCGAGAGCACCCATGCGAGAGGCACGTCCTTGTGCCTGAAATCGGGAACGAACAGAGGCGCGCCGCGCCCCATCCCGGTCGTAAAAAATCTGGCCAGGAGAAGCGGATAACGAAACACGGCCCGTCTCGAGCCGTCCGCACGGCATAACCGCACGTCGACGCCGAGCTTCTCGAGCCCCTTCCTGATAATCGTGTTTCTCGGATAATCCGGATCGTAGCCGCCGAAGAACACGATCTCCGTCGGGGGAGTCTTTCTTCCGGCGTTCATCTGTCTTCCTCCAGGCCCCTGAGGGAGAGCTCCCTGAGCCATGCATACTTGAAGAAGACGCTGATAGCAGCAAGCGAGCAGAGCGTCAGCCCGACGGAACCGTCGAGGAACCCGAGCTGGAGGATATACATCCTCAGAAAACGGGCGGACGGCCTGAGGACCATTCCGGGGAACCTGCCCCTTCCCTTTCTGTGGAGCTCGAGAGCCCCCCGTCTGCTGTAGCTCTTCATCCGTTCGATATAGTCGTCGAGGTCCCTGTAGGGAATGTGGTCGAGCCGCTCACGCAGCCGTCCGGCCTTTCCATCGAGTTCGAAGCGTTCGTGCACCGCTCGCTCGGGATACCTCCCGCGGCCCCTTCGGAAGAGTCTCAGCACCCGGTCGCGGTCCCAGCCGCAGTGCTTTACTACCCTGCCAAGGAACTCGTTCCTTCTGTACAGCCAGAATCCGTTCTCCCGAGCCGACATGATCCTGTCTGCTATCTCCTCGCGCAGGGCATCGGAGAGGTATTCGTCAGCATCGAGGATCAGTACCCATTCGAGCGTGGCCTGGTCCATAGCCCAGTTCTTCTGGTCGGCGTTCGAGACGAACTCCCTGGTAAATACCCTCGCTCCGTATTCACCGGCGATGCGCAACGTCCCGTCGGTGCTCATCGAATCGACAACGATCACCTCGCCCACGCCGCGGGCGCTCTCGAGGCACCTGCTGAGATTGTTCTCCTCGTTCAGCGTTATGATGATGAGAGATATCCGTGACAGATCCGTTTCAGTCCTCATAATTCCCCTCCGATCGCCGCTCTCACTTCACCGAAGACCTCATCGACCGTTATGATCTCCATGCACCTGTTGGGTCTGCATTTCTTTTCCCTGCACCCCTCGGCGCATTCGAGTCCCTTCCAGAGGACCCGGTGGAGCCCGTTCATCGGATCCCAGATCCGCGGATCTGTCGGCCCGAACAGCGTGACGGTCGGCACGCCGAGCAGGACCGCGATATGTTTCGGGCCGGAGTCGATCCCGACAAGAACCTCCATCCTGCCGATGAGAGCACCGGCTTCGGTTACCCCGGTCGGGGGCGGTACGATCGCGCCGGGAACAGCCCCGGCGATCTCCGCGGCCAGATCCTCCTCACCCGGTCCCCACATTATCACCGGCCGCAGGCCAAGCTCTCCGGATATCCTCCTCGACAAATCGACGAATCGATCCCGCATCCAGCCCTTCGAGGAGTATGTCGAGCCGGGAACGATTCCCGCAAGCCCGCTCCCCGTATCCCCGAGAGACCTCACGAAAGAATCGGCCCATTCCACCGATGTTTCGATCGCCGGGAAACCGAAAGGCTCATCGCCGATATCGGTTCCGTGTCCGACCCCGTTCACTGACAGTCCGAGCATCCTGCCGAGCTCTAGGTTCGAATCGATCGCGTAGCATCTGACTCGTTTCCCGTCCCTTACAATGACCCTCGGCAGGACCTCGTGATAATACCTGTTACGCCGTCCCGTATCCATTCCGATCCTGAGCCCGGCGCTGCAGAACCGCGTCAGCAGCGCGCTTCTCGGTGAGCTCAGCAGATCGATAGCCACGTCGGGCTTTCTCTTTCTCAGACGTCTGATCGCCGCCAGCTGTCCGGCCGCCGTGTCCGGGAGCGGGATCACATCGTCGAGACCGATATCTCCGGTCAGAGCCGCGGAATATTTCTCATTTACTAGGTATCCGATCCAGGCACCGGGGAAAGCGGCCCTTATACGGCTGATGAGCGGAAGCGTGAGGACGATGTCGCCCAGCGCGAAGAGCCGTACCAGGAGGATCGACTTCAGGTCTTCCATCTGTTTCAGATCGATGACTGCTGCGTCACTCATCCTCTACCATCCCGTGACCCTGCCGAGGCCCTCTGCAACCTCGTCGACGGAGATCTTCTCAAGACACTTCATGTCTCCGCACTCATGGAGATGGCACGGTGCGCACGCCTCATTCCTCGTAATCACCTCGTAAGGTCCCATGCCGGAGTACGGGAACCAGATATCTGGCTCTGTCGGCCCGAATATCCCGACCGTCGGGACGCCGAGCGCGACACCGGTGTGCATTACACCTCCGTCGTTTGAAACGAGCGCATCGCAGGCGGCGATCGCTGCGGCTGCCTCTCTTATCGGCATAGGCGGCAGGGCTGCTGCCGAGCCGGCCGACTCCGAGACGACCTGCTCCGATAAAAGCTCCTCACCGGGGCCCGTGACGAGGAGCGACCGTGAGTCGAACCTCTCTATGACCACCCTTGCAAGGGAGGCGAACGAGAATGCCGGCCAGCGTTTCGCGGGCCAGGTACCCCCTGCGTGAAAGACTACGGTTCTATCCGGAGCGGCTCCGCCGAAGGCCGAATCGACTGTCGATCTTCCCGACACCAACTCGTCCTCGCTCAGAAAAACGCGTGGCCGTCTCTCTGATGATGCGCATCCGAGAATCTCGAGGGCGGCGAGATGGTGGCTTATTGCGCTTCTTATATTGCTGTCCGGTTCGAAAACATCAGTGTAGATACGCCCTCTCCACTTCCGGCCTCCACCGATCCTGACCGGGATACCGGAGAACCTCAGAATGTTGGCGCTACGCGGATTGTAGAAGAGATCGACGGCCGCCGCGAACCCGAGCTTCCTGATCTTCCTGATCGTCGAGAGCATCGACGCGATCCCCTTCCCCACCTCGATAACCCCCGTGAGGCCGGGGTGGTTCTCGAGTATCGACGAATAGGGAGGCTCTGCCATGTACCATATCTCCGCACCGGGAAAGCATTCCCCGAGGGCATCGATCACCGGTGTGGTGAGGATCACATCACCGAGGTACCGCAGCCTCGTCACAAGGATTCTGACGGGGCCGTCCCTTCTCACGGATATCGCGGCAGGATCCAATCTATTCCTCCCGCCTCAGCCGTGCGATTATCCTCCGGCTCGACCTGTCCTTCTGATCGCCGGTTATGACCGTGACACAGCCGATCTCCCTGGCCGTCTCTATCTCGGGTACCGTCTCCACGGTGTAATCCGTTCCCTTCGCGTGAACGTCGGGCCTGAGCTCCCTCAGCACACCGTCAACGGTATCCTCCCCGAAGATCAGAACAAAATCGACGAAGCGCATCGCCGAGATTATCTCGGCTCTCTCGACCACAGGCATTACCGGCCTGCCCTCCCCCTTGATGCGCCTCGTAGAATCGTCGTCGTTCACCGCCGCCACAAGTACGTCGCCGTGGGCCGCCGCTTGCTCAAGGTATCGCACGTGACCAACGTGGATAATATCGAAACAACCGTTGGCCAGGACCACCGTCCCGCCTCCCGAGCGTTTCTCGTCGAGGAACCCGGCCAGCCGTCCGGCGTCGGTGAATATGACCTCTTTCATTCCAGTATCCTCTCTCCGCCGTCCAGTAGCGCGGCGAACTGCATCGCTCCTATCCTAAACTGCCGCCTTCCCCTTTTCCTTCCATCATGGAATCGAGACTCGACAGGATCTCCCCCGGTCTCGTTACCGCCGTGCCTCTCTTCATGACCACGATCGACGCGGCCACGTTCGCCGCCAGCATCGCCTCCGGCATACCGGCGCCGGCTGCGAGAGTCAGGGCGATCACCGAAGCAACGGTATCCCCCGCCCCCGTGACATCGGTCGCCTCCGGGCTTCCGACCACTCTTACCTTCAGGGTCTTTCTGCGCGGGCGAAACAAGGCCATCCCGAGCCTGCCCCTCGTGATGAGGAGAGAATCGGATCGCAGTATCCGCATCAGCTTCCTTCCCGTCTTTTCCAGGACCTCTTCGGAACCGGGATCGATCCCTGCGGCTTCGGCCGCTTCCACCTCGTTCGGCGTCGCAGTGGTGATCCCCCTGAAGCGGGCGAGCCCGAACCGGGAATCGGCGATCACCGGGATACCGGAGGCGGAAGCCATTTCGATAACCGCCGGCGCCACACCTCCCGTGAGTACTCCCTGCCCGTAATCACTCAGTATCACGGCCCCGCACCGGTGCATGCTTCTCTCTATCGCGCGGAGGAGCCTCTTCTCTACGGAAGGAGTGAGCTCAGAGCGGTTCTCCCTGTCGATCCTTACGATCTGCTGCCGCTGCGCGTGAAAATCCCCCGCGAGAACCCTCGTCTTCGATGTTGTCATCCGCCCCTCGGCAGCGATTATCCCGCCGGTATTGACTCCCGACGAACGGAGCATCTCGACGAGCCTGTCGGCGGTATCGTCCCTCCCTGTCACTCCGGCCGCGACGGCTCTTCCGCCGAGGGAGGCGACATTGGTCGCCGCATTTGCCGCACCACCGGGGCACCACGAGCTCTTGTCATACCTGACTATGACCACGGGGGCCTCTCTCGACACCCTGTCGGTAGTACCGTAGATATATTCGTCAAGGATCATGTCACCCACGACGAGGACCTTCTTTCCCTTCCAGGAAAGAACCGTTTTCCTCACGCCGCTGTAATCGTCGATCGATGTCCTGTTCACTATTTACTCTCCCTCATGATTTCCATAACGGCATTGAATAAATCATCGGGACCTATATCCTGCAGGCAGTGCATATCACCATCGGGACATTCCTTCCTGAAGCACGGGGCGCATTCTGCTCCAGACGTGACAACCCTCGAATGCGGGCCGAGTGGGGCGGTCCATCCGGGGCTGGTCGACCCGAAGATAGAAACTGTGGGGATACCCATCGCTGCCGAAACATGAACCGGCCCGCTGTCGTTTCCGACCACAAGGTCCGCTCCCCTCAGAATCGACATGAGGCCACCAATACCCGATCTGCCCGCGAGGTTGAGCGCTCCGTCGTCAGCTTCAGTGATGCCATCGAGGTACTCCCTCTCACGTTCAGAGCCGACAGTTACCGTCCGGAGCCCCATCTCCTCTCTCAGCCTGCCGGCCAGAGCGGTGAATCTCTCCCGCGGCCACACCTTGGCCGGACCATACGCAGCGCCGGCAGCGAATACTGCGTAGCCGCTCTCCAGTCCATACCCGGTGATCCGCTCTTTCCAGTCGTACGGCGCCACGACACAGGGCCCCGGGACCGTTTCCGTCCCCGAACCGCTGTACAGCCGGGCGAACCGGGCGTATTCCTCCGAGAGATGGATCTTCCTGTGAAGATCGGTCGATACCGGATCGGTCATCAGCCAGTCTCTTCCGCCGCTCCGGTAGCCGATCCTTCTTCTGCTCCCTCCGAGACATGCGGCGAGAGCCGCAGAGAACGACATCGGAAGCACGAAGGCTGCATCCCATCCGTGATCCGGGCGCTGCGCGCGGAGAGCAAGGATCGCGCTTCTCACCCCTCCCTTCCTCCCGTACGTAATCAGGTTGTCGAGAAACGCGCATCTCCTCAGCAGGTCTGAAACATAGTCACGGCACAGGACCGATATGAAATCGTCTGGATTCTCTTTCCTGAGTATCGAGAGGAACGGCGTCGCCATCACAACGTCGCCGATCCAGTTCGGAACGAGTACGAGGAGTTCCTTACGCCCTGATCTGCAGGCTGTAGAGCTTCCGGTAGATCCCTTCCTCACCGATCAACTCCTCATGTGTGCCAATCTGCTTTATACTGCCGTCCTCGAGGACGACGATCCGGTCGGCGTTCTTGATGGTCGACAGCCTGTGAGCGATAACGAGGGTAGTCCTGCCGCGCACGAGTCTTTCGATGGCCTCCTGGACCAGCGCCTCGCTCTCCACGTCGAGAGAGCTGGTGGCCTCGTCGAGTATCAGTATCTGGGGGTTTTTCAGGAGTGCGCGCGCAATTGCAAGCCGCTGCCTCTGTCCTCCGGAGAGCTGGACTCCCCGGTCGCCTATCACCGTATCGTATCCATGCGACATCGCCTCTATGAACTTGTGCGCGTTGGCCGCCCGGGCGGCGGTGACAACGTCCTCGAGCGGACAGTCTGACATCCCGTACGCGATATTGTTGAAGACCGTGTCGTTGAAGAGTATCGTCTCCTGCGTCACGATCCCCATGAGGGCCCGGAGTGAGGATATCCTTATGCGGGAGAGATCTCTTCCGTCGATCATTATCCTGCCGGAATCGGGCTCGTAGAAACGCGGGAGCAGGTCGGCCAGTGTCGATTTCCCTGCGCCGCTCGCTCCTACCAGCGCGACGACCTCGCCCCTGCCTATCTTCAGGTCGACGTTCTCGAGTACAGGCCTCTCCCCATCATAGCTGAACCTTACATCCTCGTAAGCGATCTCCTCGCAGATCGCGTCGATCTCCTCGTCGCCGGAGATCTCCTCCTCGGTCTTTATATCGAGGATGTCGAAAATCCTCTGCGCGCAGACAATCCCCTCCTGTACGACGTTGTTGAGCTTGCTGAGGTTCTTGATCGGGGTCACGATCCAGAGCATCGCGCCTATGAACATCATGAGGTTGGCCGGGTCGATCTGCTGTGAGATGACCAGCCTTCCACCGTACCAGAGGATGACGACGCTCGCCATGATACCGAGCGTTTCGCTCGTCGGCGACGCCAGCTCGGCGAAGCGTCTCATCTTGATATACTCTCTGAGGTACCGGCGGTTGAAATCGCCGAATTTCATCTGCTCGAACCGCTCCATCCCGAACGCCTTCACTACCCGGACCCCCGATATCGTCTCCTGCAGGACGGAGGTCATATCTGCCATCCGCTCCTGTGCCCTCCTGCTGCCCTTCCTGAGCTTCCTGCTGATGACGGTGATGAGAACGATGTTCAGGGGAACGAGTACAATCGTCAGGAGAGAGAGCTGCCAGGATGTATAAAAGATTATCGCGACGGCTATGACCATCATCAGACCGTTACGTATTATGCTGGCAAGCCCGCCGACGACCGCTCCGCGCAAGTTTGTCACGTCGTTCGTGATTCTCGAGATGAGATGACCCGTCCTCTGCCGGTCGAAAAACGACATCGGGAGCATCTGTATCTTTCCGTACAGCTCGTCCCTCATCGACTTGAGTATCGACTGCTCGAGAAAGACGGTCAGGTACATCCCGAAATATCCAAAGACGTTCTTCACTATCATCAGCGCGAGGAATATCATACAGAATCTCGCGAGACGCTCCGTCGGAGTGCCCCGGTATATTATCCGGGTGGCCTGTCTTCGCAGGCCGTCCATCTGCGTCTCGATTCCGTCGGGTATAAGCGGCGAGCCATGGTCCCCTTCATCTCTCTCTTCGACCGGAGCGGGCTCCGTCGAGAAAACTATGTTGAGGAAGGGCGGTATCAGTGTAAGCGATACTCCGCTGAGCGAGGCAAATATGGTCGTGCATATGAAGAGGATCACTGCCCTCTTCCACCATGGCCGGAGATAGCCGAGTAATCTGGGATATGTGCGTGCCGGGTTCTGGCCGTTCATCGCTTGGTCTCCGCGCTGTTTCTAGACGGTTATCTCCTCGCCCGTCGCGAGGACCTCTTCCACCTTGCCGAAGAAGCTCTTGAGCGAAAGCTTCTCTCCCCTGGTCCCCTTGAATATCCTGACGTTGGGCATGTTCTCCGGGATCCAGGACTTCCCGTCATATTTCGTGAACAGTCCTATTGTCGGGACCTTCATCGCGGAAGCGAAATGGAAGAGGTTCGTATTTCCGGAAATGAATAGGTCGCACTGCGACAGAAGAGCGAGAGTCTCTCCGGCGTTCGTCGGGACCAGGTCGATGACCTCGCCCTTCAGCTCCCCCGAGATCTTCTGCACGAGCTTCTCGTCCCAGGGATCGGTCAGCACGAGGAACTTGACCTTCATCCGCCCGGCGAGATTGTTGGCCAGATAGGCGATGATCTCGGGTATGACCCTGTGCCTGCTCTTGCTCCTGCCTGGATCGATCCCGACGGTGATGACGCCCTTCTCCGGCTTCCTGAAATGGATCAGCTGCCTTGCGTGATTCAGGTCGGCCTGCGGCAGGATGATATCCCTCTGCACCTCTCCGGTAGGAAGCCCGAGGGACTCTATCAGCCGGACCATCCTCTCACCCTCGTATCCGCGTGATGATATTCTCACCTCGAGGTTGATGAAGGGAAAGGCCAACTGATGGTGGAACCCTATCCTCATCGACGCACCAGACGCGAAGGCGAGAGTGTGCCTCTCCAACGAGATGCCTCTGCTCAGCAGTATCACCGTGTCGATGTGCTGCTGACGGAGCTTGCGGACGAGGGCATAGTAGTCGGCTGTGAGAAATCTCAGCTGTTTTCTGTTGTACGTCAGTATCGAATGGACCCTGAAAGTGCTCCTGGCGATGTCGGAATCGTCCGAGTTTACGAGCAGGGTCGTCCTTATTCCCGGGAAGCGATCGTGGAACCAGTTTGCCACTGGAGCGGCAAAGAGCATGTCGGTCGCGTCGCCGGAATCTATGAACAGCAGCCTGGTGGACCCGGTGATGCCCCCCGGAAGAGCGAAAGGTTCCTCCTTGCCCGTACGCTTGAGGAAATACGAGACTATTTTCGGCACGATCTGTCTTTCGCCGCTATCTCTTCGCATTTCTTCTCCCGGCCTTTCTGGCGGATCCCTTCCCGCCGTCGCCTGCGAGCGCTATCGATATCCCCTTGTCGACGGTATCGATGAAATCGAACCTTATACCCTTCCTGATGGCTGTGGGAATATCATCCAGGTCCTTCCTATTCGAGGCTGGAAGGATCACTTCCCTAATCCCCGCACTGTGAGCGGCGATCACCTTGTCCCTGATGGCTCCAACGGGCAGCACTTTTCCGGTCAGCGTTATCTCGCCAGTCATCGCAACATCGTTTCTGATCTTTCTTCCCATTGCGAGCGAGGCGAGCGAGACCGCTATCGCGACCCCCGCGCTCGGGCCGTCCTTGGGAACCGCCCCGGACGGAATATGCAGGTGAAAATCGGAGTTTTCAAAGAATTTCTCGTCCTCCATCTCTTCTCCGAGGTTTGCGCGGACATAGCTCATCGCCGCCTGGGCCGATTCCTTCATGACATCGCCGAGCTGCCCGGTCAGCCTGACGGACCCTGCACCCTTCATGCCGAGGGCCTCCACAAAGAGTATGACTCCTCCGGAGGCGGTCTTCGCCATGCCGGTCGCAACGCCTTTCTCGGGCCGCGTGAGCATCTGCTGATCCGGATAGTCGGCCGTTCCGAGCCAGGCCTCGAGGTTCCTCGAAGAGACCTTCCACGGTCCCTTTCCACCCTCGACCATTTTCCTCGCCGCCCTTCTTGTAACGGTGGAGATCTTCCTTTCGAGGTTGCGGACACCGGCTTCCCTCGTGTACCTCTCGACTATTATCCTCAGCGCGTCGTCAGTGATGCCGAACTTTCCTGACGGGACGCCGTTTTCCTCGAGTTGCCTCGGAAAGAGATACTTTCTCGCTATCTTTATCTTCTCGGTAGTGATGTAGCCAGACAGCTCGATCACTTCCATCCTGTCGAGCAGGGCCGGCGGTATCGTATCGCGGATGTTGGCCGTCGCTATGAAAATCACCGGCGAGAGGTCGAAGGGAATGTTGACATAGTTGTCCTCGAACGAATCGTTCTGCTGCGGATCGAGGACCTCGAGAAGGGCAGAGGCCGGATCGCCCCTGAAGTCTTTCCCGAGCTTGTCGATCTCGTCGAGCATGAAAACGGGGTTGTTGCTCCCCGCGTTCCTGATACCCTGGATTATCCTCCCGGGCATGGCACCGATATACGTTCTCCGATGCCCCCTTATTTCCGCCTCGTCCCTTATGCCCCCGAGCGAGATCCTCACGAACTTCCTGCCCATCGCCGAGGCGATGCTCATGCCCAGAGACGTCTTTCCCACCCCCGGCGGACCGGCGAAGCAGAGGATCGAGCCCTTCGAGTCCCTCTTCAGCTTTCTCACGGACAGGTACTCGAGGATCCTCTCCTTGACCTGCTCGAGACTGTAATGGTCCCTGTTCAAGATGCGCCTGGCCTTCCCGATGTCGAGGGAATCCTTCGTCGGTTCCATCCATGGAAGTTCGAGGATCCAATCGATATAGGTCCTCGCCACCGTATATTCCGCCGAGCCGGGAGACATCCTCGAAAGCCTCGACCATTCCCTTTCCGCCGCGGTACAGGCCACCCCAGGCATCTCCTTCGAATCGATCCTCTCCCTCAGGTCGTCGAGCTCGACCGATGCGTCATCCTCTCCGAGCTCCTTCTGTATGACCTTTATCTGCTGGCGCAGATAGTACTCGCGCTGCTCCCTGTCCATCTCGTGCCGAACATTCTGCCTGATCTTTTCTCCCATGCGAGCTATCTCGAGCTCGCTGTTCAGCAGGCCGTACACATGATCGAGCCGTTTGAGGGGATCGAGCATCTCGAGTGCGGCCTGTTTCTCCTCAATGCCGGTGTTGACGTTGGCCGCCACGAGATCTGCCAGTCTGCCCGGCTCCCTCACACCCGCGATCACACCCTTCAGCTCGTCGGGATAGCTCTCCGAGGCGTCTACGAGCCTGGAAAAGGCGTTTGCGACATTGAGCATCATCGCCCGGGATCTCCTCCTGTCACCTTCCCTCTCCTCAAGAGGAGAGACGATCACCCTCATCATCGGCGGATCGTCCGTGAAATTCTTCGCCTCTATCCTTGTCAGTCCCTGGCCTATGATCCTTATGTGTCCGTCGGGGAATCTCGCCATCTTCTGGATCAGCATCGCACACCCGGTATGGTATATGCCGTCAGGCCCGGGCGAGGGCTCCGACGGGTCCTTCTGAGTGAAAACGCCGACGATCTTGACCTCTCCGAGAGCCTCGTCGATGAGGCTGATCAGGTTCCCGTCGGCAAGGATCAGGGGAACGAGCATGTACGGAAAGACTACGCCGTCGTTTATCGGTATGACGGCGAGCTTTTCGGGTATGTCCCTTACCGGATCGTGCTCTCTCGCGGATTCGTTCAATTCATTAACCTCTGCCGTTGGCGGATATGCCCTCTATTCTATTTCTACCTTTCGGGCGCGGCTGGAGGGATCGGTCCTGGCGATCCTGACCTCCAGCATGCCGCGATCGTACCGCGCAGTCGTCTTTTCGTGATCGACGGGAACCGGCAGGTCGATCTCCCTGGCGAATCTTCCGATCTGTACCTCTATTTGCTGGTACTGTTTCCTCCCCTCACAGCACGAGCTGCCCCTGACGCCGCCTATCCTCAGCTTGCTGCCGTCAGTCACGATGTTGATCGAGTCGCTGTCCATACCGGCGATATCGACGATCACGATCACCTCTTCCAGGGTAACGATGACATCCGCCGGCGGTTCCCAGGAAAGATCGGCGGGAAATTTCATCCGGGCCCCCTCCCCCTCGCGCGAAATGAATATACGGGTCTTCCTTCCGCTTCTGCTTCCACGGTCGTTTTTCACTAAAAGGTATTACCTTTCGGCTTCCGTACGTTCGGTTATCCAGACGGAGTCGAGGATAGAAAAGGCCGGAATCAAAGTCAATTCAAAAGGCTGGATATGAAAAGACGGGCTGCCCTCTTACCCCTCAGCGGGCACCCCGTCCCCGGTGTTCTATTTCTTGCTCTTGTCAATCGCCGGTTCACCGCCGAAATAGTCGGGCGGCTGTTCGTATCCGACAAGGCTGTAACTGGACAGTCTCTTCTCGTCGATATCCCAGTCGTAGAGGATGTTGTCCGCGTCGAAATCAAGCATGTAGACGAGGACCGAGTTTGCTTCCCTGTCCTGGATGTAGTAGATGAAGCGTCCCTCGTCTTTCATCCTAGAGGTCAGGTAGACGCTCGGCATCCCCCAGGAGGCGATGACCTCGTCCTCGTTCATCCCCCTTACGATCTCGCCTTCCCGGATGTTCTCCTGGAATGCGCTCTCGGGATGACCCTCGATGTATATCTCCCTGGCATCGATGGAGGTAAGATCCTCCCTCTCGATCTGGGAAGTACAGGAGCATCCTGAGACGAAGATCAGCAAGGGCACGGCGAAAAGAAGCGGCAGGTATCTCATTGCGCTCCCTCCTTGATGTTGGGAGTCTTCCACACATGATGCGCCGAAACCGTTTACGGCACATCGACTCCATGACATGGAAGCGATCATCACGAAAAAACACCGCGGCCCTCCCGAGCTGCAGTGCCACTCGAAAGGACAAAAATCACCCCCTGTCAATCCACCCTTCACTATCAAGTATATTCCGCTTTCAGGGAGTGTCAATGGGGACCGGGAGGACCTCGTAGAGGACAAGCGAGACCCCGGGCAGGGAATATTCCGCGGAACGGCTCATACCGGTCTCGAGATAATCGGCGATATGACCCTCGGCATCGGTGTCCCACGCCCTGCAGCCGATCAACCAGACTCTCCTGCGCCCTTCCGTCATCCGGCGGAGTTTCACCCCGATGCCGTCGCGGTCGAGATGCGCGGCGTAGATCGATTCCACGGGACGGCTTCCGCGGTAATAGTACCGTACCACGGGCTCCATCCCCGGAGCAAATATGACATCGCCGGGAATATCCGCATCCGAGATGATCTCGACTGCGCCCCTGATGTCGTCCCTCGCGTACTTGGGCTCGAAGTGATAATGCATCACCGAAAAGAGCATCAGGGCACACAGGGCCGATGCCGCCGCGACCCCGGCGGTCCTGGCACGTGGGATCCCGTGTGCGATGATCGCGATGAGCAACGGAAACGCGCACATGAGATACCGCACGTTGAGGACCTTTATCTTGAGGATCGCCGCTGCAGTCACGAGTCCGATCGTCGCCGACAACACGCAGATATAGAGGGCTGCCCTGCGTTCCCTGAAAAGCCTGCCCAGACCGGCGACCGCGGCAGCTCCGAACAGTAACGCCGCAATGGCTATCTGCAGACCGTGCCTGCCGAGCAGGGAGGGGACCGATGCAACTTCATGGAGTTCCCGGAGATCCGGACCGTACGAGAATCCCATGGCGAAGGCGAAAAGGCCGTACGGATATGCCATCAGCACCGACGGGCCGGAGCCCTCCATCCTGTAGACGATCGGGCGACTGGACGCTTCCACAGCCCGTATCCTCCCGATGAAGAAAAGCTCCCTGTATATCCATGGAGAGACGATGACAAGCGTCACGAAGGCGGCGAGCGCTCCGTATCTCAGATAGTCCCCCCTGAGCCTGCCCGTCACCGCCATATACAGGGCGAGTCCGGCGCAGAGGAAGACAGCCATGAAATGCGACAGGCAAGCGAGGCCGAGGACCAGGCCCAGCAGGAGGCCGGTCCGGAACGAAGGATTCTCGTCGAAGCGGCTGAAAGCGAGCAGGGAAAGAACGATGAACATCGTGAGGAACGAGTAGAACCGCAGCTCCTGGGAATAGTAGATGTTGAAAGGGTTGACAGCCATGAGGAGCGCGCCGGCCAGGGCGGTGCTCTCGCCCGATTCGCGCCTGAGCCAGAAGTACATGAGGATCACGGTCACGACCCCGGCCGTTGCTCCCGGAGCGCGCAGCCAGGCCTCAGAGGAAGATGCCATCGACCAGAAATGCATCGCCAGCGAATAGAGCGGACCGTGAACGTCCCACAACAGTTTGACGCCGTAGGAGATCCCTCCTTCCAGCGACGAATATGATCCGATCGTGAGGATCTCGTCGAGCCAGAACGACTGATGACCCAGCCGGAAGAACCTCAGCACGGCGGCCAGCACGGCGACTGCCGTCAGCGCCGCAAGCTTTCTGTCATATGTCCCTGTATCCTTCATCATGGTCCTTATACTCCCGGAGCGCGTTTTTTTCCAGTTGAAAACGAATTTATCAGAGTCGATACTCGATCCATGACGTCAGCAGAGAAAAAGAAACCGACGATCTACATCGGGCCCGCCGGCTGGTCGTACGCCGACTGGGAAGGGGTTGTCTACCCTTCAGGCACAGGGTATGACAGGCTTCTCTACATTGCGCGCTACTTCAACGTAATCGAGCTCAACAGCTCTTTCTACCGGACCCCCGGGGAGAAGATGATCTCCAGCTGGCGGGAAAGGCTTTCGACCGTTCCCGGTTTCAGGCTCACCGTCAAGGTCAACGGGAAGTTCACGCACGACAGGAAGTACGCACCCGCCGAGCTGAAGGCGTTCGTTGGCCGGTTCTCCCCGCTGCACGAGGCGGGTATCTCGGGACCCTTTCTCCTCCAGTTCCCCTGGTCTTTCAGGAACACCCCCGAATCGAGAGAATATCTCGAGAGACTGGCTCCCTTCTTCGAGGGCCGTCCGGCTGCTGTCGAGCTAAGACACGGCTCGTGGGACGACCCCGCCACACTCGACCAGCTGTCGAGTTGCGGCTTCGCGTTCTGCAATATCGACCAGCCGCTGATCGGCGATTCCCTCCCGCCGTCGTCACACGTGACCGATCCTGACACGGGGTACATCCGTCTCCACGGGAGGAACAGGAAGGACTGGTTCCGCAGCGGCGCGGGCCGTGACGCGAGGTACGATTATCTCTATTCGCGAGAGGAGATGGATGAATGGTCGACACGTGCCGGCGAGATGATAGGCAGGGTCGGTTCGCTCTTCATTATCACGAACAATCATTTCAGGGGTCAGGCGCCGGCCAACGCCCTCCAGTTAAGATCGATTCTCGAGGGAGGAGTGATTGAGGCTCCGGCCTCGCTGATAAGGGCATTCGCATCACTGAGGGATTTCGCCTCTCCCCCTCCCGGCGAGGAGGAACTCGGCTTTTAAGACGGGCTACCTCGCCAGTATGCCCCAGAGCAGGACGAGCAGAAGCAGTGCGCAGCAGATTACCAGCATCTTCGGGGATACAAGGCGCCTTTTTCCGCGCGCCTTCATGATCGTATTTTTCTTTTTGCCCCGGGTCTCGACGAGTGGCGTATGGCAGAACCTGCAGAACCTGTCGCTTTCCTTCAGGGGAAAGCCGCATTTGATGCAGTTCTTTTTTCCGGTGTTGGCGATCACCGGTTCTTCCTCGGCGATCTCGACCTTGGGCGCCTCTTCGGGATTGTAATCCTCTACCAGACCTACGCCTCCGGCCTCATCGATCAGCCCGAGGGCACCTCTGGCCTTCTCGGCGGATTTCGTCTCGAGGATAGTCTTCGGAAGGTTGCGAAGCATGAACTTTATCTTGGTAACGGGCGTGCTGGTCAATATCCCGTATTTGATGGCGAATGAATCGGTAGTCTCTATCTCTCGCTTTATCCCCTCGAGGACGACCCTGTAGATCGTCTCTCTCGATCTACCGTTTGCCATATCTGCACCATCTTCCGGCGCGGCGGACCTGTATGCGGAATCGCTTATGGACATAATTCCCCCTTCGGGGTTTATTAGAGCATTATCCGTGCCACAGCTAGTCGATCGGAGCGGAGAATCGGCGGGCAAAAAAAAGGGGCGGAAATTCTTCCGGCCCCTGATAAGTATTATTCTCAAAACAGTTACCGTGTATTGATAACCGCACACTCCTCGCCGGACCTCCAACCCTCCATCCCGAAGGTATCGACCGCCGACACCCTGTAGCAGTACTCCACGTTGCCGACGAGCTTCGTGTCGACGTATGTCAGGTCGGTCGTCGTCCCGGCCAGTTCGACCGCGTCGAACGGGGCAAAGTAGTAATAGACCCTGAATTCCTCCAACGCCCCCATACTCTCCATCGGGTAGTTCCACGATATCGTCGCCTGCTCCGTTCCCGGCGTGACCGTCAGGTCTGCCGGGATCGGCATGGCGTCCACATCGAAGGGCGCGGGTTCCGTCCCGTGGTTGTTCGAGCAGGAGACGAGAGCGGCCGCCACGACAACCGTCAATGCCATAATCATCTTCTTCAGCATCATCATCGCCTCCTAGAACGAGAATGTCTTCACGATCATGAAACCGTCCGGCCTCAGCTCCATCGCGACCGGAGAAACGCTCGCCTCGGGACCGAGCGTGATGTCGAGGATACTCCAGACGTACATGCCGGCCAGTACACCGATTGCGATATTACGGTACCTGTAGGTGTCATCGGCCTCATTCCAGCTGTCCGTCATCTGCGAGTAGTACTCGACGGCGTCCCCGATGTAGGTGGCCTGCGCATACCCCCTCGCTGCTTCCTCGTATGAATCCATGTGCCGGTTGTACTGCAAGGTGAGCCCGCTGATTGCTCCGATCGAGACGAGCGCCGTTCCCATCATCACCGCGCCCCTCGTATACCGCCCGGTCGAAAACTGCCCCCACCCCGGGAATACAACCGACTTGATCACATCCTCGGTCCTTTCGGCGGTGGAAGCCGCGGACGACATCAGGAGCAGCGCTATGAGCACTGTCACCACGATCTTTCTCATCTGGAATCCTTTCTCAATGTCATTTCGTTTACGGTTCTTATCAGTTCTGTACGAATTTCCGGTGAAATTGTTACATCGCCATACTATAACCTCTTGAGGGCTGGAACAATAGCCGATTGACATGTTTCGAGAAAGCACTTAGTTTATGGACGCTGCGCGCAGGCGCGTGCGACCGGCTGAGCCGTGGAGGACGGATTTGATCCGAGTACGGGAACTCTCAAAATACTACGGGGTTACGAAGGCGGTGGACAACCTCGCCTTCACCGTCGAGAGAGGCGAGGTCCTGGGTTTTCTCGGGCCGAACGGCGCCGGCAAGACCACCATGATGAAGATGCTCGCCTGCTATCTTCCCCCCTCTTCCGGTACCGCGGAAATCTTCGGATTCGACATACTGGAAGATTCGATGAAGGTAAGGAAGAGAATCGGCTACCTCCCGGAGAAGAATCCCCTCTACACCGACATGGACGTCCGCTCCTTCATCGAGTTCGCCGCCCGCCTCAAGGGCGTGGAAAGAGAGTCACTGAACGGTTCGGTGAACTCGGTCATCGAGAGGTGCGGGCTCGGGAAAGTCTGGCGCAGGAAGATAGGCAACCTCTCCAAGGGATTCCAGCAGAGGGTAGGAATCGCCCAGGCGATCGTGAACGACCCGGAGCTGCTCATCCTCGACGAGCCTACGATCGGCCTCGACCCGCGGCAGATAATCGACATCAGAACTCTGATCAAGGAACTCGGCAGGGACAGGACCGTCATACTCAGCTCCCACATCCTCCCCGAGGTGAGCCAGGTCTGCGACAGGATAATAATCATAAACAACGGCCGCCTCGTTGCCGCAGGCTCCCCCGACAACCTTCGTGACAGGCTCAAGAAATCTTCGATGACTAATGTCCGCATTGCGGGGTCAGCCGATCCGGCCGATGCCGAACGTATCATCTCATCGCTCGACGGAGCGAGCGTGATCCGGATCGAGGAACCGGTCGGAGACGGGTCGGCACTTATCACTGTCGAGTCGTCTTCCAATTCCGATATCCGCAACGCTCTCGCGAGGAGACTCATCGAGGAGGATATCCCCCTTCTCGAGATCTACAGCGAGGAACTCTCGCTCGAGGACATCTTTATAAGGCTCGTTACCGAGGAAGGCGACGCGTGAGCAGGACCTCCGCGATATACGGCAGGGAACTGAGATATTTCTTCCAGTCGGTGACCGCGTACGTGGTCATCTCGATATTCCTCGTTATCTCCGGGTACTTCTTCTTCAGCATCTTCCGTTATTACAACCTGCTGTCCCTGCAGTCGATGCAGAGCGGATTCGCGCCGGGCGGCCTGAATCTCATCGACGGGGTGATTCGGCCGCTTCTCGGCAACATCAGCATCATAATCCTGCTCCTGCTCCCGCTGCTCACGATGAGATTGATGGCCGAGGAAAAGAAGCAGGGGACATTCGAGCTCCTCTCGACCTTTCCAGTATCCGATATTTCCGTGGTGACCGGCAAGTTTCTCGCCGCGCTGACCGTTTACGCCGTAATGATCGGCTGCACGCTGCTCTACCCCGGGATGCTCTTCTTCTACGCAGAGCCGGAGATCGTTCCCATCATCACCGGATACCTCGGCCTCCTGCTGATGGGAGCGACCTTCATCGCCATGGGGACTTTCTTCTCCTCACTGACAGAAAACCAGATCATCGCGGGCGTGGCCACCTTCGGCGCGTCCCTCTTTTTTCTCGTGATAGGCTGGGGCGCGCCTTTCGTCGGCCAGAAGTTCGCGGCGGTGCTCGCGCAGATATCGATCCTCTATCATTTCGAATCTTTCTCAAAGGGAGTGATCGAGACGAGCGACTTTACCTACTACATCTTCCTCACCGCTTTTTTCCTATTCCTGACGGTGAGGTCGCTCGAATCGACGAGGTGGAAAAGCTGATGGGCAGCGTAATTTACAGAATTCTCAGTACTGCAGGTCTCGTCCTGATCGTCATCGGAGGAATCTTCTACGGGATCTTCTACACGAGCGGATGGCCGGCCGTTCTCCCTCTCTTATTCGGTCTGGCACTCACCATCGCGGCTTTTGCCGGCGGATACCGTTCGGAGAAATCGGAAGGATCCAGGCGTACCACACGATTCGGAATAGGCGCCGGCCTCTCGGTCGTGACGGTCGCCGCGATATTGATCTTCCTCCAGACCCTGTCATTCAGGCACACTGCGACTATCGACCTGACGAGCAATCGGCGTTTCTCGCTATCCCCCCAGACACACAAGGTACTCGATGCCCTGATATCCCCGGTGCATCTGACTGGCTTCTACAAGGAGACGAGCCAGGACAGGGTCGTGCTGCAGGACCTGCTCGAGAGTTATTCGGCGTGCAACCCGTCCGTGACCTTCATCTTCATCGATCCCGACAGAGAGCCAGTCCTGGCGCGCAATTACGGGATCACCCGGACCGGCGTACTCTTCATCGAATCCGGGCAGGCGCGCGAAGAGATCAAGGACCCTGCCGAGGACCGGCTGACCAATGCCATCGTCAGGGTGACTTCCGGCAGGATAAAAACGGTCTGCTTTCTCATCGGCCACGGCGAGAAATCGGTCTACGAGACGGGGCCCCACGGCATCAGCGCCTTTATGGAAGCTCTTCGGACCGAGAGCTTCGAGGTACGCGACCTTGTCGCTCTCGCCGCCGAGAAGATACCGGAGGAGTGTGACATCCTCGTCTCCGCCGGGCCTGAGAAGGACATAGTCAAACATGAGCAGAACGTGATCCTTGACTACCTGGCCGGCGGCGGACGCACCCTCTTCCTCGTCGATCCGATGACTGAGATCGCCAACATCGAGGGAATACTCGCCGCCTACGGAATACTCCTCGGAAATGACGTCATAGTCGACAGGCAGGGGAAGCTCCTAGCCGGCAACTTTCTCACTCCTGTGGTAAACAGTTACGGCAAGCATCCGATAACCGAGGGGTTCAGGCATTTCTCGTTTTTCCCGCAGGCGCGGTCGGTCACCGTGCTGAAGGATCTCCCTCCCACACTCGAGGTAACGGTCCTCGCGAAGACGAACGAGGGCGCCTATTCCGAGAGTGACATGGCAACTCTGCTCGAGGGCCAGACTCAGTACGAGCCCTCCGAGGACTTAAAGGGGCCGATCGACATTGCGGTCGCCTCGGTCATGAGGGTCCCCGCGTCCAGCGTCCCCGACTCAGCATACGCAGCCACGGAATCACGCATGGTCGTCTTCGGCGACAGCGATTTCGCCGGGAACTCTAATCTCCGCCTTTCGGGAAACAAGGACCTGCTGCTCAACACCGTCCACTGGCTCGCCGAGGCAGAAGACATGATCTCGATCAGGTCGACCGACGACCTTCAGCAACCCGTCCTGCTGACGGCTACGCAGGGGCGTTTCGTCTTCTGGATCCCGGTCATCGCCCTGCCCGCACTGGTACTGCTCGCCGGAGCTGCAACCCTCACGTGGAGAAAGAGAACCGTCCGGTAGTGGAGGTACCGATATGAAGGCCCGCAGCCTCATCATCCTCATCGCCGTTCTCGTCTTCGTGGCCGGATATTTCTTCCTCGTCGAGGAGAGGCAGCACCGTGACGCGGTCGACGCGAAGAGATCCTCGCGGATGCTCCTGCCGTACGGCCCTCTCGACATCGATGCCGTCTCCTTCATCAACCCCTACGGTGAGACGATCCAGTGGGAGAGAGTCGGGGACGGATGGATGATAACATTTCCCGTCACCGATATCGGCGAGAAGAGTACCATCGACATGTTCCTCGGCCAGATTGCTCCCGGGCAGAAGCTCGAGGAATTCGCCGACGTGGCCGACCTTTCCCAGTACGGGCTCGCTCCGCCCTACGCCACCGTTATCCTCGATAGCGGAAGGTACGGAAGAACCGATACCGTTCATGTCGGCGAGAAGACTCCCACGAGCTTCAGATCTTATGTGACGCTCGGATCGTCCGGGGACGTCGTGGTGACCCGCGAGCTCGCCCACAACGTGATGCAGAAGAGGCTGTTTCACCTGAGGGACAAGAACTTCATCGCCCTGACCGACAGGAATATCACATCGTTCTCCATCGTCTCAGGCGGTAACCTTCTCGCCTTCCAGCGATCGGGAAGCTCCTGGAAAGTTGCCGGTTCGACGCTGACAGTCGACCGCAACGTCATCGAGCCCTGGGTTACAAGGCTCGCCACCGCCCTCGTATACGAATTTGCCGCCGAGGCCCTGGCGGACACCCTTTCTTTCGGGATCGGCGATCCTCACAGGTCGGCCGTCCTTAAGACCGGCGTCGGCGGATCGATCAGGATATCGTTCGGCAAGCGCAGGGGCTCCCTCGTTCCGGTCATCAGGTCGGGGCGCGGAAAGGTGATGATGATAGAAGCCGGATTCCTCGATGCGTTCCACTGGACGGACGACCGCCTCGTCGTCATGAGCCTCTCCCTCGTCAAGCCGGGAAAGGTCACCGCCCTCCAGTGGGAGACCCCCGATACCGTCGCCTCGTGGAGTATGGAGGACGGCGTGTGGATGGCGCGCGGGAACGACCGCACGCCCGTCGATCAGGAGGCGGTGAAGTATCTGCTGATGTATCTGCGATCCGCAACCTACGAAAGTCTCGTGACAGACCGCGAACTCGTATCGGCGGCGAAGCCAGACGTCATGATCACCCTGGGCGAAAGGTCCGGCGAGTTGCTCGATATCATATCACTCTACCGTTTCGAGGACGGGACCGCCGGGGGCATCTCGATCTCCGGGGGAAACGCCGGCCGTATCAGCGATGGGACGCTCGCTGAAATCCACCGGGCATACTCGGCGATCCTCAGGCGTTAGACCGGGACAACTTCAGTATCACCTTTTGAGATATTCTGCTATATTTAATGCGTGATGAACGATTCTCGCGGAAAGATATCAAGAAGAGATTTTCTGTCCCGCACGGCGGGAATGATAGCGGCGGGTGCTGCCCTTGGAGGCGCGGCATTCGCCGATGACGGCGAACCTCATCCGGCGGAGTACTGGGAGAAGCTCGAGGGCGGCCGCGTCCGATGCACCCTCTGTCCCCACCGGTGCAGGATCTCCGACGGCAGACGGGGCGCATGCAGGGTCAGGGAAAACCGCGGCGGGATCCTCTATTCCCTCTCATGGGGAAAGCCGTGCGCCCTTCACGTCGATCCGATAGAGAAGAAGCCGTTCTACCATTTCCTGCCCGGCTCCATCTCCCTCTCTATGTCCACGGTGGGATGCAACATGATATGCCATTTCTGCCAGAACTGGCAGATCGCGCAGTCCTCTCCCGAGGACATCGATACTGAGAACGTGAGTCCGGGATTCTTCGCGAAAAAGGCCGTTCGGTCGGGCGCTTCTTCCATAGCGTTCACCTACGGGGAGCCGGTCGTCTTCATCGAATATGCTATGGATATAGCGGCGGCCGCCAGGGAATCAGGCGTGAAGAGCGTGGTCGTCACCAACGGATATCTCGAGCGGGAGCCTCTCGCCGACCTCTGCTCTACGGTCGACGCGATCAAGGTCGATCTCAAGGCCTTCGAGGACGGATATTACAGGAAGATATGCGGAGCCAGGCTCGACCCCGTGCTGCGCTCCCTCGCGGAGATCAGGTCCCGTGGCGTATGGCTCGAGATCGTCTATCTCATGGTACCGACTCTCAACGACGACGCGGAGACGATCGGCAGGATGGCGGCCTGGATAAAGGCCGAACTCGGGCCTGACGTTCCGGTCCATTTCTCGAGGTTCCATCCCGCCTATCGCCTTTCCGACCTTCCCCCCACGCCCGTCTCTTCGCTCGAGGCGGCAAGGAAAAGATGTCTCGACGCCGGATTGAACTACGTCTATATCGGCAACGTGGCCGGTCACGATGCCAACTCGACATTCTGCATCTCATGCTCGAAGAAGATCATTGACAGGTCCGGGTACACAATACGCTCCATCGAGATGGACGGAGACAGGTGCCGGTTCTGCGGGACCGCCCAGCCCGGAGTGTGGAGGAAAGATTCATGACGATACGCGCAGCGACCGTAGGTCTGGTATTTCTGCTGACACTCGCCGCGGCCGGCACGGATGGTGCCGGCCTGAAAGGAAGCGACATGGTACAGTCGATTCGGAGGCCGGCCGTTGCCGGACAGTTCTATTCTTCTGACCCGAAAGAGCTGCGCAGGGAGATAGAGCAATACATCGGCGAGGCTGATCCACCGGCCCTGGAGGGCGATATATTCGCCCTCATATCTCCTCACGCCGGATATATGTATTCCGGGCATGTCGCGGCATGGGGCTATTCGCTCCTCGAGGAGAACCAGTTCGAGACCGTCGTTCTCATCTCACCATGCCACGTCGAGTACTTCCGCTTCGCCTCGATCTACGACGGAGACGCCTACGAGACCCCGCTCGGCCTGGTGGATATCGATAAAAATCTCTCCGAGGAGATAGCCTCGCGCAGCGACCTCGTAAAGATCGGGCCGGACGGACACGGGACAGGGCCACGCGGAAGGGGCGAGCACTCGCTCGAGGTGCAGATCCCCTTCCTGCAGGTCACCCTGGGGGATTTCAGGATCGTGCCGATAGTGATGGGGGACCAGTCCGCCGATATAGTGGACGGCCTGGGAGAGGCCCTCGCGGTGGCGCTCGACGGCCGCAACGTGCTGATCGTCGCCAGTACCGATTTGTCCCATTTCCATGATGACGCCTCGGCGAGAAAACTCGACGGCGAGTTCATCGAGAAGCTCGAGGCTTTCGACGCCGTAGGCCTCATGCGCTCGATCAGCGCGGGAAAGACCGAGGCATGCGGCGGAGGGCCATCAGCGGCGGCGATGATAGCCTCGACCGGTCTCGGCGGCACTGGCTGCACGGTGCTGAAATATGCCAATTCCGGTGACGTCTCGGGTGACAGGGAAAGCGTCGTCGGTTACGTCTCCGCCGTCATCACGGGAGTCCGCGGGAGCGGTTCGTCGTACATCCAGGAGGAAAGCGTCGGGAACGACGTAGACCGGGAGACGAGGATATTCCTACTGCGTTACGCCAGGTCGGTCATCCGCGAGAATCTCGGCATGGAAACGGATGAAATCAAGAGACCCGAATCGCCCATCCTCATGGAGAAGCGCGGAGGATTCGTCACTCTCAAGAAGAACGGAAGGCTCAGAGGCTGCATCGGGTATATCGATGCGGTCAAGCCTCTCCTCGATACGGTCGGCGAGATGGCTTGCTCGGCGGCGTTCAGCGATTACAGATTCGACCCGGTCATTAAGGAAGAGGTCGACGACCTGGTGATCGAGATATCGGTCCTCAGCCCGGTGCGCGAGACAAAAGACACTTCGGAGATCGAGGTCGGAAGGCACGGGATCATCATATCGGGAGGCGACCGGCGGGGGCTGCTCCTTCCCCAGGTGGCGGCCGAATACGGCTGGGACAGGAACACCTTTCTCGACCAGACATGCGTCAAGGCCGGGCTCGCTCCCGGCGCCTGGAAGGATGCCGGCACCACCATAGAGATATTCAGCGCCGAGATATTCTCCGAGGAGGATATGGGACTGCGCTAGTACGCGTCTCTTTAGGTAAGATTAAAAACAATCCGGGCTGGTCCCTTCGGTATCCATACAAACTCAGGCTTTCTCCGATCGCACCTTTGCTTCGGACATCTTCTGAGTCACTTAAGGCTCAGATATGAAGGGTATTTCTGCTGTTCGATTTCCCTGATTTATCTCATTATGTCCATGTTCCTCATGGATCACGGTTCTTTGTAGATCACGGTACTTCAAGGATCGCAGTACTGTTCCATGTGTTTTTCCCCGAAAGCTCTTTTGGCCTCCAGGCGGTTATGCTTCGCGCATAACAGCCTCAGGTTGGATGGCGAGTTGTCCCCCGCCCCTTGCGAACGGGACTATGTGGTCTATCTGAAGGTCCCACGTCGAGCCGCTCTATTTTTCGCTTCTCGCGCTCGGCCTTCCTCCTGATCCTGCCCTCGGGGCTGTGACGTTCGATGTACTCGTCCATCAGGATATCGAAGAGCTCCTCAAACTTGAGCTTTGCGTGATGTTTCGTAGAGAGCAGAGAGCGTATCCGCTCGAGCTTCTCGAGAAACTGCGGATCTACCCCGAACTCTACCCTGAACCTCTGCTCGAGGACCATACGGCGCTCCGTCCCGGGCCCTTCTCCGCTGTCCGGGCCGCTCGCGCCGCCGGCAGCGCTGCCGCT